>NZ_AZOA01000014.1:0-160176 GCF_000510745.1 Pseudomonas sp. MOIL14HWK12:I2 | reverse complement strand
GAACCGGACGATTCCAACTGCCTGCAGCAGGCCATGGCCGCCGGTGAGCGGGTGGTGCTGCCGCGGGTGGGGCTGTTCGCCGACGGCGTGGCCGTGGCCCAGATCGGCCACCACACCTTCGAGATCTGCCGCCGTTATGTCGACGAGGTCATCACCGTCAGCTCGGATGAGATCTGCGCGGCGATCAAGGACATCTACGACGATACCCGCTCCATCACCGAGCCCTCGGGCGCCCTGGGCGTGGCGGGGATCAAGAAATACGCCGAGCGGGAAGGTTCGAGCGGCCAGGTGCTGGTGGCCATCGACTCCGGCGCCAACATCAATTTCGATCGGCTGAGACACGTGGCCGAGCGCGCCGAACTGGGCGAGCAGCGCGAAGCCATCATCGCCGTGACCATCCCCGAACGGCCGGGCAGTTTTCGCGCCTTCTGCGAGGCCCTGGGCCGGCGGCAGATCACCGAATTCAATTACCGCTACCACACTGGCGAAGAGGCCCATATCTTCGTCGGCGTCCAGACCCATCCCCAGCGCGATCCGCGCGACGCCCTCATCCAGGGCCTGCGCGACCAGGGTTTCCCGGTGCTGGACCTGACCGACAACGAGCTGGCCAAGCTGCATATCCGCCACACCGTGGGTGGTCATGCCGCGCGGGTCGGCCAGGAGCAGGTGTTCCGCTTCGAATTCCCCGAGCGCCCCGGGGCGCTGTTCGACTTTCTCGAAAAGCTGGGCGGGCGCTGGAACATCAGCATGTTCCACTACCGCAACCACGGCGCGGCGGACGGGCGGGTGTTCGCGGGGTTGGAAGCCAGCCAAGCCGAGCGGGAAGAGCTGCTGGCGACCCTGGATGCCATCGGCTATCGCTATTGGGACGAGACGGAGAATCCGGCGTATCGGTTGTTCATTGGATAGACCGAGTCAGAGGGATCGCGGCCATGGCGGTCCGCAAATGTGGTCAATTCCGGAGATTGGAGTATCGCCAAATCGTGGCCATGGGCCGCTCCTACCTCGTACCTACGGTCACACCTGAGCCTGTAGGAGCGGCCCATGGCCGCGATTGGCACTGGGGCCTATCAGTGGAAAACGCTGCGCGGTTTTCCACGCTACGAAGCCCGGGCACAAGACGCCGGACCTCAATCCGCGTCGTAGCGGGCGCTGAAGGCCCGCACGAAGGCGTTGCGCAGGATATTGAAGAAAGCCTGCAGCGGGCTGATGTCCTGATCCTTCACGCTGCCGGAGAGATCCACCCGGGTGGCGAACTGGTCGCGGGGCTGGTTCTTGAGCAGCGTCTGGGCGGTGCCGACCACGGCTTCCCAAGCGCTTTCCAGGGCGTTCTTGTTGCGCTTCTCGACGTCCTGCTGCCAGTCGAAGATGTCGACGTTCTTCATCAGGGGTTTGACGTAGCCGCTGAGCCGGCCGTCCACCGCCTTGGCTTCCACCACCACGTCGCCGCTACCGGCGCGGAAGTCGAACTTGCCATAGGCGCGGGCGAAGTCGTTGAGCTTGGGCAGGTCGATGTCGGTCACGCGCAGACGGAAGTCGAAGTCGGTGAAGTCCTTGAAGGGATCGAAGCGGGCACTGGCTTCCAGCGGCGCGCTGCCGAGCACGGCGGCCTTGCCTTCGAAGTGGGCGATGCGTTCGCCCTGGGCGTCGGCGGCGTTGGTCAGGTTGTAGAGGCTGGCGTTGACGTCGGTGGCCGCCAGATTCACCTGGGGCTTGGAATTGAAGTTGCGGAAGGTCACCCGTCCATTGACCACCCGCACCTCGTCGAGGGTGATGGAGATCAGCTTGTCGACCTGGTCCTGCCAGTCGGTGCCTTCACCGGTCTGCGACTGTTCCTTGCGCGCGCCGCCGTCGACGAAGTTGAGTTCGGGGCGATCGAAGAGGATGCGTCCGACGATGGCATGGTCCCGCCACAACGAGCGCCAGCTCACCGCGATGTCGATGCTGGGCGCCTTGAGAAAGGGCACCGGCACCTTGCCGTTGACCTTGACGATCTCCAGCCCCTCGATGCGATAGGCGCCGCGCCACCAGGCCAGGTCCACGTCGGTCACCTGGCCGCGGTAGTCGCCCATGTCCGCCAGCTTGTCGTTGAGGTAATGGCGGATCAGCAAGGGCGCGGCCAGGTGCAGGCACAGCAGCAGGACGATCAGGCCGATGAGGATATAAAGCGGCAGGCGCAGACGACGGGACATGACGGTGGCTCGGGACAAACTTCGTCCCCGGTCGACCCTGGGCGCCCCGCATGAGTTTCTTGCGACCAGGTGTGACGGGAGGAGCCGGTCGCTGCGCTGGCAACGAAGGGCTCTGGCTTGCCGCCTGGCGAACACCAGACCTCGGCGCCGGTCGTCGGTCTGCTGGGCCTGGCTGAGCACTGCTCGAATCGCAGACGCAAAAAAGCCGGCTTGTGGCCGGCTTTCGAGGGCGGGTTGAGCTGATTTTTGGTGAGCCCGGCCCGCCCGGGTTGCCCTTGCCGGGCAGATGAGAAAGAGGCCTGGGGCCTCCGGCGGCGATCGGCAGATGGCGGATCGGCGCAGGGTCGCGGATGGCGACGAGGGATGCAGGGTAGTCGCTTTGCCGCCGGATAGGAAGCCCGGCGTGGCCGCTGTGACGTCCGTAAACAGAAAAGCCCGGCGAACCGGGCTTTGCGACAGCGGCGTGGATCAGCCCTTGTAGGCGGCCACGGCCTTGGTGATCTCGGCGCGGGCGGCGTCGGCATCGCCCCAGCCCTCGACCTTGACCCACTTGCCCTTCTCCAGATCCTTGTAGTTCTCGAAGAAGTGCTTGATCTGCTCCAGCAGCAGGGCCGGCAGGTCGGTGTATTCCTTCACGTCCTTGTACAGGACGCTCAGCTTGTCGTGGGGGACGGCGATCAGCTTGGCGTCACCGCCGGCTTCGTCGGTCATGTGCAGCACGCCGACCGGACGGGCGCGGATCACGGCGCCGGGAGCGACCGGGTAGGGGGTCACGACCAGCACGTCCAGGGGATCGCCATCGTCGGCCAGGGTGTTGGGGATGTAGCCGTAGTTGGCCGGGTAGAACATGGGTGTGGCCATGAAACGGTCGACGAAGAGGGCGTCGCTGTCCTTGTCGATCTCGTACTTGATCGGCGCGTGGTTGGCCGGAATCTCGATGGCGACGTAGATGTCGTTCGGCAGGTCTTTGCCGGCGGGAATCTTGCTGTAGCTCATGAACGGGTCCCTCTGGTCGGTTGGGAAAAGTGGCCGGGAGTATAGGCGCTTTCAGATCGGGGTTCGAGCCTCGGACCCCGGGGGTGTCGGCTGTTGCACGCTCGCCAGGCTGACGGCGAGACGCTGGCGCGGATCCTGGCGGAACAGCTGCTGCAGCTGGGCATAGACCGCCGGATAGTGTTCGCCGAGCAGGTCGGGCGCGCTGAAGAAGTACTCGCAGGCGACGGCGAAGAATTCCTCGGGGCTTTCCGCCGCATAGGGATCGAGCGCGGTCTCGGCGTCCGGATCGGCGTCGAGCTGGCGATTGAGGTCGTCATAGGCGTGCTGCAGGGCGCCGGTCCAGGCCGCCTGGGGCATGCCAGGGTGCAGCGGTGGTTGGCCGTTGCACAGGCCGCCGGCGAGCAGGTCGAGGAGGTGGGCGAATTCGTGGATGACCAGGTTGTAGGCCTCCCAGCCACCACTGGCCTGGATGCCGGGCCAGGCCAGCACCACCTGGCCGCGATCCCAGGCTTCGCCGTCGCGCTCCTCGTCCCATTCGTGCTCCAGGCCGCCCTCGTCGCGATGGCGCTGGGGACTGACGAAGGCGTCCGGGTAGACGACGATCTCGCGGACATTGCGATAGAGCGCCGCTTCCGGCAGGTGCAGCAGCGGCAGCAGGGCCTGGGCGGCCAGCAAGAGGCGGTCGCCGTCGTCCAGTTCCAGACCCTGGAGCAGGGTAAGGCGCTTCTCGGCGAGAAACAGCACGCAGTGCTCGCGCAGCCAGGCGTCTTCCGCGACGGTCAGGCCATCGAGGATCGGCAGGCGCTGACGCAGGCGCGCCCAGAGCTCGTCGGCGATGGCGACCCGCGCAAGCAGGCGCCGCTCGCGCCAGGCGCGCCAGAAACCCAAGGACTCAGACTCCGCTCTGGACCGCGGCGCGTCGGCTCTTGATCAGGCCGAGGATCATCGGCAGCAGGGAGATGCCGATGATGGCCAGCACCATCAGGGTGAGATTCTGCTTGATGAAGGGCACGTTGCCGAAGAAGTAGCCCAGGCTCACCAGACCGCCGACCCAGAGCAGCGAGCCGAGCACGCTGTAGGCCAGGAAGTAGGGATAGTGCATGCGGCCGACGCCGGCCACGAAGGGGGCGAAGGTGCGGATGATGGGCAGAAAGCGCGCCAGGGTGATGGTCTTGCCGCCGTGGTGCTCGTAGAAGGCCTGGGTGCGCAGCAGATAGTCGCGGCGGAACACCTTGGAATGGGGATTGCTGAACAGCTTGTCGCCGGCGAAGCGACCGATCAGGTAGTTGGTGCTGTCGCCCGCCACCGCGGCGAACATCAGCAGTCCGGCCAGCAGATAGGGGTCCATGTCGCCGAGGGCGGAGAGCGCGCCGGCGATGAACAGCAGGGAGTCGCCGGGCAGGAAGGGCATGACCACCAGGCCCGTCTCGCAGAAGATCACGGCGAAGAGAATGGCGTAGATCCAGGTGCCGTACTGGGCGACCAACCCGCTGAGATAGACGTCGAGGTGCAGGATCAGATCGATCGGGTTGAATTCCATGGGGCGTGCCTACCGTGGTTGCGAGGGTCCGGCGGCGATTATAAAGGCAGCCGGGACCGGATTTTGTGGCCTGGTCGAGATCGGCGCCGGGAAAAAACGCCAGCCGCTCAGAGGTCAGGGTAGGGCAAAGGTTCAGTCCCGCGCCCGGATGGGCGCGGGAGTGGCGAGCCAGGTCTCAGCTCAGCGCCATGTCGATCACCACCCGACCCTCGATGCCGCCCTGGTGCATGCGGGCGAAGATGTCGTTGATGTTCTCCAGCGGTTCGGCGCTCACCGTGGCCTTGACCTTGCCCTCGCCGGCAAAGTCCAGCGCCTCCTGCAGGTCCAGGCGGGTGCCGACGATGGAGCCGCGCACCGTGGTGCCGTTGAGCACCATGTCGAAGATCGACAGCGGGAAGTCGCCCGGCGGCAGGCCATTGAGGGCGATGGTGCCGCCGCGGCGGGTCATGCCGATGGCCTGTTCGAAGGCCTTGGGCGAGACCGCCGTGACCAGGGCGCCGTGAGCGCCGCCGATCTCCTTCTTGAGGTAGGCCGCCGGATCCTGCTCGCGGGCGTTGACCGTGACCTCGGCGCCCAGCCGGCGGGCGAGGTCGAGCTTCTTGTCATCCACGTCCACCGCCGCCACGTTGAGGCCCATGGCCCGGGCGTACTGCACCGCCATGTGGCCAAGCCCGCCGATGCCGGAAATCGCCACCCAGTTGCCCGGCTTGGTATCGGTCATCTTCAGGCCCTTGTAGACGGTGACCCCGGCGCAGAGGATGGGCGCGATCTCGACGAAGCCGACGTTGTCCGGCAGGCGGCCGACGTAGCCGGCGTCGGCCAGGGTGTATTCGGCGAAGCCGCCGTTCACCGAGTAGCCGGTGTTCTGCTGGGATTCGCAGAGGGTCTCCCAGCCGCCCAGGCAGTGCTCGCAGTGGCCGCAGGTGGAATACAGCCAGGGCACCCCGACCCGGTCGCCTTCCTTGACGTGGGTGACCCCGGCGCCCACCGCCACCACATGGCCGACGCCTTCGTGGCCGGGGATGAAGGGCGGATTGGGCTTGACCGGCCAATCGCCCTGGGCGGCGTGCAGGTCGGTGTGGCAGACGCCGCTGGCGGCGATCTTGACCAGTACCTGGCCGGCACCCGGGGTCGGCACCTCGACTTCGCGGAATTCCAGGGGTTTGCCAAAGGCGGTGACGACAGCGGCTTTCATTGTTTTGGGCATGACGAGTCCCTCATGGAGGCATGATGCGTGGATGAAGCCAGACGGGGCCTGCGCCGGGACGCACCTGTCCACCACGGGCGGCCGTTGCGTCTAGCGTCGGCCACCCACGGGGAGGGGGTGTTGATCCAGGTCAGGCGGGAGGCGCGCCCCGACGTCCTGCTGAGGCGCGCGATCCAGGCGTCGCTTTAGAAGAAGCCCAGCGGATTGATGTCGTAGCTGACCAGCAGATTCTTGGTCTGCTGGTAGTGGTCGAGCATCATCTTGTGGGTTTCCCGGCCGACGCCGGATTTCTTGTAGCCACCGAAGGCGGCATGGGCGGGGTAGAGGTGGTAGCAGTTGGTCCAGACGCGACCGGCCTTGATGCCCCGGCCCATGCGGTAGGCGCGGTTGATGTCGCGGGTCCAGACGCCGGCGCCGAGGCCGAACTCGGTGTCGTTGGCGATGGCCAGGGCCTCGGCTTCGTCCTTGAAGGTGGTGACGCCGATCACCGGGCCGAAGATCTCTTCCTGGAAGACGCGCATCTTGTTGTGACCCTTGAGCAGGGTCGGCTGGATGTAATAGCCGCTGGCCAGGTCACCCTGCAACTTCTCGACGTTGCCGCCGGTGAGGAATTCGGCGCCTTCCTCGCGGGCGATTTCCAGGTAGGAGACGATCTTCTCGAATTGCTGCTGGGAGGCTTGGGCGCCGACCATGGTGTCGGTGTCCAGCGGATCGCCACGCTTGATCTGGGCGATCTTCTTCATCACCGCTTCCATGAAGGGGGCGTAGATGGATTCCTGCACCAGGGCGCGCGAGGGGCAGGTGCAGACCTCGCCCTGGTTGAAGAAGCCCAGGACGAGACCTTCGGCAGCCTTTTCGATGAAGCTCGGCTCGGCCTGCATGATGTCTTCGAAGTAGATGTTGGGCGACTTGCCGCCCAGCTCCACGGTGCTCGGGATGATGTTCTTGGCCGCGCAGGAGAGGATGTGCGAACCCACCGGGGTGGAGCCGGTAAAGGCGATCTTGGCGATGCGGGTGCTGGTGGCCAGGGCCTCGCCGGCCTCCTTGCCATAGCCCTGCACCACGTTGAGCACGCCGGGCGGCAGCAGGTCGCCGACCAGCTCGACGAACAGGGTGATGGACAGCGGGGTCTGCTCGGCGGGCTTGAGCACCACGCAGTTGCCGGCGGCCAGCGCCGGGGCCAGCTTCCAGGCGGCCATCAGCAGCGGGAAGTTCCAGGGGATGATCTGGCCGACCACGCCCAGCGGCTCGTGGAAATGGTAGCTGGCGGTCTTGTCGTTGATCTCGGCGGCGCTGCCTTCCTGGGCGCGGATGCAGCCGGCGAAGTAGCGGAAGTGGTCGGCGGCCAGGGGCACGTCGGCGTTGAGCGTCTCGCGCACCGCCTTGCCGTTGTCCCAGGTTTCGGCGACGGCCAGTTTTTCCAGATTCTGTTCGATGCGGTCGGCGATCTTGAGCAGGATCAGCGAGCGCTCCTGCACCGAGGTACGGCCCCAGGCATCGGCGGCGGCATGGGCGGCGTCCAGGGCGCGCTCGATGTCGGCGGCGTCGGAGCGGGGGAATTCACCGATCACCGAGCCGTTCACCGGGGAGGTGTTGGTGAAGTACTGGCCTTTCACCGGGGCGACGAATTCGCCGCCGATGTAGTTGCCGTAGCGGGCCTGCAGGGTCAGCAGGGCGTCTTGGGTGCCGGGAGCTGCGTAGCGCATGGTGGGTCTCCTGTTTGTTCTTGTATGAAGCGGCGCACCGATCTTGAGCAAGGTGCGGGCCAAGTCGGGCGAACCCGCATGGTTGCGGCCTTGCGGCCTGTCTCGGGGAAAGCCGCTCCCTGTCACTGTGACAGAGGTGTCACCCCTTGGCGTGACAGCCTGTCACCTGGGGGTGACAGAGTGCCCAGTCCGACCGATTTGGCCTATGCTGGGGGCCGCGCAGACGCCCCCGCGGAGGACAACAACAATGGCCGCCACCCCGTCCGATCGTCATGCCAGCCAGGTGCTCGAACTCGCTCGCGGCGCCGTCCTCGACGGCCCGGCCAGCGATCCGGCCATCGCCCGCTCCTGGCGGCGCTGTCTCGACGAACACCAGCTCGACCCGGCCGCTCCGGTAGCGCCCTGGGTGCTGGAGCGCGCCCGCTTCGACGAGCACCGCCAGCGCCAGCAGCGGGTCCTGCAGATCGCCCGTGGGCAGATGAATGCCCTGCACCAGCAACTGGGCGGTGCCGGCCATGCCGTGCTGCTCACCGATGCCCGCGGGCTGATCCTCGATTGCGTCACCGCCGAGGCCGAGCGCGAGACCTTCCAGCAGGCCGGGCTGTGGCTGGGCGCCGACTGGAGCGAGGCCTGCGAGGGCACCAACGGCATCGGCACCTGCGTGGTGGAGCGCCAGGCGCTGACCATCCATCGCGACGAACACTTTCGCAGTCGCCATACCCAGCTGACCTGCTCGGCCAGTCCGGTCTTCGATCCGGCCGGTGAACTGCTGGCGGTGCTGGACGTCTCCACCGCCCGCCAGGAAGCCTCGCGCCAGGGTCAGTTCCACACCATGGCGCTGGTCAATCTCTCGGCCAAGCTGATCGAGAGTTGCTACTTCCTCGACCGCTACGCCGACGGCTATCTGTTGCGCTTCCATGCCCAGGCGGCCTATGTCGGTCTGCTCAGCGAGGGACTGCTGGCCTTCGACGCCGAGGGTCGCGTCCAGGCCGCCAACGAGACCGCCCTGATGCTGCTGGGCCTGGCGCGTAGCGCGGTGCTGGGGCAGCGGATGGAGAGCCTGTTCGAGTTGCGGCAGGACGACCTGCTGGAGCGCGCCCGTCCGCAACCCAGCGCCTGCTGGGCGCTGCGTGGCCGCCAGGGCCAGGGCTTCCACGGCCTGGTGCGCGGTCCCCAGGTACGGCCGGTCACCCCGGTGGCGGTGCCCAAGGCGCCCCTGCCCAGCGGCATCTGCCTGGCCGATCCGGACCTGGCGCGGGATTTCACCCGCGCGCTCAAGGTCCTGGAGCGCGACGTGCCGGTGCTGCTGCACGGCGAGACCGGCACCGGCAAGGAAGCCTTCGCCAGCGCCCTGCACCGCGCCAGCAGTCGCGCCGGCCAGGCTTTCGTCGCCCTCAATTGCGCGGCCATCCCGGAGACGCTGATCGAAAGCGAGCTGTTCGGCTATCGCGGCGGCAGTTTCACCGGGGCGCGCAAGGAAGGCATGGCCGGCAAGTTGCAGCAGGCCGATGGCGGCATCCTCTTTCTCGACGAGATCGGCGACATGCCGCTGGCGCTGCAGACCCGCTTGCTCAGGGTGCTGGAAGAGCGCCAGGTGGTCCCCCTCGGCGGCGGTGCTCCGCGTGCCCTGGACCTGCGCCTGGTCAGCGCCAGTCACCGCGACCTGGAGGCCCTGGTGGCCGCCGGCAGCTTTCGCGAAGACCTCTACTATCGCCTGCGTGGCCTGGTGGTGACCCTGCCGGCGCTGCGCGAACGCAGTGACCGCGGCGAGCTGCTCGATCAGCTGCTGGCCGAAGAGGCGCGTGGCGAGTCGATCCGCCTCGATCCGGCCGCGCGCGCCTGCCTGCTGGCCCAGCCCTGGCCCGGCAACGTCCGCCAGTTGCGCACCGTGCTGCGCACCCTGGTGGCCCTCAGCGAAGACGGCCATATCGGCCTGGACGAGCTACCCGCCGACTGCCGTGGCGCCCGGCTGCCTCTGCCGTCCAGCGCGACGCCGGTCGACAGCGCCCGGGAGGAGCTGCGCGCGGTGCTGGACGACTGCCACTGGCAGATGACCCGCGCCGCCAAGCGCCTGGGGGTGAGTCGCAACACACTCTATCGCTGGCTGCATCAACACGGCCTGCAGCGCCCCCAGGACTAAGAGCCTGTTCAAAGTCTGCTGCGCGTCGGCCAAACGGCGTTAAAAATGGCCTGGAAGGCCAGCCCCGTCGGAATGCTCATTTACTCTTTGTAAACTCGAGCGCGAGTCCGATCCGCTTCCTCAGCTATTTTCGCGGGGCCGCCTAGGCCTTGTTTGTCTCTAGCTCGCGAGCCTTTGAAAAAGCTCTAACGCACCTTCCTGCACAGGTGGGCGATGCAGGGCGAGACGAACAGACCGCCCCGGTAGGCTCCGGCCAGTGTCCGGCTGGCGACCAGCAGCCACAGCAGGGCCAGCAACACCACCAGCGCGGCGCCCAGGCCGGTGAAGAAGGGTGCCGCCAGGGCCTCTCCCAGGCGCAGGGTGGTCAGGGCATAGACGCCCAGGGGAAAGGTGAAGCCCCACCAGCCCAGGTTGAAGGGCATGCCCTCGCGGGCCTGACGCTGGGTCACCAGCACCGCCAGCGCCAGCCACCAGAGTCCCAGGCCCCAGAGCAGCAGCGCGCCCAGCAGGCCCAGGCCCCGGGCGATCTCGCCAATGCCGGCCAGGCCATGGGCGGCGAACACCGCGGGCGCCGCGCTGCCCAGTACCAGGAGACCCAGGGCACCGGTGGCGATCGGACCCAGCGCCAGCCAGCTCGACGCCGCCATACTGGCCGGCGGCAGCCTGTGCAGCGCCAGGC
The DNA here is from genome assembly GCF_000510745.1 of Pseudomonas sp. MOIL14HWK12:I2. Classification (NCBI taxonomy): domain Bacteria; kingdom Pseudomonadati; phylum Pseudomonadota; class Gammaproteobacteria; order Pseudomonadales; family Pseudomonadaceae; genus Pseudomonas; species Pseudomonas sp. MOIL14HWK12:I2. Next base: position 149,716 of record NZ_AZOA01000014.1, on the reverse strand, counting down.
GCAGCAGCAGGATCACCAGCAGGCTGAGGGCGACCGGCACCGAATAGGCCCAGAGCACATAGCTGGCGACGAGTACGGTGAATTGCTCGCCGGCCGCCAGATGCGGCAGCAGCAGGCCACCACTGGCCGCCGCCACCTCCGCGGCTACCACCGGCAACAGCCAGACGGCGGTCATCTGGTCGATGCGATGCGCCTGGCGAGTAAACATCAGATAGGGGATCAGCACCCCGCAAGCCAGTGCCATGGCCACATCCAGCCACCAGAGGCCGAGTGCCAGGGGCAGCACCGCCGCGCCCCAGCGCGGCAGGCCGAACAGCAGCAGGCCGTTGATCAGCGTGGCCAGGCCCATGGGGATGGTACCGATAGACATCGAGACGGTGGCGTGGGCGAAGATCTCGCGGGCCTCGTCGAAGAACAGCAGCCAGCGCGCGGCATAGAGCCCGGTGAACAGGCCGAACAGCAACACAGCGAGCAGCCAGAGCCCCTCGGCGAGGGCGTGCAACCCAGGAAGCTGCCAGGGAAAGGCGGCCAGAGCGAGGGCCAACACGCCAGTGCCCATGGTCACGGCGAACCAGTTGGGGGTGAACTGGCGGATGACCTCCAGGGGGCGGTCGAGCTGCCTGAAGGGTCTGAGGGCCTGCGCTGGGACAGCGGTGAAAAACGGCATGGCCGGGCTCCTGAAAGGGAAGGCCCTCAGGCTAAGCCTGCTCGCTTATCATTAAAAATGAATGATTATGAAATATTAAACCATTGGCTGGATAAGGCGCTGCCCGCACGGGGCAGACAGCGCCCCGGCATCAGGGCTTGGCCACGTGCCAGACCTGATTGACGCCATCCCCGGTGGTATCGCCCGGCTTGCTGTCCTTGACCCAGGTATACAGCGGCTTGCCCTGGTAGGCCCATTGCTGGCTGCCGTCGTCGCGGGTCACCAGGCTGTAGCCATCGGCCGCCTTGGCACCGGCGTCGGCCTTCAGGGGCGGCCAGTTCTGGGCACAGGGACCGTTGCAGGCGGACTTGCCCGCGCTGTCCTTGGCGAAGGTGTAGAGCGTCATGCCCTTGCCGTCGACGAGCACCTTGCCCAGGGCGGTGTCGGCGACCTTGGTCGGCGCGGCGGCCAGGGCCAGGCTGGCGAAGGAGAGAGTTGCAGCGGTGATCAGCAGGTGTTTCAGCATGGTCGACCTCTTGTGCTTGTTATCAGGGCGAACGGAGCCACGGCTACTTGGGCATCCGCAAAGCCAGGGATGCCTTGCGCACTCTAGTCGAAATCCTGCCATCCGGGGCCGGCGCAGCGCCGGGTATCCGCGACGGCCATCGCTCCGGCGGCGCGGCCCCCCGTGCTAACCTTGCCGCCGTTCAATCTGCAGCGGAGCCCGCCTGTCATGCACATCCACATCCTCGGTATCTGCGGCACCTTCATGGGGTCGCTCGCGGTGCTGGCCAAGGAAGCCGGCCATCGCGTGACCGGCTCCGACGCCAACGTCTATCCGCCCATGAGCACCCAGCTGGAAGCCCAGGGCATCGAGCTGACCCAGGGCTACGATCCGGCCCAACTGGATCCGGCGCCGGACCTGGTGGTGATCGGCAACGCCCTGTCGCGCGGCAATCCGGCGGTGGAATACGTGCTGGATAAGGGCCTGCCCTATGTCTCCGGCCCCCAGTGGCTGGCCGAGCACGTCCTGCAGGGCCGCTGGGTGCTGGCGGTCGCCGGCACCCATGGCAAGACCACCACCACCAGCATGCTGGCCTGGGTGCTGGAGCACGCCGGCATGAGTCCGGGCTTTCTCATCGGCGGGGTGCCGCAGAATTTCGGCATCTCGGCGCGCCTGGGCGGCACGCCCTTCTTCGTGGTGGAAGCCGACGAATACGACAGCGCCTTCTTCGACAAGAGATCCAAGTTCGTCCACTACCGGCCGCGGACCACCATCCTCAACAACCTGGAATACGATCACGCGGACATCTTCCCGGATCTGGCGGCCATCGAGCGGCAGTTCCACCATCTGGTGCGGACCATCCCCAGCAGCGGCCTGATCATCCACCCCACCGCCGAAACGGCCCTGGTGCGGGTGCTGGAGATGGGCTGCTGGACCCCGGTGCAGACCACTGGCGCAGGTGGCCAGTGGCAGGCCCGCCTGCTGGCCGAGGACGGCTCGCGCTTCGAGGTGCTGTTCGACGGCGCGGTGCAGGGCACGGTGAACTGGGAACTGACCGGCCAGCACAACGTGGCCAATGCCCTGGCCACCCTGGCCGCGGCTCGTCATGTCGGCGTGGTGCCGAGCCTGGGTGTCGCCGCTCTGAGCGAATTCCGCAGCGTGAAGCGGCGCATGGAAAAGGTCGCCGAGGTGCGCGGCGTGACCGTCTACGACGACTTCGCCCATCATCCCACCGCCATCGCCACCACCCTGCAGGGCCTGCGTGCCCGGGTCGGCAGCGAGCGGATCATCGCCGTCATCGAGCCGCGCTCCAATTCCATGAAGCTGGGCGCCCACCGTGACGGCCTGCCGGCCAGCGTCACCGGCGCCGACAGCGTCATCTGGTACGCCCCGCCGAAGCTGGGCTGGGACCTGGCCGGCACCGCCGAGGCCTGCGCCGTACCGGCCGTGGTCTGCGATTCCCTGGAGGCGATCATCACCCGGGTCCAGGCCGAGCTGGACGGCCCCACCCACGTGGTGATCATGAGCAACGGCGGCTTCGGCGGCCTGCACGGCAAGCTGGCCGCCGCCCTGGAGCAGGCATGATGGCCGGCCCGGAACGCATCACCCTGGCGCTGACCGGCGCCTCCGGCTCCCAGTACGGCCTGCGCCTGCTGGACTGCCTGGTGCAGGAGGAGCGCGAGGTGCACTTCCTCATCTCCAAGGCCGCGCAGCTGGTGATGGCCACCGAGACCGACGTGGTGCTGCCACCCAAGCCCCAGGCCATGCAGGCCTTTCTCACCGAATACACCGGCGCGGCGCCGGGCCAGGTGCGGGTGTTCGGCCAGAGCGACTGGATGGCGCCGCCGGCGTCCGGCTCCAGCGCTCCGGCGGCCATGGTGGTCTGCCCCTGTTCCACCGGCACCCTCTCGGCCATCGCCACCGGGGCCAGCAACAATCTCATCGAGCGCGCCGCCGACGTGGCCCTCAAAGAGCGGCGGCAACTGATCCTGGTGCCGCGCGAGTCGCCGTTCTCCAGCATCCACCTGGAAAACATGCTCAAGCTGTCCAACCTGGGCGTGACCATCCTGCCGGCCTCGCCGGGCTTCTACCACCAGCCGCAGACCCTCGACGACCTGGTGGACTTCGTGGTGGCGCGCATCCTCAACACCCTGGGCATCCCCCAGGACATGCTGCCGCGCTGGGGCGAACATCACCTGTCCGGCAACGATGACTAGGTTCTGTACGAAAAGTCGCCGAGCGAAGATCAGGCAAGGCAAAAATCAGCGAGGAAGCGGACCGGGCTCGCGCTCGAGTTTACGAATGGTAAATGAGCATTCCGACTGGGCTGGCATTCCAGCTGATTTTTAACGCAGCATCACCGAGCGCAGGCAGTTTTCGTATAGAACCTAGGGCCGTCGCGCGCCTCGGCCTGCTGCTGACGGCCATCCTGGCCCTCGGCGGCTGCGCCACGGCGCGTACCCTGGATGCCGCCAAGCCCGGCGCGCCGGTGGTCTATGCCGGCACCCGGCTGGATCTCTATGCCCTGCAGGGCGGCTGCTGCGCTCTGGATCGTTTCGGCGCCGAGGCGCCGGCCTGGCCGGTGCTGGACCTGCCCGCCAGTGCCCTGCTCGATACCCTGTTGCTGCCGCTGTCGCTACCCGCCGCCATTGGCGGGCGGGGCAGCATGCGCGGCGGCCTCTAGAACGCCTTCAGCAACTCGCCGAGCCTGGCCATGGCCGCCTCGCTGCGCTCATCCCAGGGATGGCCGCAATTGAGTCTGATGCAGTGGCGAAAGCCCTGCTGCGCGGAAAAGATCGGTCCCGGCGCCAGGCTGATGCCCTCGGCCAGGGCCTGGCGGTAGAGCGCCAGGCTGTCCACCCGGGTGGGCAATTCGAACCAGAGAAAGTAGCCGCCCTGGGGTCGGCTGACGTGGGTGTCGGCGGGAAAGTAGCGCCGCGCCGCAGTCAGCATGGCCTGGCGCTGGCGATCGAGACTCAGGCGCAGACGACGCAGGTGGCGATCGTAGCCGCCGTGCTGGAGGTAGTCGGCCAGGGCGGCCTGGGCCGGCATCGAGGGGGTGATGGTGGTCATCAGCCGCAACCGCGCGACGGCGCCGGCCTGGCGTCCGGCGGCGATCCAGCCGATGCGATAGCCGGGCGCCAGGCACTTGGAAAAGGAGCCGCAGTGCAGCACCAGGCCGTCGCGGTCGAAGCGCTTGACCGGGCGGTGCGGTTCGCTGCCGCTGTAGAGCTCGGCATAGACGTCGTCTTCCAGCAGCGGGACCTGATGGCGTTGCAGCAGGCCATAGAGGCGCTGCTGAGCGCGGTCGTCGAGACTGACCCCGGTGGGATTCTGCAGGCCGCTCATGAACCAGCAGGCCTTGATCGGCAGGCGACTCAGGGCTTCTTCCAGGGCGTCCAGGTTGAGCCCGCGCTCGGCATCGACGGGAATCTCCACCGCCTTGAGCTGCAGCCGCTCCAGCACCTGCAGGCTGGCGTAGAAGGCCGGACTTTCCACCGCCACCAGATCGCCGGGACGGGTCAGGCTCTGCAGCCCAAGGTTGAGCGCCTCCAGGGCGCCGTGGGTAATCACCAGTTCTTCGCCGACTTCAGGCATGCCGGCCAGGCCGTAGCGTCGGGCGATCTGCCGCCGCAACTCGGGATGACCGGGGGTGACGTAGGCGGTGAGGTCCTGGGCGGGCAGGTCGCGCAGGCCGTGGGCCATGCTGCGGGCCAGGCGCGCCAGGGGAAAGAGATCAGGGCTGGGAAAGGCCGAGCCGAAGGGCACGATGTCCGGATCCTGCAGCGACTGCAGCACCGAATAGACCAGGTCGCTCACCGCGACCTCGGTGCCTTCCAGAGGCGCCAGCAACGGCGCCGCGTCCCGCGCCCGGGCCGGTTCGCGGACGAAATAGCCGGACCGCTCGCGGGCCTCGATCAGCCCGCGACTCTCCAGCAGGTAATAGGCCTGGAACACCGTGGAGGGGCTGATGCCATGGGTCTGGCTGGCGCTGCGTACCGAGGGCAGCCGCTCGCCGGGGGCGAGGACACCGCGGGTCATGAGGGTGGCGAGCTGGTCGGCGAATCTTTCGTAGCGCTTCATGCAGGGCCAGGGCAGGGGAGACCGTCACTATAGCGAGCAGGGCCCCATCTGATCCGGTTTTTCATGTGTCTACCTGCTGCTGTAACGCGGGCGGCGGGAGGCCTAAGCTTTATCCATCCCTTTCTGGCATCCCTCGGAGGCAGCCATGGACGATGGTATCTTCATGATTCTCTTCAGCCTGCTCGCGCTCATCCTGCTCGGCGGCGGCTACTACGCCTGCGTGGTGCTGAACAAGGATCGGCGCGACGTGGAAAAGAACGATCAGCTGCGCTGATCGCCCACCTCACAGACATCCACCCAGCGCGCCTCGCTGAGGGCGGCCAGCCGCTCCGGGGTGAGGCGCACGCAGCTGTGGATGGCACCCGCGGCCGGTAATACCTCGTCGAAGGCTTTCAGCGATTCGTCGCAATAGACCGGCAGCGGGGTGGCCAGCCCGAACGGGCAGACGCCGCCCACCGGATGCCCGGTGAGGCCTTCCACGGTGGCGGCATCGAGCAGCTTGGCCTTGCCACCGAAGGCGGCCTTGAGCTTGCGGTTGTCCAGGCGCGCATCGCCGCGAGCCACCAGCAGCAACTGCTGCTCCCCGACTTTCAGCCCCAGGGTCTTGGCGATCCGCCCCGGCTCCACGCCATGGGCGGCCGCGGCCAGGGTGACGGTCGCGGTACTGGTGGTGGCCTCGAGGATCTCGAGATCGGGAGCGATGCGGGCGAGGTGCTGGCGGACGGAGTCGAGGCTCATGGGCGTTCCTTGTGTCTAGGTCAGAGCCGACCGTGCCGTTTCAGTCGGCCGCTGTCCAGTTCTCGCAGGCCAGATCGGCGACCCGGCTGAATTCCCGCAGGTTGTTGCTGACCAGGATCAGCGCCCTGGCGCGGGCATGGGCGGCGATCCACAGGTCGTTGTTGCCGATGATCTTGCCCTGGCGCTCCAGCTCGGCGCGGATGGCACCATAGTGCTCGGCGCATTCCGCATCCAGTTCCAGCACGGCGATCTGTTGTCGGAGTTGTTCCAGGATCGCCCGGGTGCGCTCGGGTTGCTGACTCTTGGCCGCGCCATGACAGAGTTCGCCCCAGGTGATCGCCGACATCGCCAGCTCATCGCGCCCATGCCGGGCGAAGCGTTCGCGGACCTGCGGCGGATTGTGCTTGGCGATGTAGATACAGATATTGGTGTCGAGCAGGTAGCGAGCAGGCACTAGAACTCTTCCCGCGCCTGGGGTGGGCTGTCTTCCCGCTCCAGGGTCGCAAATGACAGCGCGGCCAGGGTGTCGAAGATATCGGCGGCATCTGGCCGCAACTCCCGCAAGACAATCTCGTCGCCGCGGCGGAAGATTTCCACCCGATCCGATTCGAAGCGAAATTCCTTGGGCAGGCGCAAGGCCTGGCTGTTACCGGACTTGAACACGCGGGCTTCGGCCATGGACGTCTCCTCGAGGCGTATATACATAGGAGTATATACGCCGCGCTGGAGCGATCAAGCGTCTCTCAGCACTCCACGAAGGTCACGGCCAGACCGCCGCGCGAGGTTTCCTTGTACTTGCTGTGCATGTCCGCGCCGGTTTCCTTCATGGTGCGGATCACCTGGTCGAGGGAGATGAAGTGCTCGCCGTCGCCGCGCAGGGCCATCTGGGCGGCGTTGATCGCCTTGACCGCGGCGATGGCATTGCGCTCGATGCAGGGCACCTGCACCAGGCCGCCGACCGGATCGCAGGTCAGTCCCAGGTTGTGCTCCAGGCCGATCTCGGCGGCGTTTTCCAGCTGCGCCGGGCTGGCGCCCAGCACCTCGGCCAGACCGGCCGCGGCCATGGCGCAGGCCGAGCCGACCTCGCCCTGGCAGCCCACCTCGGCACCGGAGATGGAGGCGTTCTTCTTGCACAGGATGCCGACCGCGGCGGCGGCGAGCATGAAGCGCACCACGTCGTCGTCGCAGGCGTCGGGATTGAATTTCATGTAGTACATCAGCACCGCCGGGATGATCCCGGCCGCGCCGTTGGTGGGCGCGGTGACCATGCGTCCGCCGGCGGCGTTCTCCTCGTTCACCGCCAGGGCGAAGAGGTTGACCCATTCCATGGCGGAGAGCGTGGAGCCGATGACGTTGGGCTTGCCGATGGCCTGCAGACTCTGGTGCAGGCGGGCGGCGCGGCGACGCACCTTGAGGCCGCCGGGCAGGATGCCCTCGTTGGCGAGACCGTTCTGCACGCATTCGCGCATCACGCTCCAGATGCGCAGCAGGCCGCTGCGGATCTCTTCCTCGGAGCGCCAGCTCTTTTCGTTGGCCAGCATCAGCTCGGCCACGCCCAGGCCATGACGGCGACACAGCTGCAGCAGCTCGGCGCCGCTGGAGAAGTCGTAGGGCAGTTCGGTGGTGTCGTTGTCCAGCACGCCGCTGGCGGCCTGGGCGGCGTCCACCACGAAGCCACCACCGATGGAATAGTAGGTCGCCTCGGCCACCTCGCCAGTGGCGCCAAAGGCGGTCAGGGTCATGGCATTGGGGTGATAGGGCAGGCTCTCGTCCAGGAGCAGCAGGTCTTCCTGCCAGTCGAAGTGGATCGCCTGGCGCCCGGCCAGCAGCAGCTGGCGCTCGTTGCGCAGGGCTTCGATGCGCGGCTCCACGGCGGCGGGATCGACGCGATCCGGCCATTCGCCCATGAGGCCGATCAGGGTGGCGCGGTCGGTGCCATGGCCGACGCCGGTGGCCGAGAGCGATCCGTAAAGGCGTACCTCGACCCGCTTGACCTGTTCCAGCAGACCTTCGTCGACCAGGCGCTGGGCGAACAGGGCGCCGGCCCGCATCGGGCCCACGGTATGGGAACTGGACGGACCCACGCCGATTTTGAACAGGTCGAAGACGCTGATGGCCATGACGATAATCCCTGATTGAGCTTGAATGGTCGCCAGACAAGCTGCCGGCGGATGGCTCATAGTGGTGATAAGCCCTCAGCTCGCACAAACGAAAGCTTCTAAGCGATCCTTTAGCGGAACTCATCGATGAGCCGGATCCTCAACGCCCAAACCCAGGCTTGGTTGCAGGTCTTCGCCTGCGCCGCCCGGCACCTGTCCTTCACGCGCTGCGCCGAAGAGCTGCACGTGACGCCTGGCGCCATCAGCCAGCAGATGCGCCAGCTGGAAGAGCGCCTGGGCTTCAAGCTGTTTCACCGCGTGGCCCGTGGCCTGGAGCTGACCGCCGAAGGCCAGCGCCTGGCAACCACCCTGAATCAGGCCTATGGGCTGATCGACGCCGAATTGCGCCGTCTCAACGCCGGTCAGTTCGGCGGCGTGGTGCGCCTCAGGTCGATCCCTTCGTTCCTGGGCAAGTGGCTGACGCCGCGACTGCCGCGGCTGCAGGCGCGCTTTCCCGACCTGCAACTGCGACTAGTGGCCGAAGACAGCAGCTGGTCGCTGCGCGAGGGCGAATTCGACCTGGCCATCGACCTCAACGACGGCAGCTATCCGGGCCTGGCCTCGACGCCGCTGATGGAGGAAGAGATATTTCCGGTCTGCGCGCCCAGCCTGCTGGCGGGGCGACCGCCGCTGGAGCGGCCGGAGGACCTGGAGTTCTATCCGCTGCTGCACGACATCACCGCCTGGCGCGGCAGCTACGAATACGCCGAGTGGGAATTCTATCTGGCCAGCATCGGCGCGCCGGCGCTGGATGTGCGCCGGGGTCACACCTTCAACCGCAACCACCTGACCATAGAGGCGGCTATCGCCGGCATGGGGGTGGCCATCGCCCGCCGCGCCCTGATCACCGACGAGCTGGCCCGTGGCGTGCTGGTGGTGCCACCCTTCGGCCGTTCGGTACCGGCGCACAAGAGATACATGCTGCTCTATGCCCAGGGCGCCCTGGCCGATCCCCGCCTGCGCGCCCTGCACGACTGGCTGGTGCAGGAGGTCGACCAGATGGTGCTGGCCCAGCCGGCCTGAGTGGCCGTGATAGCTCGGTAGTGTGGAAAACGGCGCAGCCTTTTCCGCTGGTGAGTTCGTCGGGGGATGCGCCCTCACCCCAGCCCTCTCCCAGAGGGAGAGGGGGCTTATCCGAGCACGTGCAGGCGCCGTAGCGTGGAAAACGGCGCAGCCTTTTCCACTGGCTAGTTCGTCGTGCGGCGCGCCCTCACTCCAACCCTCTCCCAGAGGGTGAGGGGGCTTATCCGAGCATGTGCAGGCGCCGTAGCGTGAAAAACGGCGCAGCCTTTTCCGCGGGTGGCTTCGTTGTGAGGCATGCCCTCACCCCAACCCTCTCCCGGAGGGAGAGGGAGCTGTCCGAGCGGGGAGTGGCCGCATCGGCGGATCGCCATGACCGCGAGGGCGGCAACCCCGCCCCTGGCGCTACGCCTTTATCGCCCCAGCTTGCGCAATTCGTCCGATTCCACCACGCGCACGCCCTTGCCTTCTTCCAGGGCCAGGCGCCATAGCGCGCGGGCCAGCACGGCGGCTTCGATGCCGTGCCACTTGCCGGGCAGCCATTGCGACAAGGGGGCGGCCAGGCGCTCGCCCAGGCGTTCTTCCTGGCGCTGGCCGATCAGCAGCGACGGTCGCGCCAGGGTCAGTTGCGTCCAGCCCTGGGCGCGCAGGGCTTCTTCCAGTTCGCCCTTGACCTTGTTGTAGAAGATCGAGGACTGAGAGTCGGCGCCGATGGCGCTGACCACGATGTAGTGGCGGGCGCCCAGTTCCAGGGCGCGCTGGCCGACCGCCAGGGGCAGGCCATAGTCCACGGCGCGAAAGGCGGCTTCGGAGCCGGCCTGCTTCATGGTGGTGCCCAGGCAGCAGAAGGCCACATCCAGCGGGCCTTCCAGGGTCGGCAGCAGGCTGTTTAGGTCACCCACCGGATTGTCCAGCCGGGCGTGTTCCGCCAGCGGGCGACGGGTCGGCGCCAGCACCCGGGGGACCGTCGGCTCGTTGAGGAGGCGGTCGAGCAGGTGTTCGCCGGTCAGGCCAGTGGCGCCGGCGATGAGGGCATGCTGAGGCGTCAGGTACACGGGGCTCTCCTTGTAGCGGCGACCGCTGATGTCAGGTTGGACCTCAGGCGTTCCGGTTGTTCGTCAAAGCCCCAAGGCAAAGGCGGCTCTCAGCGACCCGCGCGCCAGGCGCGCCACTTCTGCAGCACGGCCGGCGGTGCCCAGAGCTGCGGCTCGGACGGGTCGAAGCCTTCGGTCTTCTCGCGCACCGACACGGTGTCGCGGGCGCGCTGGAAGGCCTGCTCGGGATCGTCGGTGTGCTGGAAGGCCTCGGCGAACAGGGCGCGGCCGAAATAGGTGAAATCGGCTTCGTCGGTGCAGCCGAAGGAGGTGCGATCGGCCTTGGAGGCGGTCATCACCAGGGTATGGTCGTCCTGCAGTTGCGGGATGAAGCCGCCGCTGTAGCAGCTGGAGACGATGATCAGCTTGTCGCGTCCGCGCAGCGGCGCGAGCAGGCGGCCGAGCTCCGCCGCCGGCAGGCTGGAGAGATCCAGGCCCGGCTGGGAGAGCACCAGCTGATGGTCGGCCGAGCCGTGGCTGGTCAGGTAGATGAGGATCAGGTCTTCCGGACCGGTGCGCTGGGCCAGCGCCTGCAGACTCTGGTAGAGATTCTCGCGGGTGGCCAGCGGATGGTCGCTGCGGATGTCCTTGGCGTTGATCAGGTGGACGACGTCGCGGGCACCCCAGGTGGTGGTCAGGAAGTTGGCCACATAGTTGGCCTCGCGCTGGAACACGCCCTGGCCGCCGTCGCCGGCCAGGACCAGGCCATAGAGTTCGGTGGCGGGGGTGGAGGCGGGGATCTGCTGCAATTCCTGGTCGAGCACCTTGCCCTGATCGAGCAGGGCGCGCTCCAGGGGATCGGCGATGTACTGGCCCTGGTCGTCGCGGATGCGCTTGCCGCCCTCCCAGAGACCCCGTTCCACCTGGCCGTCGGCGCGGGTCAGGACGCCCATGCCGGCATAGACGCCATCGGCGAAGTTGCCGCGATAGACGCTGCCGTCGCTGTTGGTGAGCACGCCCTGGCCATCGAATTTCCAGTTGCGGAAGGCGCCGCGGTACTGGCTGCTGTCGCTGCCGACGAATTCGCCGTTGCCGGTCAGCTCGCCGCCACTGAAGCGCCCGCGCCAGAGATCGCCACCGGCGCTGCGATAGACGCCGGCGCCTTCGAACTGGTCGTCGACGAATTCGCCGTCATAGCGATCGCCGCCCGGCTCCTGCCACTGGCCGACGCCGTTGAGGTGGCCGTCGTTGAAGGTGCCGATGGTCTGGGTGCCGTCGCTGTCGAGCTTGGAGCCCTGGCCCTGCATGCGGCCATTGACGAAGCTGCCGTGGTACTCCCAGCCGCTGCTGCTGATCAGATTGCCCTGGCCATGGTAGAGACCGCGGCGAAAGGTGCCCTGGTAGTAGGTGCCGTCGGCGAATTGCTGTTCGCCGGGGCCCTCGGCCAGGCCGTCCTTGAAGCGGCCCTTGAGCCAGTTGCCGTTGGGCCACTCGATGCGCCCGCTGCCGTTGAGCAGACCGCTGACGATCTCGCCGGTATAGACCCCGCCATCGGGCAGTCGCACGCTGCTCGCGTTGGGCGCCGCCTGGGCAGCGCAGGCCGCCAGCAACAGCGCAACGAGGGCGAGACGGGGCAGGAGGGCGCTCATAGGTGGGGTCGGGTGGGCGCTTTAACGCGCCTCGAGCCGGACCAGATGACGCTCCAGCGTCGCGGAGTAGGGTTCCAGGAGACGTTCCACGCAACTGGCCCCGGCGGGGCTGGCGATGGTGCGGATACGGGCGCGTTTACGCAGCAGCTCGTCCTCGGCGATGCTCTGCTCGACCAGCAACAGGTTGCGACTGTGGCGACTCAGCGCCTGGGCATTGCGCACGGTGGTGTTTTCCAGCAATTGGGCAAGCTCCAGGCCGGCGAGGCGTTCGCCCTGCGTCAGACCCAGTTGCAGCTGCAGGGTTGCACCGCTGCCAACCACTTCCACCTGCAGCGCATGACCCAGGGCACGCATGATCTCGCCGCAGCACAGCGCGCGGGTCAGGTAGTCGTCGTCGTCGCTGCGCTCGTGGAAGAGGATCAGGCTGCCCCCGTCCTTGAGGGTGTGGAGTTCGCCGTCATAGAGCTCGGTGGCCTGCTGCAGGCAGTCGCGATAGCGCTCCAGCAGCTGTTCGAGGCGGCTGCGCGGCAGCCGGCTGAGCTGGTCCTGGGCGCCGAGCTGGATGGCCAGCACCGCGGAGGTGACGATATCGGGTTCGGTGGGCACCACCGGAGCGGGCGTGGGCGGCGGCTCGGTGAAGGAGTCCGGTACCAGCTCGGCGAAGGCGTCGGCGTCCAGCTCGCTGTCGGCGTCTGCCACGGGCGCCTTGCGCGCGGCCGGTTTGGCGGCGGCCTTGCGCGCAGGCGGCTTGACGCTCAGGCCACCCTGCTCGTCGGCGAAGGGATCGTCGTCTTCGTCGGCCACTTCCGCCTTGGGCGGCTTGGGCGGTACCAGGCGGCTCTGCAGCTGGCGGGCCAGGTCGCCCAGTTCGTCGAGGCGCCCGGCGCCCGGGGCGGGGTCATCGGGATCGCGCAGCCAGACGCGCAGCTCCAGCAGCGGCGTCGACAGCTGGCGCCCGAGGCGCAGGCTGAGGATCAGCGTCAGGGCCAGCAGGATGAGGCCCAGCAGTCCCATGTTCTGCAGGCTGATCATCATCGGCTGCTGGAACTGGTCCATGTCCAGCGCCAGGCGCACCTGGCCGGCGGTGACGTCCTGGAAGCGGATCGGCGTGCTGTAGATGCCGTCGGTGGCGGTCAGCAGGCCCTGGCTCGGGCGCGTGCCGGATTCGGCCAGCACCCGGTTGTCCGGGCTGTAGACCGCGGCATGGGCCACCAGCGGATTGCGCGCCAGGTTGCTCAGCAGCACATTGAGGCTGAGGTTGTCGTTGGCCACCAGCAATTCGGCGGCGGAGTTGGCGGTCTGGGTCACCAGGCTCTGGCCGACGGCGTCGGCCTGCTGCTGCATGGCATGGCGAAACTGCATGCTCATGATGCCGGCATAGATCACCAGGGCGGCCGCCACCAGCAGCAGGCTGTGGGAAACGATGCGCAAGGCCACCGGCACACGACGCTGGCGCAGGGCTCGGTAGATCAGCAGGAAGAAATTATCGGGCTTGACGGTCGCGGGGCGGGTCACAGAAATCGTTTCTTTGGACAAAAAATGTGCGGCCAGTATAACCAGCGCGCCAGGGGTGCGAAAACGGCGAATGCAGGGCTTCGCCCGCAAAAGAGGCCGGCGGTGGACTCCCGCCGCCAGCCGGTGCCCATGGCTCGGCACCGTCGGGGCGAAAGGGTAGACTGCGCGCTTTTCCGCGAGGGGATCGCCATGCAAGACGTTATCGGACTCCAGGCCGTGGGCATCCTGCCCGCCGACTGGTTGGCTGCTCTCACCGGCGCCCTGGCCGCGGCCGGTGCCCGGCTGGAATCGCTGCAGCAGCAGGGGCTGGACAACAGTGCCGCCGTGACCCTGCTGGTCAGCCCGGCCAGTGCCGGCGCCGCGTTGCAGCAGGCGCTGCAGGCCCTGGGCCTGCAGGTGGCGCCCCTGGCGCAGCCGGCGCCGGAAACCGGCGAAGCCCATGTCCTGACGCTGATGGGTCGTACCCTGGCCGATCTGCCGCTGACCCGCCTGGCCGCGCTGTGCCGCGAGCAGGGCCTGAACATCCATGCCATCCGCGCCCTGAGCGAGCCGGGCGCGACCACGCGCGCGGCCCTGGAGCTGCGCGTCACCGGCGAGCCGCACGAGCCCCAGGCGCTGCGCGCGGGGCTGCTGGCGCTGGCCCAGGAAGGCCAGGCCGACATCGGCTGGCAACCTGACGATCTGCAGCGACAGCATCGCCGCCTGGCGGTGTTCGACATGGACAGCACCCTGATCCAGGCCGAGGTCATCGATGAACTGGCCAAGGCCGCCGGCATCGGCGAGCGGGTGGCGGCCATCACCGAGCGGGCCATGCGTGGCGAGATCGACTTCCGCGCCAGCTTCACCGAGCGCATGGCGCTGCTGCAGGGCCTGTCCGAAGAGGTGCTGGAAGACATCGGTGCCGGGCTGCGCCTGACCGAGGGCGCCGAGCGGCTGTTCGCCGAGTTGAAGCGGCTGGGCTACAAGACCGCCATCCTTTCCGGCGGCTTCACCTATTTCGCCCGCCAGGTGCAGGCACGTCTGGGCATCGACTACGTCTATGCCAACGAACTGGAGATCGTCGACGGCAAGCTGACCGGCCGCGCCGTCGAGCCCATCGTCGATGCCCAGCGCAAGGCCGACCTGCTGCAGGAACTGGCCAGCCGTGAAGGCCTGACGCTGGAGCAGACCATCGCCGTGGGCGACGGCGCCAACGACCTGCCGATGCTGGCCCTGGCCGGGCTGGGCGTGGCCTTTCGCGCCAAGCCGCTGGTGCGCCAGTCCGCCCGCCAATCGGTGAGCGTGCTGGGCCTGGATGGCGTGCTCTATCTGCTCGGTGTGGAAGACCGGCTCACCCGCGACTGAGGTCCCGTTCGACGGCCATCCCGAGCCCTAGTGCTCGGGGTGGAATTCGTAGTCCATCGCCTGACTGGGCTCCTGCAGGTAGTAGCCCTGGATGAAGTGCACTCCGACCTGCCAGAGCTGGGCCAGCACGCTGGCGCTCTCGACGAAGGGCGCGATGGTCTGGACGTTCTGGGCGCTCAACTCGGCGACCATGGCCTTGAGCCGTTCCTGGTGCTCCGGCTGTCCCAGATCCTTGATCAGCTTGCCCGACAGCTTGACGTAATCCGGTACCAGCAGCCGCAGCGCCGCCAGGGGCGGATCGCCGGCGGCAAAGCCGCTCAGGGTGACCGGATGACCCTGGCGGCGCAGGCGCTGCGCCATGGCCAGGGCCTGCTCCGGCTGGGCCAGCAGGTCTTCTTCGCTGAGCTGGAAGATCACCGCCTCGGCGTCCAGCTGATGCCCCTGCAGGGTTTCCCGCAGCCAGGGCAGCAACTCCAGATCGCCCAGGGTCGCGCCCGAGAGGTGCACGAAGATGCGGGTACCGTGGCCGCGGGCGCGGTGTTCGCCCAGCTGACGCACCGCCTGCTGGATCACCCAGCGATCGATCTGGCCGCTCAGGCCGCTGTCGCGGGCGGTGCGGGCAAATTCGGTCGGGGAGACCTCTTCGCCCTGGGGATTGACCAGCCGCAGCAGCGCCTCGTAGTACTCGTGGCTGCTGCCGCGCAGGCCGATCACCGGCTGGAACAGCAGGCGGAAGCCGTTCTGCTGCAGGGCCTGCTTGACCATGGCCACCAGATTGCCGCGATTGGCGGCGGCGGCCAGCTCTTCCTGGGGATCGTAGCGTTTGCAGGCGTTGCCGCCGCGCTGGGCGACCTGGCGCGCGGAGCGGTGCGCCCGGTCCACCAGATCACCGGCGCTCTTGGTGTGGTTGTCCAGGCTGACCACGCCGATGGAATAGCTGATCGCCAGGGTGCGCCCTGCCAGGGTCAGCGGCTGCCGCTCCTGACGACCCAGCAGGCGCTCGAAGGCGCTGTCCAGGCTGGCGTCGGCCGCCTGCGGCAGGAGGGCGGTAAAGGCGTCATCGGCGAAGCGCGAGAGGGTCACCAGGGTGCCGAAGTGCTCGCGCAGGCGCTCGGCCAGGGCTACCAGCAACTCGTCCATGGCACCTATGCCCAGCTCGGCCAGCAGGGTTGGATAGCGATCGATGCTCAGGTAGGCGAAGCTGGCCGGCGCGCCGAGTCGGGCGCGCTCCAGGGCGTCTTCGAGCAGTTCGAGCATGCGGCTGCGATTGAGCAGACCGGTGAGGGTGTCCTGGAAGCGCACCTCGCGCAGCTGTTCCTCGAGGGCCTCGGCGGCCGGGGCCGCGCGTTCCTCGCGCAGGTGCAGCTGCACGCAGGGTTCGTCGAGGTAGATGGCCGGCGTCAGGCGCAGGCGCACACCGAGGGTGCTGCCGTCCTGGCGGACGCACCGGCAGTCCAGTTCGAGGGGACTGGGGTCGTCGCGCAACTGGCGAAAGGCCTCGCGCAGCGCCGGCTGGTCGGCGGCGGCGATGAGGTCCATCAGCGGCGTGATCTCCAGGTCTTCCGCGGATGGATAGCCCAGCCGCTCCACATAGGCCGAGTTGACGTGGATATGCAGGCCGTCGTGGACATAGGCGACCGCCTCCACGGCGTTGGCCAGCAGCAGCTGGCAGCGCTGTTCGGCCTCGGCCAGGGCCTGCTCCAGGCGGCGGCGCTCGTGGCGCTCGGCCAGGTTGCCGAGTTCGCGCAGACTGGCCAGCAGCAGGTGCTCGTCGTTGTCGCTGGCGATGCCATCGCGGGCGCCCAGGCGCAGGGCGTCGAGCACCGCTGCGGGATCGTCCGGCGGCACCCGCTGGATGACGGCGAGTTGGGGCACGCGGCGACGCAGCTGGCGCAGCGCGCTCAGGCTGTCGAGTTCGGGAGAGGGCGGGGCGAGGATGGCGAGGTCCCAGGACTGGGACAGCAGTTCGTCGAGACCTGCAGGGTCGGTCAGACGCTGGGCCCGCGTCGCCCGTCCGGCGTTGCGGAACAGACTGACCAGGCGTTCCGCCTCGTTCTGCGATGCTTCGAGCAGTAACAGGCGGATCGCACTGTGTTCGGCGGCCATGGTCTATTCGCGCCCTGGCGATAACGATGATTTATCGAAGCTACAGAGACTTCCACAGCGAGTCAAAGTCTTCTTCCTGCCGGGCGCCACCGCCGGCAGGGCCGCCGCTGGGCTGAGCGCCGCTCTGTTCCAGCAGGTGATATTCGAAGACGCTGAAGCTCACCGTCATGCTGCGACGCCGGTCGAGCATGCCGCGCTGCTCGTTGCCCTGCTGATTGATCTGCACCTTGCTGCCCTCCTGAAAGGGTAGTCGCGGCGCGATCAGGGTCGGCGCCTGGTCGATGGCCTTGATCTCCGGCAGCAGCAGGGCACGCAGGTACTGACTGTTCTGCTCGGCCTTGCGCAGCAGCTGCAGCCCGCAGGGCCGTGCGGTGGGGGCCAGCAGTTCGACGCCCATGTGGGTTCCGCTGCCGGGCACCTGGCGTACCCAGCGCACCACCGCCGGGCCCCAGTTGTGATCCTCGGGCAGGCGCACGCCGAGCAGTTCGCCGGCCTGCAGCTGCTCGGGGACCTCGCCGCTCCAGCTCAGGCAATAGCCGCCCGGACTGTGATTGACCACCTGCACCGCATGGATCGGAAAGGCCGGACTGGCCGCCTCGCCGTCGCCGGGCAGGACGTCGTAATGGATTTCTTCCAGGGACTCGGCGCTCCAGTCCAGGGCGTCGGGTGCGCGGGTATCGGCATCGAAGGCCAGCGACCAGACGTCTTCCTTGGGCTTGGGCGCGAAGGCGTCCGGCACGGCCTGCGCGGACAGGCGCAGGGTGTCGGCGAACACCTGCCCCCCCGCGAGCTGGTAGTGCAGGGCGCTCATGCCGATGCAGACCTGCACCTGGCCCTGGCCGGGCATGCGCTGGAAGGCGCGGTCCGCTTCCTGGCCCCAGGCGCCGACCAGGTGCTGCAGCAGATCCAGGGACAGGTCGCCATGCACCGGCAGGCGCGCGCGCGGCCGCTGCTCCGGCGCCAGCGCCAAGTAGTCCTCGATGGCCTGCACCAGTTGTTGCGGCGCAAGACCGAGCAGACCGTTGAGATTGGCTTCACGCAACAGCGAACGATAACGCGGCGGGGCGTCGATCTGCGGCGCCACCACCATCAGGGTGCCGTTCTGTTCGGGCCCTTGCAGGCGGATCAGGCTGGCCCAGTCGTCCAGGTGCAGGGTCAGCTGGGCGATATGGCTCTGGCGCAGCTGGTTGCAGCGCGCGGCACCAAACAGCAGGGCGGCGCCATAGGCCTGGGTGATGGTCTGGCTGCCGTCGCCGGGCAGCAGTTCGTCGCGAATCTTCTGGTTGTGCAGGCCGGTGGTCACTGCCAGCCGATAGAGCTGGTGCAGCTCCAGCCAGAGGTTGTCGTGCACCGGGGTATAGAGCTGGGCGGCGCGGATCAGCGGCCCGAGCAGCGCGCGTAGGGCGCGCTGGATGGCGGTGGCCAGCAAGGTGCTGCGTTCGCCGCGCTCGCTTTCCTCGACCACGATCAGCTTGTAGCCGGCGGCCAGCAGGTTCTGCAGGGCCTGGCAGAGATTGGCCACCTTGCGCGAGCGCTCGTCGAGCACGATGGCCTGGTTGAGCACATGACGTTCGAGCTGCTGGCAGACCCGCTGCACGTCCGAGCGCAGGGCTTCGAGCAGGCGCAGGCGCGCTTCCGGCGTCAGGATCAGCCGGTTGAGTTCCAGCAGGCCCTGATAGAGCAGTCGGGCGAATTCGCCCAGCTTGGCCCGTGGCAATTGCTCCAGCCAGCGCTTGAGGCCGGCCGGGGTGGCGTCACAAAACGTCAGGCTGCGCTGATCGGGCGTCGGTACCCGCAACATGAGCTGTGGCCTTTTGCTATCCATTCGCCGCGCATACTCCTGGTTCGATGGGCAATGAACCGCGCATCTAGGCGAGAGGCCCTGGCTCGGAAACGGTGGTCAAGGGGGCCGGCGTGGTCGGAACCCCCAGCAGTTGCCCCATGTTGACGGTGGACAGCGCGCCGAGTTCAGCGGACCAGTTCACCGCGTCCGGGCCGAACAGCACGATGGCGGTGGAGCCCAGCTTGAAGCGCCCCAGCTCGTCGCCGGTACGCAGGGTGATGGGCGCGCGGGCGGCCTCGTCGTAGGCAAAGCTCTTGAGTTCGCGCTTGGGCGGCGTGACCAGGCCGGCCCACACCGTCTCGATGCTGGCGACGATCATGGCGCCGACCAGGATGACCGCCATGGGGCCCACGGCGGTATCGAAGATGCAGACCACCCGCTCGTTGCGGGCGAACAGCTCGGGCACGTTCTCGGCGGTGAGCTGGTTGACCGAGAAGATGCGGCCGGGCACATAGACCATCTCCTTCAAGGTACCGGTGAGCGGCATGTGCACCCGGTGGTAGTCCTTGGGCGACAGGTAGATGGTGGCGAAATGGCCGCCCATGAAGGGCGCGGCGCGCAGGCCGTCGCCGCCGAGCAGCTCCAGCAGGCTGTAGCTGTGGCCCTTGGCCTGGAAGATGCGGCCGTGCTCGATGCGACCGAGCTGGCTGATGGCGCCGTCGCTCGGGCTCACCACCACGCCGGCTTCGGCCGGCAGCGGACGGGCGCCGGGCTTGAGGGCGCGGGTGAAGAAGGCGTTGAAGTTCTCGTAGGCGGTGGGGTCTTCCACCTGGGCCTGGCGCATGTCGACGTCATAGTGACGGACGAACCAGCGGGTCAGCAGATTCTTGAACCAGGGCGCCCGGCACTCGGCGAAGCCGCCGATCACCCGCGACAGCAGATGGTGCGGCAGCAGGTGCTGGGCGAGGATGAACAGTCGGTCTTGCAGTTTCATGGGAGGTCCTTGGCAGTCATTCGATGGGGGTGTCGGGGTGGTTGCCCCATTCGCCCCAGGAGCCGGCATAGGCTTTGACCCGCGGATAGCCCAGGGCCTTGGCCGCGAGGTAGGTGAAGCCGGATCGGTGATGGGTCTGGCAGTGGGTGATGATTTCCTTGTCGCGGGTGATGCCCAGGCGTTCGAGCTCGGCGCCCAGGTCCTCGCGGATGCGCAGTTGGCGCTCGCGATCCATGCCGGCGGTCCACTCGAAGTTGATCGCCCCGGGAATATGGCCACCACGGGCGGTCAGCACCTTTTCGCCACGGTATTCGTCGGCGCCGCGGGCGTCCCAGATGGCCAGGTCCTCGGCGCCCAGCCGGCTCTGTAGATAGGCGCGGCTGGCGGTGGGCTCCTCGTGCAGGGTCAGGGCGACCGGTGCCCCGGCTGGCGCGGGCACCACGGTGCTCAGCGGCAGGCCGGCGGCGATCCAGCCCTGGCGGCCGCCGTTGAGGTAGTGATAGTGGCCGTGCCCGATGACATCGAGCAGCCAGATGAAGCGTCCGGCCCAGCCGCCGCCTTCGTCGTCATAGACCACGTAGACGGCTTCGTCGCGCTGGCCCAGTTCGCCGAACAGCTGCTCCAGGTCCGCCTGGGCCGGCAGCAGACCGGGCGCCGGCTTGCTGCCCAGCTGGGTGCGGGCGGGCGCGACATGGCGCGCGCCGGGCAGATGGCCCTCGGCATAGTGGGCGGCGCTGCAGAGATCCACCAGGATGAGTTCGGGCGCATCCAGGCGCGCCGCGAGATCGGCCGGTTCGATCACCAGGGGCAGGGCGGAAAAGGGCATCGCGGATTTCCCGTCGGTCCGTAGCAAAGGTGAAGTGTACCGAGGTTGACCGGCCAGCGTCAGGTCGGTCGTACCCGCGGACGATTGGCGAAGGTGCCGATGGCGCGCTCGATGCAGGTGAAGGTCTTGTCCAGCGCCGCGGTCCGACGGGGATCCTCCGGCTGCAGTTCGCTGTCCAGGATCGCCAGCAGCACCACCCGCTCGCCAAAGCCCAGACTGCGCAGCCAGAGCCGTTCGTTGCTGAACAGCCGGCGCAGATCGGCGGGCAGGTGTGGCGCGAAACGCGCGCGGTTGCCGTCATCGATGCGCAACTGGCCGGGGCTGCCGAACAGCTTGGCCAGCAGCGGATGGCTGGCGATGTCCAGTTGCAGGCCGGGGGCGTCGTCCAGGCCATGGTGCAGCTGGACATTGCCCTTCTGGCCGTTGCGATCCGGGGTCAGCAGCAGCAGCCGCGGCAGGCCGCAGGCCACCAGCGCCTGGCGGGCGCAATCGAACAGCTGGGGCAGGGTGGCGAAGGCGCTGGGCGTGTGCAGCAACTGCTCGCAGAGTCCGCGCCAGCGCTGCGCCTGACTCTCGCTGGCGACCTGGACCCGGGGCACCGGCTTGAGGCGCCGTTCGCCCGGCGGCCAGACCAGGCCTTCGGCCGGGTGCCAGAGGCCGGGTCGGGCATGGCGCTGGGCGTCCTGCACCGCCAGTTCGTGGCTGCGACTCTGCACCCGTGCCAGTGGCAGTTGCAGGTAGAGGGCGCTGAAGCGCTGCCAGCGCAGGGTGTGGGGACCGTCCCAGGCATGGTGGCTGGCCAGCGCCAGGCCGTTGGCCAGGAGGATGGTGTTGCCGGGATGGGTCAGCCAGCGCCGTAGCGTGGGGTCGTCGTCGAGGCGCTGCTGCTGTTCGAGGGGATCGTCGCCATGGGCGATGTGCAACGCCCTGACCAGTTGCCGGCGATCCTGGTCCAGCAGCCGATAGCCTTCGACGATCCACTCGGGCAGCTGCCAGTGACGGGCCAGCGCCTGGCACAGGCGGATCGCCGGCACGCCGAGCAGCTCGCGCTCGACCTTTATCGCCGGTTCGCCTTCGCCCAGCACCCGCCGCTCCCATTCCTCGAAGAGTTCCGGATAGCGGGTCGCCAGCGGCCAGAGCGGCGCCAGAAAGAGCAGGGCGGCCAGGCGGATGTCCGGCCACAGTCGCGCCAGGGGCACGCCGAACAGGCCCAGCCCCAGGGTCATGGCGTGCTGGCTGACCAGGCACAGCTGGCGCAGCGGACGCGGCAGGCGTTCCTCGGCCAGGGTCGGCTGGCGGGCGATCAGGTATTCCGCCGGGCCGAGTCCGACGCGGCCGAGCACGGCTTCCAGACTGGCGGCCGGATCGCCGAGGCTGGCATGGCCGCGATTGGCCTCGCGCAGCAGGGCCAGCGCCAGGGGGGGTGACTCGCAGAGCCGTTCGGCGATCTCATGCAACGCCAGACGGCCATCGGCCAGGGCGCGGCGCAGACGCTCCGCGGTGGCGGTGGCCACCGGCAGGCGCACGCCTTCCAGGTGTTTGACCCAGTCTTCGACGGTGTTCGGGCGGCTGGACATACGACGGTCGCCTTGAAATTTGATGAAAGGCCTTCAGTCCGGGGCGCCGGGTCCGATAAAGGGGGCGTGAGGGTGATTCCCCGGCTCAATTTTCCTTAGCACACAGTATTCCCAACCATGGCAAAAATCATCGGCATCATCGTGATATTCGCGGCTGTCCTCGGCGGCTACATCCTCGCGCATGGCAAGATCGCTGCGATCATCCAGCCGCTCGAGGTTCTGATCATCGGCGGTGCCGCCCTGGGGGCCTTCCTGCAGGCCAACCCGGGCAGCACCTTCATGCAGGTGTTCAAGAAGTCGCTGAAGATGTTTGGCAATCGCTTCACCCACGCCTTCTACCTGGACGTGCTGAAGCTGCTCTACGAGATCCTCAACAAGAGCCGGCGCGAGGGCATGATGTCCATCGAGGCGGATGTCGAGGATCCCAAGGCGAGTCCGATCTTCAGCAAGTACCCGAACATCCTCAAGGATGAGCGGATGACCGCCTACATCGCCGACTACCTGCGGCTGATGTCCTCCGGCAACATGGCGCCCCACGAGCTGGAAGGCCTGTTCGACATGGAACTGGCCGGCATCAAGGAAGAGCTGGAGCATCCGTCCCACGCGGTATCGCGGGTCGCTGACGGCCTGCCCGGCTTCGGCATCGTCGCCGCGGTACTGGGCATCGTGATCACCATGGGCATGCTCGGCGAGGGCGACCAGGCGGCCATCGGTGGCCACGTGGGTGCGGCCCTGGTGGGGACCTTCCTCGGTATTCTCGCGGCCTACGGCTTCTTCGGTCCGCTGGCGACCTGCCTGGAGCACGACGCCAAGGAAGAACTCAATGTGCTGGAGGCCATCAAGGCCTGCCTGGTCGCCGCTGCCAGCGGCATGCCGCCCACCGTCGCCGTGGAATTCGGCCGCAAGGTGCTGTTCCCGGCGCACCGGCCGTCCTTCAGTGAACTCGAGCAGGCGATGCGGGGCAGCTGATGGACAACAACCAGCCGATCATCGTCAAGCGCGTCAAGAAGAGCGCCGCCGGCCACCACGGCGGCGCCTGGAAGATCGCCTTCGCCGACTTCGCCACCGCCATGATGGCGTTCTTCCTGGTGCTCTGGCTGATGTCCTCGGCCACCCCGGAACAGAAGAAGGCCATCGCCGGCTACTTCCAGGATCCGATCGGCTTCACCGAAAGCGCCAGCCCCTATGTCATCGACCTGGGCGGTACGCCGACGCCGGCGCCCGACCGCACCCTGAATCCCGAGATCCAGGCGCAACCGGATTCGACCCAGAACAAGGTCAACCCGGACATGGAGGAGCGCGCCGACCCCAACGATTCCAACCGGGTGCAGCCCGACCCGACCCAGGCGCCGGACAGTTCGCCGGATCGCCAGCCGAATGCGGCGGCGCAGAAGGATCAGAACCAGCAGGCCCAGAAGATGGATGCCAGCCAGGCGGAGAAGATCGCCGAGCAGGTCGACAAGGAGCGCCTGGAGCTGTTGCTGCAGGAGCTGCAGAACAAGATCGAGCAGAATCCGGAATTGCAGAAGTTCAAGGACCAGATCCTGCTGGAAATCACCCAGGACGGCCTGCGCATCCAGATCGTCGATGCCGAGAACCGGCCGATGTTCGACTCCGGCAGTCCGCGGCTGAAGTCCTATTTCGAGGACATCCTGCTGGCCATGGCCGACACCATTCGCCAGGTGCCGAACAAGATCAGCATCAGCGGCCATACCGATGCGGCGCGCTACAACGGCAAGGGCGACTTCAGCAACTGGGAGCTGTCCGCCGGTCGTGCCAACGCCGCCCGCCGGGCGCTGATCGCCGGTGGCTATCCGGAAGAGCAGGTGGCGCGGATCGTCGGCTATGCCTCCTCGGCCCCCTTCGATCGCGAGCATCCGCTCAATCCGGTCAACCGTCGCATCGACATCATCGTGCTGACCAAGAAGGCCCAGCAGGCCATCGAGGGGCGCGCCGGCGGCAACCAGGCACCCAAGCCCGCGGCCGGCGCCGCCCCGACGGCGAGCCGGAGCGGGGTCTCCAGCGGTGGCGTCAGCGCCACCGGCAACCTGGCGCAACCCATCAACAACGCGGCCTTCAAGCAGCAGATCAATGCCTTCGATGCGGGTGTCATCCAGAGCAAGCCCTGAACGGTCGCGCTGATAGATAGGAAAATTCGCTGCTAGCGTTCGGTTTTTTCGTCCGTTGACGTGAAGACGGCTGGTTAAGCTGCAGGGGTTTCATGACGGATCGGGCACCTTGCGCCCTCGTGCGCGGTCTCCCGATCTCCGATTCCCTTGCAGGAGCCTTCCGATGAGCAACGCCTTTATCGACACCATCAAGCGCCGCCGCAGCCAGTACGCGCTGGGCAAGAATCTGCCGCTGGCCCAGGACCAGGTCACCGCGCTGATCCAGGAGGCCGTCAAGCTGTCGCCCTCCGCCTTCAATTCGCAGAGTTCGCGCGCGGTGATCCTGTTCGGCGCCGAGAGCGACAAGTTCTGGGGCTTCGTCATGCAGGCGCTGCGGCAGATCGTGCCGGCCGACGCCTTCGCCGCCACCGAAGGCAAGATCAACAGCTTCGCCGCCGGTGCCGGCACCGTGCTGTTCTACGAGGATCGGCATGTGGTCGCCGGCCTGCAGGACAAGTATCCGGCCTACGCCGACAACTTCCCGATCTGGTCGGAGCAGGCCAGCGGTATCGCCCAGTTCTCGGTGTGGACGGCCCTGGCCAATGCCGGTATCGGCGCCAGCCTGCAGCACTACAATCCGCTGCCCGACGCCCTGGCCGCCGCCGAGTGGAAGCTGCCGGAGACCTGGCACCTGCGCGCCCAGATGCCCTTCGGCTCCAACGAAGGCGACTTCCCCGAGAAGGGCTTCATGGACGACGCCGAGCGCTTCCGCGTCCTTGGCTGATGGTCCTCGACTGATAGAGCAAAACGCCGGGCTTGCCCGGCGTTTTGCTTAGTAGCGCGACTCGCCTTCGAGGCTGGCCAGGATATGCCGGTAACTGGCCATCCGCTGCGGATGGATGTCACCGCGCTCCAGGGCAGCGAGCAGGGCGCAACCGGGCTCCCGCTCATGCTTGCAGTCGCGGAAACGGCAGTGGCCCAGGTAGTCGCCGAATTCCTTGAAGCCAGCTTCGACATCATCACGGCTGACGTGACTGAGGCCGAATTCGCGGATGCCGGGCGAGTCGATCAGGTCGCCGCCGTCGGGAAAGTGGAAGAGCCGGGCGGTGGTAGTGGTGTGGGTGCCCTTGTTGGTCAGCTCGGACAGCGGGCCGACGCGGGTATCGACTCCCGGCAGCAGGGCATTCACCAGCGACGACTTGCCCACCCCGGACTGACCGACGAAGACACTGACGTGCTCGTCCAGGGCACTCTTGAGCTGGTCCATGCTCAGGCCATTGTGGGCCGAGACCTCCAGCAGCGGATAGTCCAGTTCGCGGTAGATGCCCAGCAGGTCGTCCAGCGCCGGGCCGTTGTGCTCGTCGATCAGGTCGGCCTTGTTGAGCAGCAGCAGCGGCTGGATGCCGGCGTGCTCGGCGGCCACCAGGTAGCGGTCGATGAGGTTGGCGTGGGGCGTGGGCAGCGGGGCGAAGACGATCACCAGGCGGTCGACGTTGGCCGCCACCGGCTTGAGCAGGCCGCGCATGTCCGGCCGGCAGATTTCCGAACGCCGCGGCAGCTGGGCGACGATGACGCCATTGCCCTGGAGGCTGGCGCGAAACACCACCCGGTCGCCGGTGACCAGGGTCGGCAGGTTGGCACGCAGGTGACAGCGCTGCAGCTGGCCGTCGTCATCCTCGACCTCCACCTGAACGCCGAAGTGGGCGATCACCAGGCCCTGTTGCTCCGGGCCCAGGTCGCCGCCCTCGAGTTCGTCGATCAGCTTGGATTCGCGCTTTTCCGCGCGGGCGGCGCGTTCGGTCTGGATTTTCTCGATCCGCCAGCTCTGGCGACGGGTCAGGTGGCGTTTGGCCATGGGATGTCCGCGGGTTTCAGGACCGCTGAGTCTAGCATTGGCCGCCTCCCCCGGATTACCTAAACTTGGCGTACCTCGTCGCTTCGGAGCCCCCATGCTGGCCCATCTCGCCTCGCGCTATCCGCTGTTGCTGGCCGTGCTGGTGCAACTGGCCGCCCTGGTGGTCGCCGTCGTCGGCATCCGCCTGTGGGCCAGCTTCGCCGGCCAGCGCCCCTCGCTGCTGGCGCTGGTCTGCCTGCAGGCGGTACTGGCGGCCCTGCTGGGCGAGTTGCTGGGACTCGCCCGCTGGTGGGTCTTCATCAATCTGCTGTTCGCCCCGGCGCTCTATCTGGTCAGCGGTCGCGGGCTCTCGGCGGGCATCGCCGCGCTCGGCTTCCTGCTGCTGCTGCTGCTGAACTGGAACAGCCTGCGCGAGCGGGTACCGCTCTATCTCACCGGCCGTCAGACCCGTGAGCGACTGGCCGAACTGCTCGCCGAGCGCGAGCCGACCTTTCGCTTCGTCGACCTGGGCTGCGGCCTGGGCGATACCCTGGTCGATCTTTCCAGGCGCTTTCCGCAGGCCACCTTCGTCGGCGTGGAGACCGCGCCGCTGAGCTTCGCCCTGGCCTGGCTGCGCTGCCTGCCGCGGCGCAATTGCCAGGTGCGCTATCGCGATCTCTGGCGGGTGGAGCTGGGCGAGTTCGATGTCGTCTACTGCTTTCTCTCGCCGGCGCCCATGCCACGCCTGGGCGACAAGGCCCGCACGGAGCAGCGCGCCGGCAGCTGGCTGATCAGCAACACCTTCGAGATTCCCGGCCAGCCCGCGGATCGGGTGCTGGAGGTAGGGGACCTGCGCGGCAGCCGGCTGCTGCTCTGGCACCGTTAGGTGCGCGGCAGGCACGCTGCTACACTGGTGCCATCATCAAGGAGTTCACCATGACCGCCCCCAATCCTCAGCACCTGATCTGGATCGACCTGGAAATGACCGGCCTGGATCCGGATCGGGACGTGATCATCGAGATGGCCACCATCGTCACCGACAGCGATCTCAATGTGCTGGCCGAGGGCCCGGTACTGGCCATCCACCAGTCGGACGAGATCCTGGCCGGCATGGACGAGTGGAACACCCGCCAGCACGGCGGCTCGGGCCTGACGCAGCGGGTGCGCGAAAGCACCGTCGACACCGCCCAGGCCGAGGCCCTGACCCTGGACTTCCTGCGTCAATGGGTGCCCAAGGGCAAGTCGCCGATCTGCGGCAACAGCATCTGCCAGGATCGGCGCTTTCTCTATCGCCGCATGCCGGAGCTGGAAGCCTACTTCCACTACCGCAACCTGGACGTCTCCACCCTCAAGGAACTGGCCGCGCGCTGGGCGCCCCATGTGCGTGACGGCGTGAAGAAGAGCGGCAGCCACCTGGCGCTGGACGACATCCGCGATTCCATCGCCGAGCTGCGTCACTACCGCGAGCACTTCATCAAGGTCTGACGGCCACCCGTCCGTGCTGCTGTCCATCCTCTACCTGGTCGCCATCACCGCCGAAGCCATGACCGGCGCCCTGTCCGCGGGGCGTCGCGGCATGGACCTGTTCGGCGTGGCGCTGATCGCCAGCGTCACCGCCCTCGGCGGCGGCTCGGTGCGTGATGTGCTGCTGGGGCACTATCCGCTAGGCTGGGTAAAGCACCCGGAGTACCTCGCGCTCACCGTCGGCGCGGGCCTCGCCACCGTGGCCATCGCGCGGGTCATGCGCTATCTGCGCCGGTTGTTCCTGGTGCTCGACGCCCTGGGCCTGGTGGCCTTTACCGTGATCGGCTGCCAGGTGGCCCTGGAAATGGGCCTGAGTCCGGCCATCGTCATCGTCAGCGGCACCCTGACCGGCACCTGCGGCGGCATCCTGCGCGACATCCTCTGCAACGACGTACCCCTGATCCTCAGGCGCGAGCTCTATGCCAGCGTGGCGGTACTCTCCGCCGGCTGCTACCTGCTCTGCCGCCCGTGGCTCGGCGAAGAGCAGGCACTGCTCATCACCCTGGCCGCGGGGCTGCTGCTGCGCCTGCTGGCGCTGAGATTCAACTGGCAGATGCCGACCTTCACCTATCCGGAAGATCCCCACGGCTAAGGCCGTGACGATTTGCGCGGTATCGCGCTGAAAGTCTTGTCCTAGAGCCTTTTGTGCGGCATTTTTCAGGCCCCAGTTACCGATAGGGAGATCGGTCATGTCTGGAAAGCCCGCTGCTCGCCTGGGCGACGCCGTCGCCTGCCCCAAATGTGGTTCCACCGCCCTGGTCCAGGGCTCCGCCGATGTCACCTTCGATGGCCTGCCCGCCGCGACCCTCGGCCATGCCTGCGGCTGTGGCGCGGCCCTGAGCGCCGCGGTCATCCCCAACGTCCTGATCAACGGCCGGCCTGCGGCGGTGCTCGGCAGCCTCACCAGCCATGGCGGTGTGGTGATCGGTGGTTCCGGCACCGTCATCATCGGCCTGAACGCCGGTGGCGCGGCCAAGGGCACCTGCGCAAGCCATGCAGGTGCTACCGGCCTGGCACCGGGGCAGGGCAAGCCTTCGGCGCTGCGCGACCGGGAGCGACAGGGCAGCGAGGGACCGGCCAAGCGCCCGGACAGCGCGCCCGTCGCCAGGGATGAAGTCGCCGAACAGGCGGAGCGCCCGCTGGAACAGCGCATCACCCTGCGCATCGGCGTCTTCTTCGACGGTACCGGCAACAACCTCTTCAACGCCGCCACCGGCGCCGCCTGCCGGGCGGGAGAGCAGGGGTTTAATGCCGATCAAGCCGAGAGCATCGCTCGGCGCTGCCAGGCGTTCATGGGCAATCCGGACAGCAGTTATGCCAATGCCGATACGAACATCGTGCGGTTGTATCGGCTTTATCAAGACGATACTCAGCGTGCCGTCGAGCAGGACGAAAAGTCAGCGGCTATTCCGGTCTATATCGAAGGTATCGGCACTCGGGCCGGACAACTTGATAGCGCCTTGTCGATGGGGACGGGCTTGGGTGCCAGTGGTGTGCTGGGATGTGTTCAGACGTTTCCCGCAGCCTTCGCCAAGCAGTACGTGCTGTTCCAACGCAACAACCCCGAGATTATCGTTGAAGCCGTCGAGTTCGATCTCTTTGGCTTCAGCCGAGGGGCTGCAGCTGCACGGCACTTCGTCAACGAGGTGCTCAAGACTAGCGGCGGTATTGCCGCCATGGGGTTGGCTCAGTGCTTTGCCTGGCAAAGCGCCAAGGTCAAGCTCAAGTTCATCGGCTTGTTCGATACCGTCACGGCCATAGCGGATCCCAGGCGAGGGGACTTTACCCCGACCAATATCGCCAACCCTGGCGTCAACCTCTATCTGCCGGCAGGATGTGCCGACAAGGTGGTGCATCTAGTTGCTCGTGACGAGCATCGGCGTAACTTCGCCCTCACCAGTGTTGCGCCCCAGCATCAAGAAATTGCCCTGCCGGGTGCTCATGCCGACTTAGGTGGAGGCTATGCGCCCGAGATGACCGAGCGCCTGCTGCTGACGCGACCGCGCGCCTCGCGAGAACGCTATGGCACCGACAGCCAGGCGGCCTGGAGCTATCGCCAAGCCCAGCGGGAGCTGGCGCAGTTGCAACGAGAGCCCTGGTACGACCCAGGCTCCACCACTTTGGCAATCGATACCTGGCGCAACAACTTGCCACGTACCCACGGCGAGTTGCCGGAAACCGAGGTTATCGCCGCGATCCGCCTGGAACGTCAGGTGCGCGGTGAGCTGTCCTTGGTCTACTTGCGTGTGATGCATCGCCTCGCCGTTGCCAACGGAGTGCTCCTGGCGGCCATCGATGAAGCTGATCCTGAATTACGCCTGCCCGATGAGTTGAAGGAGATTGCTACCAAGCTGCAAGCCAACGTCCAGGGTGTTCCGCTGCATATCGACCAAGCTGAGGCTCGCCTGCTGTTCGGTCGCTATGTACATCTTTCCGCTCACTGGAACGCGCTATTGGGTAAAGACCTTAGCAACCTGGGCATCTTCTTCGTCAACGCCCCTACGGCCGCTGGTAAACGCAACGTCTATCCCAACCGTCCCCAGGCAGGTTATCCCGAATGAATCGCTGGCTGCTGTGCCTTGTTCTCGCGCTCGGCCTCGCTGGCTGCCAATCCAGCGCCGTGCCAAAGCCTAAGCTTCCTTACGATGCTTGGTACCTGGGTTTTCTAGCACCCAATTACATGGAGGTCTGGTTGGAGTTGGCCAATGTCAGTGACATCGATGGCCGCTTTTTTCCTAATGCCATGGGTGGCGTAGTTGCCATGGGACAGCCCGCGAGTCTATCGGCAACTGCCACGGGCTGGCCTAAAAGAATCGGATCGGGCAAGGGTCGGTACCTGACGGGTATGAATCTGCCCCACATGGTAGCGCTACGCTGGCAATCGATGGTCGAGCCGCAGACCTATCAGGTGGTATTCGCCATCCCTGCCTGGGCGCGGGACAAAATGGTCCAACGTGTTTCAGGTCAGTGCCCAAGTGGATACCAATTTGATTATCGGGAATTTCTCACCATTGGTCTGGCACCTGGCGGCGTCGTTAAAGTGTGGATCATGGGCCCCTGCCAAGACCCCATCGAAGTTCTTACCGTCCAGGCCGAGGTTGCACCCCAAGGCCCCTATGGGGGCAAATCCAACGGCCAGTACCGACCGTTATCGCCGGTGATCAAGAGCTATGTCGAGAAGTACGGCGTCCCCTATGGCAGCTGGTGGGCGCCCATTCCCTACACCACAGTAGGGCCGTGAGAAATTGACACTGAGCCGGTGGTCGTTGGCTGTCGGCCTGCTACTGAATCTGGCGGGTTGCCAGTCTGGCGCTGCAAACAAGCTGCCCTACGACGCTTGGTACCTGGGTTTTCTAGCACCCAATTACATGGAGGTCTGGTTGGAGTTGGCCAATGTCAGTGACATCGATGGCCGCTTTTTTCCTAATGCCATGGGTGGCGTGGTTGCCATGGGACAGCCCGCGAGTCTGTCGGCGACTGCCAAGGGCTGGCCTAGGAGAATCGGGTCGGGCAAAGGCCTCTACATGACCGGGCTAGATCTGCCCTATATGGTAGCGCTGCGCTGGCAGTCAATGGTTGAGCCCCAAACCTATCAGGCGGTATTCGCCATTCCCGCCTGGGCGCGGGCAAAAATGCTCGAACGCCTGCCAGCCGAGTGTCCGGTCAGTGGTCGCACTTCGGATTATCGCAAGGACCTCACCATCGGCCTGGCGCCCGGCGGGGTGGTCAAGGTCTGGATCATGGGCCCCTGCCTCGACCCCATCGAGGTCCTGACCCTCCAGGCCGAGATCGAGCCCAAGGGGCCCTATGGCGGCAAATCCAACGGCAAGTACCGGCCACTGTCGCCGGTGGTCAAGCGCTATGTTGACAAGTACGGCGTCCCCTACGGCAGCTGGTGGGCGCCGATCCCCTACACCACGGTAGGGCCCTGAGCGCCTAGCTTGCCGCGTGTCGCTGCAGCGCCCATTCCACGTGCTCGCGCACCAGGGGGGAGGAGTGTTCGCGCTGCAGCTTAAGGGCTTCCAGCACCGGGATGCTGGTCGGGGCGTTGCCCAGGCCCACGGCCAGGTTGCGCAGCCAGCGCTCGTAGCCGGCGCGGCGTAGCGGCGAGCCTTCGGTGCGGCTGAGGAATTCGGCTTCGGTCCAGCGAAAGAGTTCGGCCAGACTGGCGCTGTCCAGACTGTGGCGTGGCTGGAAATCGCCTTCGGCGGTGGGCTTGGCGAAGCGGTTCCAGGGGCAGACCAGCTGGCAGTCGTCGCAGCCAAAGACCCGGTTGCCGATCAAGGGGCGCAGCTCCGGCGGAATGCTGCCCTTGAACTCGATGGTCAGGTAGGAAATGCAGCGCCGGGCGTCGAGCTGATAGGGGCCGACGAAGGCCTGGGTCGGGCAGATGTCCAGGCAGGCGCGGCAGGTGCCGCAGTGGTCACGCGGGGTGGGTTCGTCCACCGGCAGCGGCACGTCGACGAAGAGTTCGCCGAGAAAGAACCAGCTGCCGGCCTTGCGATTGAGCACCAGGGTGTTCTTGCCGATCCAGCCCAGGCCGGCCTGTTCGGCGATGGCCTTTTCCAGCACCGGCGCGCTGTCGACGAAGGCGCGATAGCCGAAGGGGCCGATCTCGCCCTGGATGCGCTCGGCCAGGTGCTGCAGGCGCTTGCGGATCAGCTTGTGATAGTCGCGGCCCAGGGCGTAGCGCGAAACGTAGGCGGCCGCGCCGTCGGCCAGGCGCTCGCTCATGCGCGTGTCGCCGGGCAGGTAATCCATACGCAGGGAAATCACCCTCAGGGTCCCCGGCACCAGTTCGGCCGGTCGCGAACGTTTGCTGCCGTGCGCGGCCATATAGTCCATCTCGCCATGGAAACCGGCGGCCAGCCAGCGCTCCAGATGTTCCTCGTGACGTGCCAGATCCAGCCCGGCAATGCCGGTCTGCTGAAAGCCCAATTCCCGACCCCAGGTCTTGATGAGGTCGGCCAGGGCGGCGAGATCGAGAGCGACAGCGGACATCGACGGGAACGCACAGGCAGGAGGGCCGCCTATTTTGCCAGACTCCGGAGGCTTTCCCAGCATGCACGACGAACTGCCGTTCCAGCTCTACAGCGCCCAGCAGGTGCGGGATCTCGACGCCCAACTGATCGCCGGCGGTCTGCCCGGCCTCGAGTTGATGAGACGCGCGGCGGCCGCGGCCTGGCGCTCGTTGCGCCACGGCTGGCCCCATGCCGGCGCTCTCTGCGTGCTGGCCGGCGGTGGCAACAACGCCGGCGACGGTTATCTGGTTGCGGCGCTGGCGCGCAAGGCCGGCTGGCAGGCACGGGTCTGGCACCTGGCCGATCCGACCGGACTCCAGGGCGATGCCGCCCTGGCCCATGCCGAGGCCCTGGCCGCCGGCGTGGACATCCAGCCCTGGCGCGCGGATGCCCCGC
Source organism: Pseudomonas sp. MOIL14HWK12:I2 (assembly GCF_000510745.1). NCBI lineage: Bacteria > Pseudomonadati > Pseudomonadota > Gammaproteobacteria > Pseudomonadales > Pseudomonadaceae > Pseudomonas > Pseudomonas sp. MOIL14HWK12:I2. The sequence continues at coordinate 116,854 of NZ_AZOA01000014.1, read as the reverse complement.
TGGAGGGTCTGGTGGTCGATGCCCTGCTGGGCACCGGCCTCAAGGGCGCGGCGCGCGAGCCCTATGCCGCGGCCATCGAACGGATCAACGCCAGCGAATTGCCGGTGGTGGCCATCGACCTCCCTTCCGGACTGGATGCCGACACCGGCGCCGCGGCGGGCCCTCTGGTGCGCGCCGATCTGACCATCACCTTCATCGGCCTCAAGCTCGGCCTGTTCACCGGCAAGGGGCCTGACCATGTCGGCAGTCTGGTGTTCGAGCCGCTGATGGAGGAACCGCAGAATCCCGCCCACGCCACCGCCCAGCGCCTGGCGCCCGGCAACCTGCCGCGGCTGGCCAGGCGCCCGCTCAATGCGCACAAGGGGCAGTACGGCCATCTGCTGGTGATCGGCGGCGACGAAGGCACCGGTGGCGCAGCCATCATGACCAGCGAGGCGGCGCTGCGTTGCGGCGCCGGCATGCTCAGCCTGGCGACCCGGCCCTCCAATGTCACCGCGGTGCTGGCGCGGCGGCCGGAGGTCATGGTCGCCGGGGTGCATTCCAGTTTCGCCGTGCTGGAACTGGCCAAGAAGGCCGATGTGCTCGCCGTCGGGCCGGGCCTGGGGCAGGGCGCCTGGGGCAAGGCCCTGGCCAGTGCCGCCGCGACGCTGGACGCGGCCCAGGTCTGGGACGCCGATGCCCTCAATCTGCTGGCCGCCGGGGTGGTCCAGGCGCCGCGCGGGCCTTGGGTGATGACGCCCCATCCGGGTGAGGCAGCACGGCTGCTGGAGGTCTCGATCAAGGACATCGAAGCCGATCGTCCCGGCAGCGCCCGCGAACTGGCGCGGCGCTATGGCGGCGTGGCGCTGCTCAAGGGCTTCGGTACCCTGATTGCCCATCCGGACGGTCGCATGGCGCTGTGCGGCGAGGGTCATCCGGCGATGGCTACCGGTGGCCTGGGGGACATCCTCACCGGTATCATCGCCGCCCTGCTGGGGCAGGGGCTGGCGCCCTTCGAGGCCGCCTGCCTGGGCGCCTGGCTGCACGGCCGTGCCGGCGCCGAGCTGGGTCGTCAGGGCCGCGGTCTCGCCGCCAGCGATCTGCCCCCGGTCGCCCGCCAGTTGCTCGAGGAACTCCAGCCATGCCTGAACTGACCCTGCACGCCGCCGACGAAGACGCCATGTACGCCCTGGGTGCCCGCCTGGCCCAGGCCAGCGGCGGTCGTGGCGTGCTCTATCTGCACGGCGATCTGGGCGCCGGCAAGACCACCCTGTCGCGGGGCATCCTGCGTGGCCTCGGCCACACCGGGGCGGTGAAGAGTCCCACCTTCACCCTGGTCGAGCCCTACGAACTGGCCAGTGGCGCGGTCTATCACTTCGATCTCTATCGCCTGGCCGATCCGGAAGAACTGGAATTCATGGGGATTCGCGACTACTTCACACCCGAGGCCTTGTGCCTGGTGGAATGGCCCGAGCGCGGTCAGGGCTTTTTGCCAAAGCCGGACCTGGACATTACCATTACGCCACGCGCCGACGGCCGTGATCTGCGCCTGACTAGTCATGGCGCTCACGGCGAGGCCTGGTGCGCCGCCCTCGCGCCCTAGGCGCCGATCCCTCGTTCTCCAGCTATACGGTCGCAGGCATGCGCAAGCGTTTTTTCAGGTCGGGACTCGGCCTGTTGTTGTTGATTCTCAGCAGTCAGCTGCTGGCCGCCACCCAGATCAAGGGCATGCGCGTCTGGCGTGCGCCCGACAACACCCGTCTGGTGTTCGATCTGACCGGCCCGGTCAAGGCCAGCGTCTTCACCCTCAGTGCCCCGGATCGCATCGTCATCGACCTGTCCGGCGCGCAGCTCGACGGTGGATTGAACGAAAAGCCGCTGCGCAACACCCCCATCACTGGTCTGCGCGCGGCCCAGCGTTCGCCGGGCGAGGTGCGCCTGGTGCTGGACACCAAGGGTGCCCTGACGCCCAAGAGCTTTACCCTGGCGCCCAACAAGGAATACGGCAATCGCCTGGTGGTCGACCTCTACGACCAGGGCACCGATCCCGCCACCAGCGACATTCCCGCCACCGTCACGCCCAATCTGCCGGCTACGCCGGTGACCCCGGCGCAGCCGGCGACCCGTTTGCCGTCCAGCCCCAGCGGCAAGCGCGACGTGGTGGTGGTGATCGACCCCGGCCACGGCGGCGAAGACCCGGGTGCCATCGGTCGCGGTCGGTTGTACGAGAAGAACGTGGTACTGGCCATCGCCAAGCAGTTGCAGGCCAATCTCAATCGGCAGAAGGGCTTTCGCGCCGAGCTGACCCGCACCAGCGACTACTTCATCCCGTTGCGCCAGCGGCAGATCATCGCCCGCAAGAAGGGCGCCGACCTGTTCATTTCGATTCACGCCGATTCGGCGCCCAGTGCCAGCGCCGAGGGCGTTACCGTCTTCGCCCTGTCCCAGCGCGGCGCCACCTCCGAGGCGGCGCGCTGGCTGGCCGATGCGGAAAACCGCTCCGACCAGGTCGGCGGGGTGTCCGATGCCCTGGACAACAAGGATCCCATGCTCGCCGGGGTGCTCATGGACCTGTCCATGACCGCCACCGTGGCCTCCAGCCTGGAGGTCGGCCAGACCATCCTCAGCCAGGTCGGGCGCGCCACCAAGCTCTTGCACACGCGGGTGGAGCAGGCCGGCTTCATGGTGCTGAAGTCGCCGGACATCCCCTCGATCCTGGTGGAAACCGGCTTCATCACCAATGCCAACGAATCGGCCAAGCTGGCCAGTCCGGCGCACCAGGGGCTGCTCGCCCGGCAGATCCAGGCCGGTATCGTGCAGTACTTCCAGCACCGTCCACCGCCCGGCACCTACCTGGCCTGGCAGCGTGAACAGCGGGGCGACAAGGTCGGCAGCGTGCGCGGCTTCGATCAGCACCGGGTGCAGCCCGGCGAAAGCCTGAGCCTCATCGCCCGTCGCTATGACGTCGATCTCTCCACCCTGCGGGCGGCCAATGGGCTGCGTGGTAATCGCATCCGCTCCGGCCAGGTATTGACCATCCCCACCCACGAACTGGCGGCCAGCAATGACTGAACCCCGGCGCATCCAGCTGCTCAGCCCGCGACTGTCCAACCAGATCGCCGCCGGCGAGGTGGTCGAACGACCCGCCTCGGTGGCCAAGGAGCTGCTGGAGAACAGCCTGGACGCCGGGGCCCGGCGCATCGATATCGAGGTGGAGCAGGGCGGGGTCAAGCTGCTGCGCATCCGCGACGACGGCCATGGCATCCCGCCGGACGACCTGCATCTGGCCCTGGCGCGCCATGCCACCAGCAAGATCTACCACCTGGACGAACTGGAAAGCGTCACCAGCCTGGGCTTTCGCGGTGAGGCCCTGGCGTCGGTCAGTTCGGTGTCGCGCCTCACCCTGACCTCGCGCTTTCGCGGCGAAGACCAGGCCTGGCAGGTGGAGACCGAAGGCCGCGAGATGCAACCGCGGGTGCAGCCCGCCGCCCATCCCCAGGGCACCTCGGTGGAGGTGCGCGACCTGTTCTTCAATACCCCGGCGCGACGCAAGTTCCTGCGCGCCGAAAAGACCGAATTCGATCACCTGCAGGAAGTGGTGCGGCGCCTGGCGCTGGCGCGCTTCGACGTCGGCTTTCATCTGAGACACAACGGCAAGAGCGTGCTGGCCCTGCATCCGGCGGGCGATCCTCAGAGCCAGGGTCGGCGGGTCGGCGCGGTCTGCAGTCCGGCCTTTCTCGAGCAGGCTCTGCCGCTGGAATACGAGCGCAACGGCCTGCGCCTCTGGGGCTGGGTCGGCCTGCCGACCTTTTCGCGCAGCCAGGCGGATCTGCAGTACTTCTACGTCAACGGCCGCATGGTGCGCGACAAGCTGGTCGCCCATGCCGTACGCCAGGCCTATCGCGACGTCCTCTACAACGGTCGCCACCCGGCCTTCGTGCTGTTCCTGGAAGTGGATCCGGCGGCGGTGGACGTCAACGTCCACCCCACCAAGCACGAGGTGCGCTTCCGCGACAGCCGCCAGGTGCACGACTTTCTCTACGGCACCCTGCACCGGGCACTTGGCGACATCCGCCCGGATGACCAGCTCGCCGTGGTGGCGCCCACCGCACCGACGCCGCTGAGCGGTCCGGCCGCCGGTGAATTCGGCCCCCAGGGCGAGATGCGCCTGGCTGCCGCCGTGTTGCACGACAGCCCTGCGCCGCCGGCCCAGCCCTTCGCCGGTGGCGGCGGTTCGGGTGGTGCCGCGCACTACAGTCCTGCCCCGCAGCCCTATGCCGGCGCGCCGGTGGCCGAGGTGCAGAGCGCCTACAAGGCCCTCTTCGCGCCGCTGCCGGAGGGTGCCGAGGCCGCGGCCCTGCCCGCGGAGCAGGGCGACGTGCCGCCGCTGGGCTATGCCCTGGCGCAGCTCAAGGGCATCTACATCCTGGCCGAGAACGCCCAGGGCCTGATCTTGGTGGACATGCACGCCGCCCACGAGCGCATCACCTACGAACGCCTCAAGGTGGCCATGGCCAGCGAAGGCCTGCGCGGCCAGCCGCTCTTGGTGCCGGAGTCCCTGGCCGTCAGCGAGCGCGAGGCCGACTGCGCCGAAGAGCATGGCCAGTGGTTCGAGCGCCTCGGCTTCGAACTGCAGCGCCTGGGTCCCGAGACCCTCGCCATCCGTCAGATCCCCGCCCTGCTCAAGCAGGCCCAGGCGGCGCGGCTGGTGCAGGACGTGCTCGCCGACCTGCTGGACTATGGCACCAGCGATCGCATCCAGGCGCACCTCAACGAATTGCTCGGCACCATGGCCTGCCACGGCTCGGTACGGGCCAACCGGCGGCTGACCCTGCCGGAAATGAATGCCCTGCTGCGCGACATGGAAACCACCGAGCGCAGCGGCCAGTGCAACCACGGTCGTCCCACCTGGGCCCAGCTCAGCCTGGACGACCTGGACAAACTCTTCCTGCGCGGCCGCTGACCGCCCGCCGCGCCCCGCGCGGCGCCCCTTCGAGAATCCGCAATGACCGCCCCTCTGCCGCCCGCCATCTTTCTCATGGGGCCGACCGCCTCCGGCAAGACCGATCTCGCCATCGAGCTGGCGCGGCTGCTGCCCATCGAGCTGATCAGCGTGGATTCGGCGCTCATCTATCGCGGCATGGACATAGGCACCGCCAAGCCCAGCGCCGAGCTGCTGGCCGCCCATCCGCACCGGCTGGTGGACATCCGCGACCCCGCCGAGAGCTATTCCGCCGCCGAATTTCGCGCCGATGCCCTGGCGGCCATGGCCGAGATCACCGCGGCCGGACGCATCCCGCTGCTGGTGGGTGGCACCATGCTCTACTTCAAGGCCCTGCTCGAAGGCCTGGCCGACATGCCCGGTGCCGACGCCGAGGTGCGGGCCGAGATCGAGGCGCTGGCGGCCACGGCCGGCTGGGGCGAGATCCACCGGCAACTGGCCGAGGTCGATCCGGTATCGGCCGCGCGCATCCATCCCAACGATCCCCAGCGCCTCCTGCGCGCCCTCGAGGTGTATCGCGTCAGCGGCCAGTCGATGACCGAGCACCGCGCGCTGCAATTGCGCGCCAATGCCGATTCGAACGGGGCGCCCCAGACGCAATTACCCTATACTGTGGCCCAATTGATCCTGGCGCCCGGCCGGCGTGAGGTGCTCCATGCGCGTATCGCCGAGCGCTTCAGCCTGATGCTGGAACAGGGCTTCATCGACGAAGTCTCAGCCTTGCGGGAACGTCCCGATTTGCATCCTGGTCTGCCGTCCATGCGATCCGTAGGCTATCGTCAGGTGTGGGAGTTCCTGGAAGGGGATTGCACGCGGGAAGAGATGGTGGCGCGTGGCGTTGCGGCGACGCGGCAGTTGGCGAAGCGGCAGTTGACCTGGTTGCGTGGCTGGCCCGCCGCACACACCTTCGACAGCCTGGCTTGTGACAATCTGCCGCGGATCTTGAAATGCCTGGCCGGTGACACCATATCCCCCCGCAGCTGAATCGTTTTTGTCCGCGTGTCCATGGTGGGCAGCGGAAACTGGCATGTCGCCAGATCGGTATTTTCATTTCCTTAGGAGAGCGACACGATGTCAAAAGGGCATTCGCTACAAGACCCTTACCTGAACACCCTGCGTAAAGAGCGCGTTCCGGTTTCCATCTATCTCGTCAACGGTATCAAGCTGCAGGGTCAGATCGAGTCCTTCGACCAGTTCGTGATTCTGCTCAAGAACACCGTCAGCCAGATGGTCTACAAGCATGCAATCTCCACCGTGGTGCCGAGCCGCCCGGTCCGTCTGCCCAGCTCCGAGACGAGCGAGTCGGATAGCGAATAAATAACGAGAGGAGCGCCCTGTTGTTCTTCGAGCGTCACGAAGGTGGTGAGCGGGCCATTCTGGTCCATTTGGAAGGCCTGCATCCCGAGGCGCGCGAAGATCCTCAGGAGTTCCTCGAACTCGCGCGATCGGCGGGTGCGGAGACCGTGGCGTTCGTCACGGTGAACCGCAGCCAGCCGACGGCGCGTTATCTCATCGGTACCGGCAAGGTCGAAGAGTTGCACGATCAGGTGCACGCCCATGCCGCTGATCTGGTCATCTTCAACCATGACCTCACGCCCAGTCAGGAACGCAACCTCGAAAAAGCCTTTGAGTGCCGCGTCCTCGATCGCACGGGCCTTATTCTCGACATCTTCGCCCAGCGCGCCCGGACCCACGAGGGCAAGCTGCAGGTGGAACTCGCCCAGCTCGAGCACATGAGCACCCGGCTGGTGCGCGGCTGGACTCACCTCGAGCGCCAGAAGGGCGGCATCGGTCTGCGTGGTCCGGGTGAAACCCAGCTGGAAACCGACCGTCGTCTCCTGCGGATCCGCATCCGCCAGATCCGCCAGCGCCTGGACAAGGTGCGCAGCCAGCGCGAGCAGGCCCGGCGCGGTCGCCGGCGTGCCGAGATTCCCTCGGTGTCCCTGGTCGGCTACACCAACGCCGGCAAGTCCACCCTGTTCAACAGCCTCACCGAATCCGGCGTCTACGCGGCCAACCTGCTGTTCGCCACCCTCGATCCCACCCTGCGCCGTCTGGAATTGCCGGACCTGGGGCCGATCGTGCTGGCCGATACCGTGGGCTTCATCCGCCATCTGCCGCACAAGCTGGTGGAGGCCTTCCGGGCGACCCTGGAGGAATCCAGCAACTCCGACCTGCTGCTGCACGTGATCGATGCCCACGAGGACGATCGCCAGCTGCAGATCGAGCAGGTCGAGGCGGTGCTGCACGAAATCGGTGCCGACGAGCTGCCGATGTTGGAGGTCTACAACAAGCTCGATCTGCTCGACGGGGTCGAGCCGCATATCCAGCGCGACGATGAAACCGGACGGCCGATCCGGGTCTGGGTCTCGGCGCGCGAAGGCCGTGGTCTGGAGCTGGTCGGTCAGGCCGTGGCCGAACTGCTCGGCGAAGATCTTTTCGTCGGGGTGCTGCGCCTGCCCCAGCGGCATGCCCGGCTGCGGGCCCAGCTGTTCGAGCTGGGCGTGGTTCGCCAGGACGATCATGATGACGAAGGCAACATCCTGTTGTCTGTACGAGTACCCCGCGCCGAACTCAATCGACTGCTCAGCCGGGCCGGTGAAGAACCGGAAGTCTTTATCCAGCAACATGTTTTGCAATAAACCCCCGCTCGGCGCTTTTGTTCGGGCAGGGACCATCCGGTAGCATTGGTCGGCGCGCCATTTCGGCGCGTTTTCGCGTTATCAGTAGGGAGAGCGCTATGGCTTGGAACGAGCCCGGTGGCAACTCGAACAATCAAGACCCCTGGGGCGGCCGCAACAACAACGGTGGCGGCAATGGTGGACGCAAGGGGCCGCCGGATCTCGACGAAGCCTTGCGTAAGTTTCAGGACCGCATCAACCGCCTGGTCGGCGGCAAGAAGCGCTCCGGCGGCAGCGGCGGCGACAGCTTTGGCTCGGGTGGTGGCAAGGGTTTGCTGCTGCTGGGCGTGCTGCTGGTCGGCGCTCTCTGGCTGTACAACGCCGTCTACGTCGTGGACGAGCAGGAGCAGGCGGTGGTGCTGCGCCTGGGCAAATACCATGAGACGGTAGGGCCCGGCCTGAACATCTACTTCCCGCCCTTCGAGACCAAGTACCAGGAAAATGTCACCCGTGAGCGGGCCTACAGCAAGCAGGGCGCCATGCTGACCCAGGACGAGAACATCGTCGAGGTGCCGCTGACCGTCCAGTACCGCATCACCAATCTCAAGGACTTCGTCCTCAACGTCGACCAGCCCGAGGTCAGCCTGCAGCAGGCGACCGACAGCGCCGTGCGCCACGTGGCCGGCTCCTCGACCATGGACCAGTTGCTGACCGACGGCCGCGAGCAGGTCGCCACCAACGTCCGCGAACGTCTGCAGCGCTTCCTCGATACCTACGGGACCGGCATCACCGTGACCCAGGTGAACATCCAGAGCGCCTCGGCGCCGCGTGAAGTTCAGGAAGCCTTCGACGACGTGATCCGTGCCCGTGAAGACGAGCAGCGCGAGAAGAACCAGGCCGAAGCCTATGCCAACGGCGTGATCCCCGAGGCCCGCGGTGCTGCCCAGCGCATCATCGAGGAAGCCAACGGCTATCGCGACGAAGTCGTCGCCCGGGCCCAGGGTGATGCCTCGCGCTTCAGCCAGCTGGCGGTCCAGTACGCGGCCAATCCGCAGCTGACCCGCGAGCGTCTGTACATCGAGACGATGCAGGAAGTGCTCGGTCAGGCGAGCAAGGTCATGGTCACCGGTCAGGCCGGCCAGAACCTGCTCTATCTGCCGCTCGACAAGCTGATGCAGAACCGTGCCCCGGCACCGACCTCGGCGATCAGCAGTGGCGCTGCCCCGGCGGCGTCGAGCGATACGGCGGCCTCGGTCATTCGCAATCTGCCGCAGTCCACCGAAGCGCGTACGAGGGAGAGCCGCTGATGAGCAATAAATCGCTGGCCGCGCTGATCGTCGTGGTCGTTCTGGGTCTTGCCGCCTGGAGCAGTCTGTTCGTGGTGAAGGAGACCGAGCGGGCGGTGATGCTGCGCTTCGGTCGTGTGGTCGAGCCCAATCTGGAGCCCGGCCTGCACTTCAAGATTCCCTACGTCAACCGGGTGCGCAAGTTCGATGCCCGCCTGCAGACCCTGGATACCCCGACGCAGCGTTTCCTGACCCTGGAAAAGAAGGCGGTGATGGTGGATGCCTACGCCAAGTGGCGCATCTTCAATGCCGATCGCTACTACACCGCGACCTCGGGTCTCAAGCAGATCGCCGACGAGCGACTGCTGCGCCGCCTGGAGGCGGGGCTGCGTGACCAGTTCGGTCGTCGCACCCTGCACGAGGTGGTGTCCGGTGAGCGGGATGCCATGGTCGGTTCGCTGACCGCGGCGCTGAACAAGATGGCCAACCAGGAGCTGGGGATCGAGGTGCTGGACGTGCGCGTCAAGGCCATCGACCTGCCCAAGGAAGTCAGCCGCAGCGTCTATGAGCGGATGAGCACCGAGCGCGAGCGGGAAGCCCGCGAGCATCGCGCAAAGGGTCGCGAACTGGCGGAAGGCATCCGTGCCGACGCCGATCGTCAGCGCCGCGTGCTGCTGGCCGAAGCCTATCGCCAGGCCGAACAGGCCCGCGGTGAAGGTGATGCCCAGGCGGCCCAGGTATATTCCCAGGCCTACTCGAAGAATCCGGCGTTCTTCTCCTTCTATCGCAGCCTGCAGGCCTATCGCTCCAGCTTCTCCAGCAAGAGCGACGTCCTGGTGCTGGATCCGAAGAGCGATTTCTTCAAGTATTTCCAGAGTCCGGGGCAGTGAGGTCAGGGATGAACGGCGCCTAGGCTTCGCTCGTCGTTCATCCCCGATCGCCGATTTTTTCGTGTTATCATGAATCAGCCGGGGCCATCCCCGGCTTTTTTGCGTCCGTACGAAACCCGTGGAAGGGCGACGCCCTGGCTGATCCGGGTAGCAATCCACGGCAGAGCGGCTCGATCCGGCGGCAGGATTCTCCAGGAATCCACTGCGCCGACCTCGGCAGCCGCGTGCCGATCCATGACATGGAGATGAGGCCTAATGGCTACGGTAGACCGCTGGCTGCTGCCTGACGGTATCGAGGAAATCCTGCCGCCCGACGCGGCGCGCATCGAAGGCGCTCGGCGTCGGGTGCTGGAACTGTTCCATTGCTGGGGCTACGAGTTCGTCATCACCCCGCACCTGGAATTCCTGGAATCGCTGCTCACCGGCGCGGCCAAGGAACTGGAACTGCGCACCTTCAAGGTGACCGATCCCAATTCCGGCCGCCTCATGGGCTTCCGCTCCGACATCACGCCCCAGGTGGCGCGCATGGAAGCCCATAGCCTCAAGCAGAGCGGTCCGAGCCGACTGTGCTATGCCGGCAGCGTGCTGCATACCCGTCCCCGTGCCCTGTCCACCTCGCGCAGCCCGATCCAGGTCGGCGCCGAGCTCTATGGCGTGCCCGGCAGCGAAGGGGATCTGGAAGTCATCAGCCTGATGCTCGACGTGCTCGAGCAGGCCCAGGTGCCCGACGTCCACATGGATCTGGGGCATGTGGGCATCTATCGCGGGCTGTGCCAGGCGGCCGGCGTCTCCGGCGCCAGCGAGCAGCAGCTGTTCGATGCCCTGCAGCGCAAGGCGGTCGACGAGATCGCCGAATTGACCGCCGACCTGCCCGCCGCCGAGCGCGGCTGGCTGCGCGCGCTGGTGGAGCTCAGTGGCGATGCCATGGTGCTCGAGCAGGCGCGGCAGCGCCTGGCGGGTGCGCCCGCGGGCGTCCTGCAGGCACTGGACGAGCTGATCGCCCTGGCCGATTCGCTCAAGGGGCGTTTCCCGGGCGTGCCGCTGTATTTCGATCTGGGCGAGTTGCGCGGTTATCACTATCACACCGGGGTGGTCTTCGCCGCCTTCGTGCCGGGCACCGGTCAATCCATCGCCCAGGGCGGTCGCTATGACAACATCGGCGCCGACTTCGGCCGTTCGCGTCCGGCCACCGGCTTTTCCACCGATCTCAAGACCCTCGTCGAGCTGGGCACCGCCGTGCTCGACGAACCGCGCCGCGGCATCTGGGCGCCGGCGGGCGATGCGCCGGTGCTCTGGCAGGCCGTGCGCGAATTGCGTGCCGCGGGCGAGCGGGTGGTCCAGGCCACGGGCCATGACGACGCGGACCAGCTGCACAGCTCGGGCTGCGATCGCCGCCTGATCGAACAGCAGGGCGCCTGGGTCGTGGTGCCCTTGAATTCCTAAACACCGGATCTGGCATCCGGGTGAACGTGAGCATCGTCGGCCTGGCCGACAGAAATCTTCCTGACAGGGGATAAGGTTATGGGTAAGAACGTCGTCGTCCTGGGCACCCAGTGGGGTGATGAGGGCAAGGGCAAGATCGTGGACCTGCTGACCGACCAGGCCGCTGCCGTGGTGCGTTATCAGGGCGGCCACAACGCCGGCCACACGCTGGTCATCGATGGTCAGAAGACCATCCTGCGGCTGATTCCCTCGGGCATCCTGCGCGCCGACACCCAGTGCCTGATCGGCAATGGCGTGGTGCTCTCGCCGGAAGCCCTGTTTAAGGAAGTCGGCGAGCTGGAAGCCCGCGGCGTGCCGGTGCGCGAGCGCCTACGCATCAGCTCGGCCTGCTCGCTGATCCTGCCCTATCACGTGGCCCTGGATCAGGCGCGCGAGAAGGCGCGCGGCGAAGCCAAGATCGGCACCACCGGTCGCGGCATCGGTCCGGCCTACGAAGACAAGATCGCCCGTCGCGGTCTGCGCGTCGGCGATCTGTTCCACCCCGAGCGTTTCGCCGTCAAGCTCAAGGAAGTGCTGGACTACCACAACTTCGTCCTGCAGAACTACTTCAACGAGCCGCCGGTGGACTTCCAGAAGACCTACGACGAGGCCATGGAACACGCCAAGGTCATGCAGCCGCTGGTCATGGACGTCGTCAGCCGTCTGCACGAGCTGCGCAAGGCCGGTGAGAACCTGATGTTCGAAGGCGCCCAGGGCACCCTGCTGGACATCGACCACGGCACCTATCCCTTCGTCACCAGCTCCAACACCACCGCCGGTGGCGTGGCGACCGGTTCCGGCGTGGGTCCGCTGTACCTGGACTACATCCTCGGCATCACCAAGGCCTACACCACCCGCGTCGGCTCCGGTCCCTTCCCGACCGAGCTGTTCGACGAAACCGGTGCCTACCTGGCCAAGCAGGGCCACGAATTCGGCTCAGTGACCGGCCGTCCGCGCCGTTGCGGCTGGTTCGATGCCGTCATCCTGCGTCGCTCCATCGAGATCAACAGCATCTCCGGTCTGTGCCTGACCAAGCTGGACGTGCTCGACGGTCTGGAAACCGTGCGCATCTGCACCGGTTACAAGGATGCCGTCGGCAACCTGCTGACCGAGGCGCCCACCGACGCCGACAGCTACATCGGTCTGCAGCCGGTCTACGAAGAGATGCCGGGCTGGAGCGAATCCACCGTGGGTGCCCAGAGTCTCGAGGCGCTCCCGGCCAACGCCCAGGCTTACATCCGCCGCATCGCCGAGCTGGTCGAGGCGCCGATCGACATCGTCTCGACCGGTCCGGATCGCAAGGAAACCATCGTGCTGCGCCATCCTTTCGCCTGATGCGCTAAAAGGATGCAGCCGGAAAAGCCCCGCACCGCGGGGCTTTTCCATTTCTGGCGGGCGAGAGACGCTGGTAGGCCGGGGACGGCCGCTGGTCCGAAATGGCCAGCATATTGCTATGACTATTTACCGCTGAGCCTCCAGCTCCCCTCGAGCTGGCCGACAGCCTGTAAATGTCCCTTGTCGCTGGAGACCTCCATGTCGTTTCTCTTGTCGCTGCTGCGCAGTCGCCTGTTGCTGCCGGTATTCATCAGTCTTTTGCTCGCGGTCATGCTCCAGGTAGCCCTGGCGCTGTGGCTGACCCAGGATGCGGTGAAGGGGCTGCAGTCAGGCCTGGCCACCCGCCTGTCCGGCGAGTCCGAGCAGCTCGCCGACACCCTGCGCCAGGCCGGGGGCGAGGTGGATGGCAGTCTTGCCGAACTGGCGGGGCAGACCCGTGCGCGGCTGGCCGAGGGGCTTGCGCAGCGGCTGGCGCGCGAGCGGCAGCAGGTGGGTGAGACCCTGACCGCTACCCTCAAGAGCAATGCGCAGAATCTGGCCGAGCTGCTTGCGGGCGTCGCGCCCAAGGCGATGTGGGACGCCGATGTGCCGGCCCTGTCCGACCTGGCGCGGCGTGCGCAAGGCAATCCCGAGGTGCTCTTCGTGGTCTTCCAGGACGCCCAGGGCCAGAATCTGACCCGCTATCTCAATCGCCAGGACGAGCGCGTGGCCCGCCTGCTCGCCGTGGGACAGGGCGAGGGCGCCCTGGCCAAGGTGCTGGATGCCGCGACCCGGGATCCTTCGGTCTATCGCGTGGATGCCTCCATCAGTCCCAATGGCGTGGAGATCGGCAAGGTGGTGGTGGGCTTTTCCACCCAGACCATCGAGCGCACCGGCGCGGCTCTGGACAAGAGTTTCAAGACCCTGATCGACGACGCCGGCGGTCTGGTCTCCAGCAGCGTGACGGCCGCGGCCAAGGGCAGTGCGGCGACCCTGGCGACGCGCCTGGAAGGCACGCGCCAGGCTGCCCTGGCCATGAGTCGCAATGCCGGTGAAACGGTCGCCACCCTGGCGGGCGCGCTGCGCTGGCAGATCGCCCTGGGGCTGATCGGGGTCGGCGTGGTGATGGTCGTGGCCGTGGCGCTGGTGCTGGGGCGCCGGGTGCTGCGGCGGATCGGCGTGCTGCAGCGGGCGCTGGACGATCTGGCAGCCGGGGAGGGGGATCTCACGCGCCGCCTGCAGCTGGGGCAGGGCGATGAGATCCAGGCGCTGGGTGGCGCGGTCGATCGCTTCCTGGCCAAGCTGCAGCCGCTGGTGGGCGAGGCCCATGGCGTCGCGGCGCGTACCGGCGAGGAAATCCGCGGTTTGGCCGGCAGCAGTGCCACCGCCGAAGCGGCGGCGTTGCGCCAACGCGAAGAGGTGGCGCGCAGTCTGGAGGCCTTGTCCGGTATCGCCGCGGAAGCCCAGGGCGAAAGTCAGGCCATGCAGGGCGCCCTGCAGCAGGTGGAGGCCATTCGCAGTTCCACCCAGAGCAACGCCCGCATCGCCACCGAGGTGGCCGAAGGTATCGAGGGGCTGGTGACCCAGGTCGAGTCCGGCGCCCAGGTGATCGAGCGGCTGGCCGCGCAAAGTGAGCAGATCGAGGTGGTGCTGGACGTGATCCGCGGCATCGCCGAGCAGACCAACCTGCTGGCGCTCAATGCAGCCATCGAGGCGGCCCGGGCCGGCGAGAGCGGACGTGGCTTTGCGGTGGTCGCCGACGAGGTGCGGGCGCTGGCCAGCAAGACCCAGGAATCCACCGGCAGCATCCGGACCCACATCGCCGGTCTGCAGGAAGGCGCGCGCGAAGCTGTCGCCGCCATAGGCGCGGCGCGCCAGCAGGCCGGCAGCGGGCTGGCGGTGCTGCGCGACAGCAAGCGCATCCAGCAGGATGTCCACCGCGCCGTGGATCAGGTGCATGCCAGCATGACCACGGCTGCCCAGGCGGCCCAGCGTCAGGCGGAGGGCGCCGCGGCGGTACGCCAGCGGGTCGAGGTCATCCATGGCGAGACGCTGCGCGCAGCCGAATCGGTGGCGGCCACTGCGCACAGCAGTCGGACTCTGGCGGAGCTGGCCGCCCAGTTGCGCGGCAGTCTGGGGCAGTTCAAGGCGTAGGGGAGGGCCCCACGCCTTTTCGCAGGCAAGAAAAAACCGGCCGAAGCCGGTTTTTTCTGTTGCGTCCGATCCGGGATCGTCCGCTTGGTATTGGTGCCCAGGAGAAGACTCGAACTTCCACGGTGTTGCCACCGCTAGGACCTGAACCTAGTGCGTCTACCAATTCCGCCACCTGGGCCTGCAGTGCGACTTCTGGTCGCTTCCCGTCACCCTTGCGGGTTTCAGGATTAAAAAACCGGCTAGTGCCGGCTTTTCGTCGACCGATCTGCAAATCGATCGACTATAATGAGTGGTGCCCAGGAGAAGACTCGAACTTCCACGGTGTTGCCACCGCTAGGACCTGAACCTAGTGCGTCTACCAATTCCGCCACCTGGGCACTCAAGGCGATGATTGCTCATCTCCGGCGTCGTGATTGCTCACGGCGTCGTGGGGCGGCACTTTACTCAGGGGGCGTTTGCTTGTAAACCCCTGCTGTGAAAAATATTTTATTGAGCATGCCAGGCTAACTATTGCGTGGTTTTCACGTTTCAATAGGCGCCATGGCAGTTCCTACCGAACCAAGACACAGAAGGTAACCCCAGACTGATGGCCGATTGGCAATCCCTCGATCCCGAGGCCGCCCGGGAAGCGGAAAAGTACGATAACCCCATTCCGAGTCGCGAACTCATTCTGGCTCATCTCGCCGATCGCGGCGCCCCGGCCACACGGCCACAGCTCGCCGAAGAATTCGGTCTCGTCACCGAAGACCAGCTCGAAGCCTTGCGGCGCCGCATGCGCGCCATGGAGCGCGACGGTCAGGTGATCTACACCCGCCGCGGTGCCTATGCGCCCATCGACAAGCTGGACCTGGTGCGTGGCCGCATCGCCGGCCATCGCGATGGCTTCGGCTTCCTGATCCCCGACGACGGCAGCGACGACCTCTTCCTCAGCCCGGCGCAGATGCGCCTGGTGTTCGATGGCGACATCGCCCTGGCGCGGGTCGCCGGCCATGATCGGCGCGGTCGTCGCGAAGGCGGCCTGGTCGAGGTGGTCACCCGGGCGCACGAGTCCCTGGTCGGGCGCTTCTTCCAGGAGAGCGGCCTGGCCTACGTGGTGCCGGACAATCCCAAGATCGGTCAGCAGGTGCTGGTGCCCGAGGGCAAGCACGGCGGCGCCGCTCACGGCCAGTTCGTGCAGGTGCGCATCGACGAGTGGCCCACCACCTTCCGCCAGGCCCAGGGCGAAGTGGTCGAGATCCTGGGCGACTACATGGCACCGGGCATGGAGATCGAGGTCGCCCTGCGCAGCTACGACATCCCCAACGAATGGCCCAAGGCCGTCGAGAAGGAGGCTGCCAAGCTCAAGCCCGAGGTGGAGGAGAAGGACAAGCAGAAGCGCATCGATCTGCGCCAGCTGCCCTTCGTGACCATCGATGGCGAAGACGCCCGCGACTTCGACGATGCCGTCTATGCCGAGGCCAAGAAGTCCGGCGGCTGGCGGCTGTACGTGGCCATCGCCGACGTCTCCCACTACGTCAAGGTCGGCTCGGCGCTGGATGCCGAGGCGGAAAAGCGCGGCAACTCGGTGTACTTTCCCGAGCGGGTGATTCCCATGCTGCCGGAGGCGCTCTCCAACGGCCTCTGCTCGCTCAATCCCCAGGTCGATCGCCTGGCCATGGTCTGCGAGATGACCATCGCCGCTTCCGGGCGCATGACCGGCTACCAGTTCTACGAAGCGGTCATCCACTCCCATGCCCGTCTGACCTACAACAAGGTCTCGGCGGTGCTGGAACAGCCCAAGTCGGCCGAAGGCAAGCAGTTGCGCAAGCAGCTCGGCGACGTGGTGCCGCACCTGGAGCAGCTCTACAGCCTGTACAAGGTGCTGCTGGCCGCTCGTCATGTGCGCGGTGCCATCGATTTCGAGACCCAGGAAACGCGCATCGTCTTTGGCGCCGACCGCAAGATCTCGGAGATCCGTCCGACCCAGCGCAACGATGCCCACAAGCTGATCGAGGAGTGCATGCTGTGCGCCAACGTGGCCACCGCCAAGTTCCTCGAGAAGCACAAGGTGCCAGCCCTCTACCGGGTGCACGAGGCGCCGCCCCTGGAAAAGCAGACCAATCTGCGCCAGTTCCTCGGTGAGATGGGTCTGTCGCTGACCAAGGGCAAGGCCAATCCGGTGCCGTCGGACTACCAGGCGCTGCTGCAGCAGATCCGTGAGCGGCCGGATTTCCGGCTGATCCAGACGGTGATGCTCAGATCCCTGAGTCAGGCGGTCTACAGCCCGGACAACAACGGTCACTTCGGTCTCAACTACGAGGCCTACACCCATTTCACCTCGCCGATCCGGCGTTATCCGGATCTGCTGGTGCACCGGGCGATCCGCAGCGTCATCCGCTCCAAGCTGGAGACCAAGCACGTCAAGCGCGCAGGCGCGACGAGCATGGCCAAGGCGCGCATCTATCCCTACGACGAATTGCGCCTGGATCAGCTCGGTGAGCAGTGCTCCATGACCGAGCGCCGCGCCGACGAAGCCACGCGTGACGTGTCCAACTGGCTCAAGTGCGAGTTCATGAAGGATCGCGTCGGCGAGACCTATGCCGGCGTCATTACCGCGGTGACCGGTTTCGGCCTGTTCGTCGAACTGTCTGAGGTCTTTGTCGAGGGCCTGGTGCACGTCACCGCGCTGCCGGACGACTACTACCATTTCGACAGCGTCCATCATCGCCTCTCTGGCGAGCGCAGCGGGCGCAGCTATCGCCTGGGCGATCCCATCGAGGTGGTGGTGGCTCGGGTCGACCTGGACGAGCGCAAGATCGACTTCGTGCTGCCGGCCTCGGCCGGCGCGCCGCGGGTCCGTGAAGAGCGCGAGCCGCGCCGCAAGCGTGACGGTCGCGGTCGTCGCCGCGAGGCGCCGGCAGCGGAAGACCAGGCCGTCGCCCCGACGCCGGAAGCCCCGGCCACCTCGGTGTCGCCGGAATTGCTGGAGCAGGCCGACAAGCTGCTGGGCAATACCGACGTCAAGCGCAGTCGTGCGGTGAAGCAGGCGCTGCTGGCGGAAGCCAAGGTCGAGGGCGGCAAGCCCAAGGCCAAGGGCAAGTCCGGCGGTCAGGACAAGGCCGGCGCCCAGGGCCAGACCACGGCTCAGGGCAAGACTGCCAAGGGCAAGGCCAGTGCCACGGCCAAGGCGCGTACCGCTCCGGCGAAGCGTCAGGCGCAGGGTGCTGCTGCCGAAGGCGCCGCTGCGGTGGAAGCCAAGGTCAAGAAGGCCAAGGCCGCTGCCGCCAAGAAGAAGTCGGCTGCCAAGCCCAAGGTCGAAGGCCAGGCCCAGGCCGCGGCCAAGAGCAGGACCAAGGCCAAGGCCAAGAAGCCTCATCGCAAGGGCCAGGCGCGCCCCAAGGATGACGCATGAGCCAGCTGGAAACCGTCTACGGTATCCACGCCGTGGAAGCGCTGCTGCGCTTCCACCCGCGGCGGGTGAAGCAGCTCTGGATCGCCGAAGGGCGGCGTGAGCCGCGGGTCGAGGCCCTGCTGGAGCTGGCCGCCGGTCAGCGCCTGGCGGTGGAAACCAAGCCGCGGGCGTTGCTCGACGAGCTGGCCGAAGGCGTGCATCAGGGCGTGGTGGCCCAGGTCAGCCCCAGCCAGGTCTGGGGCGAGGCCATGCTCGAGGAGTTGCTCGATCGGGCCGAAGGTCCGCCGCTGCTGCTGGTGCTCGATGGCGTGACCGATCCGCACAACCTCGGCGCCTGCCTGCGCAGCGCCGATGCCGCCGGAGCCCTGGCGGTGATCGTGCCCAAGGACAAGTCGGCCACCCTGACCGCCGTGGTGCGCAAGGTCGCCTGTGGGGCCGCCGAGGTGCTGCCGCTGGTGGCCGTCACCAACCTGGCGCGGACTCTGGAAAAGCTGCAGAAGCGTGGCCTGTGGATCGTCGGGACCGCCGGTGAGGCGACCCAGGAGATCTATGACGTCGACATGAGCGGGCCGACCGTGGTGGTCATGGGAGCGGAGGGCAGGGGCATGCGCCGGCTGACCCGCGAGCATTGCGATCATCTGGCCCGGCTGCCCATGGCCGGCAGCGTCAGCAGTCTCAACGTTTCGGTGGCGACCGGGGTCTGTCTGTTCGAGGCCGTGCGTCAAAGACGCGCCTCTGCGCCCAGCTAGCCCGCGCTAAGAAACGTCTGGGTACCGACGCAGCGCGTATCGCACTATACGAATCGCGCTGCAGTGCGCAGAATATCGGCCTCGCTCCGGGAATGCCGGGGCGAGGCCTGTCAACAAGAGGACGCCCGCGTGAGTCAGGAGATCCAGGAGCCGGTAGGCTTGCGAGTGCTGCTCGTCGAAGACGATGCCACGCTGCGCATGCTGACCACCGAAGTCATCGAGGAGCTGGACCACCAGGTCACGGCCGTCGCCTCGGCGGAGGCCGCCCTCGAGTTGCTGCCGCAACGCGAACACGATGTGCTGTTCACCGATATCGGGCTGGGCGGCATGTCCGGCATCGAGTTGACCCGCCGCGCCCTGGCGATGGATCCGACGCTGCGCATCGTGGTCGCCTCGGGTTATGCCTTCGAGCGCGAGCCGGGCATGGAAGCGCGGGTCGGGGTGCTGATCAAGCCCTATGACCTGAACAAGATCCGTCAGGCCCTGGCCGACGTGCAACGCTGAGTGCCTGGGGCTGCCCGGCGGTCGCGTCGGTCATGCCTGCGGTTGCGCCCCCCGACGCCCTTCTCTAGAATGTTGCCCCTTGCCCGGAGTGCGTCCGCATTCCGCAGGGCAAGTCATCCGAACTATTCACTCCTTGTCTGACCGCGTTTCCGCGGCAGGCTGCAACCCGTAAGGAGCATTAAATGCGTCATTACGAAGTCGTGTTCCTGGTTCATCCGGACCAGAGCGAACAGGTGGGCGGCATGGTCGAGCGCTACACCAAGGCTATCGAAGAAGACGGTGGCAAAGTCCATCGTCTGGAAGACTGGGGCCGTCGTCAGCTGGCTTACGCCATCGACAACGTTCACAAGGCTCACTATGTACTCATGAACATCGAGTGCAGCGCCAAGGCCCTGGCCGAGCTGGAAGACAACTTCCGCTACAACGACGCCGTGATCCGCAACATGATCCTGCGCCGTGACGAGGCCGTCACCGGTCAGTCCGAGATGCTCAAGGCCGAAGAAAACCGCAACGAGCGTCGCGAGCGTCGCGAGCGTCCTGCCGAGTCCGAGTCCGAGTCCGCCGAAGGCAACTCCGACGACGCCGACAGCGCCGAGTAATCTGGATCTAGCGAGGAATCATTGTCATGGCACGTTTCTTCCGTCGTCGTAAGTTCTGCCGTTTCACCGCCGAAGGCGTGAAAGAGATCGACTACAAGGATCTCAACACCCTGAAGGCCTACGTCTCCGAAACCGGCAAGATCGTCCCGAGCCGTATCACTGGCACCAAGGCCAAGTACCAGCGTCAGCTGGGTACCGCCATCAAGCGTGCCCGTTACCTGGCCCTGCTGCCCTACACCGACAGCCACGGTCGTTGATCGACGCCTGATCACGAATAACGGATAAACACGGCATGCGGCCTCTGGCTGAGTTCATCATGCGCGGCCGTACTCAAGCCACCCTCGTGGTGGTGCTGGGTGCAGTCGTGCCGCTGCTGTACTGGATGACCGCTGCCGGTGGCAGCCTGGTGCTGTTGCGCCGGGGACCTGCCGCGGCGGCCGGGGTGCTGGTCTGGGCCCTGTTGCCAGCGCTGTTCTGGCTGTATCTGGGTGATGCCAGCATCGTGCTGGTGTTGCTGGGTTCGACGCTGCTGGCGGCCATCTTGCGCCAGAGTCTGTCCTGGACCCGGGTGCTGTTGGCCAGTGTCCCCCTGGGGCTGGTCTTCGCCCTGGTGCTGGGCCAGGTCTATGCCGAGGGCATCGCGCAACTGGCGGAGGAAATCCGTCGGCTGCTGCCCCAGGTGTTGGGCCCGAGCGCGGCGCAGTTGCCGCCGGAAAAGCAGGCGCAGTTGCAGCAGTTGCTGCTGCCCGTGCTGACCGGTCTGATGGCGGCGTTCTTCCAGATCACCTGCCTGCTGTGCCTGATGCTCGGGCGCTACTGGCAGGCGGCGCTGTACAACCCCCAGGGGTTCGGTCGCGAATTTCGCGCCCTGCGTCTGCGTCCGGCCATCGCGCTCGGCCTCCTGGCCCTGCTGGTGCTGGCGCCGAACCTGGGCAGCGGGCTTGGCCTGCTGACCCCGCTGTGCAGCGTGCCGCTGGCCTTTGCCGGCATCGCCCTGCTGCACGGGCTGGTGGCGGCCAAGCGCCTGGCAGGATTCTGGCTGGTAGGGCTGTACGTGACGCTGTTGCTGTTCGGGCAGCTGATCTATCCGTTGTTGGTGATTCTGGCTGTGATCGATAGCGTGTTCGATTTCCGTGGGCGGTCCGCGCAAGAGCCGCAGGGGCCCGCGGACGGTGAAGGTTAAAAGTTAAGAGGAAAGACTCAATGGATGTCATCCTGCTGGAAAAGATCGCCAACCTGGGCAACCTGGGCGACAAAGTGAACGTCAAGGGCGGTTACGCCCGTAACTTCCTGCTGCCGCAGGGCAAGGCCACCGCAGCCACCGCTGCCAACGTCGAGGCTTTCGAAGCTCGTCGCGCCGAGCTCGAGAAGCAGGCTGCCGAGAAGAAGGCCGAGGCTGATGCCCGTGCCGCCAAGCTGGCCGACCTGACCGTTACCATCGCCGCCAACTCCGGCGACGAAGGCAAGCTGTTCGGTTCCATCGGCACCCGCGACATCGCCGAAGCCGTCAGCGCCGCCGGCGTTGAGCTGGACAAGAGCGAAGTTCGCCTGCCCAACGGCGCCCTGCGCAGCGTTGGCGAATACGATGTCGAAGTGCACCTGCACACCGACGTCGAAGCTACCGTCAAGGTCGTCGTCGTCGCTGAATAAGCGCGCCGTCGCCTGACTGGCGGACTTGCGCCCCGGCGCCGGTCTGTCGACAATCGGGCACGTCATTGCCAAGGCAGTGACGTGCCCTTTGTCTTTTCTGCCCTATCGAAAATCATTTCGCCGCCCGCAATGGGGGCCCAAGACCTGCGCATGAACGAGATTTCCCTGCCCGAGCAGTACGATCTGCAGACCGCTGCCCTCAAGGTCCCGCCGCATTCCATCGAGGCCGAACAGGCCGTGCTGGGTGGTCTGATGCTGGACAACAACGCCTGGGAGCGCGTGCTCGATCAGGTGTCCGATGGCGACTTCTATCGCCACGACCACAGACTCATCTTTCGCGCCGTGGCCCGTCTGGCCGAGCGCAACCAGCCGTTCGACGTGGTGACCCTGTCCGAACAGCTGGACAACGAAGGTCAGCTGCCCCAGGTGGGCGGCCTGGCCTATCTGGCCGAGCTGGCCAAGAACACCCCCTCGGTGGCCAACATCAAGGCCTATGCGCAGATCGTCCGCGAGCGGGCCACCCTGCGCCAGCTGATCGGCATCAGCGCCGACATCGCCGACAGCGCCTACAACCCGGAAGGCCGCGGCGCCAACGAGCTGCTCGACGAAGCCGAGCGCAAGATCTTCGAGATCGCCGAGGCGCGGCCGAAGTCCGGCGGGCCGGTCGGGGTCAACGACATCCTGACCAAGGCCATCGACCGCATCGATACCCTGTTCAACTCCAGCGATGCCATCACCGGGGTGTCCACCGGCTTCGCCGACCTGGACGAGAAGACCAGCGGCCTGCAGCCGGCCGACCTGATCATCGTCGCCGGCCGTCCCTCCATGGGCAAGACCACCTTCGCCATGAATCTGGTGGAGAACGCGGTGCTGCGCACCGACAAGGCGGTCCTGGTGTTCTCCCTGGAGATGCCCGCCGACTCCATCGTGCTGCGGATGCTCTCGTCCCTCGGCCGCATCGATCAGACCAAGGTGCGTTCCGGCAAGCTGGACGATGACGACTGGCCGCGACTGACCTCGGCGGTCAACCTGCTCAACGACCGCAAGCTGTTCATCGACGATACCGCCGGCATCAGTCCCTCGGAAATGCGCGCCCGCACCCGGCGCCTGGTGCGCGAGCACGGCGACCTGGCGCTGATCATGGTGGACTACCTGCAGCTGATGCAGATCGGTGGCAGCAGCGGCGAGAACCGGACCAACGAGATTTCCGAGATCTCGCGCTCGCTCAAGGGCCTGGCCAAGGAATTCAACTGCCCGGTGGTGGCGCTCTCCCAGCTCAACCGCTCGCTGGAGCAGCGGCCGAACAAGCGCCCGGTGAACTCCGACCTGCGCGAATCGGGCGCCATCGAGCAGGACGCCGACGTCATCATGTTCGTCTACCGGGACGAGGTGTACCACCCGGAAACCGAGTACAAGGGCGTGGCGGAAATCATCATCGGCAAGCAGCGTAACGGTCCGATCGGCACCACGCGGCTGGCCTTCATCGGCAAATACACCCGGTTCGAGAATCTCGCGCCCGGCAGCTACGTTTTCGAGGACGAATGATGGTCAAGGACAAGCTGAAGATCGCGGTCCTGCTCGGCGGCACCAGCGAAGAACGCGACGTGTCCATCGCCAGCGGTGCCCAGGTGGTGGCGGCGCTGCGCCGGCGCGGGCATCAGGTGGTGACCGTGGACACCGCCCTGGGGCTGCTCGATGAAGACGCCGAGCGCGCCCTGCTGGAAGCCCGCGTCGGCCTCGAACCGCCGGAGCGGACCGCCCTGGTGCGGATGCGCGGCCAGGATGCCGGCGCGGTGCTCAGCCGTGCCCAGCTGGGCGACCAGGATCTGCTGTTCCTCGCCCTGCACGGCGGGACCGGCGAGAACGGCACCCTGCAGACCCTGCTCGACCTGGCCGAGTTGCGCTACACCGGCAGCGGCCGGGTGGGCAGCGCCGTGGCCATGGACAAGGACCTCAGCAAGCGGCTGTTCCGGGCCGCTGGCGTACCCACCGCCGACTGGCTGATGGCGCCGGTGGATGCCGCGACCGTGGCCGACACCCTGGGCTTTCCGGTGATCGTCAAACCCAGCCAGCAGGGCTCTACCGTGGGCCTGAGCAAGGTCAACCGCGCCGAGGACCTGCAACCGGCCATCGAGCTGGCGCTGCGCTATGACCGC
Source organism: Pseudomonas sp. MOIL14HWK12:I2 (assembly GCF_000510745.1). Taxonomy (NCBI): domain Bacteria; kingdom Pseudomonadati; phylum Pseudomonadota; class Gammaproteobacteria; order Pseudomonadales; family Pseudomonadaceae; genus Pseudomonas; species Pseudomonas sp. MOIL14HWK12:I2. The sequence continues at coordinate 93,077 of NZ_AZOA01000014.1, read as the reverse complement.
GAGGTGATGATCGAGCGCTTCGTCGCCGGGCGCGAGCTGACCGTGGGCGTGCTGGGCGACCAGCCACTGGCGGTGGGCGAGATCGTCCTCGGCCAGAGTGGCGTGTTCGACTACACCAGCAAATACCAGCCCAAGGGAGCGGTGGAAGTCTTTCCGGCCGAGGTCTCCGCGGAGATCGCCGAGGAAGCGCGCCGGCTGGCCCTGGCCGCGCATCGGGCGCTCAAGCTCGACGGCTACAGTCGCGCCGACTTCCGCCTGGACGCCGAGGGACGGCTCTGGTGTCTGGAGGTCAACACGCTGCCGGGCATGACCGCCACCAGTCTGCTGCCGCAATCGGCCGCGGCCATGGGCATCGACTTCGACGAACTCTGCGAGCGCATCTGCCAGCTGGCCCTGCAGGACTGACCCCACGCAGCCGGCGCCGCTATCGCTTCGGGTGGTGGCGGCTGCGTCTCCCGTCGAAGCCGGATCCGGATCCGCCGCCATGCCCCAGACGCTCACCCCGGTGCAGACCCGGGCGCTGTTCTTTTCCGCACTGCTGCTGTTCGTCCTGCCCTTCATCCTGGTCGACTTTCCCTATGTCGACGACAACTGGCGCATCCAGCTGGAGAACGGCCCGGAGTGGCGCCAGCAGGGGCGGGTGCTCACCGAGGTCTTCTACCGGCTGCTGACCTTCAGCGGCAGCACCCTCAACCTCTTTCCCCTGCCGTTGCTGATCGCCTGCGCCGCCGCGACCTGGGCCCTGACCGATCTGGCCCGCCACTGCTTCGGCGCGCCGCGACCGACCCAGTGCCTGGCCCTGCTGCCGCTGTGGTTCTCGCCGTTCTGGCTGGGCAACCTGACCTACCAGTACGATGGCCCGACCATGGCCCTGAGTCTGGTGGCGGTGATCTATGCGGCGATCTTTCGCAGTCGCCACACCGTGCTGGCGCTGCTGGTGCCGGCGGCGCTGCTGGCGGCGGCCATCGCCTTCTACCAGGTGGCCCTCAATGTCTTCGTCGGCCTCTGCTGCCTGGAGTTCATCCGCGCCGTGCAACGCCGCGAGGCCCCGGCGCAGGCCCTGCGGCTGGTGCTGCGCCAGGGCCTGCAGTTGCTGCTGGGTTGCGCCCTCTACTTCCTCACCGCCTATCAGCTGATGGCGACCACGCGGCACGCCGGCGTGGGTGGCCAGGTGCTGCCCGAGCTCTGGCATCGGCTGGGCGAGGTGCTGCAGAGCGTCGGCCTGCTGGTCACCCCCGGCAATCTCTGGCTGTGGTGGCTGTTTGGTGGGCTGGCGGCGATCGGCTATGGCCTGGGCGGCCTGACCTATGCCCGCGCCTATGGCCGCCGGGCGCTGCTGCCCCTGCTGCTGTACGGCGCGACGCTGCCGGTGCTGGCCGCCTGCGTGGCCGGCATCACCCTGCTGTTCAGCGATTTCATCCTCGAGGCGCGCACCCTGATGGGCCTGGCGGTCATCCTGACCATGGCCCTGCTGCTGGCCCACGACCTGCTGGAGCGCCTCCAGCCACGGCTGACCTGGCTGCTGGTGCTGCCCGTGCTGTGGATGCTGTCGCTGGCCTATGCCTATGGCCAGGTGCTCTCGGCGCAAAAGACCTTCGAGCGCGGTTTCGTCCAGGAACTGCACCATGACCTCAGCAGCCTTCCGGAGCTGCGGCCGCTCAAGCGGCTGCTCTGGACCGGAGGTCCGCTGGAGGTGGCCTGGCTGCCGCTGGCGCAGAAGACCTTCGAGCAGGTGCCGGTCCTGCCCTTCATCCTCGGCCTGTCGCCGGGCAACTTCATGATCGCCGAACGCCTGCTGGATCTGGGGGTGATCGACGATGCCGACAGCGACAGCTGCACCCAGCGGGTGGCCGTGCCCGGTGCCGCCACGCGACTGGTGGACAATCGCTTCTACGACATCTGGGCGGTGGGCGAGGACGGCTGCATCATCATGAAGCCGCAAAGGCCCTGGGTGCCGTTCGAGTAGAGGGGTAGGTTGGGCTGAGCAGAGCGAAGCCCAACAGCGGTGGTCGAGTTGGGCAGCGTTGGGCTTCGACGATGGAGCCGTCTCAGCCCAACCTACCCGTGGCGATCAGCCGCGGCGCAGCCGGTAGCAGAGGAACAGGAAGGCCAGCCAGACCGGGATGGCATAGACCGAGACGGCGATGCCGGGGATGCGCAGCATCAGCACCAGGATCATGCCGACGAAGGCCAGGCACAGCCAGTTGGCGAAGGGCGACCAGAAGGCCGGGAAGTGCGAGGTGCGCCCGGCCTGGCGCTGGGCGGCGCGGAATTTCAGGTGGGTCAGGCTGATCAGCGCCCAGGCGATCACCAGCGAGGCCACCACCAGCGACATCAGCAGCTCCAGGGCATTCTGCGGCAGCAGGTAGTTGACCACCACGCAGAGCAGGGTCACCGCCGAGGACACCGCGATACCCAGCAGCGGCACGCCACGGCGATTGGTGCGCAGCAGGGCGCGCGGGGCATCGCCCTGTTCGGCCAGGCCGTAGAGCATGCGGCTGGTGCAGTAGACGCCGCTGTTGTAGACCGACAGCGCCGCGGTCAGCACCACGAAGTTGAGCAGGTGGGCGGCGGTGTCGCTGCCGAGCAGGGCGAAGGTCTGCACGAAGGGACTGCCGGCGTAGTCGTCACCGCCGGCGCCGATGCTGCGCACCAGTTCGTCCCAGGGATGCAGCGACAAGAGGATGGTCAGGGCGCCGACATAGAAGATCAGGATGCGCCAGACCACCTGGTTGATGGCCTTGGGGATCACGCTGCGCGGCTGGTCGGCTTCGGCGGCGGTGATGCCCACCAGTTCCAGGCCGCCAAAGGAGAACATGATGATCGCCAGCACGGCGAACAGACCGCTCCAGCCGTTGGGCAAGAAGCCGCCATGACTCCAGAGATTGCTCACCGAGGCCTCGGGACCGCCGCTGCCACTGACCAGCAGCCAGAGCCCGAAGGCCATCATGCCGAGGATGGCCACCACCTTGATCAGCGCGAACCAGAATTCGGTCTCGCCAAAGGCCTTCACGTTGAACAGGTTGATGGCGTTGACCAGCACGAAGAACACCAGGGCGCTGGCCCAGGTCGGCACCTCGGGCCACCAGTACTGCACGTACTTGCCCACTGCGGTGAGTTCCGACATGCCCACCAGCACATAGAGCACCCAGTAGTTCCAGCCGGAGAGAAAGCCCGGGAAGCGGCCCCAGTAGCGACTGGCGAAGTGGCTGAAGGAGCCGGCGACGGGTTCCTCGACGATCATCTCGCCGAGCTGGCGCATGATCAGGAAGGCGATGAAGCCGGCGATGGCGTAGCCGAGGATCATCGCCGGACCGGCGGATTTCAGCACCCCGGCCGAGCCGAGGAACAGACCGGTGCCGATGGCTCCGCCGAGGGCGATCAGCTGTATATGACGATTCTTCAGGCCGCGCTGCAACTGGCCGGCGGCGGGTTGGGGCTGGGACATGGACGGGGGCGTCTCGGTGGTGAAGGGGAGCGGGCGGCTATGGTAGCACTCCTGTCGAGTTGGGCCGCTGAGTGGACTTTCCCTCACTCCGTCCCTCTCCCGGAGGGCGAGGGGGAAGAGCATGCTGCCGTTGGGTAGCGTTCCTCGGTCCTCTCTGGGGAGAAGGGGGCAGCTACGCGTGGACAAGGCTGCGCCGTTATCCACCCTACGGCTGAAGGGCATTGCCGATGGGCTTCCCTAGCCCCGACCCTCTCCCCAAGGGAGAGGGGGACGACTAGCTGCGCGGTGTGCTTTTGCCCCCTCTCCCCCGGGGAGAGGGTTGGGGTGAGGGCGGGTCCAGAGCCACCGTCGATAGCCAAAGGCAATCGATGTCCGGGGGCTGAACTGGTCATTTTTTGTGCTATTCTTCGCGCCCTCCTAAAAACCCCCCTTTCCCGGAAGCTGCCATGCAAGCCGCCACGCCGCTGTTCGACTATCCGAAATACTGGGCCGAGTGCTTTGGTCCTGCACCCTTCCTGCCCATGAGTCGGGCGGAGATGGAGCAACTCGGCTGGGACAGCTGCGACATCATCATCGTCACCGGGGACGCCTACGTCGATCATCCGTCCTTTGGCATGGCCATCATCGGCCGGCTGCTGGAGGCCCAGGGCTTCCGCGTGGGCATCATCGCCCAGCCGGACTGGCAGTCGAAGGACGACTTCATGAAGCTCGGCGAGCCGAATCTGTTCTTCGGGGTGGCCGCGGGTAACATGGACTCCATGATCAACCGCTACACCGCGGACAAGAAGGTCCGGTCCGACGATGCCTATACCCCGGGCAACGTCGCCGGCAAGCGACCGGATCGCGCCAGCCTGGTCTACAGCCAGCGCTGCAAGGAGGCCTACAGCCACGTGCCGATCGTGCTCGGCGGCATCGAGGCCTCGTTGCGCCGGATCGCCCACTACGACTACTGGCAGGACAAGGTCCGCCGCTCGATCCTGATGGACGCCACCGCCGACATCCTGCTCTATGGCAACGCCGAGCGGGCGGTGGTGGAGATCGCCCAGCGCCTGTCGCGTGGCGAGCGCGTCGAGTCCATCACCGATGTGCGCGGCACCGCCTTCATCCGTCGCGATACGCCCGAGGGCTGGTTCGAGGTCGACTCGACCCGCATCGACCGTCCCGGTCGCGTCGACAAGATCATCAATCCCTATGTGAACACCCAGGACACCGAGGCCTGCGCCATCGAGCAAGCCAAGGGTGAGGTTGAGGATCCCAACGAAGCCAAGGTGGTGCAGTTGCTGGAAAGCCCGCGCATGACCCGCGACAAGACGGTGATCCGCCTGCCGTCCTTCGAGAAGGTGCGCAACGACCCGGTGCTCTATGCCCACGCCAACCGCGTGCTGCACCTGGAAACCAACCCGGGCAACGCCCGGGCGCTGGTACAGCGGCATGGCGACGTGGACGTCTGGTTCACGCCGCCGCCCATTCCCATGACCACCGAGGAAATGGACTACGTGTTCGGCATGCCCTATGCGCGCGTGCCGCACCCGGCCTATGGCAAGGAAAAGATCCCGGCCTACGAGATGATCCGTTTCTCGGTGAACATCATGCGTGGCTGCTTTGGTGGCTGCACCTTCTGCTCCATCACCGAGCACGAAGGCCGGATCATCCAGAATCGCTCCCATGACTCGATCATCCGCGAGATCGAGGAGATGCGCGACAAGGTACCGGGCTTCACCGGCGTGGTCTCGGACCTCGGCGGGCCGACCGCCAACATGTACCGTATCGCCTGCAAGGACCCGGAGATCGAGCGCCACTGCCGCAAGCCGTCGTGCGTGTTCCCCGGCATCTGCGAGAACCTCAACACCGATCACTCGTCCTTGATCGAGCTCTACCGCAAGGCGCGGGCGCTGCCGGGGGTGAAGAAGATCCTGATCGCCTCGGGGCTGAGATACGACCTGGCCGTGGAATCGCCCGAGTACGTCAAGGAACTGGTCACCCACCATGTCGGCGGCTACCTGAAGATCGCGCCCGAGCACACCGAGCGCGGTCCGCTGGACAAGATGATGAAGCCCGGCATCGGCAGCTATGACCGCTTCAAGCAGATGTTCGAGAAGTACACCAAGGAGGCGGGCAAGGAGCAGTACCTGATCCCGTACTTCATCGCCGCGCACCCGGGCACCACGGACGAGGACATGATGAACCTCGCCTTGTGGCTCAAACGTAACGGCTTCCGTGCGGACCAGGTGCAGGCCTTCTATCCCTCGCCGATGGCCACCGCCACGGCCATGTACCACTCGGGCAAGAATCCGCTGCGCAAGGTCACCTACAAGAGCGATGGCGTGACCATCGTCAAGAGCGACCAGCAGCGCCGCCTGCACAAGGCCTTCCTGCGCTATCACGATCCCAAGGGCTGGCCGATGCTGCGCGAGGCGCTCAAGGAAATGGGTCGCGCCGACCTGATCGGGCCGGGCAAGCATCAGCTGATCCCGGCCACCCAGCCGGTGGGCGACACCGGTTACCAGAGCGCGCGACGCAAGAATTCCACCCCGGTGGGCAGCAAGAAGGCCGGCACCGGCGCTGGGCGCATCCTGACCCAGCACAACGGCCTGCCGCCCCGCGCCAGCGACGGCAGCAAGGCCTGGGACAAGGGCCAGGAAGGCCAGGCCGCCGGCTACGCCAAGGGCGGTCCGCGCAAGAAGTCGCGGCGCCAGCCGAACATGCCGCGGTAGGGCTCTATCGCGGCCATGGGCCGCTCCTACAGAGAGCGATGCTTTTGTAGGAGCGGCCGCATCGGCGGACCGCCATGGCCGCGATTAAGATCTTGAATTGTCTTCATCACTCAAGGACGAGCGATGTCATCACGTCATGCGGCGCTGCGCAGGGGGCGTGTTTCTCTGCCTGGCCAGCTGTATCTCCTTACCGCCACGACCGTGGAGAGCCAGCCGCTTTTTTCCGATTTTCATCTGGCGTGCACGGCTGCCCGTACCTTTAGCGATCCTTGTCTGCTCAATGACGCCAGGCTGCTTGCCTGGTGTTGATGCCGGATCACGTTCACTGGCTGGTTTCGCTGGGTGAGTGTTTCAGCCTGGAAGAGTTGGTCCTGCGCCTGAAGTCGGCAAGCGCGCGTCGGGTCAATGCGATCCGCAATACCAAAGGGGCTGTGTGGGCGCCGGCCTATCATGACCATGCGCTACGAGCCGAAGAGGATGTGCAGGCGGTGGCCCGCTACATCGTCGCCAATCCGCTAAGGGCGGGGCTGGTGAAGCGGGCGGGTGATTATTCGTTTTGGGATGCGGTGTGGCTGTAGATGGTTGCGCGGAAATTATCGCGGCCATGGGCCGCTCCTACGGGGCATATCGGAGCCTGTAGGAGCGGCCCATGGCCGCGATCAAACGCGCTATCAGCCGCGCAATTCGGCGAAATGGGCCTGCATGCGTTCGGCGTCGGCGGTACGGCCGCTGAAGAGTTCGAAGGCCTTGACCGCCTGGAACACGGCCATGGTGCCGCCGTCCAGGGTGCGGCAGCCGAGGGCGCGGGCCTGGCGCAGCAGTTCGGTTTCCAGCGGGAAATAGATGATCTCGGCGACCCATAGGCCGGGGTGCAGCAACTCGGCCGGCAGTGGCATGCCGGGCAGCTTGGCCATGCCCACCGGCGAGGTGTTGACCAGGCCATCGGCGGCGGCTACCGCGGCGGCCCGGTCGGTGCCGACCGCGGCGCGCCCGGGGCCGAAGTGGCGGGTCAGGTTGTCCACCAGCGCCTGGGCGCGCTCGGCCTCGACGTCGAAGATGAACAGCTGGTCCACCCCCTCGGCGAGCAGGGCATGGGCCACGGCGCTGCCGGCGCCGCCAGCGCCCAACTGCACTACCAGCCGCTTGGCCACGTCCGGCAGGCCGCGGCGAAAGCCTTCGGCGAAGCCCAGGCAGTCGGTGTTGTGGCCCACGGTGCGGCCGTCGGCCAGCACCACGGTGTTCACCGCGCCGATGCCGCGTGCCTCGGGGGAGAGGTCGTCGAGCAGCGGGATGATCGCCTGCTTGCAGGGAAAGGTGATGTTGAGACCGGTGAAGCCGGTGCGCTGGGCGGCCTGCAGCAGCTCGGGCAGGGCGTCGGCGGAGAGGCCGAGCACGTCCAGGTCGATCAGGCGGTAGAGGTATCTGAGGCCCTGGGCGTCGCCTTCGCGTTCGTGCATGGCGGGCGTCAGCGAAGCCTGGATGCCGGCGCCGATGAGGCCGGCGAGAACGGATTTGGGTGCGGTCATGGCGTTAGTTTCCCTGGTGGGCGATGAGGGCGCTGATGGCGGCGCGATACCCCTGGCTGCCGAGGCCGCAGATCACGCCGACGGCGATGCCCGAGACATAGGAATGGTGACGGAAGGCTTCGCGGCGATGCACGTTGGACAGGTGCACCTCGTAGACCGGCAACTCGCTGGCCACCAGGGCATCGCGCAGGGCCACCGAGGTGTGGGTCCAGGCGGCGGGATTGATCACCACCCCGGCATAGGCGACGCGGGCCGCGTGGATCCAGTCGAGCAATTCGCCTTCGTGGTTGGTCTGGCGGAAATCCACCTCGTACCCCTCGGCGGCGGCGGTCTCGGCACACAGCCGGGCGACGTCGGCCAGGGTCTCGTGGCCGTAGGTGGCGGGTTCGCGGGTGCCGAGCAGGTTTAGGTTGGGTCCGTTGAGGACCAGGATGCGACGGGAGGACATGACAGCCTTCTCTCTTGGGGTCTTGCCGGGCAGGCGCTGCCCGGCGCTGGAGAGAAAATGTACCAGTCGGTTAATTTCGTCAATCGAGGCGAACGGGCGGGCGGCCGAGCAGGTCGCGGAAGCGTTCGATTATCGACCCTGGTGGCTCAGATCGCCACCAGTCCCCGTACCCCTTCGGCCTCCATGTCGGCGCCGCGACCGCGCTGGACGATCTCGCCACGGGACATCACCAGATAGCCGTCGGCCAGTTCGCTGGCGAAGTCGTAGAACTGCTCCACCAGCAGGATGGCCATGTCGCCACGCTTGGCGAGGTGGGCGATAACGGTGCCGATCTCCTTGATCACCGAGGGCTGGATGCCTTCGGTGGGTTCGTCGAGGATCAGCAGTCGCGGGCGGCTGGCCAGGGCGCGGCCGATGGCCAGTTGCTGCTGCTGGCCGCCGGAGAGGTCGCCGCCGCGGCGCTGGCGCATCTGCCGCAGCACGGGGAAGAGCTCATAGATGGACTCGGGCACCTCGCGGGCCTCCCGGGCGGGAAAGCGCGACAGGCCCATGAGCAGATTTTCCTCGACGGTGAGGCGCGGAAAGATCTCGCGGCCCTGGGGCACGTAGGCAATGCCGGCTTGCACCCGCTGGTGCGGCTTGCGACTGGTGATGTCCTGGCCTTCCCAGGTGACGCTGCCGCGCTTGGCCGGGATCAGGCCCATGAGGCAGCGCAGCAGGGTGGTCTTGCCGACGCCGTTGCGGCCGAGCAGGCTGGTGACCTCGCCGATGGGGGCGTCGAAGGACAGGCCACGCAGGATGTGGCTGCCGCCGTAGTACTGATGGAGTTCGTTGACCTGGAGCATGGGGGCCTCGGGAAGGTTCTATCGCGGCCATGGGCCGCTCCTACGGATAGGGTGCCGCTCGTGGCCATGGCCGCGATGCGCATTCTCAAGTCAGGGGCGCTAGCGCCCCAGATACACCTCGATCACCTGGTCGTTGGCCTGGACCTGGTCCAGCGAGCCTTCGGCAAGGACGTGGCCCTGGTGCAGCACGGTGACGTGGTCGGCGATGCTGCCGACGAAGCCCATGTCGTGCTCCACCACCATCAGCGAGTGCCTGGGCACCAGCGACTTGAACAGCTCGGCGGTGAATTCGGTCTCGGCGTCGGTCATGCCGGCCACGGGTTCGTCGAGCAGCAGCAGTTGCGGCTCCTGCACCAGCAGCATGCCGATCTCGAGGAATTGCTTCTGGCCGTGGGAGAGCAGGCCAGCGGTGCGGCCGCGGGATTCCTGCAGGCGGATGGTGGTGAGCACCTCTTCCAGGCGGTCGCGCTGTTCGCCGGAGAGGCGCGCGCGCAGGCTGGCCCAGACCGACTTGTCGGTCCGTTGCGCCAGCTCGAGGTTTTCCCAGACCGTCAGGGCCTCGAACACCGTGGGCTTCTGGAACTTGCGACCGATGCCGGCCTGGGCGATTTCCACCGGTTGCAGGCGGGTCAGGTCCAGGGTCTCGCCGAACCAGGCGCTGCCGCGGTCGGGGCGGGTCTTGCCGGTGATGACGTCCATCATGGTGGTCTTGCCGGCGCCGTTGGGGCCGATGATGCAGCGCAATTCGCCGACGCCGATGTAGAGGTTGAGGTCGCGCAGGGCCTTGAAGCCATCGAAGCTGACCTCGATGCCTTCCAGGCTGAGGATGGTGCCGTGGCGGGTATCCAGGCCCGTGCCGGCGCGATGGCCGAGACCGCTGGCTTCGGCGCCGATGCCGGCATCGAGCACTTCCGCGGCGGTGGGAGGTACGGGGGCGGCTTTCATGCGTCGCGCTCCTTCTTGATGAGGCCGATCACGCCACGCGGCAGATAGAGGGTGACGACGATGAACAGGGCGCCGAGAAAGAACAGCCAGTATTCGGGGAAGGCCACGGTGAACCAGCTTTTCGCGCCGTTGACGATGCCGGCGCCGAGCACCGGGCCGATCAGGCTGCCGCGTCCGCCGAGGGCGACCCAGATGGCCGCTTCGATAGAGTTGGTGGGGGCCATCTCGCTGGGGTTGATGATGCCCACCTGGGGTACGTAGAGCGCCCCGGCCAGGCCGCAGAGCACCGCCGACAGTACCCAGACGAACAGCTTGAAGCCGCGCGGATCGTAGCCGCAGAAGGTCACTCGATTCTCGGCGTCACGGATCGCCGTGAGGATGCGGCCGAACTTGCTCTGCGCCAGGCGCCAGCCCAGCCAGAGGCTGGCCACCAGCAGGGCCACGGTGAGCAGGAAGAGCACCGCCCGGGTGCCCTGGGCGGCGACCGGAAAGCCCAGCAGGGTGGTGAAGCCGGTGAAGCCGTTGTTGCCGCCGAAGCCGGTCTCGTTGCGAAAGAACAGCAGCATGCCGGCAAAGGTCAGCGCCTGGGTCATGATCGAGAAGTAGACGCCCTTGATCTTCGAACGGAAGGCGAAGAAGCCGAACGCCAGGGCCAGCAGACCGGGGGCCAGCACCGCCAGGCACAGCGCCCAGAGGAAGTGGTCGGTGCCGGCCCAGAACCAGGGATAGCGGGTCCAGGAGAGAAAGCTCATGAACGGCGGCAGACCGTCACCGGCGGCCTGGCGCATCAGGTACATGCCCATGGCGTAGCCGCCCAGGGCAAAGAACAGCCCGTGGCCGAGGGAGAGCATCCCGGCATACCCCCAGACCAGGTCCAGCGCCAGGGCGACGATGGCGTAGCAGAGGATCTTGCCCACCAGGGTGAGGGTGTAGGCCGAGACCTGGAAGGGGTTGTCGGCCGGCAGCAGGGACAAGAGCGGCAGGGCGATCAGCACGGCGAGGGCCAGGCCGAGCACGGCCAGGCTCAGGCGCGGGCCGACCTTCTGCACAGCGGTAAGCGCGAGTGGCTGGTTCAATCGATGACCCTCCCCTTGAGGGCGAACAGGCCCTGGGGCCGCTTCTGGATGAACAGGATGATCAGGCCGAGGATGAGGATCTTGCCCAGCACGGCGCCGATCTGGGGTTCGAGGATCTTGTTGACGATGCCCAGGCCGAAGGCCGCCAGCACGCTGCCGGCCAGTTGGCCGACGCCGCCGAGCACCACTACCAGGAAGGAGTCGATGATGTAGCTCTGGCCAAGGTCCGGACCGACGTTGCCGATCTGCGACAGGGCCACGCCGCCGAGGCCGGCGATGCCGGAACCGAGGCCGAAGGCGAGCATGTCGATGCGACCCGTCGGTACCCCGCAGCAGGCGGCCATGTTGCGGTTCTGGGTCACGGCGCGCACGTTGAGGCCCAGGCGGGTCTTGTTCAGCAGGGTCCAGGTGAGGATCAGCACGAAGACCACGAAGCCGAGGATGATCACCCGGTTCCACGGCAGGAGCAGGTTGGGCAGCACCTGGATGCCGCCGGACAGCCAGGCCGGGTTGGCCACCTCGACGTTCTGGGCGCCAAACAGCACCCGCACCGCCTGGATCAGCATCAGGCTGATGCCCCAGGTGGCCAGCAGGGTTTCCAGCGGGCGGCCATAGAGGTGGCGGATCACGGTGCGCTCCAGCGCCATGCCGATGGCGGCGGTGACGGCGAAGGCCACCGGCAGCGCCAGCAGCGGGTACCAGGCCAGCCATTCGGGCGCCAGGCGTTGCAGGGTCAGCTGCACCACATAGGTGCTGTAGGCGCCGAGCATCAGCATCTCGCCGTGGGCCATGTTGATGACGCCGAGCAGGCCATAGGTGATGGCCAGACCCAGAGCGGCCAGCAGCAGGATGGAGCCGAGCGACAACCCGGTGAAGGCCTGGCCGAGCAGGTCGCCCAGCAGCAGCTTGCGGTCCACCTGGGCAAGGCCGGTGGCAGCGGCCTTGCGGACGTCTTCGTTGGCTTCCACGGCCGGATCGAGCAGGGCCTGCAGGCGGGTCTTGGCCTGGGGCTCGCCAGATTCGCCGAGCAGCCGCACCGCGGCCAGGCGCACGGCGGGATCGGGGTCGGTCAGCTGCAGATTGGCCAGGGCGGCGGCAAGGGCGCCTTTGACGTCCTTGTCGGCTTCGCTCTGCAAACGCTTTTCCAGGAAGGCACGCTGCTCGGGCTTGGCCTCCTGGCGCAGGGCCAGGGCGGCGGCCAGGCGCACGCTGGCATCGGGCGACAGCAGCCCGCCGCTGGCCTGGGCGGCGCCGATGAGGATGCGCAGGCGGTTGTTCAGGCGTACCGGCTTGGGTGTGCCGGTGGGAGTGGCGGCGTCGTCTTCGGCGGCGCTGTAGCTGTCGCCGGTCTTGTAGAAGGGCCGCTTGTCTTCATCGACATAGAAGCGGCCGTCCTGCAGTGCCTGGAGCACCGGGAGCTGGGCGGGATCGGGCGCGGCGGCCCAGTCCTGGAGGAGTTTGGCCTGGTCGTTGGCGCTGGCGGCGGCCAGGTCGGCGGCGGGGCCGGCCTGGGCGGTGCCCATGAGCAGCAACAGCAGGGGCAGTAGAAAAAGGCGTAGGGACATACTCGGCCTCGTCGGTGGGTAAAGGCTCCTGCACGGCGTCTCCGGGAGAGGGCGGGCGTGGCCTCGTTTCTGGTGCCGGCGCCCGGCGGTCTGGCCGGGTGCGCTGGCGGGCCCTCATCCCAGCCCTCTCCCAGGGGGAGAGGGGGCGGAGCGGAGCGTTGCTGTTGCGGGCGCTTCCGGTTTTGGCGGGCAGCGCCTTGGCCCTCTCCCTAGGAGAGAGGAGGAAGAGCTGATGGCCTTAGAGCGTCTCTTGCCCCTCACCCCAACCCTCTCCCCAGGGGGGAGGGGGCAAGAGCTACAAGCTGAGCGGCGTTTTGCTCCCCTTCCCTCGGAGTGAGGGGCCGGGAGTGAAGGCTGGCCGTTACTGGCCGCTCTTCACCGGTTCGTCGGACTTCTTGTCGTTGCCGGGGATGTAGGGGCTCCAGGGCTGGGCGCGGACCGGGCCCTCGGTCTGCCAGACGACGTTGAACTGGCCGTCGTCCTGGACCTCGCCGATCATCACCGGCTTGTGCAGGTGATGGTTCTTCTCGTCCATCTTCACGGTGTAGCCGTCCGGCGCGGCGAAGGTCTGGCCGGCCATGGCCTTGCGCACCTTGTCGACGTCGGTGCTGCCGGCCTTTTCCACCGCCTGGGCCCACATGTGGATGCCGATGTAGGTGGCTTCCATGGGGTCGTTGGTCACGGCGGTCTGGTAGTTGGGCAGGTTCTTGGCCTTGGCGTAGGCCTTCCAGGCCTCGACGAACTTCTTGTTCACCGGGTTATCCAGCGACTCGAAGTAGTTCCAGGCGGCCAGCTGGCCCACCAGCGGCTTGGTGTCGATGCCGCGCAGTTCTTCCTCGCCCACCGAGAAGGCCACTACCGGCACGTCGGTGGCCTTCAGGCCCTGGTTGCCCAGTTCCTTGTAGAAGGGCACGTTGGAGTCGCCGTTGATGGTGGAGACCACCGCGGTCTTGCCGCCGGCGGAGAACTTCTTGATGTTGGCGACGATGGTCTGGTAATCGCTGTGGCCGAAGGGGGTGTAGACCTCTTCGATGTCCTTGTCCTGCACGCCCTTGCTGTGCAGGAAGGAGCGCAGAATCTTGTTGGTGGTGCGCGGATAGACGTAGTCGGTGCCCAGCAGGAAGAAGCGCTTGGCACCGCCGCCTTCTTCGCTCATCAGGTATTCCACTGCCGGGATGGCCTGCTGGTTCGGCGCCGCGCCGGTGTAGAAGACGTTGGGCGACATCTCTTCGCCTTCGTACTGCACCGGGTAGAACAGCAGGCCGTTGAGTTCTTCATAGACCGGCAGGACCGATTTGCGCGAGACCGAGGTCCAGCAGCCGAAGGTGACCGCGACCTTGTCCTGGGTCACCAGCTGGCGCGCCTTCTCGGCGAACAGCGGCCAGTTGGAGGCCGGATCCACTACCACGGGTTCCAGCTTCTTGCCCAGTACCCCGCCCTTGGCGTTGATCTCGTCGATGGTCATCAGCGCCATGTCCTTGAGCGAGGTCTCGGAGATGGCCATGGTGCCGGACAGCGAATGCAGGATACCGACCTTGATGGTGTCCGCGGCGTGGGCGGCACTCCAGGGAAACAGGCCGCTCATGAGCAGGGCGGAGGCGGCAAGGGTGGTCTTCAGTAGAGGGCGGCGCTTCATGCGAAAGGCTCCTGAGCGAACGTGCGCTGTTGTTGGGCTGGACTGCTGGCCAGCCAGGGCGCCTTTTCAGGAACTGTGCCAGGCGTCGGCGAGACGCATAGGGACTGGCGCCTCGGCCTCGGCGGTGACTTCGCGGTCGGTCGCCTTGCACCAGTCTGGGGCTGGGCAGTGCCCTTGAATCGCGCCTTTGCACGATGCTGGTGCCTCTGGCTCACGTTGCCTTTTGCGCAACATGAAAGTCCGAATGCCGTATTGGTGGTGATGCCTGGGGCCTCCCATACTCGATCGCCAAGGAGCCGGCCACCGGGTCGGTCACCGCCAATTCGAAGCAGAGGAACAAGGCATGGGCAGGCAGGTCGGGGTCATCGGACTCGGCAACATGGGCGGCAACATGGCGATCACCCTGGCGCGCAAGGGCGTGACCGTCACCGGACTGGATCCTTCCAGCGCCGCCTGCGAGCGGGTCGCCGCCCAGGGCGTGGCCATCGCCGGCGACCTGGCGGCCCTGGCCGCCAGCAGCGACGTCATCGTGCTGTCGCTGCCCAAGGCCGAGCATGTCGAGGCCGTGTGCCTGGGCGAGGCGGGTCTGGTCAGCCGCGTGCGACCGGGCACCGTGGTGGTCGACACCACTACCTCCACCCCGGAGACCAGTCGCCGGGTGGCGGCGGCCTTCGCCGAGGTCGGCGCCGACTTCCTCGATGCCCCGGTTTCCGGCGGCCCCGCCGGTGCCGCGGCCGGCACCATGACCATGGTGATCGGCGGTAGCGAGGCGGCCCTGGCCAAGGCGCTGCCGGCGCTGGAAGCCATGAGCGCGACCCGGGTGCATATCGGCGCCGTGGGTGCCGGCAACATCGCCAAGATCGCCAACAACCTCCTGGCCGCGGCGCACCTGATCACCACCGCAGAAGCCGTCACCATGGCCGCCCGTGCCGGCGTCGCCCCGGAAAAGCTGCTCGAAGGCATCAATGCCGGTTCCGGGCGCAGCGCCGCCAGCCAGGGCATGTTCCCCACCTGGGTGCTGAACAAGGCCTACGACTCCGGCTTCACCATGGGCCTGATGCGCAAGGACGTGGGCCTGGCCCAGCAGCTCATCGCCGAACTCGGCCTCGACCTGCCACTGGCCGCGGCTACGGCCCAGGCCTGGAAGGCGAGCGCCGAGACCCTGGCCGATGGCGAGGATTTCTGCGCCATCGCACGACGCACCAGCGAAGACCTGTTCGGCAAGGGGGAATGATCATGATGAACGCCAAGACACTGGAATTGCTCAAGCCCTTCTGGGGCGACCGCCAGCAGGTCGCCAGCTTTGTGGACGGCGCCTTCGTCGACGGCAGCGGCGAGCGGATCACCGTGCGCAACGCCCATGACGACAGCCCCGCCTACAGCTACCCCGACGCCGACCTGGCCGTGGTCGAGCGCGCCGATACCGCCGCCCGCCGGGCGCGCGAGGAATGGCGTGCCCTGACCGCCCAGGCGCGCGGGCGCATCATCTACCGGGTCGGCGCCCTGATCCGCGAGGAAGCCGAGGTTTTGGCGCAACTGGAATCCCAGACCGCCAACAAGCCGATCCGTGATGCCCGCGTCGAGGTGCTCAAGGTCGCCGAGATGTTCGAGTACTACGCCGGCTGGGCCGACAAGCTGCACGGCGAAGTCATCCCGGTGCCCACCAGCCATCTCAACTACGTGACCTACGAACCCCTGGGCACGGTGCTGCAGATCACCCCCTGGAACGCGCCCATCTTCACCGGTGGCTGGCAGATCGCCCCAGCCATCACCGCCGGCAACGCGGTGATCCTCAAGCCCTCCGAGCTGACCCCGGTGACCTCGCTGCTGCTCGGCGTGCTGGTGGAACGCGCCGGTGCGCCCAAGGGCCTGGTCAACGTCCTCGCCGGCCAGGGGCATACCGTGGGCCAGCAGGTGATCGCCCACGCCGACATCCGCAAGGTGGTCTTCGTCGGCTCGCCGGCCACCGGCCGGCACATCGCCGCCGCCGCGGCCCAGCGCTGCATCCCGGTGGTGCTGGAGCTGGGTGGCAAGTCGGCCAACATCGTCTTCGAAGACGCCGACCTGGACCTGGCCGTGCGCGGTGCCCAGGCGGCGATCTTTTCCGGCGCCGGCCAGAGTTGCGTCTCGGGTTCGCGGCTGCTGGTGCAGGAATCCATCTACGAGCGCTTCATCCAGGCGGTGGCCCGCGCCGCCAGCCAGTTCAAGGTCGGCGATCCCAGTGATCCCGAGACCCAGATCGGTCCGATCCACAACGCCAAGCAATTCGCCCATGTGCGCACCATGGTGGAAGGCGCCCTGGGCGAAGGCGCGCGGCATGTCGCCAATGGCGTCGAGCCGCTGCCCGCCGGGACCGGCTACTACGTCAATCCCACGGTGCTGGCCGGCCACAATGGCCTGAGCTGCGCCCAGGAAGAGATCTTCGGGCCGGTGGTGGTGGCCATTCCCTTCAAGGACGAGGCCGACGCCATCCGCATCGCCAACGACAGCCGCTTCGGCCTGGCCGGGGCGGTCTGGACCCGTGACGTCGGGCGTGCCCACCGGGTGGCCCGTGGCGTGCGCGCCGGCACCTTCTGGGTCAACGGCTACAAGACCATCCACGTCAGCTCGCCCTTCGGTGGCTATGGCGAGAGCGGCTACGGTCGCTCCTCCGGCCTCGACGCCCTGCGCGAATACAGCGAGGTGAAGAGCGTCTGGGTGGAAACCGCCGCCGTCCCCGCCGCCGGCTTCGGCTACGGCGCCAGCCTGGAGTAGCCCATGACCATTCACCAAGCGCTGCTGGACGACGCCCGCAGCTGGCGTCGCGATTTCCACGCCCATCCCGAACTGGGTTTCGCCGAGCACCGCACCGCGGCGCGGGTCGCCGAATTGCTGGAGGGCTTCGGCCTGGAGGTCCATCGTGGCCTCGGCGGCACCGGCGTGGTCGGGGTGTTGCGCCATGGCGAGGGCCCGAGCCTCGGGCTGCGCGCCGACATGGACGCCCTGCCGATGCAGGAGGTGGGGGACGTGCCCCATCGTTCCACCGCCGCCGGGCGCATGCATGCCTGCGGCCATGACGGCCACACCGCCATCCTGCTGGCCACTGCGCGCCACCTGAGTGAGAACCGCGATTTTCGCGGCACCCTCTACTTCGTCTTCCAGCCCGCCGAAGAGAATCTCGGCGGCGCCCAGAAGATGATCGAGGACGGCCTGTTCGAACGGTTTCCGATGGACGCCATCTACGGCTTGCACAACTGGCCGGGGCTGCCGGCCGGGCAGGTGGTGGTCAATCCGGGTGCCATGATGGCTTCGCTGGACACCTTCGCCATCACTCTGACCGGCAAGGGCTGCCACGCGGCCATGCCCGAGCGCGGCCGCGATCCCATCGTCGCCGCGGCGGACCTGATCCTGCAGCTGCAGACCATCGTTGCCCGGCGGATCTCGCCGCTGGCGTCGGCGGTGGTCAGCGTGACCATGATGGAAGCGGGGGAGGCGATCAACGTCATCCCCGAGGTGGCGCGACTCCGGGGCACGGTGCGTTGCCTGGACGGCGCGGTGCGCGCCGAGGTGGAGCGGCTGATCGGCGAGATCGTCGCCCAGGCGCCGCTGGCTCAGGGCGTGCGCGGCGAGCTGGAATTCACCCGCGGCTATCCGGTGACCCAGAACCATCCGGCCCAGGCCGCGCGGGTGCGTGAGGCGGCGGTAAAGGCCTTTGGTGCCGAGCGGGTCAGCGACGGCGTACCGCCATCCATGGCCTCCGAGGACTTCGCCTTCATGCTGGCGGCGCGTCCCGGCGCCTATCTCTGGCTGGGGGTCGACGGCGCCCAGCCCTCGGCGCCGCTGCACAACCCGGCCTATGACTTCAACGACGCCATCATCGAACCGGCCGTACGGTTGTGGGCCGAGCTGGTGCGCCAGGAACTGCCCGCCTGAGACGCCTTAGCGTCTGCTCAAAGGCTTGCGAGCTAGAGTCAAGCAAGGCGCAACGACCAACGGGAGTAACAGCCGAAGGCTGGCCCGGAGGGTGAGCGCTAGCGAATCAAAGGCCTGAGGAAGCGGAGTTTACTCATGGTAAATGAGCATTCCGGCCGGGCTGGCGACCCAGGGCCTTTTCAACGCAGTTTGGCCGACGCGCAGCTGGCTTTGGGCAGGCGCTCAGCGAAAGGCGGTCATCTGCTGCACCAGGCTGGTCCGCAACTCGTCCGCGGCGCGGCTGAGCTTGCGGCCCAGGCGGGTGACCAGTTCGACGTGGGCACGGGCGAAGCCGGGATCGGCCAGGGGCAGGGCGCGCAAGGCGCCGCTGTCCAGTTCCTGGGTCGCGGCGAACAGCGGCAGGAGCGTGACGCCGCCCTGCTGGGCATAGTGCTTGAGCAGGGCGAAGGTGTTGCAGGTCAGGGTCGGCGCCAGGCGCTGGCCGGCGGCCTGCTCCACGGCGTCGAGCATCTGGCGGATGCCGTAGGAGATGTCCGGCAGCGCCAGGCGATGCTGGCCCAGCTCCGTCAGGGTCACGGGGCCCTGGGTCGCGGCCAGCGGATGGTCCGGCGCCACCATGGCATAGAGCGGCTGCCCGCGGCTGCCATGCACCCGCAGGTGCGGATCGCGCGGCGGATTGAACACCAGCCCCAGTTGCGCCTCGTCTTCCATCACCTGGCGAATCACCTCGTTGGTGCCCACCACGTTGACCCTGACCTCGATCTCCGGATGCCGCGCGGAAAAGTCGCCCAGGCTGCGCGACAGGTCGCCGATGAAGCCTTCGCCGATGGCCAGCACCACGCGACCGGTGCGCAGCCCCTGCAGATCGGCGATGGCGTCTCTCAGCCCGTCGAGCTGGGTCTGACGCTGGCGGAAGTAATCCAGCACCAGGCGCCCGGCCTCGGTCGGGGTGATGCCGCGGCGGTGGCGCTCGATCAGGTCGACGCCCAGTTCCGCCTCGACCTGGGCGATCTGCCGGCTGACTGCGGACGGGGCGATGTCCAGGGCGTCGGCGGCGGCGCGCACGCTGCCCAGCCGCACCGCCTCGACGAAATAGTGCAAGCGTTGTTCGTGAATTCCACGCATCCGTGTGTTCTCGTAAAGGCAACGGAAAAGGCCATTTCCAGTATTGGAGAGAGAACAGGGCGCTGTCCATACTCGGGCCAAGACCACGGCCGCCCCGGCCTGGCCGAGGCCCGCGACGCAGAGCCCCGGAACGGCGCAGAACCCCGCGCGAGACCCTGTCCGCGGCGGGCTTCCAGCCTCCGGTACGCCAGCCGTGCGACCTCGACCAGACCTCCAGAACGACCGGGTCGCGCTCCCTCGCGGAGCCCTTTTCTGCCCAGCGGGCTTCGCCGCTCGCGACTGCCAACCATACCAACAACCGAGCCCGCGAGCGGGCCGCAGGGGGAAGAATGAGCGCCAATCCGACGCTGGCCGTGGGCCAGGACCGAGCTGTCAGCGATACCGTGAAACTCTATTTCTGGGCGGCGCTGGTGCTGCTGATCGCCGAGCTGATCGGCTCGGTCAGCATCCCGCTGGGCCCGGGCAAGGTGGTGCTGTTGCCGATGATCTGGGCGCTGCTGCTGGGCGCCGCCATTGGCCTGGCCAGCACGCGACTGCCGCAGGGCCTGAGCGTCAGCCGTAGCGCCCAGGTGCGCTCGGCGGCCATCCTGCAGTACGCCTTGCTGATCTTCATCGCCAAGCTCGGCCTGGTGGTGGGCGGTTCCCTGCCCACGGTGATCGCCGCCGGCTGGGCGCTGGCCTTCCAGGAGCTGGGCCATTTCGTCGGCACCATCCTGCTCGGCCTGCCCGTGGCGCTGCTGCTGGGCATCAAGCGCGAGGCCATCGGCGCCACCTTCTCCGTGGGGCGCGAACCGAGCCTGGCGATCATCGGCGAACGCTACGGCATGGACTCCCCGGAAGGCCGCGGCGTGCTCGCCGAGTACCTCACCGGCACCCTGATCGGCGCGGTGTTCATGGCCATCGTCGCCGGCTTCATCGCCAGCCTCAACATCTTCCACCCCTATTCGCTGGCCATGGGCGCCGGCATCGGCTCGGGCAGCATCATGGCCGCCGCGGCCGGTGCGGTGGCGGCCCAGCAGACCCCCGAGGTGGCCAAGGAGGTCATGGCGCTGGCCGCCGCGGCCAACCTCATCACCACCACCCTGGGTACCTATTTCACCCTGTTCATCTCCCTGCCGCTGGCGGTCTGGGGCTATCGGGTGCTGGAGCCGCGTATCGGCCGGACGACCAAGGCCTCCTTCGCCCAGAGCGCGGTAGACCAGACGGTGGTGGACGAGCCGGTGGAGCTGGGCTGGTCGGGACGCCTGAGTGCCTGGTTCGCCGCGGCCGGCCTGGCCCTGCTGGGCACCTTCGTGGCGACCAAGACGCTGCCGGCTGCCGCCCTCATCGCGGTGGCGCTGATGATCGGCGCGGCCGTCGTCGGCGAGCTGCTCTGCCAGCTGTTCCGCCGCAAGGTGCCGGCGGTGTGCTGGGTGTCGCTGGTGGCCATGTTCCTCACCTCGCCCTGGTGCCCGCTGGCGCCTCAGATCACCGCCGCCGCCAACAGCGTCGGCGTGTTGGCGGTGATCACGCCCATGCTGGCCTTCGCCGGCCTGTCCATCGCCAAGGACATCCCGGCCTTTCGCCGGCTGGGCTGGCGCATCGTGGTGGTCTCCCTGACCGCCGGCTTCGGCACCTTCATTGGCGCCGTGTTCATCGCCGAACTCTTCCACTGATCCGCCCCGCGCGCACCGGGTCCCCGGTGCGCCGCTTCCCGCTGTCGTACCGCACCGCCGTCTGATCTCTCCGTTTCTCGCATTTCGTGTGTCGCAGCTCCCAGCCTTGAGCGTTGGACGCCCGCTGTCGTCCGTGGACGATCACCGGCGCTTGAGCTGCGCCCCGAGTTGCAGTATCTATGATGGAAAATTAACAAAAACCGTTAATTTAATAACATCAAGAAAAACGGAGGCGCGCTCGGCATGGGCAAAATCGCGGTCATCGGCAGCAACATGGTCGATCTCATCACCTATATCGAGCGACTGCCCGCGCAGGGCGAGACGCTGGAAGCGCCGGACTTCGCCCTCGGCTGTGGCGGCAAGGGCGCCAACCAGGCGGTCGCCGCGGCCAAGCTGGGCAGCGAGGTGCTGATGGTGACCAAGGTCGGCGACGACCTCTTCGCCGACAACACCCTGGCCAACTTCCGCCGCTTCGGCATCGACACCCGCCACGTCACCCGCGCGCCCGGGCGCTCCAGCGGCGTGGCGCCGATCTTCGTGCAGCCCGATTCGCACAACAGCATCCTCATCGTGAAGGGCGCCAATGCCGCCCTCGGTCCGGCCGACATCCAGGCCGCGGAAGCCGATCTGCGCGACTGCGCGCTGATCGTGCTGCAACTGGAGATCGCCCTGGAGACCGTCTATGCCGCCATCGACTGCGGTCAGCGCCTGGGGATCCCGGTGCTGCTCAATCCGGCGCCGGCGGTGGCCGACCTGAGCGCCGCGCACCTCGCCCGGCTGGACTACTTCGTCCCCAACGAGACCGAGCTGGCCCTGGTCAGCGGTCTGCCGGTGGCGGATCGCGACAGCGCCTTCGCCGCCGCGCGGGTATTGGCCGGTCGCGGCATCCGGCACGTGGTGGTCACCCTGGGCGCCGCGGGCGCACTGTACGTGGGCGAGGAGGGCGAATTCAGCCTGCCCGGCCAGCGGGTGGCGGCCCTCGACACCACCGGCGCCGGCGATGCCTTCATCGGCTGCTTCGCCCATGGCCGCGTCCAAGGCCTGGGCCTGCGGGAGGCCATGCAGCGGGCGGTGGCCTATTCGGCGCTGTCGGTCACCGGGCGCGGCACCCAGACCTCCTATCCCGAGGCCGCGGTCTTCGAAGACTACCTCGCTTCCCTGGACCTCTGACGCAAGGTCGGCGATCCCCCACCCTGGCACCCCTACGGAGAACAACAATGAGCCAGTCACCCCTGCGGCCCAGTGCCGACGGCTACTACCTGAACCGCACGCCGTGGTTCGCCTTCATCCTGCTGTGCTGCATCTTCGCCCTCTGGGCCGCGGCGGCGAGCATGAACGACGTGCTCATCGCCCACTTCAAGAAGGCCTTCCTGCTCAGTGACTTCCAGACCGCCTTCGTCCAGTCGGCCTTCTATCTCGGCTATTTCTTCCTGGCCCTGCCCGCCGCGCTGATGGTGCGGCGCTTCAGCTACAAGACGACCATCCTCTTCGGCCTGTTCCTCTACATGGTCGGCTGCCTGCTGTTCTTTCCCGCCGCCTCCATGGCCAAGTACGGCATGTTCCTGCTGGCGCTGTTCGTGATCGCCGCCGGACTGTCCTTTCTGGAGACCGCCTGCAACACCTACTCGACCCTGCTCGGGCCGCGCGAGACCGGCACCCGTCGGCTGAACATCTCCCAGACCTTCCACCCCTTCGGCGCCATGACCGGGGTCTATGTCGGCAGTTTCGTGATGTTCAAGGAGGGTGACGCCAGCCAGGCGCAGCTGCTGCAGATGAATCCCGCCGAGGCCGCCGCCCAGCAGTTGCAGATGATCCAGGCCACCCTGACGCCCTACCAATGGATGATCGGCGTGCTGGTGCTGATCTTCGTGCTGATCGCCTGCACCCGCTATCCGGCCTGCAAGGGCAACGAGCGCGTACGCAGCGAGGGCGACGGCGTCGCCGCCAGCCTGGGTCGGCTGCGACGCAATCCGCGCTTCGTCTTTGGCGTGCTGGCGCAATTCCTCTACGTCGGCGCCCAGGTCGGCGTCTGGAGCTTCACCATCCGCCTGGCCATGCAACTCGGCGGCATGAACGAGCGCAGCGCCTCCTGGTTCCTGCTCACCACCTTCGCCGCCTATTTCGTCGGCAAGCTGATCGCCAACCTGCTGATGCGCCGCTGGCATCCGGCCAAGGTGCTGGGCGTCTACGGGGTGCTGTGCATCGCGCTGCTGGCCTACACCATCCTGGTGCCCAACATCACCGCGGTGTACGCCGCCGTGGGCGTGAGCATTTTCCTTGGCCCCTGCTGGCCGACCATCTATGGCCTGACCGTCGACGGCATCGGCCGGGACACCGAATTCGGCGGCTCGCTGCTGGTGATGAGCATCGTCGGCGGCGGGGTGATCCCGATCTTCCAGGGCCTGCTGTCGGACTACACCGGCGGCAACATGCAGCTGGCCTATTCGGTGCCGCTGCTGTGCTTCACGGTGATCGTCGCCTACGCCCTCTATTGCCTGCGTCACCCGGCCAGCGAACGGCTGCCGGTGGGCGCCGCCCAGACCGCCTGAGGAGGGCGCCGTCATGTCCGTACGCCTGCCCCTGCAGCCTGAGCAATTCACCGCCGACGAGCGCACCCTGCTCGCCAGCGACGCCTTCCAGGTGCGCGCCTGGACCTATCCCTCCGGGGTGCGCGCCCTGGCGCTGGAGAATCGTCGTGGCCGCCTGGTGGTGCTGCCCTACCAGGGGCAGATGATCTGGGACGCCAGCTTCGACGGCTGCCGCCTGACCATGCCGGGGCTGTTCGACCAACCGCGGCCGACCCGGCGGATCATCGAGACCTATGGCTGCTTCATGTTCCACGCCGGGGTGCTGCGCAACGGCTGCCCGGCACCGGAGGACAGCCACGAGTTGCACGGCGAGCTGCCCTGCGCGCCGCTGAACGAGGCCTGGCTGGAACTGGGCCGGGACGCGGAGGGCGATTTCCTGCGCCTGGGCGGCCGCCACGACTACGCCATGGGCTTCGGCGATCGCTATCGCGCCCAGCCCCGCGTGACCCTGAGAGCGGACAGCGCGGTGTTCGAACTGGGCCTGGAGGTGGAAAACCAGGCCGGCCAGCCCATGGACCTGATGTACATGGCGCACATGAACTACGCCTATGTGCCCGGCGGACGCTTCCATGAGCCGCTCGGGGTGGCCCGCACCCGGGTGCGCACCAGCGTGCCGGCCCATGTGCGGCCGACCGCCGACTGGCAGGCCTTCATCGCCGCACTGGCGGAAGACCCCGAGCGACTGCGGGTGCTGGATGCGCCGGCGCGCTACCAGCCGGAGATCGTCAGTTTCATCGATGCGCCGGGGACCGACGCGGCGGGGGAGGCGCATTTCCTGCTGGAGCATCCGGGCGGCGCCGCCTTCTACACGGCCTATCGCCCGCAGGACTTGCCCCATGCCACGCGCTGGGTGCTGCACAACCCCGATCAGCAGGTGGCGGCCTTCGTGCTGCCGGCGACCTGCGAACCGGAGGGCTATCTGGCCGAGACGACCAAGGGGCAGGTGCAGCAGCTGCAACCGGGTGAACGCCGCGCCTTCAGCGTCCGGACCGGCTATCTCGCCGCCGCCGAGCGCGAGGCGCTGCTGGCGCGCCTGGCCGACCCGGCGCGGATCAGGTAAGCAGTTGCGCGCCGTTCGCCTCGATCCGCTCGCGATAGCTGCGCGGAATGCGTCCGTCACTGACCACCAGGTCGAAGTCGCCGAGCACCGCGAAATGCGCGGCGCGCACCACGTCGAACTTGGTATGGTCGACCAGCAGGAGCCGCTGCTGGGCCTGGCGCAGGACCTTCTGCTTGACCTCGACCTCGTTGAAATTGAAGCAGGTGACGCCGAAGTCCGCGCTCACCCCGGCCGCCGAGACGAAGGCATGGGTGAGGCGCACGCCATCGAGCACCCCGGTCTCCAGGCGACTCTCGAAAATCTGGTTCTTGCGCTGGAAGGTGCCGCCGCAGACCACCAGGGTGCAGTTGACCTTCTGCTGCAGCTTGAGCAGCACATTGAGCGAATGGCAGACGGCGGTGAATTCCAGGTCATCGGGAATGAAGTCCACCACGAAGGGCGTGGTGGTCCCGCAATCGAGGAAGACGGTGTCGCCGGCGCGGATCTGCGCCGCGGCCAGCCGACCGATGCGACGCTTTTCCTCGACCTGGCGCAGGTCCTGTTCCACCACCTGGTAGCCGGGCGCCTCGCTGCCGCCGACATCGCGGGTGACATGACCGCCGAGCAGGCGCAGGCCGTCCGGCGGGAGCCGCAGGTCGCGTCTCAGGGTCATTTCCGAGACACCCAGCAGCTGGGCCATCTCGCGCAGGTGAATGGCGTGCTGATCCTGCAGCGCCTGGTGCATCAGCTTGAGCCGAGCGGCTTTCTTGCTATCCATGAGGGGTGCGCTAGGGGAGTCCGACTAGAGGTGCAGGCCGCACCAACCAAGAATTCTGATCCGATCATACGCTACCCGTGCCTGAGGAGGCCCCATGCAGCTTGAACCCGGCGAACTCGCCAAGACCATCGACCACACCCTGCTCGCCGCCGATGCCCGCCGCGCCCAGATCGACCGCCTGTGCCAGGAGGCGCGCACCCATGGCTTCTATTCGGTGTGCGTGAATTCCGCCCAGGTCCCCCATGCCGCGGCGCAACTGGCCGGCAGCGCGGTCAAGGTCTGCGCGGTGGTAGGCTTTCCGCTCGGCGCCGGGCTGAGCGCGGCCAAGGCCTTCGAGGCCGAGCAGGCCATCGCCGCCGGGGCCGGGGAGATCGACATGGTGGTCAACCTCGGCTGGCTCAAGGATGGCCTGCTGGAAGAGGTATCAGCCGACATCGCCGCGGTGCAGGCCGCCTGTGGCGCGGTACCTCTCAAGGTGATCCTGGAGACCGGTCTGCTCGACGATGAACAGAAGCGCCAGGCCTGCCGGATCTGTCGCGACCTCGGCGTCGCCTTCGTCAAGACCTCCACCGGTTTCGGCCACGGCGGCGCGACCCTGGACGATGTCCGCCTGATGCGCGAAGAAGTGGGTCCGGAAATGGGCGTGAAAGCCTCCGGCGGCGTGCGTGACCGCGCCACCGCCCAGGCCATGCTGGACGCCGGCGCGACCCGCCTGGGGACCAGCTCGGGCGTGGCCATCGTCAGCGGTGGCGAGGGTGGGGCGGGGTATTGAACTCCGGAAATCGCCGTCATTTCTCTCTAGGGTAGGGGTGTTTTATCGCGGCCATGGGCCGCTCCTACAGGCTCCGATGTAACCGTAGGAGCGGTCGCTACGGCGCACCGGCATGGCCGCGATAAAGGCATTTGATGACTACCCCGGCCCCTGCCGATAGAGCTTGGAATCGCTGAAATCCCCTGGCGCCAGTACCTCGCCGACCAGGATCAGCGCGGTGCGGCGGAAATCCTTGTCCCGCGCCCGTTCGACGATGTCGGCCAGGGTGCCCCGGACGCTGTCCTGGTCCGGCCAGCTGGCGCGGTGGACGATCGCCACCGGGCAGCCGGGGCCGTAGTGCGGCAGGAGGTCGGCGACGATGCGCTCCAGCTGGCCGACGCCGAGGTGGATGGCCAGGGTCGCGCGATGGCGCGCCAGGTCGGCCAGCGCCTCGCCTTCCGGCATGGCCGTGCGGCTGGCGTAGCGGGTCAGGATCACCGTCTGGCTGACCCCGGGCAGGGTCAGCTCGCAGCCCAGCAGGGCGGCGCAGGCGGCAGTGGCGGTGACGCCGGGCACGATCTCATAGGGAATGCCCAGCGCCTGCAGGCGGCGGATCTGTTCGCCGATGGCGCCGTACAGCGAGGGATCGCCGGAATGCACCCGGGCCACGTCCTGGCCGCGGGCATGGGCGGCGGCCAGATGGCCGACGATGGCATCCAGGTCCAGGTGGGCGGTGTCGATCACCGTCTCGGCCTGGTGACCTTCCAGCACCGCGGGCGGTACCAGGGAGCCGGCATAGAGGATCACCGGGCACTGGCGGATCAGCCGCTGACCCTTGACGGTGATGAGGTCGGGATCGCCGGGGCCGGCGCCGATGAAATGAACGGTCATGGGATTTCCTCGGCCAGGGCGGCGAGCAGGTCGGCGACGCTGGCGAATTCACGATCGACGCTGGGCAGGGCAGGGCGGCGCAGGATCAGCACCGGCAGACCCCGCTCGCGGGCCACCTGCAACTTGGGCTGGGTGGCGGCGCTGCCACTGTTCTTGCTGATCAGCACATCGAAGTCACCCTGGGCGAACAGCACGCGCTCGGCCTCTAGGGCAAAGGGTCCACGGTCGGCGATGATCCGCGCCCGTGCGTGGCCGGGATGGGCGTCGAGCAGGCGCAGGGTCCAGAACTGGTGGGGCGGGATTTCCGCGAGGTGCTCCAGGGGTTCGCGACCCAGGGTGAAGAAGGGGCGGGTAAAGGAAGCAAGCGCGGTCTGGAGTTCGCTCCAGTCGGCCACCTCGCGCCAGTCGTCGTCGAGGCCGGCCTGCCAGCCGGGGCGGCGCAGGGCCCAGCAGGGGATACCGGCCTGGGCCGCGGCCAGGCCGGCGTTGTGGCTGATCCGGGCGGCGTAGGGATGGGTGGCGTCCAGCAGCAACTCGATGCCTTCACTGTGGAGAAAGGCGGCCAGCCCCGCGGCGCCGCCGTAGCCGCCGACCCGCACCTGGCAGGGCAGGTCCTGGGGCACCCGACCGAGACCGGCGAGGCTGTAGAGGGCCTCGGCCGGCAGCGTGCGGGCGATGGCCAGGGCTTCGGTGGTGCCGCCGAGCAGAAGGATCTTCATGGGCGGTCTTCCCCAGGAGCGGCGGAGGTTTCGTCATGCATGGCGCGCCCTCACCCCCGGCCCCTCTCCCCGAGGGAGAGGGGAGGAAAGGCGGTGCCGGGGGGCGAGCGGCGGAGTAGGGGTATTGGTCTCACAGGCGGCTTTCCCGCCGATGATCACAGCGTGCTCAGCAAGCGTCGTGGGCGTCAGCCCGTACGCCAGACTTCCAAGCCACCACCCAACCACCCCCTCGCCCCCACGGGGAGAGGGCTGGGGTGAGGGGGCGAGGCGCTGCTCACAGTCTTCAGGGATGAAGGAGGCACGCCTAACCGCCCCCTCGCCCCTACGGGGAGAGGGCTGGGGTGAGGGGGCAAGGCGCCGCTCATGGTCTTCAGGGATGAGGGAGGCACACCCAATCACCCTTTCTACTTTTGACGAGCGCCGGCCAGTCACGGCTTCACCACGTCCAGCAAGGTGATAGGCAGCGCCGCACGCCAGGTGTCGAAGGCGCCCAGCGGCTGGGCCTGGGCCACCTGCAGGCGGGTCAGGTCGCCGCCGTGGCGTTCGCGAAAGGCTACCAGGGCGGCCTCGGTCTGCAGGGTCACGGCATTGGCGACTAGGCGACCACCCGGCCTCAGGGCTGCCCAGCAGGCGTCCAATACGCCCGGCGCGGTGAGGCCGCCGCCGATGAAGATGGCATCCGGGGTGGCCAGACCGGCCAGGGCCTCGGGCGCCTGGCCGGCTACCAGGTGCAGCGCCGGGGCGCCGAGGTGGTCGCGGTTGTGGAGGATATGGGCCTGGCGACCGGCATCGGCCTCGATGGCCAGCACCCGGCAGCCGGGATGGCTGCGCGCCCATTCGATGCCGATGGAGCCGCAACCGGCGCCCACGTCCCACAGCAGTTCGCCGGGGCGCGGCGCCAGGCGCGCCAGCGTCACGGCGCGCACGTCTCGCTTGGTCAACTGGCCGTCGTGGCGATAGGCGCTGTCCGGCAGACCGGGGGTGAGCGGCAGACCCGTCTCCCCGGTCTCGCTCAGGACCTCGATGGCCACCAGGTTGAGCGCCGCCGCTTCCGCCAGCGACCAGTCCTGGGCGCGACCGGCGATCCGGCGCTCCAGAGGACCGCCCAGGTGCTCCAGCACCTGCAGCTGGCTGGCGCCAAAGCCCTGTTCCACCAGCAACGCGGCCAGGGCCGCAGGGCTGTGGCCGTCGTTGCTCAATACCAGCAGGCGGGCGCCCGGGTGCAGATGGCGCACCACGGCGGCGAGGGGGCGGGCCACCACCGACAGCAGGGTGACGTCCTGCAGCGGCCAGCCGAGGCGAGCCGCGGCCAGGGAATAGGAGGAGGGCGCCGGCAGCACCTGCAGCTCGTCGGCCGACAGCTGGCGCGAAAGGCTTGCGCCGACGCCGAACAGCATGGGATCGCCGCTGGCAAGCACGCAGACCGGGGTGCCGCGACGGTCCAGGACCGGGGCCAGGGCGAAGGGCTGCGGCCAGGGCTCGCGGGTGGCGCGGATGCAGGGTGGCAGCAGCGCCAGCTGGCGCGGACCGCCGATGACCACCCCCGCCTCCAGCAGGGCGCGGCGGGCCTGCTTGCCGAGGCCGGGGTAGCCGTCTTCGCCGATACCCACCACGGTCAGCCAGGGGATCATGAACACACCTCATCGAACGTCAGCCGACCGGGCGTTTTCAAGGGGTCGGGCAAAGCGGGCATAATAACGTCTTTCCCCGTTCAGCCCGACCTTCCGCCGTGAATCCTCCGTCTCCTTCCGCCCTCGTCCCGCGGCCTTCGGCCTGTCCGGGGCTGCTGCGCATCGTGCCCGCGCGCGATGGCGGCCTGTGCCGGGTGAAGTTGCCGGGGGGCCGGCTGACGTCAGCCCAGGCGCGGGCCATCGCCGCCGCCAGCGCGCGCTGGGCGAGCGGGGTTCTGGAGCTGACCAACAGAGCCAACCTGCAATTGCGTGGTGTACGCCAGGACGGCGCCGCTGCCCTGGTGGCCGAGCTGCAGGCCGCCGACCTCGGCCCCAGCGATCCCGCCGCCGATGACGTGCGCAATCTGCTGCTCAGCCCGTCTGCCGGCCGCGATCCGCAACAGCTGCGCGACGTTCGCCCCCTGGCCACCGAATTGCTCGCCCTCCTTGAAGGCGACCGCCGCCTGCATGGGCTGTCGGCCAAGTTCGCCCTGCAACTGGACGGCGGCGAAGCCCTGGCCCGGCTCGACCATCCCCATGATGTCTGGCTGTCGGCGCGCGCCGAGGGCTATGTCCTTGGCCTGGCTGGCACCCCAGCGGATGCGCCCCTGGGCCTGATCCCCGCGGGACGCGAGGTGGCCACGGTGGCGACCCTGCTGCATCGCTTCCTTGACCTGGCTGACCCTGAACAGAGCCGCATGAGACAGCTGCTTGCGCAACGGCCGGTCGAGGAGCTGCTGGCCGGTCTTGGTCTGCTGCCGACTCAGAGCCACCCACGTGCGCCAGCGGAAATCGCAGGACGCCTCGGTAGCCATCCTCAGCGGCAATCCGCCTTGTGTTGGGTCGGCGCCCAACCGGCTTTGGGCCGCCTGCCGGCCACGACTTTGGAGGCAGTCGCCGATTTGGCCGAGTACCACGGCAATGGCGACCTGCACCTCACCCCCTGGCAAGGTCTGCTGCTGCCGGACGTGCCGGTCGATCAGGCCTCCGAGCTGCTCGCCGCGCTGAAACTGCTGGATCTGATCACCGATCCCGCCGCGCCCCTGGCCCGGCTGGTCGCCTGTACCGGCAGCCAGGGCTGCGCCAAGGGCCAGGCCGACACCAAGGGCGATGCCCTGCGCCTGGCCGAGCGGCTGCCGGCCGGCGTCGAGGTGCACCTCTCCGGTTGCCCGCGCAGCTGCGCCCTGGCCGGACAGGCACCCCACACCCTGCTGGCGATGGCCCCCGGTCGCTATGACCTCTTCGTGCGCGACGCCACCCAGCCCGGTCCGGGCCGGCGGCGCGCCACCCATTTGTCCCTCGACGAGGCCGCCGCCTGGCTGGCCCGGAGTCCCAGTGATGCTTGAATACGAACGCGACGGCCAGGCGATCTATCGCCAATCCTTCGCCACCATCCGCGCCGAAGCCGATCTCTCGGCCATCCCCGCCGACCTGGAAAAGCTCGCCGTGCGGGTGATCCACGCCTGCGGCATGGTCGACGTGGTCCAGGACCTGGCCTTTTCCCCGGGGGCCGGGGCGGCCGGGCGCGCGGCCCTGGCGGCCGGCGCGCCCATCCTCTGCGATGCGCGCATGGTCGCCGAGGGTGTCACCCGCACCCGCTTGCCAGCGAATAATCAGGTGATCTGCACCCTGCACGACGAGGGCATCCGCGAGCTGGCCGTGGCCCAGGGCAACACCCGCTCGGCGGTGGCCCTGGAGCGCTGGCGACCGCATCTGGCCGGCAGCGTGGTGGTGATCGGCAATGCCCCCACCGCGCTGTTCTATCTGCTGGAAATGCTCGACGCCGGGGCGCCCAGGCCGGCGCTGATCCTCGGCATGCCGGTGGGCTTCGTCGGGGCGATGGAGTCCAAGGACGCCCTGGCCGCCGACAGCCGCGGCGTGCCCTATGTCATCGTCCGCGGTCGGCGGGGCGGCAGTGCCATGGCCGCCGCGGCGGTCAACGCCCTGGCCACGGAGGTGGAGTGATGGCGGGCCGCCTGCTCGGCCTGGGCGTCGGCCCCGGCGATCCGGAACTCATCACCCTGAAGGCCCTGCGCCTGCTGCAGGGCGCGCCGGTGGTGGCCTATTTCGTCGCCAAGGCCAAGGCCAACGCGGGCCAGGGCGGCAATGCCTATGGCGTCATCGAGGGCTATCTGCTGGACGGCCAGCAGCGCCTGCCGCTGGTCTATCCGGTGACCACCGAGAAGCTGGCGCCGCCGCTGTCCTACGAGACGGTGATCGCCGACTTCTACGACACCGCCGCCGTCCAGGTGGCCGATCACCTGGACGCCGGTCGCGACGTGGCGGTGATCTGCGAGGGCGATCCCTTCTTCTACGGCTCCTACATGTACCTGCACGATCGCCTGGCCGAGCGCTACGAGGCCCAGGTGGTGCCGGGGGTCTGCTCCATGCTCGGCGGCGTGGCCATGCTCGGCCTGCCGCTGGTCTATCGCAACCAGACCCTGACGGTGCTCTCCGGGGTGCTCTCCGCGGAAGAACTCAAGGCGCGCCTGGCCAGCGCCGACGCCGCCGTGGTGATGAAGCTCGGTCGCAACTTCGAGAAGGTGCGCCAAGTGCTGCGTGAGCTGGGTCTGGACGAGCGCGCCCGCTACATCGAGCGCGCCACCATGGACAATCAGCGCATCGTCGCGCTGGACGCCGTCGACCCCATGGCCTCGCCGTATTTCTCGCTGGTGGTGGTGCCGGGGGTGAAATGGAAGGGTTGAGCCCGGCCATCGTCATCCTCGGTCCCGGCGCCCTGGCCACCGCCCGCCGCTTGCAGGCCGGCCTGCCGGGCAGCCTGGTGCATGGCCTGGCCGGGCGGGTCGAGGGCGACGTCAGCTACAGCGCCTTCGGCGATCACCTGCGTGACCTCTATCGGCAGCAGCGCCCGCTGCTGGTGCTCTGCGCCGCCGGCATCGTCATCCGCAGCCTGGCGTCCTTGCTGGACGACAAGACCGCCGAGCCGCCGGTGCTGGCCGTGGCCGAAGACGGCAGCGCCGTGGTGCCGCTGCTGGGCGGCCTGGCCGGCGCCAATCGCCTGGCCCGTCAGCTCGGTACGCTGCTGAACGTGGCCCCGGCCATCACCACCAGTGGCGAACTGAGATTCGGCACCTGCCTGCTCGATCCGCCGGCCGGCTATGCCCTGGCCGATGTCGACGTGGCCAAGCACCGGGTGGCCGATCTGCTGGCCGGCGCCCCGGTACGCATCGAGGGCGAGGCGCCCTGGCTGGACGCGGTGCCCCTGGCCCGCGATCCCGCGGCGCGGCAGCGCATCCTGGTCTCGCCACTGGCCAGCGCTGACGACCACACCCTGCTGATCCATCCCCGCGCCGTGCTGGTGGCGGTACGCGCCGATGCCACGGCCGCCGCCGTCACCGCGCTGCTCGCCAGCGCCGGCTATGCGCCGGGCGCCGTGGCGCTGCTGCTGGCGCGGGCGGAAGACATGGCCGCGCCCGGTCTCGCCGAGCTGAGCCAGACGCTGGCCGTACCCCTGAGATTCGTCGACGCCCGCACCCCGGACTTCGCCCGGGCGTCGGTGGCGCGGGCCCAGACCCAGGGCCTCGCCCTGCACCTGCATGACCGGCCGCTGGACGCCGAGGACCTGGGCCAGCGCCGTGGGCGCCTCAGCGTGGTGGGCCTCGGCCCCGGCGCGGCGGAGCTCATGGCACCCGTGGTGCGCCGCGCCCTGGACCAGGCTCAGGACGTGCTCGGCTACGCCACCTACGTGCAGATGGCCGGTCCCTTGCGCCCGGATCAGCTGGCCCATGCCAGCGACAACCGCGAAGAATTGCAGCGCGCCCGCCACGCCTTTGAACTGGCCGCCAGCGGGCGCCAGGTGGTCATGGTGTCGTCCGGCGATCCAGGCGTCTTCGCCATGGCCGCCGCGGTGCTGGAGGTGCTGGAAGGCGCCGACGATCCGCGCTGGGCGGCGGTGGAGCTGGAGATCCTCCCGGGCATCACCGCGGCCATGGCCAGCGCCGCCCTGGCCGGCGCGCCCCTGGGCCACGACTTCTGCCTGATCTCCCTGTCCGACAACCTCAAGCCCTGGGCGGTGATCGAGCAGCGCCTGCGCCAGGCCGCCGCGGCCGACCTGGCCATGGCCTTCTACAACCCCATCTCCAAGGCCCGGCCGCATCAGCTGGAGCGGGCGCTGGACGTCCTGCGCAGCTGCCGTCCGGCGAACACCCCGGTGATCCTCGGCCGCGACGTCGGCCGTCCCGGTGGTGGTCTCGAATACACCAGCCTCGGCGCGCTGCGCAGCGACATGGTGGATTCACGCACCCTGGTGATCCTCGGCTCCAGCCATACCCGGCGTTTCCCGCGGGCCGATGGCGGCGAGTGGGTCTATACGCCGCGCTGGTACGATCCGGAATTGTTATAAAGTAACATTTAGTGCTTGAATCCTGGTCGCCGCTGGCTCACCCTCGGCGACCTTCCTGTTCCCTGGCGAGAAGCCGGTGCAACTCCGGCGCGGTCGCGCCACTGTGAGTCTTCGAGGTTCCGTACGAAAAGTCGCCGAGCGACGGTCAGGCGAGGCGGAAAAGGCTGAGGAAGCGGAGTTTACGAAACGTAAATGAGCATTCCGAAGCGTTTTCCAACGAAGCATCACCGAGCGCAGGCAATTTTCGTACGGAACCCAGGAGGCGAGCCAGACCTTGCCAGGGACTACCCAACATCCACAAGGGACGCGTCATCCCAAGGAGAGTCCATGTTTCGCCGTCTTCTGCCGCTGATCGCCGCCGGCCTGTTGTCCGTTGCCTCTCTCACCACCCAGGCGGCCACCGCCTATCCGCTGACCGTGCACAACTGCGGTCGTGAACTGGTCTTCGAGCGCGCGCCCCAGCGGCTGGTCAGCCTCGGTCAGGCCAGCACCGAGTTGCTCTTGCGCCTGGGCGTGGGCGCGCGGCTGGTGGGCACCGGCGTCTGGTTCGGCGGCTTGCCCGCGGACCTGCAGGCGGCGGGCAAGGGCATTCCGCGGCTGGCCGACAACGCCCCCAGCTTCGAGGCCGTGGTCGGCACCCGGCCGGACCTGGTGGCGGCCCAGTACACCTATCACGTCGGCCCCGGTGGCGAGGTGGCGGACTTCCCGCGCTTCGCCAAGCTGGGCATCGCCGCCTATGTGGCGCCCAGCGATTGCGAGGGCAAGGCGGTGACCGCCGATTCCAACAGCGATGGCAGCCGCAGCGCGCCCTTCGACATGCAGCTGGTGACCCGCGAAGCCCGCGAGCTGGCGGCCATCCTCGATGTGCAGCCGGCCGGCGAGCGTCTGGTCGCCGACATGGACCGCCGTATCGCCGTCGCGGGCGAGCAGGCCAAAGCCGCCGGGGTGCAGGGCCGCTCGGTGCTGTTCTGGTTTTCCAGTCCGCGGCTGGAAGGGGATCCCTGGGTCGCCGGCAACCTCGGTGCGCCGGCCTGGATCGCCCGGGCCCTGGGGCTGCGCAACGTGGTCGACAGCGCCGAGGAATGGCCGGCGGTGAGCTGGGAGCGCATCGCCAGCCTGGACCCTGACTATATCGTCGTGGCGCGCATGGACCGGCGTCTCTACCCGGCCGATGACGTGGACAAGAAGCTGGCCTTCCTGCGCAGCGATCCCTTGACCCGCGAATTGCGCGCGGTACGCGAGAATCACCTGCTGGTGGTGGATGCCCCGACCCTCAATCCCTCGCTGCGGGTGGTGGACAGCGTCGAGGCCCTGGCCGCCGACCTGGCCAAGCCGCAACCATGAGTCTGCCCCTGGCGGCCGAAGGCGCCCGGCCCTGGCGCTGGCTGCTGGGCCTGGCCGCGGTGCTGGCGCTGGCGGCGAGCGTGGTGCTGGCGGCGTCCTTCGGCGAGATGCCCATCGCGCCCCTGACCAGTCTGCAGGCCATCGCCAACGGCCTCGGCCTGGGGCCCTATCCGGTGGAGCGCATCGTCCAGGGCATCGTCTGGGAATACCGCCTCAGTCGCGCCCTGGTGGCCGCCTGCTGCGGTGCGGGCCTGGCGGTCTCCGGCGCCATCCTTCAGGCGCTGCTGCGCAACGCCCTGGCCGAGCCCTATGTGCTGGGGCTGTCGGCCGGCGCCTCCACCGGCGCGGTGCTGGTGATGCTGCTGGGCGTCGGTGGCGGGGTGCTTGGCGTGTCCCTGGGTGCCTTTCTCGGCGCGGTGCTGGCCTTCGCCGTGGTGCTGCCCTTTCTCGGCAGCGGCGGCAGTACCCGCATCATCCTCGCCGGGGTGGCGGCTTCCCAGCTGTTCAATGCCCTGACCGCCTATATCGTCGCCACCGCGGCCAATGCCGAGCAGGCGCGCAGCGTGATGTTCTGGCTGCTCGGCAGCCTGGCCGGGGTGCGCTGGCCGGATGTCTGGCTGGCCGCCGGGGTGGTGCTCGCCGGGCTGCTGGTGTGCCTGGCCTGCGCCCGGGCGCTGGATGCCTTCGCCTTT
Source organism: Pseudomonas sp. MOIL14HWK12:I2 (assembly GCF_000510745.1). Lineage (NCBI taxonomy): Bacteria > Pseudomonadati > Pseudomonadota > Gammaproteobacteria > Pseudomonadales > Pseudomonadaceae > Pseudomonas > Pseudomonas sp. MOIL14HWK12:I2. Next base: position 57,347 of record NZ_AZOA01000014.1, on the reverse strand, counting down.
GGCGAAGACGCCGCCGCCAGCCTCGGGGTGGCGGTGGGACCGCTGCGCCTGCTGCTGCTGGCCGTCACCGGCCTGATCACCGCCTGCCTGGTCAGCCTGGTGGGCGCGGTGGGCTTCGTCGGCCTGGTGATCCCCCATGTGGCGCGTTTCCTGGTCGGTCCGGGGCATGGCCGGCTGCTGCCCACCTGCGCCCTGATCGGCGCGCTGTTCATGGTGCTGGCCGACATCGTCGCCCGCACCCTGGTGGCCAAGCAGACCCTGCCCATCGGCGTGGTCACCGCCCTGGTCGGTGCCCCGGCCTTCGCCTTCATCCTCTATCGCGCACGGGAGGTCCGATGAGCCTCGCTGCGCGCGACGTGGCCTGGAGCGCCGGCGGCCAGCCGATCCTCGCCGGGGTGACCCTCGCGGTGCCGCCCGGTGGGGTGCTCGGACTGCTCGGCCCCAATGGCTCGGGCAAGTCCAGTCTGCTGCGGCTGCTGGCGGGGCTGCGGCGGCCGGAGGAGGGTAGGGTCAGTCTCGACGGGACGCCGCTGGCCGAGTTGCGCCGGCGCGACCTGGCGCGCCGGGTCGCCCTAGTGGAGCAGCAGGCCGGTACCGAGGCCGATCTGTCGGTGGCCGAAGTGGTGCGCCTGGGGCGTACGCCCCATCGTGGCCTGCTCGATGCTTGGAGCGCGCGCGACGCCGAGGTCTGCCAGCGCGCCCTGGCTCAGGTCGGCCTGGTCGACAAGGCGGCACGGCGCTGGCACAGCCTCTCCGGCGGCGAGCGCCAGCGCGCCCAGATCGCCCGCGCCCTGGCCCAGGAGCCCAGCGAACTGCTGCTGGACGAACCCACCAACCACCTCGACATCCAGCACCAGCTGGAGATCCTCGACCTGGTCCGCCGCCTGCCGGCGACCTGCGTGCTGGCCATCCACGATCTCAACCTGGCCGCGCTGTTCTGCGATCGCCTGGCGGTGCTGCGCGACGGCCGCCTGGTCGCCGAAGGCGCCCCCGGCGAGGTGCTGACGGCCGCGCTGATCCAGCAGGTCTGGGGGGTGAGGGCGCAGGTGACGCTGGACGGTCCCGACGGTCGGCCGTCGATCCGCTATCGGCTGGGCTGACGGCGCCGCACCGGGCCGGCCCGTTCTTCGATCGCCTGCCTGAGCTGCTGGCGACCGCCCAGCCAGAAGACGGCTTCGGTGGCGATGAACAGCGGACCGATGGCCAGGCCGGCCAGGTCGTCGAGAAAGGCCGGCTTGCGCCCCTCGTAGTGGTGGCCGACGAACTGGATGGCCCAGCCGACCAGGAACAGACCCAGCCCCCAGGCCAGCCAGACACCCGTGGTCTGGGCCGCCAGCGCGGCGCCCAGCCAGAGGGCGAGCGCGAGCAGGACGCTCATCAGCAGCCCCAGCGGCCGATCCAGGCGCAGATAGAAGAGCGCCACCGCACCGGCCACCGGCGCCGCGGGTGACAGCGGCCAGCCGGCCAAGGTAAAGACCGGTCGGGACAGCAGGATGGCCACCGCCAGCACGATCAGCAGGATGCCGGGGAAGTGGCTGGCGATATTGCGCGGATCGCGGTGGTAGCTCGCGTACTGGCTGAGATGATCTTCCAGGGTCTTCATCGACAGGCATCCAGGCGGCTGGGCGGGAAGCCTCAGCATGCACCTGGATGCCCCTGCGCGTCTGCGGGTGTCGGCAGAAATGCGATTGCGATAATCGCCCCCTCGCTCGATAATCGATCAAAAGCCTGCCGAGGATAGGGTCGATGGACGATAACCGCACCGCTCACGCCACCGGCCTGCCGCCACTGGCCGCGCCGCCCATCATCGCCTCGCCGGCCAAGCGCATCGAAGCCTTCACCGGCGACCCGAATTTCATGACCTCCCTGGCCCGCGGCCTGGCGGTCATCCACGCCTTCCAGGAGCGCAAGCGCCAGCTGACCATCGCCCAGATCAGCCATCGCACCGAGATCCCTCGCGCCGCGGTGCGTCGCTGCCTGCACACCCTGATGAAGCTGGGCTACGTCACCACCGATGGGCGCACCTATTCGCTGCTGCCCAAGGTGCTGACCCTGGGGCACGCCTATCTGTCGTCGACGCCGCTGGCGGTCACCGCCCAGCCGGTGCTCGATCGCCTGAGCGAGCAACTGCACGAGGCCTGCTCCATGGCCACCCTGGAAGGCGACGAGATCCTCTACATCGCCCGCTCCGCCACGCCGCAGCGGCTGATCTCGGTGGACCTCAGCGTCGGCAGCCGGCTGCCGGCCTATTGCACCTCCATGGGCCGCATCCTGCTCGCCGCCCTGGACGATGCCGCCCTGCACGACTATCTGGAACACGCCGATCTGCAGGCCAAGACCAGCCGTACCCTCTATCAGCCGCCGGCGCTCATCGAGTGCCTGGGCCAGGTGCGCCAGCAGGGCTACGTCATCGTCGACCAGGAGCTGGAGGTGGGGCTGAGATCCCTGGCGGTGCCCCTGAGAGACGCCGCCGGCCAGGTGCTGGCGTCGCTCAACGTCGGCACCCACGCCAGTCGGGTCAGTCGCCAGGAACTGGAGACGCGCTTCCTGCCGGTGCTCCTGGCCGCCAGCCAGGAGTTGAGCACCCGGTTGTTTCACTAGCGAATCCGGTCGATTATCGGCCATATCGCCGATAATCGAATTGTCAGCTGTCTGGGGTTGGGCTTAACGTCGGCGCAGTGGCGCAACACGCCGATAACAACAACACGAGCAGACCACCATGACGCACACCCTCGCGGGCGCCGTGCCCCTGGCCGATTCCTCGGCCACGGCGACAGCCGGCACCCTGGACGTCCAGCAGTTCATCAATCGCCAGGCGCTGTCCGCCTACCAGTGGCGCATCGTCGCCCTGTGCTTTCTCATCGTCTTTCTCGACGGCCTCGACACCGCGGCCATGGGCTTCATCGCCCCGGCGCTGTCGGTGGAATGGGGCATCCCGCGGGCCAGCCTGGGGCCGGTGATGAGCGCCGCGCTGGGCGGCATGGTCTTTGGCGCCCTGGGTTCCGGGCCGCTGGCCGATCGCTTCGGTCGCAAGGGCGTGCTGGTGGTCGCCACCTTCATCTTTGGCGGCTTCAGCCTGCTGTCGGCCTTCAGCAGCAACCTCGAACAGCTGGTGATCCTGAGATTCCTCACCGGGCTGGGCCTGGGCGCCGCCATGCCCAATGCCACCACGCTGCTCTCGGAATACACCCCCGAGCGCCTCAAGTCGCTGCTGGTGACCAGCATGTTCTGCGGCTTCAACCTGGGCATGGCCGGCGGCGGCTTCGTCTCGGCCTGGATGATCCCGGCCTACGGCTGGCACAGCCTGCTGGTGCTGGGCGGCGTGCTGCCCCTGGCGCTGGCCGTGGTGCTGCTACTTTGGCTGCCGGAATCGGCGCGCTATCTGGTGGTGCACGGCAAGAGCGCCGAGCGCATCCGCCGGGTGCTGGCGCCCATCGGCCGCGAAGCCGCCGAGGCGCGGCACTTCGTGGTGCCCGAGCAGAAGTCGGTCAAGACCGGCAACGTCTTCGCGGTGATCTTCAACCGCAGCTACAGCGCCGGCACCCTGCTGCTGTGGCTGACCTATTTCATGGGCCTGGTGATCGTCTACCTGCTCACCAGCTGGCTGCCGACGCTGATGCGCGACGCCGGCGCCAGCCTGGAGCAGGCCGCCCTGATCGGCGCGCTGTTCCAGTTCGGCGGGGTGCTCAGCGCGGTGTTCGTCGGCTGGGCCATGGACAGATTCAATCCGCACAAGGTGATCGGCCTGTTCTATGTCCTGGCCGGCGTCTTCGCCTATTGCGTCGGCCAGAGCCTGGGCCAGGTCGCCCTGGTCGCCACCCTGGTGCTGGTGGCCGGCATGTGCATCAACGGCGCCCAGTCGGCCATGCCCTCGCTGGCGGCGCGCTACTACCCGACCCACGGCCGCGCCACCGGGGTGTCCTGGATGCTCGGCATCGGCCGCTTCGGCGCCATCACCGGCGCCTGGATGGGCGCGACCCTGCTGGGCCTGGGCTGGAGCTTCACCCAGGTGCTCACCGCGCTGCTCCTGCCGGCGGGTCTCGCGGCCCTGGCGGTGCTGATCAAGGGGGTGGTCAGTCACGCCGATGCGACCTGAGAGCCCGCTCCTAATCTGCTGCGCGTCGGCCAAACTGCGTTGAAAAGGCCCTGGGTCGCCAGCCCGGTCGGAATGCTCATTTACCGGGGCTAACTCCGTTTCCTAGGGCCTTCGCCTTGTTTAGCTCTAGCTCGCGAGATTATAAGCGGGCTCTGGGAGCGTGGCGGGCGCTAGGCGCAGGCGCTGCCACCGCGTAAAGTTGCACCCTTTGCATGCGCTGTAATCGCTTGCCTAGAGCAGGTGCAGACGTCCAAGGGGTTCCATGAAAGGTTTCGCTTGTAGCGGGCAGTGGGCTGTCCGGCTGGTAACGCTTATCGCTTGCTTTCTGATTGCGCCGGCCTTCGCCGAGACGCGCCAGGTGACCGACGTCCTCGGGCGCACGGTGACCATCGAGGCGCCGGCCAAGCGGGTGGTGCTGGGATTCCACTATGGCGACTACCTGGCGGTCGGTGGGGAGCAGGCCTTCGACGCCGTGGTCGGTGTCTCCCGTGGCGCCTGGGAGCGCAAGGTGCCGGCCAACTGGGCGCTCAATGTCGCCCACCGACCTTCCCTGGCCAGCCTTCCCGATGTGGGCGAGACGGAAAACAACAGTTTCTCCGTGGAAAAGGTGCTCGCCCTCAAGCCGGATCTGGTGGTCCTGGCCGCCTGGCAATTCCAGGCGCTGGACAGCGAGGTCAAGCGCCTGGAACAGCTCGGCATCCCGGTGGTGGCGATCGACTACAACGCCCAGACCCTGGAGCGCCACCTGGCGTCCACCCGCCTGCTCGGGGTGATCACCGGCCAGGAGGCGCGCGCCAACGAGCTGGCCGACTTCTACGCCAAGGTGGTGCAGGACATCCAGACCCGCATCGCGGCGGCTCATCGCCCGAAACCGCGGGTCTATGCCGAGTTCGGCAACAAGGGCCCGGCCGAATACTCCTTCACCTATGGCCGCAACATGTGGGGCGCCATGGTCACCCTGGCCGGTGGCGACAACATCGCCGCGCCCTTCATCCAGTGGTGGGGGGTGATGAATCCGGAGCAGGTGCTCCTGGCCCAGCCGGAGGTCATCTTCATCTCCGGGCGCGAGGACAACAGCAATCCCTCCGCCTTGCCCATGGGCCCCGGGGTCACCGCCGACGACGCCCGCAGCCACCTGCGCGCCTTCATGCAGCGACCGGGCTGGGCCAATCTGCCGGCGATCCGCGACGGGCGTCTCTATGGCGTCTACCAAGGCGCCTCGCGCAGCCTGGAAGACTTCGCCATGCTGCAATTCATCGCCAAGCAGCTCTATCCGGATCTGTTCCAGGACGTGGATCCGATGGCCAACTACCGCGAGTACTACCGCCGCTACATGCCGATCCAGCCCGAGGGCACCTTTGCCATAGGCCTGACGCCATGAGCGAGGCCGCGAACGCCAGCCACGGCAACGCCATCGCCGAGCAACGCGCCCGCGAGCGCCGCCGCTGGCGGGCCTGCGGGGTGTTTCTGCTGCTGACCCTGGCGGGTCTGGTGCTGGACATCGCCACCGGGCCGTCGCTGCTCTCGCCGCTGGAAGTGCTCAAGTCGCTGACCGGGCTCGGCGAGCGGCAGCCGATGACCGACGCCATCGTCCGTGACCTGCGCCTGCCGGTGGCGCTGATGGCGCTGGCGGTGGGCGCCGCCCTCGGCGCGGGCGGGGCGCAGATGCAGACGCTGCTCAACAACCCCATGGCCAGTCCCTACACCCTGGGCATGGCTGCCGCCGCCGGCTGTGGCGCCGCCCTCAGCCTGGCGCTGGGCAGTTTTGGCCTGGGCGCGCTGATCGGGGTGCCGCTGGGGGCCTTCGCCTTCGCCATGCTGGCGGCGCTGTTTCTCTTCGCCCTGGCCTCGCTCAAGCGCACCGGCAGCGACACCATCATCCTCGGCGGCATCGCCCTGCTGTTCCTCTTCCAGTCGCTGCTGTCCCTGGTGCAATTCCTCTCCTCGCCGGAGCTGTCGCAGCAGATCCTCTTCTGGCTGTTCGGCAGCCTCGGTCGCGCCACCTGGACCACCCTGGCCATCGTCGCCGGGGTGACCCTGCTGTGCTGCCTCCTGCTCCTGCGCGATGCCTGGAAGCTGGCCGCGCTGCGGCTGGGCGAGGCACGGGCCGAGAGCCTCGGCGTCAATATCCGCCGGCTGCGCCTCAAGGTGCTGATCCTGGTGGCGGTGATGACCGCCACCGCCACCAGCTTCGTCGGGGTGATCGGCTTCGTCGGCCTGGTCGCGCCCCATATCGCCCGCTGGCAGGTGGGCGAGGACCAGCGCTTCCTGCTGCCGCTGTCGGCCATCTGCGGGGCCCTGATGCTGTCCTTCGCCTCGGTGCTGTCCAAGTCGATCCTGCCCGGGGCGCTGTTTCCGGTGGGCATCGTCACCGCCATCGTCGGGGTGCCCTTTCTGCTCTGGCTCATCTTCGCCCCCCGCAGGTCCAGCCCATGATCCGCCTCCAGGACCTCGCGCTGAAGCGCGGTGATCGTACCGTCATCTCCGGACTCTGCACCGAGCTGCACGCGGGGCAGGTGCATGTGATCCTCGGCCCCAACGGCACCGGCAAGACCACCCTGCTGCGCGCCCTGGCCGGTGACCTGCCGCTGGCGGCCGGCCGGATCGAGCGCGGCGCCAGGCGGCTGGTGGCGGGGGCTTCGCTGCGTGGTCAGCGGGACGGCTGGCGCCAGGGCGTGGCCTACATGCCCCAGGATTCCCATGCCGAGGCGGCGCTGTCGGTGCTGGAGACGGTGGCCATGGGCAGCCTGGAACGGCTGACCCTGCACCTGGACGATGAGCTGCTGGAACGCGCGTTGGGCAAGCTCGACGAGGTGGGCATCGGCCATCTGGCCTCGCGCCAGCTGGGCGCCCTGAGTGGCGGTCAGCGGCAACTGGTGTTCTTTGCCCAGGTGCTGATGCGCGAACCCGAGGTGATGCTGCTGGACGAACCGGTCAGCGCCCTGGATCTGCGGCACCAGATCAACCTGCTCGATCGCGTGCGCCACGAGACCCGCCTGCACCAGCGGGTGACCGTGGTGGTGCTGCACGACCTCAACCTGGCCTGCCAGTACGCCGATTCGCTGCTGGTGCTGGTCAACGGTGGCCTGCTGGCCGCCGGCCGACCCGCCGCCATCGTCACCGCCGACCTGCTGGAAGCCACCTACGGCGTGGCGGTGGACATCCTCCACGACCGCCAGGGCCGCCCGGTGGTGCAGCCGCTGACCGGTCAGGCCTTCAGCGAGGCCTGACCGCGGAGCTGCAGAGGGTAGGGCGTCAGAAGGTGTAGGTGAAACCGGCCTGCACCGTACGCGGCTCGCCCGGATAGCTGTAGGCGTTCCAGGAGCTCTCGTCGTAGCCCTTGTTGAAGACGTTGCGCACGTCCAGGTTCAGCCGCAGGTGCTCGTCGACCTTGTAGAAGCTCAGCAGGTCGGTGACCGTGTAGCTGTCCATCGTGTAGTCGCTGACCGCGGTCTTCTGGCCTTCGCGCTCACCCATGTACTTGAGGTTGGCGCCCAGCCCCAGGCCGCGTAGCACGCCGTCGTGGAATTCGTAGACGTTGAGCAGGTTGACGGCATTGCGCGGGATGTTGGTCAGGCGCGTGCCGCGGGCCAGGGTGTTGTCCTTGGTGACCTCGGCATCGGTGAAGGCGTAGCCGCCGAGGATGCGCCAGTTGGGCGTCAGGTCGCCAGTCAAGTTGACTTCGAAGCCGCGGCTGCGTACCTCGCCGGTAGCGACGTTGAAGGTGGGTTCGACCGGATCCGGGGTCAGGACGTTTTCCTTGACCGTATGGAAGATCGCCGTGTCGACGCTGAGGCGGCCGTCCAGCGCCGCCCACTTCATGCCCACCTCGTAGGCCTTGCCTTCTTCGGGATCGAAACCCCCACCTTGGAACGCCGCGCCGGTGTTGGGCTTGAACGACTTGGAGGCGCTGGCGTAGAGGGCCAGTTCCGGGGTGAGGTCATAACTGACGCCCAGGCGCGGGGTGACGGCGTTCGAGTCCTTGCTCCAGTCACCGGTGACAATCCGTCCGTTAGCGAGGACCTGGGGTGGCATCTTGTTATCGTAGTCGTGCTCGAAGCGCTCCAGGCGCACGCCACCCAGCACCTTGAGGCGCTCGGTGAGGGCGATCTGGTCCTGCACAAAGGCGGCCCAGGTCTTGAGCGTCTCATGGTCGTGGGTGGCAACGCGGGTCAGGGCGGGGCGCGGCTGACCCAGGACCGGATCGACCAGATTGACCGGATAGACGTTGGCGCCGCCGGGGGAGCGCTGGATGATGGAGCGGTAGTCATAGTCTTCCACCTCGATCCCGGTGATCAGGGTGTGGCCGAGGCCAAAGGTGTCGAAGCGACCGGTCAGGTTCAGCTGCAGGTCGCGATCGCTCCATTCCAGCTTGCGGTAGTTGAAGTTGCGACCCAGGGTCACGCCGTCGGCCTGCACGCCATTGGCTTCCACGGCATTGCCCTTGAGGCTGCCGTCGAGGTACTGGAAGCCGCCGGCCAGGGTCCAGGCGTCGTTCAACTGGTGCTCGAAGCGCAGCTGATAGGCCTCGCTGTCGTTGTGCAGCAGGTTGGTGGTGCCCTTTTCCCAGGCATTGGTGGAGCGACTGGCTTCGGCGCGCTGGGTCAGGTAGTTGGTGCGGCCGCGGTCCAGCGGGGCGTTGCTGCGGATGATGTCCGCCTCGAAGGTGATAAGGGTGGCGTCGGTGGCCTGCCAGCTCAGCACCGGGGCCACTTCGTAGCGCTCGTGCTCGACATCGTCGCGGAAGCTGTCGCCACCTTCGGCGATCAGGTTGAGGCGATAGGCCAGGCGGCCGTCTTCATCCACCGGGCCGGTGGTGTCCAGGGTGCCGCGCCGCAGGCCCTGGTCGGTGAACTGGCTGCCGAGGGTGGTCTTGCGCTCGCCCAGCGGCTGCTTGGTGACCACGTTGAAGGTGCCGCCCGGATCGCTGCGGCCATAGAGGGTCGCCGCCGGGCCGCGCAGAACCTCGACCCGCTCCAGGGTGGCGGCATCCGGCGCGCTGGGATAGCCGCGATTCATGGGGAAGCCGTTGCGGAAATACTCGGAGCTGGTGAAGCCGCGCACCGTGTAGCTGGTCAGGCCCTGGCCACCGAAGTTGTTGCCACGGCCGACGCCGCCGGCCTGGTCCAGCGCCTGCTGCAGGCGGGTGGCGGAGAGGTCGTCGAGGGCCTCGCGGGAGACCACGCTCACCGACTGGGGCGTCTCGTGCAGCGGGGTGTCGGTACGGGTCGCACTGCTGGAACGTTCTGCCTTGTAGCCCTGTACCGGACCGGTTGGCGATTCGGCCGCGCCGACGATGGTGAGATCGGACAGCGCCTGTGGCGAGTCTTCCGTCTGCTCCTGGGCATGACCGGCGAGGGGGAGGGCACAGAGGGGCAGCAGATAGAGAGCAGGGACCAGCCGGCGCATTGTTATCGTCCTGGGGTTGGGGAGGCGGATTCTAGAGCGGGTTACAAACTGGATACAACTGCGAGTCGTTACCGCCTGAGACATATTTTCATCGGACTGGTCGGTTCGCTGGCGACGTCCGGCCCGGGTGTCCGCGCCGAGTCGCCGGCAGACGGTTACCGCACTCGCTGCGGGAGGCGGGGCCGGCGCTTTTGCCGTAGCATGCCGCTCCTTTGCCGTCGTGACCGCCCATGAATACCGCCACCCTTGCCCGCCTCTCCGAGCTCCTGCTTACCGCCCTCGCTTCGCCGCCCGCCGAGGCACGCCGACTGGTGCATGGACGTGGCCGGCTGCTGCCGGGGCTGGAGCAACTCACCGTCGACTGGCTGGAAGGCGTGGTGCGGGTGGGTTTGTTTCGCGAATTGCCCGCGGCCGAGTTGGAGGCCCTGCGCGCCACCCTGACCGCCCTGGGCGTGACCCCGGTGTGGATGGCCAGCGGTGCCCGTAGTCTCCTGCTGCAGCATCGCTATCGCCTGGATGCCGCCAGCGAGGCGCTGATCGGCGCGCCGGTGGGCGAGCATGTCATCCACGAGGACGGCCTGAAGTTCGGCCTGGACCTCACCCGCCACCAGAACATGGGGCTGTTCCTCGACATGCGCCTGGGCCGCCGCTGGGTGCGCGAGCAGGCCGCCGGTCTGCGCATCCTCAATCTGTTCGCCTACACCTGCGGCTTCTCGGTGGCCGCCCTGGCCGGCGGCGCGGCCCAGGTGGTCAATCTGGACATGGCCCGCGGGCCCCTGACCCGCGGCCGAGAGAATCACCGACTCAATGGCCATGACCTGGGCAAGGTCAGCTTTCTCGGTCACGAACTGTTCAAGTCCTGGGGCAAGGTACGCAAGCTGGGGCCCTATGACCTGGTGATCGTCGATCCGCCCAGCTTCCAGCAGGGCAGCTTCGCCCTGACCAAGGACTACGCCCGCATCCTGCGCCGCCTGCCCGAACTGCTCACCCCCGGCGGCCGGGTGCTGGCCTGCGTCAACGACCCCGGCGTGGGCGCGGATTTCCTCATCGCTGGCATGGCCCAGGAAGCCCCCGGACTGGCCTTCGTCGAGCGCCTGGCCAATCCACCGGAATTCGCCGACGAGGATCCCGAGGGCGGACTCAAGGTGCTGGTGTTCCGGCAGGAACAGGCGTCGTAGTTTGGATTGAGCGCAGCGAAGCCCAACGGTGCCCGGGTTCGGCTCTGGCTCGTTGGGCTTCGACGGTGGAGCCGTCTCAACCCAACCTATACCGGGCCAGGCTCAACCCTGCTTGGGCAAGCGCCGATAGAGCTGTTCGACCTTTTCCCGTGCCCAGGGCGTGCGGCGCAGGAAGGTCAGGCTGGACTTGATGGAGGGCTCATGGGTGAAGCAGCGCAGCGGGATGCGCCGCCCAAGTTCTTCCCAGCCGTGATGCTCCACCAGGCGGGTGAGCAGGGCTTCGAGGGTGATCCCTTCCAGGGAGGCGCGGGGCTTGTCGGACATCGGCAGGGCTCTGGGTGAGGGCAGGGCAGTGTAGCCGCTACGACGCCGCGCTGCGCAGCGAAGCGGTCGCCCGCCTGCGGAACGATGCTGTTCGATAATCGAACTGTTAGTCGATTATCGGATTGTTTGCGCCGATGGGGCTTTGTAGTCTGACCCCAGACCGCCGCACCGGGCGGCGCCGACAACAAAGACGCGAGTCGACAATCCATGGCCCAGATCCTGTCCCTGAGCGAAGCCATCCAGCGCTTCGTCCACGATGGCGAGACCGTCGCCCTCGAAGGCTTCACCCATCTCATTCCGACCGCCGCCGCCCACGAGCTGATCCGCCAGAACCGGCGCGACCTGACCCTGGTGCGCATGACCCCCGACCTGGTCTACGACCTGCTGATCGGTGCCGGCTGCGCCAAGCGGCTGATCTTTTCCTGGGGTGGCAACCCCGGTGTCGGCTCCCTGCACCGGCTGCGCGATGCGGTGGAAAAGGGCTGGCCGCACCCGCTGGAGATTTCCGAGCACAGCCACGCGGCCCTGGCCAATGCCTATGTCGCCGGTGCCTCCAACCTGCCGTTCGCCGTCCTGCGCGGCTACCAGGGCTCGGACCTGGCCAAGGTCAATCCGGACATCAAGTTCATCGCCTGTCCCTTCACCGGCGAAAAACTGGCTGCTGTGCCCAGCGTGCGTCCGGACGTCACCGTCATCCACGCGCAAAAGGCCGACCGCCAGGGCAACGTGCTGATCCAGGGCATCCTTGGCGTGCAGAAGGAAGCGGCCCTGGCCGCCCAGCGCTGCATCGTCACCGTGGAGGAGATCGTCGACGACCTCCAGGCGCCGATGAACGCCTGCGTGCTGCCGACCTGGGCGCTCAGCGCGGTCTGCGTGGTGCCGGGCGGGGCGCATCCGTCCTATGCCCACGGCTACTACGAGCGCGACAACCGCTTCTACCAGGCCTGGGATCCGATCGCCCGCGATCGCGACACCTTTACCCAGTGGATCGACACCTACATCCGCGGTACCGCGGACTTCGCCGCCTTCCAGGCGAAGCTGGCTGCGGAGGCCTGAACCATGAGCGACTTCACCACCAATGAAATGATGACCGTGGCCGCCGCGCGCCGCCTCGGCAATGGCAGCGTCTGCTTTGTCGGCATCGGCTTGCCGTCCACCGCGGCGAACCTGGCGCGCCTGACCCATGCGCCGGACGTGGTGCTGATCTACGAATCCGGCCCCATCGGCGCCAAGCCCTCGGTGCTGCCGCTGTCCATCGGCGACGGCGAACTGGCCGAGACCGCCGACACCGTGGTGCCCACCGGCGAGATCTTCCGCTACTGGCTGCAGGGCGGGCGCATCGACGTCGGCTTCCTCGGCGCCGCCCAGGTCGACCGCTTCGGCAACATCAACACCACGGTGATCGGTGACTACCACCAGCCCAAGGTACGCCTGCCGGGCGCCGGCGGCGCGCCGGAGATCGCCGGTTCGGCCAAGGAGGTGCTGATCATCCTCAAGCAGTCGCACCGCAGCTTCGTCGACAAGCTGGCCTTCATCACCTCGGTGGGCTTTGGCGAGGGCGGCGATCACCGCCAGCAACTGGGCCTGCCGGGCAAGGGCCCGACCGCCATCATCACCGACCTCTGCATCATGGAACCGGAAGCCGGCACGAACGAATTCGTGGTGACCGCCCTGCATCCCGGGGTGACTCGCGAGCAGGTGGTGGCCGCCACCGGCTGGGCCCTGCGCTTCGCCGATCAGGTCGCCACCACCGAGGCGCCGACCGCCACCGAACTCGAGGCCCTGCGCGATCTGCAGGCCCGCACCACGGCGGCCCACGGCGGCCAGAAGGGAGGCGAGGAATGAGTCGCCCCGTCTATATCTGCGACGCCGTCCGCACCCCCATCGGCCGGCTCAACGGCGGGCTGTCCGCCGTGCGTGCCGATGACCTGGCGGCCATCCCGCTCAAGGCGCTGCAGGAACGCAATCCCCAGGTGGACTGGTCCGCCGTGGACGAGGTGTTCATGGGCTGCGCCAACCAGGCTGGCGAAGACAATCGCAACGTGGCACGCATGGCGGTGCTGCTGTCGGGACTGCCGGAAACGGTGCCGGGCGTGACCCTCAATCGCCTCTGCGCCTCGGGCATGGAAGCGGTGGGCCAGGCCTACCGCGCCATCGCCCTGGGCGAGATGGACCTGGTGATCGCCGCCGGGGTGGAATCCATGACCCGCGCGCCCTATGTGATGGGCAAGGCCGACAGCGCCTTCGGCCGTGGCCAGAAACTGGAAGACACCACCCTGGGCTGGCGATTCGTAAATCCGGCAATGAAAGAGGCCTATGGCGTCGACAGCATGCCGGTCACCGGCGACAACGTCGCCGCCGACTATGGCGTCAGCCGCGCCGACCAGGACGCCTTCGGCCTGCGCAGCCAGCAGCGCGCCGCCGCGGCCCAGGAATCCGGTTACTACGCCGAGGAAATCGTCCCGGTGACCATCAAGGGCAAGAAAGGCGACGTGGTGGTCGAGCGCGACGAGCATCCGCGTGCGGACACTACCGCCGAAGGCCTGGCCAAATTGAAGCCAGTCAACGGCCCGGATAAGACCGTGACCGCCGGCAACGCCTCGGGCCTCAACGACGGCGCCTCGGCCATCATCCTGGCCTCGGCGGAGGCCGTTAAGAAGCACGGCCTGACGCCGCGGGCCAAGGTGCTGGGCATGGCCAGTGGCGGGGTGGCGCCGCGCATCATGGGCGTCGGCCCGACCCCGGCGGTGCGCAAGCTGCTCAAGCAACTGGACCTGACCATCGACGCCTTCGATGTCATCGAACTCAACGAAGCCTTCGCCGCCCAGGGCCTGGCCGTGCTGCGCGAGCTGGGCGTGGCCGACGACAGTCCCAAGGTCAATCCCAACGGCGGCGCCATCGCCCTGGGTCATCCCCTGGGCATGAGCGGCAACCGCCTGGTGCTCACCGCGGTGCACCACCTGCAGAAGACCGGCGGCCGCCTGGGTCTCGCCACCATGTGCGTGGGCGTCGGCCAGGGATTGGCGCTGGCGGTGGAGCGGGTGGACGGAGCCTGAGGTTCCTAGGTTAATCGCGGCCATGGGCCGCTCCTACAAGAGCATGACCCTGTAGGAGCGGCCCATGGCCGCGATGGCCAGAGCTGATCGTAGAGCCATTGCTCAGCAAATGTCCCAAATCTCACCCATCCCCATGCCCACACCCCCCTGTAACCGCGTGTGTCTCTCCTGGTCCGATGGCGGTAGGCTGTCCTCCGTCCATCCATACCTATAATTAAGGATCTCCATGAGCACTCACCCGCATTACAGCTTCGAGGAGCGCAAGAAGCGCATCTTCGCCATCGTCGGCGCCTCGTCCGGCAACCTGGTGGAATGGTTCGACTTCTACGTCTACGCCTTCTGCTCCATCTACTTCGCCGCCGCCTTCTTCCCCAAGAGCGATCCCACCGTGCAGTTGCTGAGCACCGCCGGCGTCTTCGCTGCGGGCTTCCTGATGCGGCCTCTGGGCGGCTGGATCTTCGGGCGCATCGCCGACAAGTACGGCCGGCGCACCTCCATGGTCATCTCCATCCTGATGATGGGCGCCGGCTCCCTGGCCATCGCCTGCCTGCCCACCTATGCCAGCATCGGCGTCGCGGCGCCGGCCCTGCTGCTGCTCGCGCGGTTGCTGCAGGGCATCTCGGTGGGTGGTGAATACGGCACCACCGCCACCTACATGAGCGAGGTGGCGCTGCGTGGCCAGCGCGGCTTCTTCGCCTCCTTCCAGTACGTCACCCTGATCGGCGGCCAGTTGCTGGCGGTGCTGGTGGTGGTGATCCTGCAGCAGGTGCTGAGCGACGCCGACCTGCGTGCCTGGGGCTGGCGGATTCCCTTCCTGGTCGGCGCCGCTGCCGCGGTGATCTCGCTGTTCCTGCGGCGTTCGCTGGAAGAGACCACCACCGCCGAGACCCGCGCCAACAAGGAAGCCGGTACCCTGAGCGGCCTATTCAAGCACCACAAGGCGGCCTTCTTCACCGTGCTCGGCTACACCGCCGGTGGCTCGCTGATCTTCTATACCTTCACCACCTACATGCAGAAGTACCTGGTCAACACCAGCGGCATGGATGCCAAGACCGCCAGTGCCGTGATGACCTGCGCCCTGCTGGTGTTCATGCTGATGCAACCGCTGTTCGGCATGCTCTCCGACCGCATCGGCCGGCGCGCCTCCATGCTGCTGTTCGGCGGCCTGGGTACGGTCTGCACCTGGCCGATCCTCACCGCGCTGGCCAGCGTCCAGAGTCCCTTCGTGGCCTTCCTGCTGATCTGCCTGGCCATGGCCATCATCAGCCTCTACACCTCCATCAGCGGCCTGGTGAAGGCGGAGATGTTCCCGCCGGAAGTGCGCGCCCTGGGCGTGGGCCTGTCCTATGCGGTGGCCAATGCGGTCTTTGGCGGCTCGGCGGAATTCGTCGCCCTGAGCTTCAAGACCCAGGGGCATGAAGAAGTCTTCTACATCTATGTCTCGGTGATGCTGGCGGTGGCCTTCCTGGTCAGCCTGAGATTGCCGCGGCAAGCCACCTACCTGCATCACGACCACTGAGCCCCGAGGAATCCCCATGTCCAACCTGCTGTTCGACGCCTACTTCACCCAGGCCGCCATGCGTGCGGTGTTCTGTGACCAGGGGCGACTGCAGGGCATGCTGGACTTCGAAGCGGCCCTGGCGCGCGCCGAGGCGGCGGTGGGGGTAATCCCCCAGACGGCGGTGGCGCCCATCGCCGCCGCCTGCCGCGCCGAACGCTATGACGCGGCCGAGCTGGCCCGGGCCGTGGTCAGCGCCGGCAACTCGGCCATTCCCCTGGTCAAGGCCCTGGGCCGGCAGATCGCCGCCCAGGACCCCGAGGCCGAGCGCCATGTGCACCGCGGTGCCACCAGCCAGGACGCCATGGACAGCGGCCTGGTCCTGCAGCTCCGCCAGGCGCTGGACCTGCTGGACGCCGACCTGGCGCAACTGGCCGAGGCCCTGGCCACTCAGGCCGAGCGCCATGCCGGCACCGTGCTGGCCGGCCGGACCTGGCTGCAACATGCGACGCCCGTGACCCTGGGCATGAAGCTGGCCGGGGTGCTGGGCGCCATCACCCGGCACCGCCAGCGCCTGGCCGAACTACGGCCGCGGGTGCTGGTGCTGCAATTCGGCGGCGCCTCGGGCAGCCTGGCCGCCCTGGGCGCTGACGCCCTGCCGGTGGCCGAGGCCCTGGCCCGCGAGCTGGGGCTGAGCCTGCCGGAGCAACCCTGGCACACCCAGCGCGATCGCCTGGTCGAGGTCGGCGCCTGGCTGGGCCTGGTGGCCGGCAGCCTGGGCAAGCTGGGACGCGATCTGTCGCTGCTGATGCAGACCGAGGCCGCCGAGGTGTTCGAGCCTTCGGCGCCGGGCAAGGGCGGTTCCTCCACCATGCCGCACAAACGCAATCCGGTCGGCGCGGCGGTGCTGATCGCCGCTGCCACCCGCGCGCCGGGTCTGGTCAGCACCCTGTTTTCCGCCATGCCCCAGGAGCACGAGCGCAGCCTGGGCCTCTGGCATGCCGAATGGGAAACCCTGCCGGAGCTGTTCTGCCTGGTCTCCGGTGCCCTGCAGCAGGCCCAGGCCATCGTCGCCGGGCTGGAGGTGGATGCCGCGCGCATGCAGGCCAATCTGGAGTTGACCCACGGCCTGGTGCTGGCCGAGGCGGTCAGCATCGCCCTCGCCGGACGGCTGGGGCGCGAGGCCGCTCACCACCTGGTGGAGCAGAGCTGCAAGCGCGCCGTCCAGGAGGGTCGCCATCTGCGTCTGGTGCTCGGCGATACCCCCGAGGTCACCGCCGAACTCTCCAGCGCCGAGCTGGATCGCCTGCTGGACCCCGCCCATTACCAGGGCCAGGCCCGGGCCTGGGTGGCCCGCGCCCTGGCCGAACATCGCACCCTGCCTACTCATTCCTAAACCAGAGGACTGCCTGATGCCCAGCGTACGTCTCGCCGATGGCGACCTGAACTACCGGCTGGAGGGCCCCGAGGGCGCCCCCGTGCTGATCCTGTCTAATTCCCTGGGCACCAACCTGGCCATGTGGGACGACCAGGCCGCCGCCTTCAGCGAGCGCTTTCGCCTGCTGCGCTACGACACCCGCGGTCACGGCGCCTCCCTGGTGACGCCCGGCCCCTATCGCATGGATCAGAACGGCCGTGACGTCCTGGCCCTGGCCGACGCCCTGGGTATCGACCGCTTCGCCTTCTGTGGCCTGTCCATGGGCGGCTCCATCGGCCAGTGGCTGGGCATCAACGCCCCCGAGCGGGTCACCCGCCTGGTGCTGTGCAACACCGGCGCCAAGATCGGCACCCCGGAGGTTTGGAACACCCGCATCCAGACCGTCGAAGCCGGCGGCGAGCAGACCATGCGCGACCTGCGCGACGCCTCCATCGGCCGCTGGTTCACCCCTGACTTCGCCAGCGCCGAACCGGAGAAGGTCGACCGCATCGTCGCCATGCTCGCCGGCACCTCGCCCCAGGGTTATGCCGCCAACTGCGCGGCGGTACGCGACGCCGACTTCCGCGAGGTGCTGGACGCCATCCAGGCCCCGACGCTGATCGTCGCCGGCAGTCATGACGCCGTGACCACCCCGGCCGACGGGCGCTTCCTGCAGGAGCGCATCCCCGGCGCCGAGTACGTCGAGTTTCCCGCCGCCCACCTGTCCAACGTGCAGATGGGCACTGCCTTTACCCAGCGCGTGCTGGCCTTTCTCAGCGCCTGAAGGAGTCGATCTTGGACGAAAGAGAACGTTACGAAGCCGGCATGCAGGTCCGCCGCGCGGTGCTGGGCGACGCCCACGTCGATCGCAGCCTGGAAAAGCTGACCCCCTTCAACGAAGAATTCCAGGAGATGATCACCCGCCACGCTTGGGGCGATATCTGGACCCGCCCGGGTCTGCCGCGGCACACCCGCAGCCTGATCACCATCGCCATGCTGATCGGCATGAACCGCGAAGGCGAACTGCGCCTGCACCTGCGCGCCGCCCGCAGCAACGGGGTGACGCGGGAGGAGATCAAGGAGCTGATCATGCAGAGCGCCATCTACTGCGGCATCCCGGCGGCCAATGCCACCTTCCATCTGGCGGAGGCGGTATGGGATGAGTTGGGGGTGGAGTCGCTGGAGGGGTGAGTTTCCCCCCTTTGGCCCCTGTTTGGATGATGCCCGCCGGGTTGGATTCGGCGGGCGTTGGTTGTTGGGCGTAGGTTGGGTTGAGCGTTAGCGAAGCCCAACGCCTGTGCTATTGGGTGCCAGGGCTGGTTATCGAGTGCTTTGAAGGTTCTTGTTTCGCCCACCCGGGCGACTCACTTTTTGCAGTCGCCAAAAAAGTAAGCAAAAACGCTTGCCCCGACCATCCGGCCCTCCGCTTCGCTCCGGGTCCGCTCACACCAGTGCCGTTCCGGGGTCGGTCCAGATGGGCCGTCCCTGGCCCACTGGACCTCTCGCCGCATCCCTGCGGCTCGACCCACTCCACGACGCTGGCGTTCGCCCTGCTGAACGGGGCGATTCACGCGCCTGATGCCTTGGGTGCAAACCGGTAGGGTGGACAACGGCGCAGCCTTGTCCACGTGTTAAGCGTTACTCCCTAAGTGGAAAACGCTGCGCGGTTTTCCACGCTACGAATCGCTATGGGTTCTCCCTGAAAACACGAACTCCCAGGCTAGCGCCCCGTCCCCGTCAGTGAGGCCGAGTGCAGGTGTCGCGGAGGGGGATGCGAGGCAGGACGCCGAGCAAGGCGCGAGGGGCAGGAGGCCCCTTCGTGCCGTGCCCCTGGAGCGGCGCCGGAGCGAGGGGACCCGAAGGGCCGAAACGTGGGGACAGCGTTTTTGCTTACTTTTTTCGCGCTTGAAAAAAGTGAGTCGCCCGGGTGGGCGAAACAAGAGGTATCAGCAAAGCTTGATAAGCAGCTAGGGCACCGGTAAGCCAAGGCATCCCGGCCAAACTCAGCTGTGTTGGGCTTCGCTTCGCTCAGCCCAACCAACGAAACCGGCACCCCTATCAGCTCTGTCTTGTCAGGCTTCGCTAACGGCCAATGCAAGCGTGGATTTACGCCTTATCGCGGTCGTGGACCGCTCCTACGCAAGCGGCCATCAGCCCGGAGCTTGTTACTTCGCCATCACGCGCGTAATCCGATCCCCCTCGGCATCATCCTGCCCCTTGGCCTTGTTGACCGCGTACACCACGCCCTTGCCATCCACCACCGCGTGGTTGGGGTAGGTGCCCAGTTCCAGGTTGGCCTTGATGGTGCCGTCCGGGTCGACCACGGTCAGGGTGCCGGCGCCGCGGTTGGTCACGTAGGCCAGGCGCTTGACCGTGTCGAAGGCCACGTTCAGCGCTCCGGCGCCGGTGGTGACGTTGTGCAGGGTCTTGCCGGTCTTGGCGTCGACGATCAGCAGGTTGTCGCTGCCTTGGGCGGTAATGAACAGGCGATCGGTCTGGGGATCGTGGGCCACGCCCATGGGGGTCTTGGCGCCCTGGATCGGGAAGACCTTCTCGACCTGCTCGGTCTTGGCGTCGATCACCGCGGCTTCGTTGGTCTTCAGGCTGACGGCGTAGAGCTTGTGCACCGCCGGGTCCAGGTGCATGCCGACCACGGCGAACTGCTCGCCGCGCACGCCCGATTCGATGGCGATGTGCTTGCGCACGGCCGGGGTCTTGGCGTCGAAGCTGACGATGTCCGGGGTCATGGCCGCCGAGGCGAAGGCGCGGTCGAGTTTCTCGTCGACCACCACGGTGTGGGCATGGGGCACGAGGCCGGGTTCGAATTGCTTGACCAGGCCCAGGTCGCTCTGGCGATAGACCGCCACGGTGTTCTGCCGGGTATTGGTGGTCCAGACGGTGCCGTTGCGATCGTCCACGCCCACGCCGTAGACGGCGTAGACACCGGCGTCCTCGCCCGGGGCGGCGGCCGGGGTGATCTGGCGCTGGATGGACAGGTCCTTGGGGTCGAGCTTGAGCAGCTGCGAGACCTTGACCGGCGGGCGGCCCACGGCCGAGGTGACGAAGAGGGCGCCGGTCTTGGCGCTGCTGTCCACCTGGTAGAGGCCGGGGACCAGTTTGACCGCGGTGAGGCTATAGGCCTCGGCGCCGGACAGCGGCACCACCGGCGAGACCTTGAGCGGGAAGACCGCGGCGCCCGAGGGCTGGGCGGTGCTGATGACGATGGGGTGTTGGCCGGGGGCGGCGTCTTCGGGGATGCGCAGGGTCGCCTTGAAGTTGCCTTGGGCGTCGGCCACGTAGGCGGCGTCGGGGTTGAGCGCCACGCCACCGCGCGACAGGGTGATCTGCTGACCGGGGGTGAAGCCGCGGCCGTCCAGCGCGACCTCGCTGCCGGCCAGGATGGCGGTGCCGGTGACGGGACTGGCCTTGATCTCGCCGTGGTAGTCCGGATCGGGGGCTTCGAAGCTGGAGCGCGCCTGGGCGGCTTGCCCGCCCAGCGTCAGCAGGGCGGCCAGCAGGGTGACGGAAAAGACGCGCCGGCCCTTGGCCGAAGACGCTGGAGCGATGTTCATCAGGGATTCCTTGTAGCGGCGATCAAGATACCCGCGCCAGAGCGCCGGGCAGCGGAGGCCCTCCTGGGCTAGGCCATGTTAAGGCGAAAGCGAAATACTTGCATTTAGATTTGCAGGTTTTACGCGGGGTCGCTGTCCGGGGTATCGAGGGTGCGCTGCATCAGGCAGGCGCCGGCGCCATAGCCGGCCAGCTTGGCCTCGAGCGCGGCATCGGCCGGAACCGGGTGATAGTGATGGCGCTGCCAGTAGCCGATGGCGTTGGACAGCGACACCAGCCGCCCCTGGCGCAGGCGGGCGCGTCGGGCCTGGCCCTTGGCGTGGCGATAGAGCCGCCCGGCCACGCCCTGGCCCTGGGCGTCAGGGTGCACGGCGCAGTCGTGCAGGAACCAGGTCGAGGCCGCGCCCGGCAGCTGCTCCAGGCGGGCGCCCAGCACCGGTGGCAGGCCGTCGTCCCAGGGATAGGCGATCAGATAGCCCTGCAGCCGCGCCTCGGCGTCCAGGGCCGCCCAGCAGTGTTCCGGGGCGAGCTCCAGGCGATTGGCGTAGAAGGCGTGGTCTTCGAGCAGGTCGGCGGGGTAGTTGGCCGCCTGGATGGCGAGGACGGCCGGGAGGTCGGCGGGGCGCAGCGGGCGTATCGAAGGCATGACGAGGCGGGGGAAAAGGTCCGGCCGGGCAGTATGGTCACTGCCCGGCCGGGAGGCAAACGCCTCGGAGCCGTGGGTGGTGAGTCCCGTCGCTAGCCTGCGCCTTGGCGCGGGGACCTGGATTCCAGCGGCGACCTTGGCGTGCCTGGCGCCGCCGCCGGCCCTAGGCCTTGGCGATCAGCCGCGAGTTGCGCTCGTTCCTGAAGTGCAGATCTTCGATCCGCTGGGTCGCGGTCTCGGCTTCCTGGCGGGCGGCGAGGATGAGGTCGTGGTGCGGGGACTTGGCGCAGACCGGATCGGCGTTGCGTGCATCGCCGGTGAGCATGAAGGCCTGGCAGCGGCAGCCGCCGTAGTCCTTTTCCTTCTCGTCGCAGGAGCGGCAGGGCTCGGGCATCCAGTCGTAGCCGCGGTAGACGTTGAAGCCGAAGGAGTCGTACCAGATGTGCCTGAGGTCCTGCTCCTTCACGTTGGGGAAGGCGATGGGCATCTGCCGGGCGCCGTGGCAGGGCAGGGCGGTGCCGTCCGGCGTGATGGTCAGGAACAGCTTGCCCCAGCCGTCCATGCAGGCCTTGGGGCGCTCTTCGTAGTAGTCCGGGGTGACGAAGATCAGCTTGCAGGGATGGTTCTCGGCCTTGAGGCGCGCGCGGTACTCGTTGGTGATGCCTTCGGCGCGCTCCAGCTGGGCCCTGGTCGGCAGGAGACCGGCGCGATTGCGCTCGGCCCAGCCGTAGAACTGGCAGGTGGCGAGTTCGACGAAGTCGGCTTCCAGGGCCAGGCAGAGGTCGATGATCTGGTCGATGCGATCGATGTTGTGCCTGTGGGTGACGAAGTTGAGCACCATCGGATAGCCATGGGCCTTGACCGCCTTGGCCATGGCCAGCTTCTGGGCGAAGGCCTTCTTCGAGCCGGCCAGCAGGTTGTTCACCTGTTCGTCGCTGGCCTGGAAGCTGATCTGGATATGGTCCAGGCCGGCCTCCTTGAATTCGGCGATGCGCGCCTCGGTGAGGCCGATGCCGGAGGTGATGAGGTTGGTGTAGTAGCCCAGCCGGCGCGCCTCGCGGATCAGCTCGGCGAGGTCCTGGCGCACCAGGGGCTCGCCGCCGGAAAAGCCGATCTGGGCGGCGCCCATCTCCCGCGCCTCGGCCATCACCTTGAACCACTGTTCGGTGGTCAGCTCGCGACCCTGGGCGGCGAAGTCCAGGGGATTGGAGCAATAGGGGCACTGCAGCGGACAGCGATAGGTGACCTCGGCCAGCAGCCACAGCGGCAGGCCGACGTTGTGCTTGCCTACCGCCGGCGGCTGCGGGAGTTGCATGGGCACCCCAGGCAATTGAGAAGTGCCTGCGCTCGGTGATGCTGCGTTAGAAACCCGCTCGGAATGCTCATTTACCATTTGTAAACTCCGCTTCCTCGCGGGTTTCTGCCTTGCCTAACCTTCGCTCGGCGACTTCTCGAATAAGGCTTAGCCGAGCAGGAGCCAGTGCTCTGCACGAGCGACCTCCATGAATTGTTCGACGTCGGCGCCCAGCTCGGGCACGCCGGGAAAGCGTTCGTCGAGGACGGCGATGATGGCGGCCACGTCACGCTGGCCGTCGATCAGCCCGCCGATGGCGGCGGCGCTGTCGTTGAGCTTGATCATGCCCTCGGGATAGAGCAGCACATGGGCGTTCTGCGCCGGCTCGAACTGGAAGCGATAGCCGGGGCGCCAGCGCGGCACCTGGGTGCGGTCGAAGCTCATAGGTCGATTCCTCGGTGCCAGCGGCGCTCGGCGGTGACGCTGTGATAGGGCGGGCGGTGCAGTTCGTAGGCCATGCTCATGGCGTCGAGCATGGTCCAGAGGATGTCCAGCTTGAACTGCAGGATCTCCAGCATGCGCTGCTGGGACTCCCAGGTGGTGTAGTGCTGCAGGGTGATCTGCAGACCGTGCTCGACGTCGCGGCGGGCCTGGCCCAGGCGGGTGCGGAAGTACTCGTAGCCGGCCGGATCGATCCAGGGATAGTGGGTCGGCCAGGCGTCCAGGCGCGACTGGTGGATCTGCGGCGCGAACAGTTCGGTCAGGGAGCTGCTGGCGGCTTCCTGCCAGGAGGCGCGACGGGCGAAGTTGACGTAGGCGTCCACTGCGAAGCGCACCCCGGGCAGCACCAGTTCCTGGGAGAGCACCTGCTCGCGGTCCAGGCCGGTGGCCTCGGCCAGGCGCAGCCAGGCCTCGATGCCACCTTCGCTGCCGGGCTCGCCGTCGTGATCGAGGATGCGCTGCACCCATTCGCGACGGATCTCGCGATCCGGGCAGTTGGCCAGGATGGCGGCGTCCTTGAGCGGGATGTTGACCTGGTAGTAGAAGCGGTTAGCCACCCAGCCCTGGATCTGCTCGCGGCTGGCGCGGCCCTGGTACATGGCCACGTGATAGGGGTGGTGGATGTGGTAGAGGTCGCCCTTGGCGCGCAGGGCGGCTTCGAATTCGGCGGGCGTAAGGGCGTCGGGCATGGCGTTCACAACTCGATGGACATGCCGTCCCAGGCGACTTCCACGCCCTGGCGCACGACGATGGCGCGCTCGGGGGAGTCTTCGTCCAGGATCGGATTGGTGTTGTTGATGTGGATCAGCACCTTGCGCTGGCGCTCGAAGCCGGCCAGCACCTCCAGCATGCCGCCGGGGCCGATCTGCGGCAGGTGGCCCATCTCGGTGCCGGTGCGGGTGCCCACGCCGCGACGCTGCATCTCGTCGTCGGTCCAGAGGGTGCCGTCCACCAGCAGGCAATCGGCCTGGCCCATCAGCTCCAGCAGGGCGGCGTCCGGCTGGCCCAGACCCGGAGCATAGAACAGCTTGCCGCCGGTGCGTCGGTCGTGCACCAGCAGGCCCAGGTTGTCGCCCGGGTGCGGATCGTGGCGATGGGGCGAATAGGGCGGTGCGGCGCTGCGCAGCGGGAAGGGCGTGAATTCCAGATTCGGACAGGCCGGGATGGTGAAGCTGCCGCTCAGGGCGATGGGCTGCCAACTGAGCCCGCCGTTCCAGTGTTCGAGCATGTTGAACAGCGGAAAGCCGGTGGTGAGGTCCTGGTGGACCATCTCGGTGCACCAGACCTCGTGGGGGCAGCCTTCGCGCAGGCTGAGCAGGCCGGTGGTGTGGTCGATCTGGCTGTCCAGCAGGACGATGGCGCGGATGCCGGTGTCACGCAGGGCCCGCGCCGGCTGCAGCGGGGCGAAGCCGGCCAGCTGGGCGCGGATGTCGGGCGAGGCGTTGCACAGGATCCAATTCACCCCGTCGTCGGACAGGGCGATGGAAGACTGGGTACGGGCCTGGGCCCTGAGGGTGCCCTTGCGGAAGCCGTCGCAATTGACGCAATTGCAGTTCCACTGGGGAAAGCCACCGCCGGCGGCGGAGCCGAGAATCTGGATATGCATGGGAAAGGCTAAACCTGGAAAAAGTACGCCCCGGCGAACCGGGGCGTGGGGCGCATCAACGGTTGGCGAAGTACATGGTGACTTCGAAGCCGATGCGCAGGTCAGTGTAAGCAGGCTTGGTCCACATGGGAGGTCTCCTCTTTTGACTGCGAAAGCCGGAAGGATCCGGTCGTCAAGTCTAACAAATGTTACCTAGCTAAGGGTTTTTGCCGCGACGAATCGCTGGCGGTCCGGCGGACATAACTGTCTTACCGATCCTGCAACAGATTGACCGCCAAGGCCGGCCGACGCTCCCGGGAAAGTGTTGAAAGCTATGACATCCAGCCGGATGGCGCGTGGGCATTGGCCAGGGCGAAGCGCGGCGCGTCGCTGGCGGTGAGTTGTTGCCAGGCCTGCTGCAGGGCCCCGTCATCCAGGGCGGCCAGGGCCTGCTGCAGGGGCGCGAGATCCAGCGCCCCACTGCGCTGGAAGCCCCACCAGAGCCGCTCGGCCAGGGCGGCGCGCTGAGGGGTGGCGGGGCTGAAGTCGCGCCCCAGCTGACCGATGTCTTCTGCCAGCGTCATGGCCTTGGCCTGCACCGCGTTGCGGCTGTCGGCCAGGCAGCCTTCGATTTCCGCGAGGATCTCCGCCGCCCGGGCCTGGGGCGACTGCACGCCGATCAGCAGGCCACCTTGATCGTCCAGCAGGCGATAGGCGGAAAACACCGCATAGCCCAGTTGCCGCTCGCTGCGCAGGCGCTGGAACATCGGTCCTTGCAGGCGCGCCGCCAAGAGCCGCCAGGCGGCTTCGGTGGCGGGGCGCGCATCGGGTTGCGGACAGAACAGCAGCAGCGCCTGCTGGGCATCGGCGCTGGGTTCGTGGTGCCAGTGGCGACCGGTGCAGCCCGGCGGTTCGCCCAGCGGCCCGGCCTGGGGCCGAGGCGGCGGCGTGAGGGCGGCCAGGGACGCCTGCGCCGCCTCGGGCAGGCCACAGGCCAGGGCCTGCCAGCGCGGGTCTGCTTCATTGACTGTCAGCGGCATGACCGCATTTAGTCGCTCGGGCAGGACCTTGAGCAACTGGCGGATCAGCATGGGCTCGATCGAGGCTGCGGGGAGCGGCTGGGAAACGTCCAGCGCGTTCGTCAGGCGGCCGAGCGCCTGCTCCAGCACCGCCGGCAGCGCCATGGCCCAGCCCTGTAGCCGCAATTCCCAGGGCGTCCCGGGCGGACTCCAGCGCAGGCTGACGCCCGCCTCGGCGGCCAGCCGGGGTAACGCGCCCAGCACCCGGACATCGGGCGCGACCGGTGCCGGTCCCGGCCATTGCCAGCGCAAAAACAGCAGGCCTTCGCGCCGCTGGGGGGCGAGGGCCTGGCTGATCGGCCAGGACTGCCTCGTCGGGGCGCTCGGCGTGACGGGGTCGGCGAGCAAAGGATTGATCGGAGGCAGGGCAAAGGGGACGGCGACGGGAGCTGTTGTGCACGGGGAGTCGGCCAGGCCGGCGGCGAAGCCGCTGAGGCGCTCGGGGACCAGTTGCGCGAGCAGCCGGGGCCAGGCGGCCTGGGCGGCCGGGGAGAGCGCCGGTTGTGGCCAGGCGTCTCCTGGCCGATCCAGCCAGAGGCGCTCACCTAGGCGCCTTGCCAGCCCCAGGGCGGGCAGGGTCGCCCAGAGGCGCTGGGTGCGTTCGGCGTGGCCCTGCTGCAGTGCGGCGAGGGGTGTCTGGCGCAGGGCGTCCAGCCAGGCGAACAGGATGCCGGTCAGGTGGCTCGGGCTGGCCTGGGGGCCGGGCACGAGATCCAGCCGGAGCAGGCCCTGGCGGGCCTGGCGATAGGGCCAGGCGAGGCTCAGTCGTTCGGCCTGGCCCGCTTGGCGCAGGAGGGCGGGCAGGCCGCCGGGATGGTCGCCGAGCAGCAGGGTTTCCAGCAACTCCGCCGCTTCCCAGCTGCCGGGTGGCAGGTCATCGAGGGCGAATTGCACGGCCAGCGTCGGGGGCGTTGTGGCGGTGGTCTGCCAGCGTTCGCCTGCAGCCGGAAGTGCTTGCGGCGCTACGGCGCTGGGCGCCGGGCCAGGGGGCAGCAGGGCGCCCTGTTCCCGGGCCAGGTCGACCAGTTCGGCCAGCGGTTGCGGCCCGGCCAGCACCAGCAGTGCATTGTCGGCCCGGTAGTGCTGGCGCTGGAAGTCGCGCAGGGCCGCCTGGAAGGCCGGGCTCTGCAGCGGCAGGCTGTAACGGTTGCCGGCATGGAAGCCGGCGGCCGGATGGTCGGCGGGCAGGCCGGCGGACAGGGCCAGGTCGCGGCGGGTGTCGGCGCTGCGCGACCAGGCGATGAATTCGGCGTGCAGCACCTCGCGCTCGCGGCGCTGGGCGTCGGCTGCCAGCAGGGGCGCGGCGAGCATGTCAAGCAACCGGGCGAGCCCGGCGGCCAGGTGCTCGGGAGCCAGGGCGAAAAAGAAGTCGGTGGTGGTCTCGCGGGTGCTGGCGTTGAGTTCGCCGCCCAGGCGCTGCACCAGCGGCATCAGGCCGTCCGCCGCCGGATAGCGCCGGCTGCCGAGAAAGAACAGGTGTTCGAGAAAGTGCGCCAGCCCCGGAAAGGCCCGCGGCGCCTGGTGACTGCCGGCGCCGATGCGCACCAGGGCGGCGGCCTGGGGCAGCTCGGGGTCGTGCAGCAGGGCGATGGCCAGGCCATTGGCCAGGCGCAGCCGGCGATGGAAGGGGGCGGAGGTGGGCATGGGGGTAGCTTAACCGAGTCGGGCTGAACGACGGTTGATGGGGTTGGCGCTGGTGCCCGGGGTTGCCCTCACCCCGACCCTCTCCCTGGGGGAGAGGGGGAAGAGCGGTTGGAGTGTCGAGGTTTGCCCTCACCCCGGCCCTCTCCCTGGGGGAGAGGGGGAAAAGCGAGAGTTGTGCTTGGTTTGCCCTCTCCCTGCGGGTGAGGCGTGGCCTCGACACCGTAGCGTGGAAAACGGCGCAGCCTTTTCCACTGGCCCCCGGGTGCCAGGGGGCTCTCGTCCCCGTTCCCTTCCGGAAGGAGCAAAGCCCTTTTCATGGAAAGAAAAACCAGGCGAAAAAATCCCGGCTGGGCCGGGATTCTTGGGTGGGGCGAGGGGGATTCCAACAGGATGTCAAAAATGCTCGAAGCATCCTCGCCCCGGACCCTCTCCCGAAGGAGAGGGGAGCTCGGGCGCGGGCGCCCTTACTTCTTCTCGGGCAGGGCGAAGGCCATCACGTAGTCACCCTGCTTGGTGCCCAGCGAGCCATGGCCGCCGGCATAGACCAGCACGTACTGGCGACCGTCCTTGCCGGTGTAGGTCATGGGGGTGGTCTGGCCACCGGCCGGCAGGCGGCCTTTCCACAGTTCCTTGCCGTTCTTCACGTCATAGGCGCGCAGGTACTGGTCCAGGGTGCCGCTCAGGAAGGCCACGCCACCAGCAGTGGTGACGGTGCCGCCCAGGCTGGGCACACCCATGGGCAGGGGCAGCGGAACCGGCGAGTTGTCGCGCACGGTGCCGTTCTTGTGCTTGTAGACCAGCTTGCCGGTGGTCAGGTCGAGACCCGCCACGTAGCCCCAGGCGGGTGCCTGGCAGGGCAGGCCCAGGGGCGACAGGAAGGCCGACAGGATCACGCCGTAGGGCGCGCCCTTGTTGGGCTGGATGCCCTCGGTCTCGCTCTTGCGCGCCGGCTGGTTGGCGATCTCGTCACGCGGTACCAGCTTG
Organism: Pseudomonas sp. MOIL14HWK12:I2; assembly: GCF_000510745.1. NCBI lineage: Bacteria > Pseudomonadati > Pseudomonadota > Gammaproteobacteria > Pseudomonadales > Pseudomonadaceae > Pseudomonas > Pseudomonas sp. MOIL14HWK12:I2. The sequence goes on along the minus strand of NZ_AZOA01000014.1, from coordinate 29,066 downwards.
GAGGTGAAGGCCATGTAGCTGGGGTTGAGGAAGGCGATCTGGCGTACTGGATCGACCGAGATGCCGCCCCAGTCGAACACGCCGAAGTTGCCCGGGTAGACGATCGAGCCCTGGGTGGACGGCGGGGTGTAGATGCCCTCGTAGCGGTGCTCGCGGAAGGCGATGCGGCACAGCGCCTGGTCGAAGGGCGTACCGCCCCACATGTCGCTTTCCTTGAGGGTCGGCGCGGCCAGGTTGATCGAGGAGACCGGCTGGGTCGGCGAGGTGTGGTCGCCTTCCACCGCGCCCTGGGGCACCGGGGTTTCGGTGATCGGGTAGATGGGCTGACCGTTGGTGCGGTCCAGCACATAGATGCTGCCCTGCTTGGTCGAGGCCATCAGCGCGGGTTTCACGCCGCCTTCGGTCTTGATGTCCACCAGGGTCGGCTGACCGCCCACGTCCATGTCCCAGAGGTCATGGTGGGTGAACTGGTAGTTCCAGCGCACCTTGCCGGTGGCGATGTCGAGGGCGACCACGCCGGCGCTGTACTTCTCGGAGGCCGGGGTACGGTCACCGCCCCACTGGTCGGGCATCTGGTTGCCCATGGGCAGATAGACCATGCCGACCTTTTCGTCGACGGCCATCATCGACCACATGTTGGGCGAGTTGCGGGTGTAGATGCCGTCGGCGGCGATGGGCGCGGTGGCGTCCGGATTGCCGCTGTCCCAGTTCCACACCAGCTTGCCGGTGTGCACGTCGTAGGCGCGGATCACGCCGGACGGCTCGTCGGTGGAGACGTTGTCGGTGACGTGGCCACCGATGATCACCAGGTTGCGGGTCACCGCCGGCGGCGAGGTGGAGTAGTAGCCGCCGGGCGTGAAGCTGCCCATGTTGGCGGTCAGGTCGACCTGGCCATTGTCGCCGAAGTCGCTGCACACCTTGCCGGTGTCGGCGTTGATGGCGATCAGGCGGGTGTCGGCGGTGGGCAGGAACAGGCGGCGCGGGCAGCTGCTGGCAGCCGGGGTGCTCTGCTCGTCGACCGGGACGGCACTGCCGGTGGCCGGGCTCTGGCCCGCGGTAGTGGTGCCGGCATAGGTGGCGTCATCGTGGTAGGCCACGCCGCGGCAGGTCATGTGCGCCCAGCCCTTGAAGCTGTCGGCGTGCTGGGTGCTCAGCTTGGGATCGAAGCGCCAGATTTCCTTGCCGCTGTCGGGATCCACGGCGATCACCTGGCTGTGCGGCGTGCAGACATAGAGCTTGCCGTTGACCTTGAGCGGGGTGTTTTCCGCGGTGGTCTCCTGGGGATCGTTCGGGCCGGGGATGTCGCCGGTACGGAAGGTCCAGGCCGGTTGCAGATCCTTCACGTTGTTGACGTCGATCTGCTTGAGCGGCGAGTAGCGATCACCGAAGGCGGTGCGGCCATAGGACGGCCAGTCGCCATCGGCGGCGGTCGGCGCGGCGCTCTGGGTGCCGGCGGTGTCGCGGCCCAGGTCACCGTCCAGACGGTTGTAGTTGACGAACTGGGCGACCAGGGCGACGACCGCAGCGATCACCAGGGAGCCGACCAGCGGCAGGCCGCCGCTGCGGCTGTCCAGCGGACGGCGGAACACCGGGATCAGGAGCACCAGGCCAAGGACGAACCAGAGCGCCAGGCGCGGCACCAGCTGCCACCAGTCGAACTGGACTTCCAGTACGGCCCAGGCGGTGGACATCACCAGGAAGAAGGCATAGACCCAGACCCCGCTGGCCCGCCGGATGCACAGCAGGTAACCACTCAGGGCGAGCAGCACGCCGCCGCCGAGGTAGTACAGGGAGCCCCCGAGGGTGGCCAGTTTGATGCCCAGCCCCAAGAGGGCCAGGCCCAGGAGGATGAACAGGATGCCGAGTAACCTGGCAGGCAGGCCTCCCGGTCTCGCGTTGGAAGTGACAGTCATGGCAGCGCTCGCAATGCAATCGTGAAAAGAGACTTCGACTCGATCGACGACATCGCAAATCGGAACCGCATGCGGATCTGTCGTCTGCTACGTCTGAACCTGTTGTCTGTCTTATTGTTCCACCCCTTCGCCGGCTTCCCTGGCAGGAAGTTAGAGCGGTCGCGCTGAGGCGAAGCGGGGGATGGATCGGGGGCGTCGTCTGAATCGGGCGGGTAGATAGTAAGCTAAGCATTGACTGATGTCACTTCGCGATGACGGAAGGAAGAACCCCGCAGCGCGTCGTGCCTGCTACCATCGCGAGCCGTTTCCGCGATGCCTTCCGCCATGTCCGACGTGCTTGCCCTGGTCCAGGCGACCTTCGACGTCACCGCCCCGGTCTTCGCCCTGGTGCTGCTGGGCTGCGTGCTCAAGCGGCTGGGCTGGATCGACACCCCCTTCATCAACACCGCCTCGGCCCTGGTGTTTCGCGCCACCATGCCGACCCTGCTGTTTCTCGGCATTCTCAAGGCCGATCTCGGCGAGGCGCTGCAGCCGCTGCTGCTGGGCTATTTCGCCCTGGCCACGGTGGTGAGTTTCCTGGCTGCCTGGGGCTGGGCGATCTGGCGCTGTCCCCATGCCGATCGCGGGGTCTATGTGCAGGGCGCCTTTCGCGGCAACTGCGGCATCGTCGGCCTGGCCCTGGCGGCGACCCAGTACGGCGACTATGGGCTGTCGGTGGGCGGGATCATGGCCGGCATGGTCATCCTCTTCTACAACGTGCTCTCGGCCATCGTGCTGGCGCTCTACAGTCCGCACCTGGAGGCCAACTGGCGCACCCTGCTGCGCAGCATCCTCGGCAATCCTCTGATCATTGGCATCCTGCTGGCGATTCCCTTCGCCTATTTCCAATGGCAATTGCCGCGCTGGCTGGACACCTCGGCGCGCTATTTCGCCGGGCTCACCCTGCCACTGGCGCTGATGTGCATCGGCGCCACCCTGTCGCTGGCCTCGCTACGCGAGAGCAGCGGCCTGGCGGTGGGCGCCAGCCTGTGGAAGATCGTCTGGATTCCGCTGCTGGGCGTGCTGGGCGCCCTGGCGCTGGGCATCCAGGGACCGGCGCTGGGCATCCTCTTTCTCTACCTCGGGTGCCCGACGGCGGCGTCGAGTTTCGTCATGGCCCGCGCCGCCGGCAGCAATGCCCAGCTGGCGGCGACCATCGTGGTGCTCAGTACCCTGGGCGGGATGCTGACCACCAATCTGGGGCTGCTCCTGCTGAAAGGTTTCAGCCTGCTGTAGTGCACGCCGCCCAGACATCGGCGTTGTGAGAACGTTTATCGGTTGGCGCCAGCTAAAAGTCGGATTCATGCGTAATAGTGCGGCCTCGACCGTCCCCGGTCGCTTTGCCCTCTCGATGCCTATCGCAATAAGTATTTGCGAGGAGAGCGGCCGCCCACTTCCCAAGTCTTACGTGTGGTAACCATGAAACGCTCGCTCCAATTCAGCCACAAGATCCTGCTGGCGGCCGCCCTGGTGGTGACCCTGGCCCTGGCCGGCTTCGCCAGCTTCAACGCCTATCTGCAGCGCCAGGCCATCACCCAGAGTCTCGAAGCCTCGCTGGGCGAGATCGGCCGCATCACCGCCGGCAACATCGCCTACTGGCTGGACGCGCGGGTCAAGCTGATCGACAGCCAGGCCCAGGCGCTCAGCCGCGACAGCAGCCCGGCCAACGTGGTGGGCCTGCTGGAAGAGAAGCTCTACACGAGCAACTTCGATTCCACCTACCTGGGAGAGGTCGACGGCACCTTCACCGACCGCCCCCATACCCCCATGGAGGCCGGCTACGATGCCCGCCAGCGCGACTGGTACAAGGCCGCGGTCAGCGCTGGCGGTCCCATCCTCACCGAGCCCTACCTGACCGCGCCGCCGCAGAGCTTTCTGTGCATCACCATCGCCGCGCCGGTCCTGCAGAACGGCAAGCTGATCGGCGTGGTGGCCGGCGACCTGGTGATGGACAGCCTGATGAAGATGATCACCTCGCTGGACGCCGGCGGTCTGGGCGAAGCCTTCCTGGTGGACGGCGACGGCAAGATCCTGGTCAGCAGCCACGCCGACCAGGTGCTGAAATCGCTCAAGGAGGTCTTCCCGGAGCAGACCCCGACCCTGGCCCCGGGCTTCCATCACGTCCTGCAGAACGGCAGCGAGCGGCTGGTGAGCTTTACCCCGGTCGCGGGCCTGCCCTCGGTCAAGTGGTACCTGGCCCTGTCCATCGACCAGGCCAAGGCCTATGCCCCGGTGACCCAGGCGCGCAACCTGGCCATCGTCGCCACCCTGGTGGCGGTGGTCGCCATCATCCTGCTGCTGGGCTTCCTCATCCGCGTCCTGCTGCGCCCGCTGCATGACCTGACCCGCGCCATGGACGACATCGCCGAAGGCGAGGGCGACCTGACCCGCCGCCTGCCGGTGCAGTCCCGCGACGAATTCGGCGCCCTGGCCGAGGCCTTCAACCACTTCGTGGCGCGCATCCATACCTCGATCCGCGACGTGGCCCAGAGCACCGGCGAACTCAACCAGGGCACCCGCCGGGTGCTGGAAGCCTCGCAGTCGTCCATGCAGCAGTCCGACATCCAGGCCCAGCGCACCACCAGCGTGGCCGCGGCGATCAACGAACTGGGCGCCGCCGCCCAGGAGATCGCCCGCAATGCCGCCCATGCCTCCGGCGAGGCCAGCACGGCGCGCGCCCAGGGCGAGGAGGGTCGCGAGGTGCTCGACGAAGCCCTCCACGCCATGCAGGCGTTGTCGAGCAAGATCGGCACCAGTTGCGAACATATCGAAGCGCTCAACGGCAAGACCGCCAACATCGGCCAGATCCTCGAGGTCATCCGCGGCATCTCCGAGCAGACCAACCTGCTGGCGCTCAACGCCGCCATCGAGGCGGCGCGGGCCGGCGAGGCCGGGCGTGGCTTCGCCGTGGTGGCCGACGAGGTGCGTTCCCTGGCCAGCCGCACCCAGAGTTCGGCGCAGCAGATCCAGCAGATGATCGAAGAGCTGCAGACCGGCTCGCGCGACGCTGTGGCGCTGATGCAGGAGAGCCAGCGGCAGAGCGCCCACAGCATGCAGGTGGCCAAGAGCGCCGGCGAGCGGCTGGGCAGCGTGACCGAGCGCATCGGCGAGATCGACGGCCAGAACCAGTCGGTGGCCACCGCGACCGAGGAGCAGACCTCGGTGGTGGAGACCCTGAACATGGACATCAGCGAGATCAACCTGCTGAACCAGCAGGGCGTCGACAACCTCCAGGCCACCCTGGCGGCCTGCACCGCCCTGGAAGCCGAGGCCGGTCGCCTGCAGCGTCTGGTGGGTGGCTTCCGCATCTAGCGCGCGCAGGCGGAAAAGAGGCTGCCGCTCCGCTCAAGTCGTAACGTACATGCCCGATAACGAGTGCGATAGCCATGCCCTGAATCCGGCATGGCTCCCTAGCTACGGATGCAGACCTGTATGAAGCGACACCTGAAATTCAGCCACAAGATCCTGCTGGTCGCGGCGCTGGTGATCACCACCGCGCTGGCCGCTTCCGCCGGTTTCAATGCCTATCTGCAACGCCAGGCCATCGACCAGAGCCTGAGTGCCAACCTCGCGGAAACCGGTCGGGTCACCGCCGGCAACATCGCCTACTGGCTGGACGCGCGGGTCAAGCTCATCGAAGGCGAAGCCCAGACCCTGGCGCGCGATCGTTCGCCCGAAGGCCTGGTCGGTCTGCTGGACCAGAAGATCTACACGGGCACCTTCGATTCCACCTACCTGGGCGAAGTGGACGGCACCTACACCACCCGTCCGCTGCGCAGCCTGCCGGCCGGCTACGACCCGCGCAAGCGGCCCTGGTACGCGGCCGCCACCGCCGCCGGCACCACGGTGCTGACCCCGCCCTATATCTTCGCCTCCTCCGGCCAGCTGGGCGTGACCATCGCCACCCCGCTGCAGCGTGACGGCCAGCTGGCCGGCGTGGTGGCCGGTGACCTCAACCTCTCGGCGCTGGTGGAAATCATCACCTCGCTCAACGTCGGCGGCCTCGGCGAAGCCTTCCTGGTCGACGGCGACGGCAAGGTGCTGGTCAGCAGCCATCCCGAGCAGGTGCTCAAGACCCTCAAGGACGTCTTCCCCGAGCAGACCCCATCCCTGCAGCCCGGGCTGCACGCCGTCACCCAGAATGGCAGCGACCGCCTGGTGAGCTTCACCCCGGTCAATGGCCTGCCCTCGGTCAAGTGGTACCTGGGCCTGTCCATCGACCAGGCCAAGGCCTATGCCCCGGTGACCCAGGCCCGCAACCTGGCCATCGTCGCCACCCTGGTGGCGGTGTTCGCCATCATCCTGCTGCTGGGGCTGCTGATCCGCGTCCTCTTGCGCCCGCTGCATGACCTGACCCGCGCCATGGCCGACATCGCCGAAGGCGAGGGCGACCTGACCCGCCGCCTGCCCGTACAGGCGCAGGACGAATTCGGCGCCCTGGCCGAGGCCTTCAACAAGTTCGTGGCGCGCATCCACACCTCGATCCGTGACGTGGCCCAGACCACTGGCGAGCTGAATCAGAGCACTCGGCGCGTGCTGGAGTCTTCGCAATCGTCCATGCAGCAGTCGGACCTCCAAGCCCAGCGCACCACCAGCGTGGCCGCGGCGATCAACGAACTGGGCGCCGCCGCCCAGGAGATCGCCCGCAATGCCGCCCATGCCTCCGGCGAGGCCAGCACGGCGCGCGCCCAGGGCGAAGAGGGCCGCGAGGTACTCGACGAAGCCCTCCACGCCATGCAGGCACTGTCGAGCAAGATCGGCACCAGTTGCGAGCATATCGAAGCGCTCAACGGCAAGACCGCCAACATCGGCCAGATCCTCGAAGTCATCCGCGGCATCTCCGAGCAGACCAACCTGCTGGCGCTCAACGCCGCCATCGAGGCCGCGCGGGCCGGTGAGGCCGGGCGTGGCTTCGCCGTGGTGGCCGATGAGGTACGTTCCCTGGCCAGCCGTACCCAGAGTTCGGCGCAGCAGATCCAGCAGATGATCGAAGAGCTGCAGACCGGCTCNCGCGACGCCGTGGCNCTGATGCAGGANAGCCAGCGGCAGAGCGCCCACAGCATGCAGGTGGCCAAGAGCGCCGGCGAGCGGCTGGGCAGCGTGACCGAGCGCATCGGCGAGATCGACGGCCAGAACCAGTCCGTCGCGACGGCGACCGAGGAGCAGACCTCGGTGGTGGAGACCCTGAACATGGACATCAGCGAGATCAACCTGCTGAATCAGCAGGGCGTCGACAACCTCCAGGCCACCCTGGCGGCCTGTACCGCCCTGGAAGCCGAGGCCGGTCGCCTGCAGCGCCTGGTGGGTGGCTTCCGCATCTGATTCGCGCGAAAAGTCCGCAAAAAGGGAGAGTCGACGTCAGGTCGGCTCTCCCTTTTTGCTGTCCGGAAGGTCAGGAAGACTTGCGTGAATGCCGATCTTTCCTCGACCACTCGTCAGAAACAGTAAAACTAATTAGCGCGTGAACTTGCTCTGGGCTGCCGCTTTGCACGCATCCGCCGCTGCGCTTCAGCCTGGCGGCCGATCCGCGGTATCAAGAAAGCCTTTTTTCCCGCCGATGGGCTAGCTGTTACCGCCAGGTCTGGTGGAGGCCCCGTTCCGTTCGCGCTTCCCGCTCCTGGCATCGCCTAACCAACGGCGTGGCACCTTTTGCCACCAGGGGCTCCATGTTCAGCAGGCTGTGCAAATCCTCTCGCGTACGCTGGAGTCTCGGCGTCTTTCTGTTCGGCGTCCTGCTGACCAGCCTGACCATGCGCCATCTGACCGAGCGCAACGAGCGACAGGTACAGGCGGCCCTCAACGCGGCGGCGACCGACGTGCGCGAGCAGATCGCCGAGCGACTGCGGGTCTATGAGTACAGCCTGAGCGGCATGCGTGACGTCATCGTGGTGGCCGGCGCGGGGCTGTCGCGGGAACTGCTGCAGCACTATGGTCGTACCCACGACCTGAACCAGGAGTTTCGCGGTGCGCGTGGCATAGGTTTCATCCGCCGGGTTCCCGCCGGCGAGGAGGAGCGCTTCGTCCACGCCGCACGCGCCGATGGCTGGCCGGACTTCGCCATTCGCAGCTTCGCGCCCCACGACGGTGACAGATTTGTCGTCCAGTACGTCGAGCCGGTGGCGCTCAACCAGCGCGCCGTCGGCATGGATGCGGCGTCCGAACCGGTCCGCCGTGAAACGGCGGTGCTGGCCATGCAGCGCGGCAGCATGCACCTGTCCGGGCCAGTGGAGTTGCAGGCCTATCAGCCGCCGGAACGTGGCCTGCTGCTGATGCTGCCGATCTATCGTGACGGCCTGCTACCCAAGGACCCGGCGCAACGCGAGGGCGCCACCCTGGGCTGGTCCTATGTGCCGCTGAGCATCGAGGAGCTGTTCGGCAGCCTGCGCCTGGACATTCCGGGTCTGTTGATCCGCCTGACCGACGTGACCGAGCCTGCCAGGCCCACGCCGTTCTATACCCGCGGCGATACCAGTGAGCCGGCGGCCGAAGGACTTTCGGAGGTGGTCGCTACCCGTGATGTCTATGGGCGGCGCTGGCAGATGGCCTTTACCGCCACCCCGGCCTTCGTCGCCGGTCTCAACTTGGTCTCAATACCTCTGGTGCACCTGGTCGGCAAACTGGTCAGCCTGCTGGCTGCCGGCCTCACCTTCGCCGTGCTGACCACGCGCCAGCGGCGCCGCCAGTATCAGCAGGACCAGGCCAACCTCACTGCGGTGGTGGAAAGCTCCTCCGACGGTATCATCAGCAAGGACCTCAACGGCGTGGTACTGAGCTGGAACCACGCGGCGGAAGAGCTGTTCGGCTATCCGGCCAGCGAAGCCGTGGGCCAGCGCCTGCTCGATCTGGTGGTGCCCACCGAACTGGAACACGAGGAGTGGTGGGTGCTCGAACGCATCGGCCGAGGCGAGCCGGTGCCGCACTTCGAGACCCGTCGCCAGCACCGCGACGGTCACCTGATCGATGTGCTGGTCAGCGTCTCGCCCATGCGTGGCCGTGACGGCCGGGTGGTCGGCGCCTCCAAGACGGTGCGCGACATCTCGCTGCAGAAGGCCGCCCAGGCCGAGATCCTGGCGCTCAACGCCCGCCTGGAAGAGCAGGTGGCCCAACGCACCGCCGAACTCAGCCAGACCAACCGCCTGCTCGGCGACGTGCTGCGCGCGGCCTCCGAGGTGGGCATCATCGCCACCGACCGCGACGGCCTGATCACCCTGTTCAACGAGGGCGCCGAGCGGCTGCTCGGCTATCGCGCCGAGGAGGTGGTGGGACTCTGGCATGCCAGTGACCTCCATCTGCCGGAAGAACTGGCCACCCAGGGTGCGGCCCTGGAAGCCGAGTACGGCCTGCCGGTCGCCGGTTTCCGGGTGCTGGTGGAGCGCTCCGAGCGCACCGGCGCCGACGCCCGCGAGTGGACCTTCGTCCGCCGCGACGGCGAGCACCGCGACGTCAGCCTGGTGGTGACCACCATGCGCGACGCCGGCGGGCGGATCAGCGGCTACCTGGGCATCGCCTCGGACGTCACCGAGCGCAAGGCCGCCGAACAGGAACTGGCGGCCAGCCTGGCCCTGACCCGGGCGATCCTGGACACCGCGGTCAGCCCCATCGTCACCGTGGACAGCCAGGGCCTGGTGCGCTCCTTCAACCCGGCCGGCGAACGCATCTTCGGCTATCGCGCCGCCGAGGTGGTGGGTCAACCGGTCCGCCGGCTGATCCCCGGCTACCTGGCCGGCTACGAAGCGCTGTTCAGCTGCCCGCAGGAGATCCCCGACGACCAGGCCAGCCCGCAGGGCCAGGAGATGGAAGGGCGCCGCGCGGATGGCAGCGTCTTCCCCCTCACCCTGAGCCTGGGGGTGATGTGGACCGACGGCGAGCGCCTGGCAGTGGCCATCATCGCCGACATCACCGAGCAGAGTCGCCAGCGCCAGGCGCTGCTGCAGGCCCGCGACCAGCTGACCATGGCCGCCGACGTCGCCCAGCTGGGCATCTGGTGCTGGCAGCCCGACACCGGCCAGGTGCAGTGCAACGACCGGATGTTCGAACTCTACGAGTGGACCGATGCCCAGCGCGCCGCCGGCATCACCTACAACGACTGGCGCTGCCGCGTGCACCCCGACGACCTGGCCAGCGCCGAAGAGCGCCTGGGCGCCGCCATGGCCGGGCGCGCGGTGTTCGATCCGGTGTTCCGCGTGCGCCGTCAGGACGGCTCGCTGCGCCACATCATCGCCGGCGCCCGCACCGAGCGGGATCCGCGCGGCCGGGTGCTGCGGGTGGTGGGCATCAACCGCGACATCACCGAACAGCTGGAGCTGGAGCACCGGCTGCGCGAGGAGCGCACCCGCGCCGACCTGGCCAGCCAGGCCAAGTCGTCCTTCCTGGCCAACATGAGCCACGAGATCCGTACGCCGATGAATGCCGTGCTGGGCATGCTGCAGCTGCTGCAACGCACCGCCCTGGACGCGCGCCAGGGCGACTACCTGACCAAGGCCCAGCAGGCGGCGCGTTCGCTGCTGGGGCTGCTCAACGACGTGCTCGACTACTCCAAGATCGAAGCCGGCAAGCTGCAGCTGGATGTCCATCCCTTCAGCCTGGAGCAGGTGCTGCGCAACCTGGGCGTGGTGCTTTCCGGCAACAGCGGCGAGAAGAACGTCGAGATCAACTACCACCTGGACGCCGGGCTGCCCACCGCCCTGATCGGCGACAGCCTGCGGCTGCAGCAGATCCTCATCAATCTGGCCGGCAACGCCCTCAAGTTCACCGAAGCGGGACAGGTGCTGGTCAGCGTGCGCCAGCTGTCGCGAGCGGACGGTCAGCTGCGCCTGGATTTCTCGGTGCAGGACACCGGCATCGGTATCAGTCCGGCCCAGCAGGAACAGCTGTTCCAGGGCTTCACCCAGGCCGAGGCGTCGATCAGCCGGCGCTTCGGTGGCACCGGCCTGGGCCTGGCCATCTGCAAGCGCCTGGTGGAGCTGATGGATGGCCAGCTGCAGGTGGAAAGCGAACTGGGCGTGGGCAGCCGCTTCTGGTTCGATGCCGCCCTGGCGGTGGATAGTCAGGGCGAGGCCCAGCTGGCGCCGGTACGCCGACGGGTGCTGCTGGCCGACGACAACACCCTGGTCGGCGAGGTGCTGGTGGAGACCCTGGCGGCCCTCGGCTGGCAGGTGGATCTGGTCACCAGCGGCGCCGCCGCCCTGGCGCGGGTCGCCCAGGCCCAGCAGCAGGCACAGCCCTATGAGGCGGTGCTGATGGACTGGCGCATGCCCGACGGCGATGGCCTGCTGGCGGCCCGGCAGTTGCGCGAGCGGCAGGCCGACAACCGCCCCAAGGTCATCATGCTCACCGGCTTCGGCCGCGACTTCCTTACCGAGGCCCAGCAGAGCGACGACGCACCCTTCGACGACTACCTGACCAAGCCGGTGACCCCGGCGCAGATCGTCGAGGTGGTGGAGCGCGCCCTGGGCGCGGAGATCCCGGCCGGCGTGCACGCCGCCGCGGTGGTCGACGAAAGCCATCGCCTGGCCGGCCTGCGCCTGCTGGTGGTGGAAGACAATGCCCTCAACCGCCAGGTGGCCGCCGAGCTGCTGCTGGCCCAGGGCGCCCAGGTGGAACTGGCCGAGGGCGGCCTGGAAGGCGTCGAGCGGGTGCTCTCCGGCGCGCCGCTGGACGTGGTCATCATGGACATGCAGATGCCCGACATCGACGGCCTGGAGGCGACCCGCCGCATCCGCGCCGATGGGCGCTTCCGCACCCTGCCGATCCTGGCGATGACCGCCAATGCCTCCCACACCGATCGCGACGCCTGCCTGGCCGCCGGCATGGACGACCATATCGGCAAGCCCATCGACCTGGAACTGCTGGTCGCCCGTCTGCGGCGCCTGACCGGCCAGGAGGTGAGCGCCGCGCCCGCTGCCGCCCCGGTCGCCGAGGATCGCCAGGTGGAACCCCTGAGCATCGTACTGCGCCGCTTCGGCGGCGATGCCCGGCTGTTCGGCTCGTTGCTGGAACGCTTCGCCGAGGATTCCGCCGGCCTGCTGGAAAGGCTCGCCCAGGCCTGGCATACCGCCGACAGCGAGGCGGCGGTGGCGGTACTACACTCCCTCAAGGGCAGCGCCGGCACCATGGGTGCCCAGCGCCTGGCCGCGCGCGCCGCCGAGGGCGAACGCGCCGGCAAGGCCGGAGCGGGTGTCCCCACGGAGGTGGCGGTGGAATTGACGACCCTGCGACAACTGCTCGACGAAGCCCTCGGCGAATTGCGCGGCGCCCTGGCCGAGGTCCTGCCACCTCCCGGGCCGGCAATCGCGGAAGCGGACAGCCCAACCGACGGAGACACCCCGTTCGACTGGCGCGCACGCCTGAACGAACTCGAAGAGTTGCTCAGCCAGGGCAATCTCGACGCCCTGGCGCTGATCGCCGAGCTGCCCGTGCACTGCCGCGCCGAAGCCCAGGTGCGCTACGACCTCTTGCGCGCCCAGGTCGAGACCCTCGACTTCGCGGCGGCGCTCACCACCCTGCCTGACCTGAAGGAAGCCCTATGACTCCGCCGACCGCCGAGGCCGCCGGACGGCGCAGCAAACCCAAACTGCTGATCGTCGACGACCAACCGCTGAACATCCGCATCCTCCACGAACTCTTTCGCCAGGATTGCGAGACGCTGATGGCCACCAGCGGCGCCCAGGCCCTGCAACTGGCCCTGACCCAGCAGCCGGACCTGATCCTGCTCGACGTGATGATGCCGCAGCTCGACGGTCACGAGGTCCTGCGCCGGTTGCAGGCCGATCCGGCCACCGCCGCCATCCCGGTGATCTTCGTCACCGGCCAGGAGGGCCCCGACGAAGAGGTGACCGGCCTGGAGCTGGGCGCGGTGGATTTCATCAGCAAGCCGATCAATCCGGTCATCGTCCGTGCCCGGGTGCGCACCCAGCTGACCCTCAAGGCGCAGCGCGACGCCCTGCGCAGCATCGCCCTGGTCGATGGCCTCACCGGCGTCGCCAATCGCCGCCAGTTCGACGAGGCACTGCTGCGTGGCTGGCGCCAGAGTCAGCGCGAAGGCACGCCCTTTTCGCTGATCCTCATGGATATCGATCACTTCAAGGCCTACAACGACCACTATGGCCATCTCGCCGGCGACCAGTGCCTGCGCCAGGTGGCCCAGGCGCTGGGGCAGGGGCTGTTCCGCCCCTACGACCTGCTGGCGCGCTATGGCGGCGAAGAGTTCGGCTGCCTGCTGCCGGGCACCGACCTGGAAGGCGCCACCCAGGTCGCCGAGCGACTGCTGCAGCAGGTGCGCGACCAGCGCCTGACCCATGGCTATTCCTCGGTGACCGGCTACGTCACCCTGAGTCTGGGCGTGGCCACGGCGCTACCGCCCAGCGCCGTCGATCCGGCCGCCCTGATCACCGCCGCCGATGCCCAGCTCTATGCGGCCAAGCACCAGGGCCGCGCCCGGGTCTGCGCGGCGGAACTGGTCGGCTGAGGCGAGGGGTGCCGAAGCACCTGCTCGGGTAATGCCGGGTAACAGAGGTCCGGGCTTTCTTCGTGGTCCAGTGTGGTGTTTCAGAAGTTCGCGCAAGAATTGGCGAGTGATTTTTGTTCGGTTCGGCGCCCCGAGTGGGCGAGGCGCCGGGCCGAGTCATAGCAGGGCTATGGCGAGGAGGGGCAACGACGTCCAAGGACAAAAAGCGCCGGCAAAATTGCGTAGATAACTTTTGAAACACCACACTAGGCTGGGCGGCGAGGCGGCAGACTGTCAGACTGCGGGCAGGGATTCTGCCGCCGGTAATCTATGTACGCCTTCACGCAACGCCAGGCCATCTTGGCCAGCTGGATCATCGTCTTCACCGCGCTCTATCTGGTTCTCCCGCTCAAGCTCCTGCCCAGCCTGCTGGCCGGCCTGCTGGTGTACGAACTGGTCAACACCCTGGCCGGGCGCCTGCAGCGTCATCTGCCCGGCGGCGGCGCGCGCTGGCTCGCCGTGGCCCTGCTCGGCACCCTGGTGGTGAGCCTGCTGACGCTGTTCTTCGTCTGGTTCACCAGCTTCATCATCCAGGAGGTACAGAACCCCGGACGCCTGCTGGACAAGTTCATGGTGCTCACCGAGCGCGCCCGCGCCCAGTTGCCGCCCTCCCTGGACGCCTACCTGCCGGCCAACGCCGACAGCATGAAGCAGGAGCTGGTGGAATGGGTGCGCGCCCATGTGGCGCAACTGCAGCTGTTCGGTCGCGATGCGGCGCGGACCTTCGTCATCGTGCTGATCGGCATGATCCTCGGCGCCATCGTCGCCCTGCAGCCCACCCCCGATCCCGAGCGCCTGAGGCCGCTGTCCGGCGCGCTGCTGGTGCGCCTCGGCCTGGTGGCCCAGGCCTTTCGCAACATCGTCTTCGCCCAGATCAAGATCTCGCTGCTCAACACCACCCTGACCGGCATCTTCCTGCTCGGCGTGCTGCCGCTGTTCGACGTCCACCTGCCGCTGGCCAAGACCCTGGTGATCCTGACCTTCATCCTTGGCCTGCTGCCGGTGATCGGCAACCTGATGTCCAACACCCTGATCTTCATCGCCGGCCTGTCGCTGTCGATCTGGGTCGCGGTGGCGGCGCTGGGCTACCTGATCGCCATCCACAAGCTGGAATACTTCCTCAACGCCCGCATCGTCGGCGGCCAGATCAGCGCCCGCTCCTGGGAATTGCTGGTGGCCATGCTGGTGTTCGAGGCGGCCTTCGGCCTGCCCGGGCTGGTGGCGGCGCCGGTGTACTACGCCTATCTGAAGAGCGAATTGAAGGCGGAAGGGCTGGTGTAATGGGCGGTCAGATCCGCGTCCTGGCGCTCTGCATCCTGCGTCAGGACGACCGCATCCTAGTGCGTGAGACGCAGGATCCGCATGATGGCCAACGCTTTTGTCGGCCCCTGGGCGGTGGCGTAGAGTTCGGCGAAACCAGCCAGGCGGCGGTGCGGCGCGAGATCCGCGAAGAACTGGGCGTCGAGCTGACCGAGGTCAGGCTGCTGGGCACCCTGGAATCGCTGTTCAGCTACGCGGGACGGCCGGGCCACGAGGTGGTGCTGGTCTACGCTGCCGACTTTGTCGATCGGCAGCGTTATGCGCAAACAGAGCTGCCCGGTCAGGAGAGCGATGGTGAGGCCTTCATGGCTACCTGGCGCTCGCTCGATTCCTTCGACGACAGCTGTCGGCTGGTACCCGAAGGCCTGCTGGCGCTGCTCGCCAGGGCTACCTGAAGCCGCGCACCCTCACTGACGATCCAGATTCGACCACATGCGCTGCCAGAAGGCGCCGGCCTCTTCGTTGCTGGCGCGCCAGGTCTGTTCCAGGCGCAGGCGTTCGGGTGCCTCGAGATCCTCCGGGCAGGCCAGGTAGCGATCCGCGGCGGCCTGGGCCTCGGCCTGCAGGCGGCGCCATTCGCGCACGTCATCCAGCCAGCAGCGGCCGGTGACGGTCTCGTAGTACTCGTGGGCGATCGCGTCTTTGCTCATGGGGCGTTCCAGGCAGGGGATACAGCCCTAGACCGCGGCTGACGCCGGGGGTGCCCGCCTCAGACGTCGAAGAAATCCACGTGGCCGTTTTCCAGGGTGTAGTAGGCGCCCACCACCTTGACCTGGCCCTTCTGTTGCGGCGCGAGCAGGGTCGGTTCGGAGGCTGCGCGCAGCCGCCTGACCGTGCGTTGCACGTTGCTGCGCACCGCCGCTTCCAGCAGATCCGGCGGGTTGCCGACCCGGGCGCTGAGCACCGCCGGCAGGATGGGTTCGATCATGGCGCCGATGGCACCGGGATAGAGGGCGTTCTGCTCCACCACGGCCACCGCGGCCTCCACCGCGCCGCACTTCTCGTGGCCCATCACCACGATCAGCGGCACCCCCAGCTGGCTGATGGCGTACTCCACCGAGCCCAGGGCGGTGGTGTCCAGGGTATTGCCGGCGTTGCGCACGATAAACAGCTCGCCCAGGCCGCGACCGAATAGCAGTTCCGGCGAGACCCGCGAATCCGAGCAGGACACCAGCACGCAGAAGGGGGTCTGGCCCTTGGCGATCGCCAGGCGCCGGTCGCGATTGGTTTCCCCGTGCAGCGGCTGGTCGTCCATGAAGCCCTGGTTGCCGTCGATCAGCCGTTGCAGGGCCTGCTCGGCGGTGAGGGTGGTGTGGGCCTTGGTCGGGGCCGCCAGGGCGGGCAGGGCCAGGGGTGCCAGGGCGGCGGCCAGCGGCAGGCAGCAGGCGCACTGGAGGACTTGGCGACGCGACAGGGTGGGCTTCATCGGGACACCTCTTGGCGTGGGGGCGTGCCGGTACTGCGGTCTCCAGCGCTTGAGACAACTATTGTCGCCCGCCGCCGATCCCGCCAGGCGCGGCGCCCGGTATCCGACCCGCGGAAAGGCGCCGGGCAAGAAAAAGCCGCGTCGAGACGCGGCTTCGGGGTGGGCTCAGGCAGGGCTTACTGGCGGGCCAGCACCGTGCTGCGACCGGCCTTGGGCGCGCCCGGCAGAGGGCTCAGCGCGCCGGTTTCCAGCCAGCGGCGGACGCGGGTGGCGTCGGCCATGTGGGTGAACTTGCCAAAGGCGTCCATCACCACGAAGGCCACCGGACGACCGGCCATCACGGTGCGCATCACCAGGCAGTGACCGGCCTTGTCGGTGTAGCCGGTCTTGGTCAGCTGCACGCTCCAGTCGGCGTTGTAGACCAGGTGGTTGGTGTTGCGAAAGCCCAGCACATAGTTGGGATTGTGGAAGGCCTGGGTCTTTTCCGGGGTGGTGCTGAGCTGGCCGAGCAGCGGATAGTGCTCGGTGGCCTTGAGCAGGGTGACCAGGTCACGCGCGGTGGAGACGTTGAGCGGCGACAGGCCGGTGGGCTCGGCGTAGCGGGTGTTTCTCATGCCCAGGGCGCGAGCCTTGGCATTCATGGCGGCGACGAAGGCGCGCTGGCCACCCGGATAGTGGTGGGCGAGGCTGGTGGCAGCGCGGTTTTCCGAGGACATCAGCGCCAGTTGCAGCATGTCGCGGCGGGTCAGCTGGCTGCCCAGGCGCACCCGCGAGAAGATGCCGCGCATGGCCGGATTCTCGCTGATGTCGATGTCGATGGTCTGCTCCAGCGGCAGCCGGGCATCGAGCACCACCATGGCGGTCATCAGCTTGGTCACCGAAGCGATGGGGGCGACCTGGTCGGGATTCTGGGAAAACAGTACCTGGTTGGTCTTGAGGTCGACGACCAGGGCGTGGTTCGAGGCCAGGCGCTGGGCGGTGGCGGCGGCCGCGGCCTTGACCTTCGGTGGGGTCTGGGCCAGGACGGCCGGACTCAGCCCGACCAAGCCAGCCAGCAACAGGCCGGCAAGTTGATGACAGATCTTCACGGTGGCAGCTCTCGAAAAGGGGGCGGGGTTAGAACAACCGCGAACGGCAATGCCCCTTGCAGATCAAGGACATTGCTCAGAGATTTCACGTCTTTTATCACCCGGAATGTCGGCTGGGAATCCGACAAGGCAGCTTTTTACACAGCGCGCTGGCAAAAAGTCACAATTAGTTGCAGATGGGCGACGGACGGCAGGGATGGCGGAGCGAAAGGGCGCCCGAGAGGCCTCGGGCGCCTTGCCTTTCAGTCGTGGGCTTCCTGGGCGGCGGGGCCGAGCATGCTGCCGGTGACCAGGTAGCGCTCGTGCCAGGCCAGCGCCTCGGGCAGCAGGTGCGGGGTGTGCTTGCCGTGGCTGCCGGCCAGGGCGCGCTCGAAGTAATCCGCCAGCGCCGGACGGAAACTCGGGTGCACGCAGTGCTCGAGGATGGCCCGGGCGCGCTGCTTGGGACTGAGCATGCGCAGGTCGGCCAGGCCCTGGTCGGTGACGATCACCGAGACATCGTGCTCGGTGTGGTCGACGTGGCTGACCATGGGCACCAGGGTCGAGATCAGCCCGTTCTTGGCGGTGCTTGGCGCCATGAACACCGACAGATAGGCGTTGCGGGCGAAGTCGCCGGAGCCGCCGATGCCGTTCATCATCCCCGTGCCCATCTGGTGAGTGGAGTTGACGTTGCCATAGAGGTCGGCTTCGAGCATGCCGTTGAGGGCGATGCAACCCAGCCGCCGCACCAGTTCCGGGTGATTGCTGACCCCCTGCTGGCGCAGGATGATGCGCTTGCGCAGCGACTCGGCGTGCTCGACGAAGCGTTCGATGCCCGCCGGGCTCAGGGAGAAGGAGGTGGCCGAGGCCAGCTCCATCTTGCCGCTGATGAGCAGTTCCAGCATGCCGTCCTGGATCACCTCGGTGAAGGCGGTCAGCCCCTCGAACTCGCTCTCGGCCAGGCCCTGCATGAAGGCGTTGGCGATGTTGCCGACCCCCGACTGGATGGGCAGCAGATTGGCCGGGATGCGCCCCTGGCGGACTTCGAAGCGGAGGAAATCCAGCAGGTGCGTGGCGATGGCCTGGGAGGAGGCGTCCGGCGCCTTGAACGGACTGTTGCGGTCGGGGGCGTCGGTCTCCACCACGGCCACCACCTTGTCCAGCGGCACCTCGAGATAGGGCGAGCCGATGCGGTCGCCGGGGTGCGCCAGTGGAATCGGCGTGCGGTGGGGCGGCAGGGCGCCGTCGGTGTAGATGTCGTGCATGCCGTCCAGAGCGTCGGGCTGCCAGCGATTGACCTCGAGGATCACCGCATCGGCCATGTCCAGCCAGGTCTTGTTGTTGCCCACCGAGGAGGAGGGCACCAGCAGCCCGTCTTCGCGAATGGCGGCGATCTCCACCACGGCCACGTCGATCTTGCCGAAGAAGCCATAGCGGACCTTTTCCGCCAGCTGGCCCAGGTGGATGTCCATGTAGTCCAGGCCGCCAGCGTTGATGCGGCTACGGAGCTCCGGATCGGACTGGAAGGGCACCCGCAACTCGATGCCATCGACCCGCGCCAGGGCGCCGTCCAGCTCCGGTGCGGTGGACGCGCCGGTCAGCACCTTGATGCGAAAGGGCTCGCCGGCGCCGTGACTGGCGGTGATGCGCTGGGCCAGGGCACCGGGCACGGCCTTGGGATAACCGGCCCCGGTGAAGCCGCTCATGCCCACGGTCATGCCGTGACGAATGAACTGCGAGGCCTGCTCGGCGCTCTGGCGCTTGGCGGCGAAACCGGGATGGCGAATACGGTGGGACATGACGACCTCTGCGGGTGTTATCGAAAGCACACTAAGAATGTGGATTCTACGCCGAAGGGATGCTTAGGTCCCTAAGCAAAAGGTCGGGTGGAAGGGGAAATTTGGAAAGTGGGGTGGGTTGAGCGATAGCGAGGCCCAACGGATTAGAGTTATGGGTGACCTGGCTGTTTATCGAGTGCTCTGAGGGCTTTTGTTTCGCCCACCCGGGCGAGTTACTTTTTGCATTCGCCAAAAAAGTAACCAAAAACGCTTGTCCCCACGTTTCGGCCCTCCGCTGCGCTCCGGGTCCCCTCGCTCCGGCGCCGTGGCAGGGGCACGGCACGAAGGGGCCTCCTGCCCCTCGCGCCTTGCTCGGCGTCCTGCCTCGCAACCCCCGCCACGACACCGGAACTCGGCCTCACTGACGGGGACGGGGGCGCCAGCCTAGGACTTCAGTGTTCACAAGATCTGTAGCGTGAAAACCACGTCCTTATCGCGGCCATGGGCCGCTCCTACAGAAGTCAGATATCCCGTAGGAGCGGCCCATGGCCGCGATTTCCGGTGTCAGGTCGCAACGGCGTTTTCTACAAGTGAGCTTAGTCGGGACCAGTGGATAAGGCTTTGCCGTTGTCCACGCTACGGACGGTTATGGCTCTTCAACTAAAACTTCAGGCGCGCGAAACCGCCCCGTTCAGAAGGGCGAACGCCGGTGTCGTGGAGTGGGTCGAGCCGCATGGATGCGGCGAGAGGTCCAGTGGGCCAAGGACGGCCCATCTGGAACGACCCCGGAACGGCGCTGGTGTGAGCGGACCCGGAGCGAAGCGTAGGGCCGGATGGTCGGGGCAAGCGATTTTGGTTACTTTTGTCGCGACTGACAAAAGTGACTCGCTCGGGAGAGCGAAACAAGAAGTGCCAGCAAAACTCGGTAAACAGCCAGGGCACCAATGAGTCTTGGTACTGGCTCCGCTTAGTTGGGCTTCGCTATTGCTCAGCCCAACCTACGCCGATCCGCCCGGATCACCACGACCCAGGCGTTGGGCACCGAACGCCCAACTACCCCTCACGCCACCATCATGATCCACGGCACCCCGATCCCCAGCAGCACCAGCAGGAACAGCGCCCCGAAGATCGTCCCCAGCCGCCAGTAGTCGGCGCTGGGCAGGTAGCCGCTGCCGTAGTACACGGGACTCGGTCCGGTGCCGTAGGGGGTGATGATGCCCATCAGCCCCAGGGAGGTACCCAGCAGCAGGGCGAACACCGGCAGGTCGATGCCGGGAATGCCCATGCCGGCGGCCAGCATCACCGGCAGCAGCGCGGTGGTGTGGGCGGTGGAGCTGGCGAACAGGTAGTGGGCGAGATAGAAGACCGCTACCAGCACCACCATGGCGGTGCCGGCATGGAAGCCGCCCAGATGGCCGGCGACCCACTGCCCGAACCAGGCGACGAAGCCGACCCGGGTCAGGCCGTCGGCCAGGGCCACCAGGGTGGCGAACCAAGCGAAGGTGTTCCAGGCGGCCTTGTTGCCCAGGGCGTCGTTCCAGGTGATGACCTTGAGCAACAACATCAGCACGATCACCAGGATGCCCACCAGCGCCGGATCGGCCCAGGCGGCACCGAAGATCCACAGCGCCAGGGCACCGATCACCAGGGCCAGCAGCAGCTTTTCGTCGCGCGTCAGCGGGCCGAGTGCGGCCAGTTCCTTGGCCGCCCACAGCGGCACCTGGTCGTTGCGCTTGATCTCCGGCGGATACAGCCAGTAGGCCAGCAGCGGCAGTAGGGCCAGCAGGAGGATGCCCATGGGCGCGGCGGCGATGAACCACTGGCCCCAGCTGATGTGCACCTGGGCGGTCTTCTCGATCAGGGCGGCGGCCAGCAGGTTGGGCGCCAGGGCGGTGAGGAAGAGGGTGCTGGTGACGCAGGTGGAGGAGATCGCCACCCACATCAGGTAGGAGCCGATGCGCCGCGCGCTGGGGTCGTTGGGCTTGGAATCGTAGAGCAGCGGCAGGTTGCGGATCACCGGGTAGACGGTGCCGCCGCTGCGTGCGGTGTTGGACGGGGTGAAGGGCGCCAGGGCCAGGTCCGCCAGCATCACCGCATAGCCCAGGGTCAGGGTCCGCCGACCCATGGCCTTGACCAGCAGCAGGGCGATGCGCCGCCCGAGTCCGGTCTTCTCGTAGCCCAGGGCGAACATGAAGGCACTGAAGATCAGCCAGACGGTGTTGTTGGAAAAGCCCGCCAGGCCCCATTTCAGCGCCTCCTGGGGCGCCCGGAAGCCGGGGGTGGCCAGTTGCGCCGGACTGAACAGCACCCAGGGCGCCAGCAGGGCCGCCAGGGCCACGCCGATCAGGCCGATCACCGCGCCGGGCAGGGGCTCGAGGATCAGCCCCACCACCACGCCGGCGAACAGGGCGAAGTACAGCCAGGCATGAACGGGCAGGCCGTCGGGAGCCGGCAGCAGCGCCAGCAGTCCGGTGACGGCGAGGGGCAGCAGGAATTTCCAGGTGGTACGCATCGGGCGCTCGCAGATTCCGGTGGTCTCGGGAAACCGGCCTGGGCCGGGACGGCTGACGCTGCGGTTACAAGGACGGTGCGGTCAGCGGCCGCCAGCTTTGCAAAGGCCGAGGGCCTTTCCCAGCGTTCTGGCCGTGGTCATTCGTCGCAGTCGGGCGGGCTTAGGTTCCCCTGGCATTCTTTCGCTATCGAGAATGATTTGCAACAAAGCCGGGGCTCCTGTCGGCGTCGATTGCGCCCAGGCCCCGCGCTGGCGAACAATCGGGCGTTCCGCCAACGACAACAATACGAGGAGCGACACCATGAAATACCGCCTGGGAGAACAGCGGGTCGAGGCCCATCCACAGAGCTGGGTCGCGCCCACCGCCGCGGTGATCGGCAAAGTACGCCTGGATGAGGGCGCCAGCGTCTGGTTCGGCGCGGTGCTGCGTGGCGACAACGAGCTGATCCATATCGGTCCGGACAGCAATGTCCAGGACGGCGCCGTGCTGCACACCGATCCCGGCTCGCCGCTGACCCTGGGGCGCGGCGTCACCGTTGGCCACCAGGCCATGCTGCATGGCTGCGAGATCGGCGACGGCAGCCTGATCGGCATCCACGCCGTGGTGCTCAACGGCGCGCGTATCGGGCGCAACTGCCTGGTGGGCGCCAATGCCCTGGTTACCGAGAACGCGGTGATCCCCGACGGCTCCCTGGTGCTCGGCTCGCCGGCCAAGGTGGTCCGCGCCCTCAGCGAAGCCCAGCAGGCGCAGCTGGCAGCCAATGCCCAGGTCTATGTGGCCAATGCGCGGCGCTATCTGGAAGAGTTGTTCGAGCAGGGGGAGTAGAAGGGGCTCGGGAGCCGCACTCCGCGCTGGATGACCCTCTCTCCCCTTGGGAGAGGGCCGGGGTGAGGGTTGAGCCGCTCCCGCCTGTTGGGCTTCGCTGCGCTCAACACCGGCTGCGTAGCGTGGAAAACGGCGCAGCCTTTTCCACAGGGAGATCAGGTGCCAGGCGCGCCCTCACCCCAACCCTCTCCCAGTGGGAGAGGGGGCTGTTCGAGCAGGCGTTCGTTTTTTGCGCCAAGGGCGGATTCGCTCCATTGTCGCCACGCCATCCACTAGCGCGGAACCACCGCCTCTCCCTCAGGGGAGAGGGTCGGGGTGAGGGCGTTCGTTTTTGGCGCCAAAGGTAGATTCGCTCCATTGTCGCCAGGCCATCCGCTAGCGCGGAACCACTCCTCTCCAGGTGAGGGAAGGCCAGGAACTGATCGCGGCCATGGGCCGCTCCTACGGATCAGGAAACACCTGTAGGAGCGGTCGTTACGGCGCACCGGCATGGCCGCGATGAGCCTCTACCTCACGGCTTCTCGAACCGATAGAACAGATTCGGCTCGCTGACCACATACAGCCGGCCCTGGTCGTCCATGGCCACGCCTTCGGCCTGGGGCACGCTGCGATTCAGGCCGTGTTGGCCGCGCAGCAGTGACAGCGAGCTGATCGGCTTGCCGTCGTCGTCCAGTTCCAGCACCAGCCGCGACTGATCCGAGAGCGCCAGCAGGTGGCCGGTGCCGGGGTCGAATTGCAGGCTGGAGAGATCGCGCACGAACAGGCGGCGATCGCGTTGCGGATCCGTGCGCAGCGACAGCGCCTGCAGACCTTCGAAGGCTTCGCTGCCGAGACCTTCGATCTCGTAGATGCGCACCGGATCGCTTTCCTTGGCGACGAAGAAGCGCTCGCGCGCCGCGTCGTAGGCCAGGCCTTCGTTGCCGCGGTTGTCGCTTTGCACGTCGCTGAGGCTGAAGGGGTGGCTGACCTGGCGATCATCGATGTCCACCACCCGGGTGTCGGCGCCAATCCGTACCCGCACCAGGCGCTGGCGGCGTTCTTCGCTGATCATGTAGACGCCCGGGGCTATGTATTCGATGGCCTCCGGATCGCTGAAGCCCCTGAGCTCCACCTGGCGCAGCAGGCGGCCGTCCAGGTCCAGTTCGAGAAAGCGTGCCGGCTTGTTGGTGACGCTGACCAGGGTGCGGCGGTCGGGGTCGAAGCTCAGCGCCGAGACGTCGGTGATGCCGTCGCCGATGGTCCTGGCCTCGACGGTGACCCGGTAGCCCGGCAGCCACAGCGAGCGGGCCTGGCGGCTTTCGGCCTGGAGCTGGCTCTGGACGTTGAACCAGAGCCGCTCGAACAGCCGGTGCTGCTGGGCCACCAGGGTCAGGGCCAGCAGCAGGGCCCCGCCCAGCAGGGCACCCAGGGTGCGAGGGGAAAACAGCGGAAACATCGACAGGGTCCTGAGGCGGTAATGCCGCGCAGCCTAAGGGCGCGACCCTGAATTCAAGCTGAATAGGCGCTCATTGCGCCGCGCCGGACACCTTGTGAAACACGTGGAAGAGATTGGGTTCACCAATCATGTAGAGATTGCCGGCTTCGTCTAGGGCCACGCCTTCCGGTTGCTCCATGGTCGCCTTGAGACCGTGCAGGCCGCTTCTGAGGCTGATGAAGCTGACCGGCTGGCCGTCCGCGGTCAGCTCCACCAGGGTGTGGGACTGGTCGGACAGTGCCAGCAGGTGACCGGTGCGCGGATCGACCGCCACTGCGGAATAGTCGATTACCAGCTGCTTGAGCGCAAAGGGCTGCAGGTTGCCGGAGACGCCGCGGCCGTCGCTGGCCAGGGTGAAGAGAGCGGCCGGATCGCGTTCCTTGCTGAGGATCAGCCGCTGGTGCCGCGGATCCCAGGCGATGCCTTCGAAGCCCTTGTTGCCGGCGTCGGGAAAGCCCAGGTCGTGGTGTTCGAAGGTGTTGGCGTCCAGTTCGCGGGCGTCGTCGGCCAGCTGGAACAGCGATAGCCGCCGCTGGCGCTCGTCGACGATGGCCAGACGCCCGTCTTCCAGAGCGGTCACCCCTTCGAGGTTGGAGACGTTGCGGATCGGGATGCGTCTGAGGATGTCGCCGGTCAGGCTCAGTTGCACCAGATAGGGGGTGCTGCCGGTGACGGCGAAGAGGGTGCGGGTACGGGGATCGTAGGTGAGGTCGGAGGTCTCGGCCTCGGCCAGACCCGGCAGCGGCTTGCCCTGGATCACCGCCTGGTAGTCCGGCAGCCAGACCGCCTGGGCGCGCACTTCCGGCGGCGTGCGGTATTCCTGCCACCAGAGCAGCGCCCGGTCGTTCCAGTGCCAGACGAAGGTGAGGACGATCAGCACCAGCAAAACGAAGGCGGGGAGGAGGCGCGACAGGATGAGGCGGGGAAGTCTGGACATGCGGGCTCGGACGGCTTCTTGTTAGAGCGTCGCGGCCGTGCCGACACACCGTCGCCAGGCACCGGCCAGGCGACGGTGGGTGGCGGGGTTATAGCACGCGCGTTTCGAAGCGGCTAACGTCCGGCAGCTCCAGTACCAGGTCATCGCCCACGTTGAGAGGTCCGACACCTACCGGCGTGCCGGTGAGGATGACGTCGCCCGGTTGCAGGGAGAAATGTCCGGCGATGGTCTGGATCAGCGGCAGGATGGGGTTGAGCATGTCGCGACTGTTGCCGTCCTGGCGCACTTCGCCGTTGATGGTCAGGCGCACCGGGATGTCGGCCAGGTCCTCGAAGGCATCGCCCGGCACGAAGGGCGCGAGCACGCAGGCGCCGTCGAAGCTCTTGGCGATCTCCCAGGGATAGCCCTTTTCCTTGAGGCGGCTCTGCACGTCCCTGAGGGTCAGGTCCAGGGAGGGAGCGAAGCCGGAGATGGCATCGCGCACTTCCTCGGCCGACGGCTTCTTCGACAGCGGCTTGCCGATCAGCACGGCGATCTCGGCCTCGTAGTGCACCGAACCCTGATCGGTGGGAATGGCGAAACCCTCGGCCACCGGCACCACGCAGCTGGCCGGCTTGATGAACAGCAGGGGCTCGGTGGGAACCGGGTTGTTCAGCTCCTTGGCGTGCTCGGCGTAGTTGCGGCCGATGCAGACGACCTTGCCCAGGGGGAAGTGGATCTTGGTGCCATCGAGGTACTGGTGCTGGTAGGCCATCTTGTGCTCCTGGTGAGTGGCGTCTGCTGGCGATCTTAACCAAAAGCGGAGGCCGCGGCGCGGTCCTGGTCGCAAGGCGCTCATGGTCGCCCTGAGAAAGCTTCAGGTCGCAACCGGACCTGCATCCGGTGGCTCATGCTAAGATAGCGACCCCTTTGCCGCTGGCTGACCTGGCCTGCGCCGCGCCGGCATCCTTCTCCCTGGACACTCTGGATTCAACGCAGATGAGCAAGACTTCCCTCGACAAGAGCAAGATCCGCTTCCTTCTCCTGGAAGGCGTCCACCAGTCCGCCGTGGATATCCTCAAGTCCGCGGGTTACAGCAACATCGAGTACGTCACCAGCTCTCTGCCGGATGCCCAGCTCAAGGAAAAGATCGCCGACGCCCACTTCATCGGCATCCGCTCGCGCACCCAGCTCACCGAAGAGGTGTTCGACTGCGCCAAGAAGCTGGTCGCCGTCGGCTGCTTCTGCATCGGCACCAACCAGGTCGACCTGCAGGCCGCCCGCGAGCGCGGCATCGCCGTGTTCAACGCCCCCTATTCCAACACCCGTTCGGTGGCCGAGCTGGTGCTGGCCGAGGCCATCCTGCTGCTGCGCGGCATCCCGGCCAAGAACGCCTCCTGCCATCGCGGCGGCTGGATCAAGAGCGCGGCCAACTCCTTCGAGATCCGCGGCAAGAAGCTGGGCATCATCGGCTACGGGTCCATCGGCACCCAGCTGTCGGTCCTGGCCGAGGGCCTGGGCATGCAGGTGTTCTTCTATGACGTCATCACCAAACTGCCCCTGGGCAACGCCCAGCAGGTCGGCTCCCTGACCGAACTGCTCGGCATGAGCGACATCGTCACCCTGCACGTACCGGAAACCCCCGCCACCCAGCTGATGATCGGCGAGCGCGAGATCCGCGCGATCAAGAAGGGCGGCATTCTGATCAACGCCGCCCGCGGCACCGTGGTCGACCTCGACGCCCTGGCCGCCGCCATCAAGGACGAGCACCTGATCGGCGCCGCCATCGACGTCTTCCCGGTGGAGCCGCGCTCCAACAACGACGAATTCGTCTCGCCGCTGCGTGGCCTGGACAATGTCATCCTGACCCCGCACATCGGTGGCTCCACCGCCGAGGCCCAGGCCAACATCGGCCTGGAAGTGGCCGAGAAGCTGGTCAAGTACAGCGACAACGGCACCTCGGTGTCCTCGGTCAACTTCCCCGAAGTGGCCCTGCCGTCGCACCCGGGCAAGCACCGCCTGCTGCACATCCACCAGAACGTGCCGGGCGTGCTGTCGGAGATCAACCGCGTCTTCTCCGAGAGCGGCATCAACATCTCCGGTCAGTACCTGCAGACCGACGAGAAGGTCGGCTACGTGGTGATCGACGTCGACGCCGAGTACTCCGACCTGGCCCAGGAAAAGCTGCAGAACGTCAAGGGCACCATCCGCTGCCGCGTGCTGTTCTAAGCCGTCAGGCGGCATGAAAAAGCCCCGGTCGGGTTCGCCTGACCGGGGCTTTTTTTGTGAGGTGGTGCTTTTAATCGCGGCCATGGGCCGCTCCTACAAAAATATCGCCCCCTGTAGGAGCGGCCGCATCGGCGGACCGCCATGGCCGCGATAAACGCCGTAGCGTGGATAACGGCGCAGCCTTATCCACTGGCCGTGCATGAGCTCACCTGTGGAAAACGCTGGCGCGGTTTTCCACGCTACGGGTGGCTCAGCTGCGCTCCAGCCGCTCCACGCCCTGGGCGGTGCCCAAGAGCAGCACGTCCGCCGGGCGGGCGGCGAAGAGGCCGTTGGCGACCACGCCGACGATGTTGTTGATCCTGGCTTCCAGGCCCACCGGATCGACGATGTGCATGTTGTGCACGTCGAGGATGACGTTGCCGTTGTCGGTCACCACGCCGTCGCGGTACTCGGGGTCGCCGCCCAGTTTCACCAGCTCGCGGGCCACGTGGCTGCGGGCCATGGGGATGACTTCCACCGGCAGCGGGAATTCGCCGAGGACGTCGACGCGCTTGCTGGCGTCGGCGATGCAGATGAACTTGCGTGCTACGGCGGCGACGATCTTCTCGCGGGTCAGGGCCGCGCCGCCGCCCTTGATCAGATTGAGGTGGCCGTCGGCTTCGTCGGCGCCGTCCACATAGAATTCAAGGTCGCTGACACCGTTGAGGTCATAGACGGTGATGCCATGGCTTTTCAACCGGTCGGCGGTGGCCTGGGAACTGGCCACGGCGCCATCGAACTCCAGCTTGTGCTTGGCCAGCAGGTCGATGAAGAAGTTGGCGGTCGAGCCGGTGCCCACGCCGACCACGCTGTCGCGGGAGAGCTGGGGAAGGATGAGGTCGACCGCGGCCTGGGCGACGGCCTGCTTGAGCTGGTCCTGATTCATGGGGGTATCCGCGAAAACGGGTGGAGGGTCGCCGATTATAGCCGCTCGGACGGCCTGGCTAACCCACCCGGAGGTGCCCGTAGTAGACTTTTCGCCCCCGCCGCACCCACCGGATCGCTCCGCCGATGCTCGAACACTATGTGAAGAAGACCCTGCTCGCCCCCGTCTACGACGTGGCCATCGAAACGCCCCTGCAACCGGCGCGGGCGCTGTCCGAGCGGCTGGGCTGCCAGGTGCTGCTCAAGCGCGAAGACCTGCAGCCGGTGTTCTCCTTCAAGATCCGTGGTGCCTACACCAAGCTGGCCAGCCTTTCGGCCAGCGAAAAGGCCCGTGGCGTCATCACCGCCAGCGCCGGCAACCACGCCCAGGGCCTGTCCCTGGCGGCCCGCGAACTGGGGGTGCGGGCGATCATCGTGATGCCGCGCACCACGCCGGAGCTCAAGGTCATCGGCGTGCAATCGCGTGGCGGCGAGGTGGTGCTGCACGGCGACGCCTTCCCCGAGGCCCTGGCCGAGGCGCTGCGCCTAGTCGATGAGCAGGGCTACACCTTCGTCCCGCCCTATGACGATCCTGACGTCATCGCCGGCCAGGGCACCGTGGCCATGGAAATCCTGCGCCAGCATCCGGGGCGGCTGGATGCCATCTTCGTCCCCGTGGGCGGTGGTGGCCTGATCGCCGGTGTCGCCGCCTATGTGAAATACCTGCGCCCCGAGATCAGGATCATCGGTGTCGAACCGGACGATTCCAACTGCCTGCAGCAGGCCATGGCCGCCGGTGAGCGGGTGGTGCTGCCGCGGGTGGGGCTGTTCGCCGACGGCGTGGCCGTGGCCCAGATCGGCCACCACACCTTCGAGATCTGCCGCCGTTATGTCGACGAGGTCATCACCGTCAGCTCGGATGAGATCTGCGCGGCGATCAAGGACATCTACGACGATACCCGCTCCATCACCGAGCCCTCGGGCGCCCTGGGCGTGGCGGGGATCAAGAAATACGCCGAGCGGGAAGGTTCGAGCGGCCAGGTGCTGGTGGCCATCGACTCCGGCGCCAACATCAATTTCGATCGGCTGAGACACGTGGCCGAGCGCGCCGAACTGGGCGAGCAGCGCGAAGCCATCATCGCCGTGACCATCCCCGA
>NZ_AZOA01000003.1:0-672335 GCF_000510745.1 Pseudomonas sp. MOIL14HWK12:I2 | reverse complement strand
GCCCTGAGGTCACGGACGAAGACCAGGCCAGGATGGCGCCTGACAGGATGTTGGGATGGTCGCAACAAAGAACCCGCTTCGGCGGGTTTTTTGTTTTGGGCGTCATTCCGGACTGGCAGGGGCTTCGGGTCCGGGTTCCGCTGCAATGCGATTGCGGCCGGCGCCCTTGGCTGCATAGAGCGCCCGGTCGGCGCCTTCGGTGAGGGTGTAGGCATCCATCCCGGCCCTGTGGGTGGCCAGGCCGACGCTCAGGGTGATGGGACGTCGTGACCAGGCGTGGTTGGCGACGGCGGCGCGGCAGCGCTCGGCCACCAGGTGGGCCGCGGTGAGATCGGCACCCGGCAGCAGGATGGCGAATTCCTCGCCGCCGTAGCGAAAGCAGGCGTCGTTGTCGCGACAGCTCTGCAGCAGCAACTGGCCGACGGCCTGCAAGGCGCTATCACCCGCCTGGTGACCATAGGCATCGTTGTAGGCCTTGAAGTGATCCACGTCGATCAACAGCATGGACAGCGGCATGCGCTGCTCCTCGGCGCGCAGCAGGTGCTCCGCCAGGCGCAGGTCGAAGGCGCGTCGATTGAACAGGCCGGTCAGGGCATCGGTGACGCTGCGCTGCTCGGCGGCCTGCATCATGCCCAGCAACTGGCGTTGCGAGGCCTCCAGCATGTGCTGTTGCTCGATGTGCTCGGTGACGTCCACCGACAGGCCCGCCAGGGCGATGCCCTGGCGGGTGACCAGGGGAAACTTGTAGGACTGCCAGAAGAGGCGGCGGCCATCGAGGGCGGTCATGCGCTCGACGAGGCGGCTCGGCTTGAGTTCGTTCATCACCTGCTCGTCGACCTGGCGAAAACGGGGCGCCGCCTCTGGCCAGATGGTGAAGTCGTCCTGGCCGATGACCTCGTCGCGGGTCAATTCAAGCTGCTGCAGAAACGGCTCGTTGACATAGCGGTAGCGCCAGTCGCGGTCCTTGATGTAGGCGATGAAGGGCCCGTTGTTCATGAAGGCGGAAAAGTTGATGTCCAGCTCTTCCAGCTGGCGCAGGGTCTCGCGCTGTTGCAGCAGGATGATGACCTGTCGGGCCAACCGTTGCAGATTGTCGACCTGAGCCGTCTCGAAACGCCGAACCCGGTCGTCCATCACGCAGAGGGTGCCCAGGGCGACCCCGTGCCGGTCGAGCAGGGGGATGCCCAGGTAGGCGCGCATCCCTTCCAGCCCGGGAGCGGACCGGAGATGGGCGACGCGTGGGTCGCCTTGCAGGTCCTCCACCAGGAAGGGCTCACGCGGGGTACGGATCGCCAGGTGGCAGAGGGAGGCGTCGACCGGCACCTCGGCTAGCGTCAGGCCCTGACAGGCCTTGAACCAGAGACGGTGTCGATCGGCGAGGGTGATGAAGGCCACCGGCGCCCGGGTCAGCTGGCAGGCCAGGACGACGATGTCCTGGTAGGCGGCTTCGACGCCGCTATCGAGAATCTGCAACTCGCTCAGGGCGTGGAGACGCTGGGCGTCATCGGGGGCAGTCATGCGGGCTCGCGAAGGCGGGATGTCTAGCTAGAGCATAGTACCCGGGGTGGCCGAGGAAAACTGCAGCCTTGCCGCAGTCCGCCGGGGTGCCGGTCGGGACCGGCACCCCGGCGTGCTCGGGCTAGCGCCGGGGTTGCAGCAGCAGCGCCACCAGGGCGCTCCAGCCGGTCTGGTGGGAAGCCCCGAGTCCGCGGCCGTTTTCGCCGTGGAAATACTCGTGGAACAGCACCAGGTCGCGACTGCGCGGATCGTTCTGCAATTGCGGATAGTCGACCATGCTCGGGCGCTTGCCGTCGGCGTCCTTGAGGAACAGCCGGGTCAGGCGCTGGCTGAGGCCGTCGGCGACCTCTTCCAGATTGGCCAGGTAGCCCGAACCGCTGGGGTATTCCACCGAGAAGCTGTCGGCGTAGTAGCGGTGGAATTCGTGCAGCGACTCGATGAGCATGTAGTTGATCGGCATCCACAGCGGTCCGCGCCAGTTGGAATTGCCGCCGTACAGGCGCGAATCCGATTCCGCCGGCTGGTAGCGGGCGCTGAGCAGATTGCCGTCGGCCTGGCGCATCTCGAAGGGTTGCTGCTCGTGGGCCTTGGACAGCGAGCGGATGCCGTATTCGGAGAGGAATTCGTTGTCATCCAGCATGCGCTTGAGCAGCAGCTTGGTGCGATGGCCGCGCAGCAGCGAGAGCAGGAATCGGTTGCCCTGGCCGGGCTCGGTCCAGCGCGAGACCAGTCGGGCGAGATCTGGACGCTGGCGCAGGAAGCCGCGCAGTCGTCCGCCGAGGCCGGGAAGGCCCTCGTGCTCGCGCTGTTCCAGGACCTGCACCGCGAACAGCGGGATGAGGCCGACGATGGATCTCAGGCGCAGCGGCTCGGCGCTGCCATCCGCCTTGTGCAGGACGTCATAGAAGAACTCGTCCTGTTCGTCCCAGAGGCCGTCTTCGCGGTCGTCGCTGTGGTTGATGGCGCCGGCGATGTGCAGGAAGTGCTCGAAGAACTTGACCCCCAGATCGACGTACACCGGATTTTCCTTGGCCAGCTCCAGGGCGATGCGCATCAGGTCCAGGGCATAGGCGGCCATCCAGGCGGTGCCGTCGGCCTGGTCCAGGTGATAGCCCTCCGGCAGGGGTGCCGAGCGATCAAAGAGGGCGATGTTGTCCAGGCCGAGAAAGCCGCCCTGGAAGATGTTGCGACCCTCGGCGTCCTTGCGGTTGATCCACCAGGAGAAATTCAGCAGGAGCTTGTGGAAGACACGCTCGAGAAAGACCCGGTCGCCCACCCCGGTCAGGGACTTTTCCTGCAGGTAGACGTGCCAGGTGGCCCAGGCATGCACCGGCGGATTGGCGTCCTCGAAATTCCACTCGTAGGCCGGCAGCTGGCCATTGGGGTGCATAAATCTGTCCTTCACCAGCAGCAGCAACTGCTGCTTGGCGAAGCCGGGATCGATCAGGGCATAGGCGACCGCCTGGAAGGCCAGGTCCCAGGAGGCGTACCAGGGGTACTCCCATTTGTCCGGCATGGAGACGATGTCGAAATTGAGCAGGTGCCGCCAGTGGCCGTTGCGGATGCGCTGGCGCTGCGCCGGCGGCGTCGGCTGGGCCGGATCGCCATCGAGCCAGCGATTGACCTCGAAATAGTAGAGCTGCTTGGACCAGAGCAGGCCGGCCAGGGCCTGGCGCTGCACCAGGCGGGCATCGGGATCGGCGATCTTTTCCTGCAGGGCGGCATAGAAGGCGTCGGCTTCGGCGATGCGCTCGGCAAAGATCGCATCGGCATCCACCGACAGCGCATTGGTGGGCGCCAGGCGCAGGTAGACCACGGTCTTGGCGCCACCCTCCAGCTCCACGGCGAAATGGGCGGCCGCCTTGCTGCCGAAGTCGCGGCGGATCGCCTCGCGGGCGCCGCGCACCACGTAGTCGTTGATGCCGTCCTTGAAGGGGCCCTCGGCAGCTTCACCGGTCAGGCGGGGTAGGTTGGTTTCGTTGTTGCAGAACAGCCACTCGGCCTCGCGCGGGCCCCAGGCGCTGACCACCAGGTCGGGCCGGTCGAAATAGCTGGCGCGAACCTGGTCGCCTTCCAGGCTGAGCATGGAGCGCGGCGGGGTACCGGTCCAGGCCCAGGTGTTGCGTGACCAGATCTGCGGCAGCACCCGCAGGCTGGCGCGCTCGGTCCCGCGATTTTCCACGGTGACCCGCATGAGGATGTCGTCGGGGGTGTGCTTGGCGTATTCGACGGTGACGTCGAAATAGCGGTCCTCGGCGAAGACGCCGGTGTCGAGGATCTCGAATTCGCGATCGTTCAGCCCGCGCCGGGCGTTTTCCTCGGTGAGCTGGGCATAGGGAAAGGCGGCGTGGGGGTACTTGTAGAGCATCTTCTGGTAGGCGTGGCTCGGCACCCCGTCCAGGTAGAAGTACAGCTCCTTGACGTCCTCGCCATGGTTGCCCTCGGCGTTGGTCAGGCCGAACAGCCGTTCCTTGAGGAAGGGGTCGCGCTCGTTCCAGAGGGCGATGCCCAGGCACCATTGCTGGGCCTTGTCGCAGAAACCGGCCAGGCCGTCTTCGCCCCAGCGATAGGCGCGGCTGCGCGCATGGTCGTGGGGAAAGTAGCGCCAGGCGTCGCCGTCGGCGCTGTAGTCTTCACGGACCGTGGCCCACTGGCGCTCGCTCAGGTAGGGTCCCCACTGTCGCCAGGCGGCGGCGTCGGTATCAGCCAGGCGCTGGCCTTCTCGGGTATGCAGGATGCCCGGGGCGGGATGTGCCGTCATCGTGTCTCCAGATTCAGGTAACGGTTAAGGCTCGAGGATAGATCACCATTGTGGCGTGCAAAGAGCGGCCTCGGCGTATCGCTGCAGTTTTAGTGCCTGTCTGGCAGGAAAAAATTCACGCCGTTGCGGTTTTCGTCACAGGGCTCCGGCCGCGGCAGGGGCTCTAGCCCGGGCCGGACGCGGGCGAAAAAAAGCCCCACGCCGGATCCGGGTGGGGCCTTTGGTCTTCGCGGTGAGCCCGCTGCGTACGCAGCGGGCCTGGCAGCGACTTACAGTGCCATGTCGTTGGCGGCCTTTTCGACACGTGGAGCGCTGGCGGTGGCCTTGGCGTTCTCGGTGCCGGTGGCGACCGGCGGGGTGGCCAGTTGCAGGACTTCGGCGGTGTAGTTCCACTCCTGCTGCACGCGCGCGGGGTCGCTGTTCAGCTTGGTGCCGTAGCTGGGCACGATCTGGTGCAGCTTGGCTTGCCACTCCGGGGTCGCGACCTTGTCCTTGAACACCTTCTCCAGCACGCTCAGCATGATGGGGGCGGCGGTCGAGGCACCCGGGGAGGCGCCCAGCAGGCCGGCGATGCTGCCGTCCTTGGCGGCGACGATCTCGGTGCCCAGCTTCAGCACGCCACCCTTGTCGGCGTCGCGCTTGATGATCTGCACGCGCTGACCGGCCTGCCACAGGCGCCAGTCTTCCTTCTTGGCGTTGGGGAAGTACTCGCGCAGGGCGGCCATGCGGTCGTCATCCGACAGCATCAGCTGACCGGCGAGGTATTCCACCAGCGGGTACTCGGCCACGCCCACGCGGACCATCGGCCAGGCGTTGTGGGTGTTGGTGCTGGTCAGCAGGTCCAGGTAGGAACCCTGCTTGAGGAACTTGGTGGAGAAGGTGGCGAAGGGCCCGAACAGGATCACGCGCTTGCCATCGAGCATGCGGGTGTCCAGGTGCGGAACCGACATCGGCGGTGCGCCCACCGAAGCCTTGCCGTAGGCCTTGGCCAGGTGCTGCTGGGCGATCTCGGGATTGTCGGTGACCAGGAAGGAGCCGCCCACCGGGAAGCCGGCGTAGTCGTTGGCTTCGGGGATGCCCGACTTCTGCAGCAGGTGCAGGGCACCGCCGCCGGCACCGATGAAGACGAACTTGGCGTCGGTCTCGGTCTTCTTGCCGTCCTTGAGGTTCTTGTACTCCACGCGCCAGCTGCCATCGGCATTGCGGGTGATGTTCTCGACTTCGCTGGACAGATTCAGCTTGAAGTTCGGCTTGGACTGCAGGTTGGCGGCGAACTGGCGGGTGATCTCGCCGAAGTTGACGTCGGTGCCCAGCGGACTCCAGGTGGCGGCGATCTTCTGCTTGGGATCGCGGCCTTCCATCATCAGCGGAACCCACTGCTTGATCTGCGCGGGATCCTCGGAGTACTGCATGCCGGAGAACAGCGGGCTGGCCTTGAGCGCCTCGTAGCGCTTCTTCAGGAAGGCGATGTTCTCGTCACCCCAGACGAAGCTCATGTGCGGGGTGCTGTTGATGAAGCTCTTCGGATCCTTGAGGACGCCGTTCTTGACCTGCCAGGACCAGAATTGACGGGAGATCTGGAAGGCTTCGTTGATCTCGATGGCCTTGGCGATGGTGACCTTGCCGTCCTTGTCTTCCGGGGTGTAGTTCAGCTCGGCCAGGGCGGAGTGGCCGGTACCGGCGTTGTTCCAGCCGTTGGAGCTCTCGTCGGCGACCTTGTCCAGGCGCTCGACCATTTCCATGGTCCAGTTCGGCTCCAGCTCGTTCAGCCAGATGCCCAGGGTGGAGCTCATGATGCCGCCGCCGATCAGCAGGACGTCGACCTTCTTGGTGTCTTCGGCCTGTGCGGTGCCCAGGGCGGAGGCGATGGCGACGCCGAGCAGCGCGCCAGTCATTTTCTTCAGCATGTGGTCTCTCGTTCGATAGAAGCTGGGTCTGCTTATCGAGTTTCGGTGCGGTGCGGCACCATGGCACATGGGTGGATGTGCAGTGGGCGAGGCAGAATGCAGCCGGAAACACGCAAGGGCAGGTTCTTGTCCCTCCACCGCCCCTCTCTCATGAGTCACCGGAGGAGTCGGAGCAAAAACGCGATGCACGGCCTTGGCAGCGGCTGGCCGGAGACGAGGTCTCGGGCGCGGCTGCATGCGCGTGGCGTTTTTGTTGCCGGACATTTTAATGGGAAGGGATAGGGCTGCCTAGCCTGCAATTCATTGGCTTTGCCTATTAGCCTTTGGTCTAATCTCGTGTGACTCCGGTCAAAGTCCCGTCAGATGGGTCGTCGAGCGCACCGGAGCGGCTTCAGGCGCGGCCGCGCAGGCAGCCGGCAGCACCGACGAAACCGGTCAGAAAGCCGCCAAAGGGTCGTCGTTCAAGTGCGGGGAGATGGGTCAGGCGAAGCGCCAGGCAAGAAAGCGGCTCTGCTTCTGGCCCTGGGCCATGGCGAAGACGCGGACCTCGCCAGCCTGCTCGCGGCGCAACGCCGCCTGCAACGGCGGCAGGTTGCTGGCCTTGGATACCAGGCAGGTGAACCAGCCGACTTGGCGTGCGCAGGCACGGCTCTCGCGGATCATCCGGTCGATGAAGGCCGCCTCGCCGCCGGGACACCAGAGTTCGGCCGCCTGGCCGCCGAAATTGAGCAGGGGTACCTGCTTGCCGGTGGTCTTGCCCAGATTCTTCCACTTGCGCTGGCTGCCGCGGACGGCATCGTCGGGGCTGGCGTGGAAGGGCGGATTGCACAGGGTGGCGGCATAGCGCTCGCCGGGTTGCAGGATGCCGGCAAAGATCGCCTGAGGCTCCGGCTGCAGACGCAACTCGATGGCGGCGGCGCAATCCGGATTGGCCGCCAGGGTGCGTCCGAAGGCATCCAGCGCCGCCGGAGCGATGTCGCTGCCAACGAAGTGCCAGCCATACTCCTTGAAGCCGATCAGCGGATAGACGCCATTGGCGCCCGTACCCACGTCCAGCAAGCGCGTCGACTCGCCCCGGGGAATCCGGCCGCCATTGCCCTCGGCCAGCAGGTCGGCCAGGTGGTGCAGGTAATCCGCCCGACCGGGAATCGGTGGGCAGAGAAAATCGGCGGGAATGTCCCAGTCGCGCACGCCGTGATGCAACGCCAGCAGGGCCCGGTTGAGCGCCCGGACCGCCTGGGGGTCGGTGAAATCGATGGACAGATTGCCCCGCGGCGTCGGTGCCACGAAGGGCCTGAGCGCTGGGTTCGCGCGCATCAGGGCGGGAAAGTCGTAGCTGCCCTGGTGGCGATTGCGGGGATGCAGGGGCGCGGGGCGGCCAGGCAGGGGGCGGCGGGGCGAGGTCATGAGGGCAGGCAGGGTGGAAAAGGGGCGGCGAGCCTAGCACAGCCGCCCTTTTCACTCACGCGGGTGTCGGGGCGTCCTCCGGCAGCACGCCGATCTCGCGCAGGTTGCGCCAGAAGGCGGCGGGGATGGGCGCCCGCAGCAGCTCGGCGTTCTGTCGGGCCCGCTCCGGGGTGCTGCTGCCGGGAATGGTAGCGGCCACCGTGGGATGGGCCAGGCAGAACTGCAGGGCCGCGGCGCGGATGTCCACCCCATGATCCTGGCAGACGCCCTCGATCAACTCGACCTTGCGGCGCAGTGCCGGCTCGGCTTCGGCATAGTTGTAGTGCTTGCCGCCCGCCAGCAGACCGGAGTTGTAGGGCCCACCCACCACGATGCCCACGCCGCGGCGTTCGCATTCGGGAAAGAGGGTGTCCAGGGCTTCGCGGTGGTCCAGCAGGGAATAGCGACCGGCCAGCAGGAAGGCGTCGGGATCGCTCTGCTCCAGCGCCAGGCGGCAGGGCTCCACCAGGTTGACGCCCAGGCCCCAGCCCATGATCAGGCCCTCTTCGCGCATCTCGGTAAGGGCCTTGGCCGCACCCTGCATGGCCTGGGCGAAGTAGTCGCGCCAGGCCGGGCCGTGCTGGTCCTCGGACAAGTCGTGGATCCAGACCAGGTCGAGGCGGTCGGTCTTGAGGCGTTCCAGGCTGGCCTCGATGGAGCGGCGGGCGCCGTCGGCGGAATAGTCGAGCACCCGCTTGAAGGGCAGTTCGTTGACGAACGGCGGCGCGTTTTCCGGCTGATCGGCCGGTTCCAGCAGGCGGCCGACCTTGCTGCAGAGGACGAAATCGTCGCGCGGCTTGTCGGCCAGCACCTCGGCGAAACGTCGCTCCGACAGCCCGGCGCCATAGTGGGGCGAGGTGTCATAGAGGCGGATGCCCGCGTCCCAGGCGGCTTCGAGGGTCGCCCGGGCCTCGGCGTCGCCTACCTCGCGGAACATGTTGCCCAACGGGGCACCGCCGAATCCGAGGGAGGGGATATCGATACGCATGAGAGGTCTCCAGGGGTACGTGTCTGCATCCCGACCGGTGCCCCGCCGCTCCTGTTCCCCTAATCCGCCGGACGTAGCAGCGCCACCTCTGCGGGCGTGAGTGGACGACAGGCGCCCTCGGCCAGCGCCGGATCCAGTTCCAGGTTGCCGATGCGATCGCGGTGCAGGGCGATGACCTCGATGCCGAAGCGGCCGAACATGCGCTTGACCTGGTGATAGCGACCTTCGACCAGGGTCAGGTAGGCGGTGTGCTCGTCCAGCAGCTCCAGCCGCGCCGGTTGGGTGGTGAGGTCTTCGTAGGCGAAGTAGAGGCCCTCGGCAAAGGCCGCGACCAGGTGCTGGGGGATGACCTCGGCGGTGGTGACCCGGTAGCGCTTGGTCTGCTTGTGGCGCGGATGACTCAGGCCGCGCGACCACTGGCCGTCGTTGGTGAGCAGCAGCAGGCCGGTGGTGTTGAAGTCCAGCCGTCCGGCCAGGTGCAGATCGGCACGCTGGTCCGGGGCGAGACAGTCCAGCACCGTGGCATGGCGGGCGTCGACGGTGGCGCTCACGCAGCCGCGCGGCTTGTGCAGCATCAGGTAGCGGCCGCCGGGACCGTCCTGCAGCAGGCGCTCGTCGGCCTCGATGCGATCGAAGGCGAACACCTCCTGCTCGGCCTGCAGGGTGGTGGCGCCGTTGACCCTTACCCGACCTTCCGCGAGCAGGCGCCGGGCGAGCTGCCGTCCCAGCTCGGGTCGGTTACCCAGCCAGCGGTCCAGGCGCATCAGCGAGGCCCGCCGGCGACGCCGGCGACGCCGGCCGCGCAGGCCGGGCAGAGACAGCGTCGATCACGCTCTTCCGCCGGCAGGCGTTCCAGGGCGGCGGGATCCATCGGCGTCTGCAGGCACCAGCAGTCGCGGAGCTCGCCACCGGCCGCCAGGGCGCAGCTGTTGGCCTGGCCGCACAGCGGGCAGCGGGTGGGATCGAAGGGGGTAAGCGATGCAGCCATGGTGATCTCGTCGGGCGAAGCGGGCGGCAGAGTACCGGAAATTGCGACCTAGATAACGTCCGCTACGCTGGGGGTCTGCGTACTGTCGCATCCGGGGTGCAAGCTGCATCCTAGCTCCGATCGTCGGACCACCCGAGGAACCCATGACAATAACTGCTCTGCGCACCCTGATCCGTACCCTCATTCCCGGCACCCTGCTGGTCAGCCAGCTGGCGCTGGCCACCGAAGCCGATGTCGGCCAGACCCTGGCCCGGCAGGCCGGCATTCCCTGGCCGGCGGTGATCGCCCATCGCGGCGCCTCCTTCGACGCCCCCGAATCCACCGCCCCGGCCTACCAGGTGGCGCGGGAGCTGGGCGCCGACTACCTGGAACTCGACCTGCAGCGCACCAAGGACGGCCAGCTCATCGCCCTGCACGACGACACCCTGGAGCGCACCACCGACGTCGCCAAGCGTTTCCCCGAGCGCGCCAAGGCGCCGGTCAGCCAGTTCACCCTGGCCGAACTCAAGTCGCTGGACGCCGGCAGCTGGTTCAATCAGGCCCATCCCGACCGTGCCCGGCCAAAGTTCGCCGGACTCAGGATCCTCACCCTGGACGAGGTCATCGACATCGCCGAAGGCGGTCGCAACAAGCCGGGTCTCTACATCGAGACCAAGCAGCCCAAGCTGTTTCCCGGCATCGAGCGCGACCTCAAGGCCAAGCTGACCCAGCGCGGTTGGCTCGGCAAGCCCAAGGCCGGCGCCACCGGCGTCGCCGCCATGCCCGGGCGGGTGATCCTGCAGACCTTCGAGAAAGGCAGCCTGGAGCTCCTGCAGAAGGAGATGCCCGACACGCCGAAGATCCTGCTGCTGTGGCTGGGTGACGACTACATCCCGGCCAAGCCCGGGCCCACCTACGCCGAATCGGGCGAGGCCAGCAAGGCGGCCTACTATGCCAAGCAGCAGGTGCGCTCCGAGGGCGATTTCACCGCCTGGATCGAGTGGGCCAAGGCCCATGGCGCCGTTGGCATCGGCCCCTCGGCGGCCCTGGAGGAGGGTGGTGACCAGAGCTATGCGGACCTGGTGAAGCCCTGGATGAACGACGTCGCCCACGAGCGGGGTCTGCTGGTGCATGCCTACACGGTGGACTCGGCGGTGGACTACGCCCGTCTCGCGCCGCGTGGGGTGGATGGCTTCTTCAGCAATCGCGCCGCCGAATTGCTGAAGTTCTATGAGCGTCCGGCCAAGCAGGCACCCGCGGCCCTGCTCAAGCAGCTGGGTTACTGAGTCCAGACGGGGAGGCCTGGCGGTCTCCCCCGTCGCCACCGGAGGCCTCCACATGTCCCGCCATGCCTTCAACGGCGCCAAGCTGGCGCTGCTCTGCGCCGAGCAGATCCTGGTCTATCAGCGCGATGCCAAGCCCGACATCCCCTGGCCGGCCCTCTGGGACCTGCCCGGCGGCGGGCGCGAAGACGACGAAACGCCCGAGCGTTGCGCCCTGCGCGAGCTGGAAGAGGAATTCGGCCTGGTGCTGGATGAGGCGCGGTTGACCTGGGGACGTTGCTATCCACCGCGTCAGCCCGGTTATCTGCCCAGCTGGCTGTTCGCCGGGCAGTTGCATCCCGTCGAGATCGCCACCATCCGCTTCGGTGACGAAGGCCAGCACTGGCAGCTGATGAGCATCGCCGACTTTCTCGCCCATCCCCAGGCCGTGCCCCATCTGCAGGCGCGGCTGCGGGACTACCTGGGCGAGCGGGAGGAGAGCGGACCAGCATCTCTTAATCCCGGCTGAATGAACGCGCGATAATCGAGCGCGAGCGGCGGGCGCAGCTTAAGCTTTCTCCAGGCCCATCCGGGCCGTTCTGGAGATCTCCCCCATGCGCCATTTCCTCTTGGCGTCGCTCTGTGCCCTGACCTTCACCGGCTGCACCGTCTACGACACGTCCCCGCGCTATTACAGCCGTCCGGCACCCCCCGCGGCGGTCTCTACGGCACGCCAGCCTATCCGCCGCCCGCGGTTATCGTGCGGCCCTATGGGTACGGCTACTACTATCGACCGGCCCCGCCGCCACCGCCCCACTGGGGGCCGGGTCCCGGTTGGGGACCGCCGGGCTGGGGGCCGCGTCCGGGTTATGGTCCGCCCGGCTGGGGCCCGCGCTACGGTCCGCGCTGGTAGCGGGTTTGACAGGGGCAGCCGGCTTTTCTAGGGTGCTGCCCTTGTCTTGACCAGGAAGCCTCGAATCGTGGACGACGATCGCATCAAGCTCGACCCCCAATGGAAAGCCGCGCTGCGCGACGAATTCGAGCAGCCCTACATGCGTCAGCTGAGCGAATTCCTCAGGCGCGAGAAGGCGGCGGGCAAGGTCATCTATCCGCCCGGTCCGCTGATCTTCAATGCTCTCAATACCACCCCTCTGGATCAGGTCAGGGTGGTCATTCTCGGTCAGGATCCCTACCACGGTCCGGGCCAGGCCCATGGCCTGAGCTTCTCGGTGCAACCCGGGGTGCCGGCGCCACCGTCGCTGCAGAACATCTTCAAGGAACTCAAGCGCGACCTGAACCTGCCCATTCCCAACCATGGCTATCTGCAGCACTGGGCGGAGCAGGGCGTGCTGCTGCTCAACACCTCGCTGACCGTGGAGCAGGCCAACGCCGGCTCCCATGCGAAGGCCGGCTGGCAGCGATTCACCGATCGCGTCATCGAGGTGGTCAGCGCCGAGCGCGAGAATCTGGTGTTCCTGCTCTGGGGCAGCCATGCCCAGAGCAAGCAGGCGCTCATCGATCCCCAGAAGCACCTGATCCTCAAGTCGGCGCATCCCTCGCCACTGTCGGCCCACCGCGGCTTCATCGGCAACGGCCACTTCGGTCGCACCAACGAATTCCTGCGCAACGCCGGGCTCACCCCCATCGACTGGGCCTTGCCGCCGCTGGCGTAGGAGAGGCGCAGCCGGCCGGATACTCAGGGTCAGGCCGCCGCCGCCGCTACCGTCCGGGCCGGGCGCCGGTGGCACTGCAGGCACCAGCTCGTCCCGAGCAGGAGCAGGAGGATCGCCAGGGCTTCCAGGCGAGTCGGCCAGCGCCCGTTCCAGAGAAAGCCATAGGTCAGCGAGGCCAGGGTCTCGATGACGATGGCCTGGCCACTCAGGGTCAGGGGTAGCCGGCGGCTGGCCTGATTCCAGCAGGCGCCACCGATCACCGAGGCGAGCAATGCCACGCCGGCAGCCACCAGCAGTGGCTGCAGCCAGTCCGACGGTGCTCGCAACGCCAGCTCCTCGCCGAGCAACCAGGGCGCGGCCAGCAGGGCCTGGGCGCCGGTCATCCCGCCCAGCAGCAGGCCCCAATCGTGGGCGCCGATCGGCGTCCTGGCCAGGAAGCGCGTGTTGACCACCGCGAACCAGCTCCAGGCCAGCAGGGCGCCACAGGCGCACAGCAGTCCCAGGACGGGCTGCTCGCCGACGGCGGTGGTGGTCAGCGTCTCGTAGCTGATCAGGGCAACGCCGAGCAGCGCGCAGCAGAGCGACGGCCAGAGGCGCCCGAAGCTCACGGCGCCCGCGTCGCGCTGCCCGGCCAGGGCCACCAGCAGCGGGATCAGGCCGACGATCAGGGTGGTCGCCGCGATACCGGCCTGCTTCACGCCCACGCCGACCAGGGTGTAGTAGCCCAGGTTGCCGATCAGGCTGAGCCAGAACAGGCGCCTGCCATCGGCCCAGCTCAGTTGCGAGCGCAGTCGGCGCCAGCAGCGCAGCAGCAGCCCGAGAGACACCAGGCCGTAGCATAGAAAGCGCAGCACGGCGAACTGGGCGCCGCTCAGGTCGGGGACCAGCGCTGGCGCCAGAAAGATCACGCCCCAGCACAGGCCTGCCGCCAGCCCATAGCCGATACCCACCGCCGATAGTTCTCGTTCCTGCATCGCACCGTCTCCACCCATTCGCCACCAGTGTGGCGACGGCGAGGGGAACCGGTCTTGCGCTAGGCTGCGCGGCTTTTTACCTGGACTGCGTTACCCGGGCAGTCGCTGGCCGCGCCGCCAGGCGGCCGGGCTGATGCCCTGGCGGCGGGTCATGGCGCGGGTCAGGGCGGCCTGATCGGAAAAGCCGACGCGCAGGGCGATGTCGGCAATCGGCAGGCGGCTGTCGCCCAGCCAGCGCTGCGCCTGGCGCAGCCGCAGATCGGTCAGCCAGGCCTGGGGCGTCTGGCCGAAACGCTGGTGGAACAGCAGGTGCAGCCGCGTCAGCCCCAGGCCCGCCAGACGGGCCATGGCCGCATTGTTCCAGTCACCCGCGGGCTGGGCCTCCACCTGGGCCAGCAAACGGTCGAAGGCCGAGCCGGCGGCAGTGGCGTCGAGCGAGGCGAGCAGCAGGCGGGTGAGTTCGGGCGCGTGTTGATCGAGGGCATCAGGCGAAGTCAGCTCGGCGAAGATGATCAGCTGCCGCGTCGCGGGCTGGATCGCCAGACCCGGCTGTCGTAGCGCGCGATCCAGAATGGGGGCAGGCAACCAGTCGGCGGCGCAATCGATCACCAGAAAGCGGCTGCCTGGCTCCGATTGCTGGGCATGACCGCAGTCGGGCGCCACCAGGGCCGCGAGCCCGGTATGCAGCCGCGTCCCGCTACGCCCGGCGAGTTCCAGCTCCATGCCGCCCTGGATGGGCAGCACCAGTTGCGCGAAGGCATGGGCATGGGGCTGGTGGTCGCCCTGATAGCGCTTGATGGCGAGGCGAGGAGTCAAGGCGCACCTCGGTGGAGAAGCGAGAGGTCGAGAGCCTTGATCCTAGCATGCCCCGCCGAGTCTCTTGGAGTTCAGCGCACCGGCTGCAGCGGCAATTCCACCTCGCCACTGCTGTTCAGATCCACGGTCACCGGCTCCTGGGTCAGGTACAGCGGACGACCGCCGAGCAGGATGCGGCCGCTGAGCAGATAGCGCTCGCCGCTCTTGACCTTGGCCGGGGCGTAGTCGAGGCGGAAGGGCACCTGGCCGGGTTGCTTGACGAACAGGGTGCGCTGGGCCAGGCGACCGGCAGGGGTATCGCCGGCGCTGGCACTGTAGAGGCTGACAGTGAGCTTGGCGGTGGGCGGTACCGGCTCGTTGGCGGTAAAGGTGGCCTGGCCGCTGAGGCTGGTCATGCTCGGCTGGGCCGGCACGCCAGGGGTGGTGGTCTGCGGCTGCTCGGTGGGCGGCAGCGGCTGGCCGGCCGGCGGCGGTGGCGTCGCGGGACCGGGGCGCAGCCCGCTACAGGCGCTGAGCAGCAGCGAGGTGGCGAGCAGGGTGGCGATTCTTTTCATGGGTAGATCCTGGACTGAAATCGACTGCTGTGACCCATGGATGCTGGCTTAGTTGCCGGCGGGCACAGGGGATTCGGCTTCCGGCAGGTCCGGGGCCTCGGGCCGATCCAGGGCCACCTGGCGGATCGACAGGCGAATCTCCGCCGGCAGCACCCGCTTGCCCGCACCCTCGGCCAGTTCACCAAGCAGTTCATGGTGGCCCAGGGTGCCGTCGTCGGCCTTGCGCAGCACCCCTTCCGCCAGCAGCGTCTGGATGAAGTGGCGGAACAGCGACTTGTCGAAGAATTCCGGCGCATTGAGGCCATGCAGCACCGACAGCCGCTGGGCCATCACCGTGCAGAGTTCTTCCAGCTGCGGCGCGGTCAGGCTGTTCTGCCCGTGGTTGAGGATCAGCGCGGTGGTCATGTAGTAGCGCTGCAGGGTCTGCAGGATGGCCCGCGCCAGCAGGGTGAGGCGGACGAACTGCCGCGAGCTGGGCGCCGCGCGCACGAAGACGTCGTCCTCGATACGCAGCAGACCGCGCTCCACCATGGCCTCCAGCCAGCCGTCCAGCACCAGCGGCAGCTCCTCGCGCTCCCAGTGGATGAACAGCTCGGCCTGCAGATAGGGATAGAGCGCCAGGGCGAATCTATGGATCAGCTCGCGGGTCATGCGCCCGGTGTTCTGGAAGAAGCTGGCGATCAGCGCCGGGATGGCGAAGAGGTGCAGGACGTTGTTGCGGTAGTAGGTCATCAGCACCGCGTTCTGCTCGTCCAGGTAGAGGATGCGCCCCAGGGCGTCCTGCTGCTCGGAGAGGAAGCCGAGGGCGCGCACCTCTTCGATGATCGCCTGGCCGTCGCCCTCGGGCAGGGTGACGCTGGTGGAGTAGGGGACCCGTTTCAGCAGATCCAGATAGAGGTCGATGGCGCGCACCAGGGCGCCTTCGTCGAGGGCCTGGCGATGGGTCGAGAGCAGCGCCAGGGCCACTAGGTTGACCGGG
Source organism: Pseudomonas sp. MOIL14HWK12:I2 (assembly GCF_000510745.1). Lineage (NCBI taxonomy): Bacteria > Pseudomonadati > Pseudomonadota > Gammaproteobacteria > Pseudomonadales > Pseudomonadaceae > Pseudomonas > Pseudomonas sp. MOIL14HWK12:I2. The sequence goes on along the minus strand of NZ_AZOA01000003.1, from coordinate 656,490 downwards.
GTGACGGCCGCCGCGGCATTGATGCGGCGCACCACCCGCTCGCCCAGTTCGTGGGTGACCGAATTGAACCAGGCGGGCTTCAGGTCTTCGCCCAGGGGTTCGTCGCGCCAGCCTGGACGGCGGGCATCGAGAAAGCTCTGCAGCGGGATGGGCTCGCCGAAGTTGACCCAGACCCGGCCGAAGCGCTGGCGCAGGGCGCCGAAGACCTTGACCAGGTCGAAGATGGATTCCTTCTTCTTGGCCGCGCCGCGCAGTTCGCCAAGGTAGGTGCGACCCTCGAAGACCTTTTCGTAGCCGATGTACACCGGCACGAAGACGATGGGCCGCCGCGAGTCGCGCAGAAAGCTGCGCAGGGTCATGGCCAGCATGCCGGTGCGTGGCTGCAGGGTGCGGCCGGTCCGCGAGCGACCGCCCTCGACGAAGTACTCGGTGGAGAAGCCGCGGCTGAACAGGCTGTGCAGATACTCGTTGAACACCGCGGCATAGAGGGCATTGCCCTTGAAGCTGCGCCTCATGAAGAAGGCACCGCCGCGTCTCAGGATGTTGCCCACCACCGGCATGTCCAGGTTGATGCCGGCGGCGATGTGCGGCGGGGTCAGGCCGTTCTGGAACAGCAGGTAGGAGAGCAGCAGGTAGTCGATGTGGCTGCGGTGGCAGGGGACGTAGACCACGGTATGACCGGGCGCCATCTCCTGGATCCGCTCGATGTGGCTGACCGTGACGCCATCGTAGATGCTGTTCCAGAACCAGCGCAGACCGACGTCCAGGCAGCGCACCACCGGATAGGAGAAGTCCGAGGCGATCTCCCGGGCATAGTGCGCCGCCTCGTCTTCGATGCGCCCGGGAGTGGCCTTGCGCTGGGCGATCTCGTGGGCGATGGTCGCCCGCACCTGGGGTGCCCGCAGCAGGCCGCGCAGCAGGGTGCGCCGGTGCGACAGGTCCGGACCGATCACCGCCTGGCGCACGTTGCGGAAGTGGATGCGCAGCCGGCGCATCACCAGACGCTCCAGGCGTTGCGGATCGGGGCGCTGACTGGCCAGTTCGCCCAGGGACAGCGGCTTGGAGAATTGCACCCGGGTCAGCCGGCCCAGCACCAGGATGCGCGCCAGCTTGCGCAGCCGGCCGGTCACCACCCAGTTGTCCGCCCAGAGCAGTTTCCAGGGACTGGTCTCGCGATCCGGCGACTGACCCCAGAAGACGCTGACCGGCACCAGCTGGACGTCTTCCAGCTGCTGCTCGGTCACCGCGGTGACCACCCGGCGCAGGGTGGGGGGCACCGAGCGCCGCGCCGGGCGCCCGCGCCAGTTGGCCTTGCCGGTGGCGTTGAAGTAGGCCAGTGGCTCGGTCTTGCTACCCAGCACCAGCGGGCGTAGCGGTCGCGGCAGCCCGGCCTTGCGGCACTCCCGGTCGAGCACCGCCAGATCGCTCAGCGAGGCTTCGGGGAGGACATAGAGCACCGGCTTGGCGGGATCGATGCGGCTGAGCAGACTGGCCGCCTGGGTGGTCTCGGAGCGAACCCAGAGATAGAGCAGGCGCTTGAGCAGCGAGAAGGCCAGAAGGCGCAGCGGCGAACGGGTCATGGAGGGCTACCGGAATGACGGGGCGGCAGTGTGCCGGATGGCCTGGCGGGCGTAAAACCGCCTGTGTTGTTCTGACTTCGACCCGGCAGTCGGCGCCTTGTCCCCGCTGTCGAAAAAATGCCGCTTAAATCGTCGAAAACCCGGCGCTGACGCGGCTTTCAGCCGTGATGGCACTTTGCGTAAAGAACGTTGCTTTTGCCGGGAAAGCCATGCTTCATAAGGTGTCGGCAAGTTGTTGCCAGTGGTCGGACCCGGGCTGTCAGCCTGGCGACCGATCCGATGCGCGATCCGCACCGATACCAAAAGGCAACCCGGTCGCCCAGGCTGTGGCGAGCGGGGATAGGAAATCCAGAAAGCTTCGGAGAGATGTGATGGGTGAGCAACGCGAAACCGGGACCGTCAAGTGGTTCAATGACGCCAAGGGATATGGATTCATTCAACGCGAGGGCGGTGCCGACGTGTTCGTTCACTACCGCGCCATCCGTGGTGAGGGCCACCGCTCCCTGACCGAAGGCCAGCAGGTGGAGTTCTCGGTGGTCGAGGGCCAGAAGGGCCTGCAAGCCGAAGACGTGGCCCGGGTCTAGGCCCGCTGTGCGAGGAGCGCAAGGCTCCTCGCAAGTTTAGAGTCTGTTCAAAGTCTCGCGAGCTAGAGCCAAACAAGGCGAAAAGACCTGAGGAAGCGGAGTTTACGAGTGGTAAATGAGCATTCCGAAGGGCTTTTCAACGCCGTTTGGCCGACGCGCAGCAGACTTTAAATAGGCTCTGGTCACTCGGTGCGCCAGACGATCTCTTCGACGCCCGCCTCCGTCACCTTCAACCAGCGATCGGCGGCTTCTTCCTCTTCTTCCTCGCTCCAGCCACTTGGCGCGCAGCGCACCTGCACCTGCAGGGCCGCCTGGGCATCGCGGGCACAGGCCAGGTCATCCACCCAGGGCGATACATCGCTTTCCAGCAGCAGGCTGTGCCATTTGCCCACCGCCTTCGGCAGCCAGGTGACCGGAATGGACTCGCCGCCATAGCGCAGGGTGCACTTGAAGGTTTGCCCGAGCGCCTGCCAGGCGCAGGGCATGGCGAACACCTGTTCGAGCCAGGCCGAGACGGCGTCCTGGTCGACGTCCTTGAGATAGATTTCGATATCGGGCTGGCGCATGGGGCTTAGGCTCCGGATTTGACGATCCAATCGTAACGTACTGCCACCCGCACCTCGAAGGGCTCGGCGAGGACCCGCTCCCGGCGTTCGGCGTTGACGCGCCAACCGTGGGGGGTCATGGCCAGCAGGTCTTCACGGGTCTGGCGTTCGGCCAGCGGCAGCACGAATTCGAGCCCCTCGCTGTGGGCCAGTTCCAGGCCCTTCGGCAGATCCTGCAGGTGCTTGTCTTCGGCATAGTCGCGCACCTCGTCATAGAGCCGCTGGCGCAGCTCCAGCAGGTGGGCGCTGGCCGGACCCAGGCGCAGGATGCCGCCGCCGGGTGCCAGCACGCGCTGGGCTTCAGCCCAGTCGATGGGGCTGAAGACACTGGCCAGCAGCTGGCAACTGGCGTCCGGCAGCGGCAGGCGCGCCATGCTCGCCACCAGCCAGGTCAGCGCCGGGGTACGCCGGCAGGCGCGGCGCACCGCCTCGCGGGAGATGTCCAGGGCATAGCCGTCGGCCGCGGGCAGCGCCTGGGCCAGGCGCGCGGTATAGAAGCCTTCGCCGCAGCCCACGTCGATCCAGCGCTGGGGTGCGCGTTCGGTGGCCACGTGCGCCAGGCGCTCGGCCAGGGGCACATAGTGACCGGCATCGAGAAAGCGTCGGCGGGCCTCGACCATGGCGGCGTTGTCGCCCGGGTCCAGACTCTTCTTGTGCTGCACCGGCAGGAGGTTCAGATAGCCCTGGCGGGCACGGTCGAATCTATGACCGGCGGCGCACCCGACGCCACCCTCGAGTTCGGCCAGCGGGGCCTGGCAGAGCGGACAGATCAGCTTCATGCCAGCAACCGCACCAGGGTGCCGTAGTACACCTCGGTCAGTAGATCCAGGTCGCTGGCCAGCACGTGCTCGTCCACCTGGTGGATGGTGGCGTTGACCGGACCCAGTTCCACCACCTGGGCGCCCAGGGTGGCGATGAAGCGACCGTCCGAGGTGCCGCCGCTGGTGGAGGCTTCGGGGCGGTAGCCGGTGACGGCTTCCACGCTGGCCGAGACGGCGTCGAGCAGGTCGCCCGGCTCGGTGAGGAAGGGCAGGCCGGACAGCGACCAGTCGATGTGCCAGTCCAGGCCGTGGCGATCGAGGATGGCCTCGACCCGGGCCTGCAGGCCCTCCACGGTGGATTCGGTGGAGAAGCGGAAGTTGAACAGCGCCTGCAGCTCGCCCGGCACCACGTTGCCGGCGCCGGTGCCGGAATTGACGTTGGAGATCTGGAAGCTGGTGGGCGGGAAGAAGGCGTTGCCCGCGTCCCACTGTTCGGCGGCCAGATCCGCCAGCGCCTGGGCGGCCAGATGAATGGGGTTGCGCGCCAGGTGCGGATAGGCCACATGGCCCTGTTTGCCGCGCACGGTCAGGCGACCGTTGAGCGAGCCGCGACGCCCGTTCTTGACCACGTCGCCCAGCAGCCGGGTGCTGGAGGGTTCGCCGACGATGCACCAGTCCAGTCGTTCGCCGCGCTCGCGGAGGCGCTCGACCACGGCACGGGTGCCGTGCAGGGCGGGGCCTTCCTCGTCACTGGTGATGAGGAAGGCGATGGCGCCGCGATGGTCCGGGTGGTCGGCGACGAAGCGCTCCACGGCGATGATCATGCTCGCCAGGCTGCCCTTCATGTCGGCGGCGCCGCGACCGCGAAGCATGCCGTCGGCATCCACGTGGGCATTGAAGGGGGCCTGCTGCCAGGCCTCCAGGGGGCCGGTGGGCACCACGTCGGTGTGCCCGGCGAAGCACAGCACCGGACCCGCGCCGCCACGCCGCGCCCAGAAGTTGTCCACCTCTTCGATGCGCAGGGGTTCGAGGGCGAAGCCCAGGCGCTCCAGGCGCTGCATCATCAGGGCCTGGCAGCCTTCGTCCAGCGGCGTGACCGAGGCCCGGCCGATGAGGTCGCAGGCGAGTTCCAGGGTGGGGGTGAGGGCGGTGGTCATGGCGGGTCCCGGGAGGCGGCTAGGGTTCAGGGGGAGCGGTATGGTAAAGGAAAACCTATACTGTGGCTTTTGTGGAAAGCCTTCATGACGTTCGATGAACAACGCTTCGGCGGGATCGCCCGGCTCTATGGGCAGGAGGCCGTCGAGCGCCTGGCCGCCAGTCATGTCGCCGTGGTCGGCATCGGCGGGGTGGGCTCCTGGGCCGCCGAGGCCCTGGCCCGCAGCGGCGTCGGCCGCATAAGCCTGTTCGATCTGGACGACGTCTGCGTCAGCAACACCAATCGCCAGGTGCATGCGCTGGAAGGCCAGGTGGGGCGGCCCAAGGTCACGGTGATGGCCGAACGCATCCAGGCCATCAATCCGGCCTGCCAGGTCAAGGCGGTGGCAGACTTCGTCACCCGCGAGACCATGGCCGACTACATCACCGAAGAGCTCGACCTGGTGCTGGACTGCATCGACAGCGTGGCCTCCAAGGCGGCGCTGATCGCCTGGTGCAAGAGGCGCAAGATCGCCATCGTCACCACCGGCGGCGCCGGCGGCCAGATCGACCCCACCCAGATCCAGGTGGTCGACCTCAATCGCACCTACAACGACCCCCTGGCCTCGCGGGTCCGCTCGCTGCTGCGCCGCGACTACGGCTTCTCGCGCAATCCCAGTCGCCACTACAGCGTGCCCTGCGTCTTTTCCACCGAGCAACTGCGCTATCCCAAGCCTGACGGCAGCGTCTGCCAGCAGAAGAGTTTCGTCGGCGAAGGCGTCCGCCTGGACTGCGCCGGCGGCTTTGGCGCGGTGATGATGGTGACCGCCACCTTCGGCATGGTCGCCGCCGCCCGCGCCGTGGACAAGCTGATCCAGAAGCCGAAGAAATAGCGCTTTTCGTCGGTTGGGTTGAGCGCAGCGAAGCCCAACGGTGCCCCGATCGAGCCGGCCCTGTCGGGCGTGAAGGCGCCCGCGGGCGCGTAGGGTGGACAACGGCGCAGCCTTGTCCACGCGGGAGGTGCCGGGGTGCCAGTGGAAAACGCTGCGCGGTTTTCCACGCTACGAGGTTTCGAGTGAGTCTGCCCTCACCCCAGCCCTCTCCCCGAGGGAGAGGGGGTGGTACCGGCGCATCGGCTTAGACAACGGCACGCCTCAGCTAGGTAGGGTGGACAACGGCGCAGCCTTGTCCACGCGGGAAGGGTGTCGGGATGCCAGTGGAAAACGCTGCGCGGTTTTCCAGGCTACGAGGTTTCGAGCGAGTCAGCCCTCTCCCCGAGGGAGAGGGGGTGGTACCGGCGCATCGGCTGAACGACGGCACGCCTCAGCTAGGTAGGGTGGACAACGGCGCAGCCTTGTCCACGCGGGAGGTGCCGGGGTGCCAGTGGAAAACGCTGAGCGGTTTTCCACGCTACGAGGTTTCGAGCGAGTCAGCCCTCACCCCAGCCCTCTCCCCGAGGGAGAGGGGGTGGTAATGGCGCATCGGACGGACGACGGTACGTCTCTCTTTACATATCCTGCGGCGTTTCCCGGGCGGGGCGGTCGTCGGCGATGGCGGGGACGTGGAGGCCGGTCTTGGCCAGTTGCTGGCCTTCCATCTGCGGCTGGGTGGTCCAGGTGAGGATGTCGTAGTAACGGCGCACGTTCTGCACGAATTCCACCGTTTCGCCGCCGCGGGCGTAGCCGTAGCGGGTCTTGCTGTACCACTGCTTCTGCGCCAGGCGCGGCAGCATCTTCTTCACGTCCAGCCAGCGATCCGGATCCAGGCCCTGGGATTCGGCCAGGCGGCGGGCGTCGAGGATGTGGGCGATGCCGATGTTGTAGGTGGCCAGGGCGAACCAGGTGCGATCCGGTTCGTTGATGCTGTCGGGCAGCTCGTCGCGGATCTGGTCGAAATACTTGGCACCGCCGGTGATGCTCTGCTCGGGATCCAGGCGATTGGACACGCCCATGGCCTGGGCGGTGTTGTTGGTCAGCATCATCAGGCCGCGCACTCCGGTCTTGGAGGTGGCGTCCGGCGTCCATAGCGATTCCTGGTAGCCCATGGCAGCGAGCAGGCGCCAGTCCAGCTGATGCTTCTGCGCCACCTTGCGAAAGTGCTTCTCGTACTTGGGCAGGCGTTCCTGCAGGTGCTGGGCGAAGGTGTAGGCGCCCACGTAGCCGAGCACGTCGACGTGGCCGTAGTAGCGCTCCTTGAGCTGCTGCAGGGTGCCGTCGCGGCGGACCTTGTCGAGGTAGGCGTTGACCGCGTCGAGCAGGCTATTGTCCTCGCCGGGTTGCAGCGCCCAGGCCTGGCCCTGGTTGTCGCCGAGGTCGAAGGCCACCCGCACGTTGGGGAAATAGACCTGGTTCATGGCCAGTTCGTTGGAGTCCACCAGGGTCAGGTCGATCTGGCCTTCGTCGACCATGCGCAAGAGGTCGCTGACCTCCACCTGATCGGACTCGTCGAAGGTGAGCTCCGGCACCTGGGCCTGCAGCGCCCTGAGTTGCTGGGCCTGGCTGCTGCCCTTGAGCACCAGGATGCGCTTGCCGACCATGTCCTTGGGGGTGCTGGGGCGGACGGTGCCGTTGCGGTAGATGACCTGGGGTACCACATCCAGATAGCTGCGGGAGAATTTCAGATTCTGGCGATTGACCGAGGGCGTGAGGCCTGCGGCGGCGATCACCGGGCCGTCGGGCGCGGTCAGGCGATTGAAGAGGTCGTCGAGGTTGTCGGCGGTGCTGATTTCCAGGCGCACCTTGAGCGATTCGGCGAAGCCCTTGACCAGTTCGTATTCGAAGCCGGTCTCGCCGTTACGGTCCTGGAAATAGGTCGCCGGACTGTTGCGCGTCACCACGCGCAGGACGCCGGCCTGCTGCACCTGCTCCAGCGCGGTCGGCTTGGGCGGCGCAGGCACGTCCGCTTCCCCGCAGCTCATGAGCAAGGCGAGAAAGGGCAGGGTAAGCCAGGCGAATCGCTTGAAGGCTTTATTCAAATGGGCTAGCTCGGCCATACGGCATCAAAACGGCACTGGCGCCTTGCTGACGCGCCTCATCGGTCGGCCCCTCCGGGCACTCGTTATAGTCGGGACGCTCCGCGCCACCGGTCCGGCCAAAGGCTCTATCCTGAGCCCAATGTGGAGCCGCGTCCATGGGGCGCGGCAGGCCGTATCGGCGGGCAGTATACGCGAGAAGTGGCAAAGCGCCCATTTTATACATACAAGAGTGGTGGTAAGGCTGGATGAACCCTCGTCGCCGGAAGGTGTCCCCGGCGCGCCTTTAGGCTAGAATGCACGGCCCCAAAGTGACTTGGCCCCGAGGCTGTCCCCGATGCTGATCCTGCGCGGCGCTCCCGCTCTTTCTTCGTTCCGTCACGGCAAACTTCTCGACCAGCTGACTCGCCTGGTTCCCGGTGTCTCCGGGCTCTATGCCGAGTTCGTTCATTTCGCCGAAGTCGCCGGCACCCTGAGCGCGGAGGAAGAGGGCATCCTCGGCCGACTGCTGCAATACGGCCCCAGCGTCCCCCAGCAGGAACCCAGCGGCGCGCTGTTCCTCATCGTGCCCCGTCTGGGCACCATCTCGCCCTGGTCGAGCAAGGCCACCGACATCGCCCACAACTGTGGCCTGGCGCAGATCGAGCGCCTGGAGCGCGGCGTGGCCTACTACGTTGCCGGCGAGCTGGACGCCGCCGCCCATGCGCAACTGGCCGCGGCCCTGCACGACCGCATGACCCAGCGCGTGCTGCCGACCCTGGACGCCGCCGCCGACATCTTCAGCCATGCCACGCCCAAGCCGCTCACCGCGGTGGACGTGCTCGGCGGCGGTCGCGCGGCCCTGGAACAGGCCAACCTGGAGCTGGGCCTGGCCCTGGCCGAAGACGAGATCGACTACCTGGTGAAGAGCTTCACCACCCTGGGGCGCAACCCCCACGACGTCGAACTCATGATGTTCGCCCAGGCCAACTCCGAGCACTGCCGGCACAAGATCTTCAACGCCAGTTGGGACATCGACGGCGAGAGCCAGGAGAAGTCCCTGTTCGGCATGATCAAGAATACCTACGAGATGAACCGCACCGGCGTGCTGTCCGCCTACAAGGACAACGCCGCGGTCATGGAAGGCTTCACCGCCGGGCGCTTCTACCCCGACGCCGAGTCCCGCGAGTACGGCGCGCACAGCCAACCCGTGCACATCCTGATGAAGGTGGAGACCCACAACCACCCGACCGCCATCGCTCCCTTCCCCGGCGCCTCGACCGGCTCCGGCGGCGAGATCCGCGACGAAGGCGCCACCGGTCGCGGCTCCAAGCCCAAGGCGGGCCTGACCGGCTTCACCGTCTCCAACCTGAACATCCCCGGTTTCGAGCAGCCCTGGGAACAGCCCTACGGCAAGCCCGAGCGCATCGTCACCCCGCTGGACATCATGATCGAAGGCCCGCTCGGCGGCGCCGCCTTCAACAACGAATTCGGGCGTCCGGCCCTGGCCGGCTACTTCCGTACCTTCGAACAGCAGGTCGAGACCCCCCGCGGTCCCGAGGTGCGTGGCTACCACAAGCCGATCATGCTCGCCGGCGGCCTGGGCAACATCCGCGCCGACCACGTGCAGAAGGGCGACATCTCGGTGGGCGGCAAGCTCATCGTGCTGGGCGGCCCGGCCATGCTGATCGGCCTGGGCGGTGGCGCGGCCTCGTCCATGTCCACCGGCGCCAGCTCCGCCGACCTGGATTTCGCCTCGGTGCAGCGCGAGAACCCGGAAATGGAGCGCCGCTGCCAGGAGGTCATCGACCGCTGCTGGCAGCTGGGTGAAAACAACCCCATCACCTTCATCCACGACGTGGGTGCGGGCGGTCTGTCCAATGCCTTCCCCGAGCTGGTCAACGATGCCGGTCGCGGCGGTCGTTTCGAACTGCGCAACGTGCCCAACGACGAGCCGGGCATGAGCCCGCTGGAGATCTGGTGCAACGAGTCCCAGGAGCGCTACGTGCTCTCCGTGGACGCCGAGAACTTCGAGACCTTCAAGGCCATCTGCGAACGCGAGCGCTGCCCCTTCGCCGTGGTCGGCGAGGCCACCGAGGAGCGCCAGCTGACCGTGGCCGACAGCCACTTCGGCAACAACGCCGTGGACATGCCGCTGGACGTCCTGCTCGGCAAGCCGCCGCGCATGCACCGCAGCGCGACCCGTGAAGCCGAACTGGGCGACGCCTTCGATGGCGCCGGCCTGGACCTGACCGAGTCGGTGGAGCGCGTCCTGCGTCACCCGGCCGTGGCCAGCAAGAGCTTCCTGATCACCATCGGCGACCGCACCATCACCGGTCTGGTCGCCCGCGACCAGATGGTCGGCCCCTGGCAGGTGCCGGTGGCCGACTGCGCCGTGACCGCCACCAGCTTCGACGTCCACACCGGCGAAGCCATGGCCATGGGCGAGCGCACCCCGCTGGCGTTGCTCGACGCGCCCGCTTCCGGCCGCATGGCCATCGGCGAGACCATCACCAACCTGGCCGCCGCGCGGATCGATAAGCTCGGCGACATCAAGCTCTCTGCCAACTGGATGGCCGCTGCCGGCCACCCGGGCGAAGACGCGCGCCTCTATGAAACCGTCAAGGCGGTGGGCATGGAGCTGTGCCCGCAGCTGGGCATCACCATCCCGGTCGGCAAGGACTCCATGTCCATGAAGACCCGCTGGCAGGACGGCGGCGAAGACAAGAGCGTCACCGCGCCGCTGTCGCTGGTGATCACCGGCTTCGCCCCGGTGCAGGACATCCGCCGCACCCTGACCCCGCAGCTGCGCCTGGACAAGGGCCAGACCGACCTGATCCTCATCGACCTGGGTCGCGGCCAGAATCGCCTGGGCGGCTCCATCCTCGCCCAGACCCACGGCAAGCTCGGCCAGCAGGCTCCCGACGTCGACGAAGCCGAAGACCTCAAGGCCTTCTTCGCCGTGATCCAGGGCCTCAACCAGGACGGCCTGCTGCTGGCCTACCACGACCGTTCCGACGGCGGCCTCATCACCACCCTGGTGGAAATGGCCTTCGCCGGTCACTGCGGCCTGGCCCTGCGCCTGGATGCCCTGGCCGCCGACCGTGACGAGCTGACCCGTGCGCTGTTCGCCGAAGAACTGGGCGCCGTCATCCAGGTGCCCCAGGACTTCACCCATGAAGTGCTGGCCCAGTTCAGCGCGGCCGGTCTGGAAGACTGCGTGGCGGTCATCGGCAACCCGGTCAACGGCTACGAGATCAACATCCACTACCACGACGAGCACCTCTACCGGGCCGAGCGGCGCATGCTGCAGCGCGTCTGGAGCGAGACCAGCTTCCAGATCCAGCGCCTGCGCGACAACGCCGAGTGCGCCCAGCAGGAATTCGATGCCCTGCTGGAAGAGGATCATCCGGGGCTGTCGGCCAAGCTGGCCTATGACCCCAACGAAGACATCTGCGCCCCCTACATCAAGAAGGGCGTGCGGCCGCAGGTCGCCATCCTGCGCGAGCAGGGCGTCAACGGCCAGGTGGAGATGGGTGCGGCCTTCGATCGGGCCGGTTTCGCCGCCATCGACGTGCACATGAGCGACATTCTCTCCGGGCGCATCGACCTGGCGGACTTCAAGGGTGTGGTGGCCTGTGGCGGCTTCTCCTATGGCGACGTCCTCGGCGCCGGCGGTGGCTGGGCCAAGTCCATCCTGTTCAACGCCCGCGCCCGTGACGGCTTCCAGCAGTTCTTCGAGCGCACCGATACCTTCACCCTGGGCGTGTGCAACGGCTGCCAGATGGTCGCCAACCTGCGCGAGCTGGTGCCCGGCAGCGAATTCTGGCCGCGCTTCGTGCGCAACCGCTCCGAGCAGTTCGAGGCGCGGGTGGCCATGGTCCAGGTGCAGGATTCGCCGTCGCTGTTCCTCGCCGGCATGGCCGGGTCGCGGCTGCCCATCGCCATCGCCCACGGCGAAGGCTTCGCCGAGTACCCCAATCAGCAGGCGCTGGTCGCGGCTGACGTCTCCGGTACCGTGGCGCTGCGCTATGTCGATGGTCACAGCAAGGTCACCGAGACCTATCCGGCCAACCCCAACGGCTCGCCGCTGGGCATTACCGGTCTGTCCAGCCAGGACGGTCGCGTGCTCTTGATGATGCCGCACCCCGAGCGCTGCTTCCGGGCCGTGCAGAACTCCTGGATCCCGGCCGACTGGCAGGGCGAGGACGGCGGCTGGATGCGCCTGTTCCGCAATGCGCGGGTCTGGGTGGATTGAGGGTTCGGCGCCTGGCCAGGCTTGCTCGACCTGCGGTCGGGTGAGCCTGGCTCATACGCCCTTTTTCCAAACCGACGGCGAGCCACCAGGCGTCCGCCGCTGCGCTCTTACCCCCTCTCCCTCAGGGAGAGGGCTGGGGTGAGGGCCGCCCAGCCCGAGAGCGCCTTCCATGCTCAAACTCTGCTTCTACGTCCCCGACTCCCACCTGGAAACCGTCAAGCAGGCGATCTTCGCCGTGGGCGGCGGTCGCATCGGCCGCTATGACAGCTGCTGCTGGCAGGTCCGGGGCCTCGGCCAATTCCGTCCGCTAGCGGGCAGCCAGCCGCACCTGGGCGAGCAGGGCAGTCTCGAACAACTGGAGGAATGGNGGGTGGAGCTGGTGCTGGCCGANGAGCCGATCGCCCGCCAGGCCGTGGCGGCGCTCAAGGCGGCGCATCCCTATGAGACGCCGGCCTATGACGTGGTGCAGGTGCTGGATTTCTAGGGCTCAGGGATAGCCCAGGACCGCCTTGATCTGCGCCAGCTCACGCTCGATCCAGCGCGGATCCACCGCACCCCAGTCGCGAATCTCGTAGCCACCTGCGTTGTTGCGGGCGCCTTCACCCTGCACGAACTGGCAGTCGATATCCAGATCGGCCAGGGCCAGCAGGGTGTCCTGGGCCGTGCGCCGCGGCATGCCGGTGGCGGCCATCAGGGCTGGTACGCTGGTGGCGGTGCCACTGGCCACCAGCCAGGCCACATAGAGCCGGCGATAGAAGCTGGTCTTGGTCTTGCTCACATCCATGAGAATCGTCCTGGCAATAAAAAGCCCACCGCGAGGGTGGGCTTCAGGGGCATCAGAGGGTGGCGATGCGCTGCCGCTGGTCCACCAGCTTGGCCAGGGCCTGCTCGGCCTCGGCCAGTTTGGCGCGTTCCTTTTCCAGGACCTCGGCGGGCGCCTTGGCGACGAAGCCTTCGTTGCCCAGCTTGCCGCCGACGCGCTTGACCTCGCCTTCCAGGCGGCCGATCTCCTTGTCCAGGCGCGCCAGTTCCGCGTCCTTGTCGATCAGGCCGGCCATGGGCACCAGCACTTCCATCTCGCCGACCAGGGTGGTGGCGGACATCGGCGCTTCTTCACCGGCGGCCAGCACGCGGACCGATTCCAGCTTGGCCAGCTTGTTCAGCAGCGGCTCGAAATCGGCCAGGCGGCGCTGGTCCTCGGCACTGGCGTTGGCGACGATGATGTCGATGCGCTTGGCCATGGAAATCTTCATCTCGCCACGAATCTGCCGCACGCCCAGCATCAGTGCCTTGACCCATTCGATGTCGTCTTCGGCGGCGGCGTCGATACGCGCCTCGTTGGCCACCGGCCAGGGTTGCAGCATCAGGGTCTCGCCCTGGACGCCGGCCGGCGCCTTGAGGCGCTGCCAGATTTCCTCGGTGATGAAGGGCATGAAGGGGTGCGCTAGGCGCAGCACCACTTCCAGCACTCGCGCCAGGGTACGGCGGGTGCCGCGCTGACGCTCGAGGGAGGCGTTCTCGTCCCACAGCACCGGCTTGACCAGCTCCAGGTACCAGGCGCAGTACTCGTCCCAGACGAATTCGTAGAGCGCCTGGGTGGCCAGGTCGAAGCGGAAGGCGTCGAGCTGACGGGTCACCTCGGCCTCGGTGCGCTGCAGCTGGGAGATGATCCAGCGATCCACCGAGGACAGCTCGACGGGCTCGTCGTTGACGCCGGTGTCCTGGCCCTCGACGTTCTCCATGACGAAGTTCGCCGCGTTCCACAGCTTGTTGCAGAAGTTGCGATAGCCCTCGACGCGACCCATGTCGAACTTGATGTCGCGGCCGGTGGTGGCCAGGGAGCAGAAGGTGAATCTCAGGGCGTCGGTGCCGTAGCTGGCGATACCGTCCGGGAATTCGGCGCGGGTCTGCTTGGCGATCTTCTCGGCCAGCTTGGGCTGCATCAGGCCACTGGTGCGCTTCTGCAGCAGGGTGTCCAGGTCGATGCCGTCAACGATGTCGAGGGGATCGAGCACGTTGCCCTTGGACTTGGACATCTTCTGGCCCTGGCCGTCGCGCACCAGGCCATGGACGTAGACGGTCTTGAACGGGATCTGCCCGGTCAGATGGGTGGACAGCATGATCATCCGGGCGACCCAGAAGAAGATGATGTCGAAGCCGGTGACCAGCACGTCGGTGGGGTGGAAGGTCTTCAGCGCCTCGGTCTGCTCGGGCCAGCCGAGGGTGGAGAAGGTCCACAGGCCGGAGCTGAACCAGGTGTCCAGCACGTCGTCGTCCTGGCGCAGGGCGATGTCACCCAGGTCGTGCTTGGCACGCACCTCGGCCTCGTCGCGACCGACATAGACGTTGCCGGCCTGGTCGTACCAGGCGGGAATGCGGTGGCCCCACCAGAGCTGGCGGCTGATGCACCAGTCCTGAATGTCGCGCATCCAGCTGAAGTACATGTTCTCGTACTGCTTGGGCACGAATTGCACCTCGCCGCTCTCGACCACGGCGATGGCCTTGTCGGCCAGGGGCTTGGTGGAGACGTACCACTGGTCGGTCAGCCAGGGCTCGATCACGGTGCCGGAGCGGTCGCCCTTGGGCACCTTGAGCGCGTGGTCCTCGATCTTTTCCAGGCGCCCGGCGGCGTCCAGGTCGGCGACGATGCGCTTGCGCGCCTCGAAGCGGTCCAGGCCGGCATAGGCGGCGGGGAGGGTGGCGTCGAACATGCCATTGACGCTGCCGTCCAGGTTGAATACCTGAGCACCGGGCAGGATGGCCGCATCGGCGTCGAAGACGTTGATCAGCGGCAGGTTGTGTCTCTTGCCGACCTCATAGTCGTTGAAGTCGTGGGCCGGGGTGATCTTGACGCAGCCGGTGCCGAATTCGGGGTCGCAGTAGTCGTCGCCGACGATGGGAATGCGACGGCCCACCAGGGGCAGCTCGACGTACTGGCCGATCAGGTCCTTGTAGCGCGGGTCTTCCGGGTGCACGGCCACGGCGGCGTCACCCAGCAGGGTCTCGGGACGGGTGGTGGCGACCACCAGATGGTCCATGCCCTCGGCGGTACGGGCGCCATCGGCCAGCGGATAGCGCAGGTGCCAGAGGTGGCCCTTTTCGTCATGGCTTTCCACTTCCAGGTCGGAAATGGCGGTGTGCAGCTTGGTGTCCCAGTTGACCAGGCGTTTGCCGCGATAGATCAGGCCGTCCTCGTGCAGGCGTACGAAGGCTTCCTTGACCGCCTCGGAGAGGCCGTCGTCCATGGTGAAGCGCTCGCGCGACCAGTCCACCGAGGAACCCAGGCGGCGGATCTGCCGGCTGATGTTGCCCCCGGATTCGTTCTTCCATTCCCAGACCTTCTCGAGGAATTTCTCCCGGCCCAGGTCATGGCGCGACAGGCCCTCGGCGCCGATGCGGCGCTCCACCAGCATCTGGGTGGCGATGCCGGCATGGTCGGTGCCCGGCTGCCAGAGGGTGTTGCGGCCCTGCATGCGGCGGAAACGGATCAGGGCGTCCATGATGGCGTTGTTGAAGCCATGGCCCATGTGCAGGCTGCCGGTCACGTTCGGCGGCGGGATCATGATGGTGTAGGGCTCGCCCGACCCCTGGGGCGCGAAATAGCCCTGGCGTTCCCAGGTCTGGTACCAGGAGGTTTCGATGGCGTGCGGCTGGTAGGTCTTGTCCATGGAGGGGGCTTTTGTCGCTGGAAGAGGAAAGCCTCCGAGTATAGCGACTCCGGCCCGCCGACGGCAGGGCGCCTTGGCGCCCCGGGCTCAGGGACGCTGCAGCAATTCTTCCAGGCGCTGCTGCAGGCGGCGCTGCAGTTCGGCTTCCAGGCGCGGCAACTGTTCGTCGAGCAGTTCCTGGAGGATGGCCGGCGCCTCCTGGCGCAGACGCACCTGGGCCAGGTCTTCGTGGGGCGCGCTGGGCGTCACCTCTTCGATGACGTCCGGCACGATCTGGTCGAGCAGCGGTGGGATGGCCTTGAGCCGCTCGGCGCTGGGGGCGATGACGTCGGAGAGGATGGGGATGCCATCGACGCTGCTCGGATGGACCGCGCTGCGGCTCTTGTCGAGCACCTGGCGGATGGCTTCGAGGTCTTGCAGGACGTGCGCGGGAGGCTTGGTGCTGGTCATGAAATCAGACACGTGACAGCTGATGGTCCTGTAGAGCATAGCCAAGCTTGCGGTAGAAGCGAAAACCTTCGCGCATCGCCTGGCGCACTTCGGGGGCTTCGACGACCACTTCGGCGATGCGGGCGAAACCCGCATGGCAGGGCGGCGGGGCCAGGCTGAGGTTGATCAGCAGCTCGCCTTGTTGCTCGGCGGGCGTGGTCAGACCCAGCACCACGGGGCTGTCGCTGGCGTTCTCCGCCAGATCGTGGGGAACGAAGCTGTCGGGACGGAACGCCCACAGCTGCTCGTCCAGGCGCTGGCGCTGCTCGGCGTCGGCGCAATGTACATAGACCGGCATGCCCTGCTTCCAGGCCTTGTCCACCAGCCGGCAGGCGAAGGCCAGCCGCGCCGCGGGATCGGTGGAAGGCAGAACGTAGAAGTCGACACGGGTCATGGCGGATCACGAAGAAGGGGAGGGAAGCGGCAAGGCCGCGACGCAGTGGCGTCGCGGCCTCTATAGGCGTTAGCACGTGTTCAAAGTCTCGCGAGCTAGAGCCAAACAAGGCGAAAAGACCTGAGGAAGCGGAGTTTACAAAACGTAAATGAGCATTCCGAAGGTCTTTTCAACGCCGTTTGGCCGACGCGCAGCAGACTTTGAACAGGTGCTTAGGCCTCGGCGGTGCGGTCGAGCAGATACTGCACCAGCAGCGGGACCGGGCGACCGGTGGCGGCCTTGTCCTTGCCGCCGCTGATCCAGGCGGTACCGGCCACGTCCAGATGCACCCAGGGATAGGCCTTGGCATAGCGCGCCAGGAAGCAACCGGCGGTGATGGTGCCGGCCTTGGGGCCGCCGATGTTGGCCATGTCGGCGAAGGGGCTGTCCAGCTGCTCCTGGTACTCGTCGTGCAGCGGCAGTTGCCAGACGCGGTCGTCGGCGCGATCGCCGGCCTGCTTGACCTGGTCGATCAGGGCGTCGTTATTGCCCATCAGGCCCGAGACCAGCGAACCCAGGGCGGTGATGCAGGCGCCGGTGAGGGTGGCGATGTCGATCACCGCCTTGGGCTGGAAGCGCTCGGCGTAGGTGAGGGTGTCGCACAGCACCAGGCGGCCTTCGGCGTCGGTGTTGAGGATCTCGATGGTCTGGCCGCTCATGCTGGTGACGATGTCACCCGGACGGGTGGCGGTGCCGCTGGGCATGTTCTCGGCCAGGGCCAGGAGGCCGACCACGTTGATCGCCGGCTTGAGTTCCATGAGGGCGCGGAAGGTGCCCAGGACGCTGGCGGCGCCGCACATGTCGTACTTCATCTCGTCCATGCCGGCGCTGGGCTTGATGCTGATGCCGCCGGTGTCGAAGGTGATGCCTTTGCCGACCAGGGTGTAGGGCTGGGCATTCTTGGCGCCGCCCTTGTACTGCAGCACCACCAGGCGCGGCGGCTGGGCGCTGCCCTGGGCCACGGCGAGGAAGGAGCCCATGCCCAGTTCGCGCATCTTCTTCTCGTCGAGCACCTCGACGGAGAGCCCGGCGTCCTTGAACTGCTTGCCCAGGGCCTTGGCCTGATCGGCCACATAGACCGGGTTGCAGACGTTTGGCGGCAGGTTGCCGAAGTCCTTGGCGTAGGCGGTGCCGTGGGTGATCGCCAGGGCATGGGCCAGGGCGCGCTCGGCTTCCGGCTGGGAGGCCTTGGTGGTGACCAGGGTCAGCTTCTTCAGCGGCCGCGGCTCGGCCTTCTTGCTCTTGAAGCGATCGAAGACGTAGTCGCCATCGGCCAGGGTCTCGGCCAGCAGGCGCAGACGGGCATAGCCGTCGCGATTCTTGACCGGCACATCGCCGAGGGCGATGGCGGCGTCGCTGCCGCCCAGGCTCTTGAGCACGCTCAGGGCGCCGCTGGCCAGCTTGCGGTACTGGCGGTCGGAAAGCCCTTCACTGGCGCCGCTACCCACCAGCAGCACGCGCTCGGCCTTGATGCCGGGCAGATTGGTCAGCAGCAGGGTCTGGCCGGCCTTGCCGGCGATGTCGCCGCGCTTGACCGCCGCGCTCAGGGCGCCGGAGGTGGCGGCGTCCACGGCGCTGGCCGCTGCGTCGAGCGCACCGCCTTCACCGACGGCCACGACCAGCGTGGCGGTTTTCAGGGTTTCCGGACGAGCGTTTTTGACGACGAATTCCATTAGGAGAAGCTCCCCAAGACAAACACATGAGTTCGCAGGATATAATGCGGGGCTTTCGCCAGGGCCTTTCCCGGCGATCGGCCTTCAACGGGTGGGCCTTGCAACGCAAGCCATGCAGCCGAGCTAGTGTGAGCGTTCGCGCCAGAGCCTGACAACCCTGGAGAATCCTGTTTGATCGTCTTCCGCTATCTGTCTCGAGAAGTTCTCACCACCCTCGGTGCGGTCAGTGCCGTGCTGCTGGTGATCATCATGAGCGGCCGCTTCATCAAGTACCTGGCCCAGGCGGCCCAGGGCCTGCTGGATCCGGGCGTGCTCCTGCTCATCATGGCCTATCGCATTCCCGGCTTCCTGCAGCTGATCCTGCCGCTAGGCCTGTTTCTCGGCTTCCTGCTGGCCTATGGTCGGCTGTACCTGGACAGCGAGATGACCGTGCTCACCGCCACCGGCCTGAGTCCGCGCCGCCTGCTGGCCTACAGCATGGCCCCGGCCGCGGTGGTCGCCCTGATCGTCGCCTGGCTGAGTCTGTCGCTGGCGCCCCTGGGCGTGCAGAAGGTCACCACCATCCTCAACCAGCAGGATGCCATGACCGAGTTCGATACCCTCGAACCGGGTCGCTTCCAGTCCCTGAGGGACAACTCTCGCGTCACCTACACCGAGCGCCTGTCGGCGGATCGCAGCCAGCTGGGCGGGGTCTTCATCTCCGAGCGCAACACCTCCACCGCCGGCGGCAAGGACCGTGGCGTGGGCGTGCTGGTGGCCGACACCGGCCGGCAGGAAATCCACCCGGACGGCAGTCGCTACCTGATCCTGCAGAACGGCTTCCGCTACGACGGCGTGCCGGGCCAGGCCGACTACCGCGCGGTGCAGTACGACACCTACGGTGTGCTCCTGCCCAAGCCCGCGGTCAGCGAGGACATCAGCGAGCGTGATGCCGTGACTACCGGCGAACTGATGCGCAGCAACGACCTGCAGTACCGCGGCGAGCTGCAGTGGCGGCTGTCGCTGCCGATCCTGGTCTTCATCGTCACCCTCATCGCCGTGCCCCTGGCCAAGGTCAATCCGCGCCAAGGCCGCTTCCTCAAGCTGCTGCCGGCGATCCTGCTGTACATGGCCTATCTGTCGCTGCTGATCGCCGCCCGTGGCGCCCTGGACAAGGGCCGCCTGCCGCCGGCCATCGGGCTGTGGGGCGTGCACCTGCTGTTCCTGGTACTCGGCCTGCTGCTGGCCTTCTGGGAACCGCTCAAGGCGCGTCTGCGCGGTCACAAGCCGGAGGTGGCGGCATGAACAAGCTCGACTGGTACATAGGTCGCACCGTCTTCGTCAGCATCCTCGCGGTACTGGGGGTGATCGTCGGTCTGGCCCTGCTGTTCGCCTTCATCGACCAGCTCGGCGACTTCGACGACAACTACGGCGTCGCCGAGGCGCTCAAGTTCGTCCTGCTCACCACGCCGCGCCGGGCCTACGAGATGCTGCCCATGGCCGCGCTGATCGGCTGCCTGATCGGCCTGGGCACCCTGGCCAGCAGCAGCGAACTGATCGTGATGCGTGCCGCTGGCGTCTCCCTGGGGCGCATCGTCTGGGCGGTGATGAAGCCGATGTTCGTGCTGCTCATCGCCGGCATCCTGATCGGCGAGTACGTGGCGCCCTGGTCGGAAAACCTGGCGCAGAGCGGGCGGGCCCTGGCCCAGAGCGCCGGCAAGGCACAGAGTTCGCGCCACGGTCTCTGGCATCGTCAGGGACACGAATACACTCACGTCAACGCGGTGCAGCCCAATGGCCTGCTCCTGGGCGTGACGCGCTACGAATTCGACGACAATCGCCACCTGCTGCAATCCAGCTTCGCCCAGCGCGGCATCTATCGCGGCGATCACTGGGAGCTGGAAAACGTCAGCATCACCGACTTCGGCAATCGCCAGACCAGCGTGCGCCAGGAGCCCAGGGTCACCTGGAACGTCGAGCTGACCCCGCAGGTGCTCGACACCGTGATCATGGAGCCGGATGCGCTGTCGATCTCCGGGCTGTGGTGGTACATCCACTACCTGGCCGATCAGGGGCTGAGCAACAAAAGCTACTGGCTGGCGTTCTGGTCGAAGATCTTCCAGCCGCTGGTGACCGCCGCCCTGGTGCTGATGGCGATCTCCTTCATCTTCGGCCCGCTGCGCTCGGTGACCCTGGGACAGCGGATCTTCACCGGGGTGATCATCGGCTTCGCCCTGCGAATCTTCCAGGATCTGCTGGGGCCGTCCAGCCTGGTGTTCGGCTTCTCGCCGCTGCTGGCCGTGCTGGCACCGGCGCTGCTCTGCGCCGTGGCCGGGGTGCTCTTGCTGCGCCGGGCCGGCTAGGGCCCGGCGGCGCCGTCCGCTAGGCGGCGCCCTTGCTCACGACCGGTTGCGGCTGCAGCCAGCCGGCGTGGGCTTCGCAGAAGCTCAGGATTCGCTGCACGCGGCGGATCTGATCCCGATGGCGGCATTCGCCCACCACGGTACGCACCAACAGATCGACGTTCTGCATGTGGATCAGGCGCAGATCCGCGCTCATGTCGGGGCAGGCTTCCATCTCGTCCATGCGCGTCTCGCAACGCGAGAGCAGGCGCTCGATGAAGGCGGTGGAGAAGCGAGCGGGGGTCTGGGCCGTTTCCAGGTCCTTGACCGCCACCTGGGAGAGAGGGGAGAGCGTTTCCATGCGCAAGATCTCGCGTCCGTATCGATGTCTTACTATTGCATGCTTTGCCCTCGGGTTTCAGCTGCCGGTTGTCAGCTGGCTATCCGGTCGTTTGCCGGGCTCGGCGCGGATGTCCCGGCGTTTCGACGCCACCTCGAGCAGCGCTGATCGCGCCTCAAGATAAGACTGTTTCTGCTGCAGATCAGCCGGATGATCGATGGTGAGTCCGGCCAGATAGCGCTGCCAGGCGATCAGGTAGGCCTTCTGCGCATTGCGCAGCAGGCGATCTTGGCCGGTGGGTAACTGGCCCGTAGCCTGCTTTTCTTCGGCAGCGGCCTGGGTCTGGCAGCTGTTCAGCCGCTGGCGAAAGTCCGCCAAGCGCCCCTGCTCGCCCGCCAGGCGGGCGTTGTTGCCGTGCAGCACCAGCAATTCGCATCCATAGAGCGCACTGTGCAACCGGGCCTGCAGGGTCCAACTAGGCGAGCGATCCAGGTCGACAGCTGCACCGGCTGGCTGGGCCGGTTGCTGTACGGCGCAGCCTTGCAGTCCAAGCAACAGGACGATCAGCAGTGGTGCGGTTCGCCTCATACCTAGCCCTCGCTAAACAGATCGAGAATGCGAGCCTACTGGTAGCGTTCCCATTCGTGATACTTGTCCATCAGGTAATTCCCGACCGGCTGCCGCTTCTGGCAGTCCTCACCGCTCAGCGGACTCGGCTCGCAGATCGGGCCGGCATCGCTGTAGTGACTGCAGCCGGACAGTAGCAGTGCGAGGCCAAGCAATATCCATTTCAACTTCAACAGGCATCCTTCCTCATGATGAAAGCGGGAGTGGGGTGATCAAGAGCGTGCCTGATCAACGGGGCGGCGCATTCGTAAAGGTACAGAAGGCGCAGCGAGTGGAGACCCTCCAAGGCTGCGTATCTCGCAAATTCGGCCAATCTGTATGAATTGACAGTCTTGCTGCCCGGGTACCATACCCCTCCTGTCCTGATAGAGGCCGTCATGCAACTGAGCGACATTCCATTCGGAATCACTGATTGGTCGACAATCGAACCTGTAGTCCATGCGGGAACGACCGGCTCGGCTGTTTGGCGTACCTGCCAGTTTGGGGCAATACGAGTCCGCATGGTCGAGTACAGTGAGAGTTACCTTGCCGATCACTGGTGCAGCAAGGGGCACATCCTGCTGTGCCTGGACGGTCGATTGGATACCGAGCTGGTCGATGGTCGCGTCTTCACCTTGACCGCTGGCATGAGCTACCAGGTGGCCGACAATGCCGAGGCCCACAGATCCTCTACCGTGATTGGCGCCAGATTGTTCATCGTGGACTAAGGCTCGTCTCGAGGCCGCAACCCGGGCGCCCCAGGCACAAAAAAACCGCCTCAAGGGGCGGTTTCTTCGGCCTCCAGCCAACACGGAAAAGGCCTGGAAGGTACAGCTTGGTGCCCCGGGGGAGACTCGAACTCCCACTCCTTTCGGAAACGGATTTTGAATCCGCCGCGTCTACCGGTTCCGCCACCGGGGCAATGGCGGCGGAGTATAGGGACGCGGGCAGGCCCGGTCAATCCAAAGTGCGTTGGTGAAAAAGGCCGCTTCCGGTAAGCTGTGCGGCCTTTCGAGATCTACCTGCCATGCACGTCGCCGACTTCCATTTCGACCTCCCCGAATCCCTCATCGCCCGTCATCCGCTGGCCGAGCGCCGCGGCAGTCGATTGCTGGTGCTCGACGGCCCCAGCGGTGAGCTCAGTCATCGCCATTTCGCCGATCTGCTGGGCTATCTGCGGCCCGGCGACCTGATGGTGTTCAACGACACCCGGGTGATACCCGCGCGGCTGTTCGGCCAGAAGGCCAGTGGCGGCAAGCTGGAGATCCTGGTGGAGCGGGTGCTGGACGAGGAGCGGGTGCTGGCCCATGTGCGGTCCAGCAAGTCGCCCAAGCCGGGCAGCCGCATCCTCATCGACGGCGGCGCCGAAGCCGAGATGGTGGCGCGCCACGAGGCGCTGTTCGAGCTGAAATTCGCCGAGCCGGTGCTGCCGCTGCTGGAGCGGGTCGGCCACATGCCGCTGCCGCCCTATATCGACCGGCCTGACGAAGCCGAGGATCGCGAGCGCTACCAGACCGTCTATGCGCGCAATGCCGGCGCCGTGGCCGCGCCCACTGCCGGACTGCACTTCGACGAGCCGCTGCTGGAGGCCATCCGCGCCAAGGGCGTGGCGACCGCCTTCGTCACCCTGCACGTCGGTGCCGGCACCTTCCAGCCGGTGCGGGTGGAAAGGATCGAAGACCACCACATGCACCGCGAGTGGCTGCAGGTCGACCAGGCCGTGGTGGACGCCGTGGCCGCCTGCCGCGCCCGTGGCGGCCGGGTGATCGCCGTCGGCACCACCAGCGTGCGTTCGCTGGAAAGCGCCGCCCGTGACGGCGAGCTCAAGGCCTTCGCCGGCGAGACGGACATCTTTCTCTATCCCGGTCGGCCCTTCCACGTGGTCGATGCGCTGGTGACCAACTTCCACCTGCCCGAGTCGACCCTGCTGATGCTGGTGTCGGCCTTTGCCGGTTACCGCGAGACCATGGCCGCCTATGCCACGGCCGTGGCCGAGGGCTATCGCTTCTTCAGTTATGGCGACGCCATGTTCATCACCCGCAATCCCGGGGCCCAGGGCCCGGAGAGCTGATATGAGTTTCATGAATTTCGAATTGCTGGCCACCGAGGGCAAGGCCCGTCGCGGTCGCCTGACCTTTCCCCGCGGCGTGGTCGAGACCCCGGCCTTCATGCCGGTCGGTACCTACGGCACGGTCAAGGGCATGCTGCCCGACAGCGTCGCCGACATCGGCGCCCAGATCATCCTCGGCAACACCTTCCACCTCTGGCTGCGCCCGGGGACCGAGGTGATCCAGCGCCACGGCGACCTGCACGACTTCATGCAGTGGCAGGGACCGATCCTCACCGATTCCGGCGGCTTCCAGGTGTTCAGCCTGGGCGCGCTGCGCAAGATCAAGGAGGAGGGCGTCTACTTCGCCTCGCCGGTGGACGGCGCCAAGGTCTTCATGGGGCCCGAGGAATCCATGGCGGTGCAACGCGCCCTGGGCTCGGACATCGTGATGATCTTCGACGAGTGCACCCCTTATCCAGCGGACTTCGACACCGCGCGCCGCTCCATGGAGCTGTCGCTGCGCTGGGCCAAGCGCTCCCGCGAAGCCCATGGCGACAACCCCTCGGCGCTGTTCGGCATCGTCCAGGGCGGCATGCACGAGGAACTGCGCCTGAGGTCCCTGGAGGGCCTGGAAGGCATCGGCTTCGACGGCTACGCCATCGGTGGCCTGTCGGTGGGCGAGCCCAAGGAAGAGATGATCCGGGTGCTGGACTTCCTGCCGCCGCACCTGCCGGCGGACAAGCCGCGCTACCTGATGGGCGTGGGCAAGCCGGAAGACCTGGTGGAAGGCGTGCGCCGTGGCGTCGACATGTTCGATTGCGTGATGCCCACCCGCAACGCGCGCAACGGCCATCTGTTCATCGACACCGGTGTCCTCAAGCTGCGCAATGCCGTGCACCGTCACGACGAGACGCCGCTGGACCCGACCTGCGACTGTTACACCTGCAAACATTTCTCCCGGGCCTATCTGCACCATCTGGATAAATGCGGGGAAATGCTGGGGAGTATGCTGAATACGATCCACAACCTGCGGTATTACCAGCGCGTGATGGCCGGTTTGCGCCAGGCTATCCAAGAGGGTAAATTGGCCGACTTTGTGGACGCCTTCTATGCTCGGCGCGGCCTGCCTACGCCGCCGCTCGACAGCTGAAAGCCCCTGTCCGATCGCCCTGGCGAAACGGCGCTCGCGCGTCCTTCGTCAGGGGCGTGAGCAGGGTCTCGAGGCGGTCGGAACGGCGGCGAGCGACCCCCGGCATCTCTTCTTTTTCCGTCATCCAACTCTGCAAGGAGTAGTGCAATGAGTTTTCTGATTTCCACGGCCCAGGCCCAGGAAGCTGCCGCGCCGGCCGCCAACGCTGCACCGGGAGGTGAATACATTCAGTTCATCTTCCTGATCGGCTTCGTGGTGATCTTCTATTTCCTGATCTGGCGTCCCCAGGCCAAGCGCACCAAGGATCACAAGAACCTGATCGGCGGCCTGCAGAAGGGTGACGAAGTGGTGACCACCGGTGGCATCGCCGGTCGCATCAACAAGGTCACCGACGAGTTCGTGGTGCTGGAAGTGTCCGACAACGTCGAGCTCAAGTTCCAGAAGGGCGCCATTGCCGCGACCCTGCCGAAGGGCACCCTGAAGGCCCTCTGAGTCTTCCTCAATCTAGCTAATATCGGGGCGCGCAAGGCGCCCCGCCTTTATCTCGGGCGGTGTCATGCTCAACAAATATCCCCTCTGGAAGTACCTGCTGATCCTGGCCGTACTGGTCGTGGGCGTCATCTATTCGGTTCCTAATCTGTACCCCGACGATCCGGCCCTGCAGATCAGCGCTTCCAGCACCGAACGCACGGTGACCCCTGCCGATGTGCAGCGGGTGAACGCGGCTCTGGCGCAGGCGCAACTCGCCGTGAAATCCAGCGACGTCAACGAGAGCGGCAGCCGGGTGCTGATCCGCCTGATGCGCGCCGACGATCAGCTGCCGGCCCAGGAAGTGGTCCGCCGCACCCTTGGCGACGACTTCGTGGTCGCCCTGAACCTGGCGCCCACCACCCCGCAGTGGCTGCGCAAGCTCGGTGCCAGCCCCATGAAGCTGGGCCTGGACCTGTCCGGTGGTGTGCACTTCCTGCTGGCTGTGGACATGGACAAGGCCGTGGACGCGCGCCTGAAGGTCTATGACAACGAGGTCAAGACCCTGCTGCGTCGCGAGAAGGTGCGCTATCGCAGCATGCCCGACCAGAACGGCGCCCTGCAGCTGGGCTTCACCGATGCCGCCGATCTGCAGCAGGCGCAGAGCCTGATCCGCAAGAACTACACCGATTTCGAGCTGACCACCGACACCCGTGGCGACCTGCAGGTGCTGCGTCTGCAGCTGACCGAGGCCAAGCTGCGCGAGATCCGCAACTATGCCGTCACCCAGAACCTGACCACGGTGCGCAACCGGGTCAACGAACTGGGCGTGGCCGAGCCGCTGGTGCAGCGCCAGGGCGCCGACCGCATCGTGGTCGAGCTGCCGGGCGTGCAGGACACCGCCGAAGCCAAACGCATCCTCGGCAAGACCGCCAACCTGGAATTCCGCCTGGCCGCCACCGCGGACACCCCGCGCGCCTCCACCGAGAGCTTCGAATTCCGCGAGCCCGGTCGTCCGGCGGTACCGCTGGAGCGTAACGTCATCATCACCGGTGACCAAGTCACCGACGCCTCGGCCAGCTTCGACGAGAACGGCCGGCCCCAGGTCAACATCCGCCTGGATGGCCATGGCGGCGACCTGATCAATCGCGCCACCCGCAGCAACGTCGGCCGCAGCATGGCCGTGGTGTTCATCGAGCAGCGTCCGGTCACCCGCTACACCACCCAGACCGTCGACGGCGTACAGAAGGAAGTGGCGGTGCCCGGCTTCGAGGAGGAGCGGCGCATCATCAGCCTGGCGACCATTCAGTCGGCCCTGGGCAATAGCTTCCGCATCACCGGCCTGAACGGCTCGGGCGAGGCTTCGGAACTGGCGCTGCTGCTGCGTGCCGGTGGCCTGGCCGCACCCATGTACTTCGCCGAGGAGCGCACCCTCGGCCCAAGCCTGGGTGCCGACAACATCGAGAAGGGTATCGATGCCTCGCTGTGGGGCATGGTCTTCGTCTCGCTGTTCCTGATCGCCATCTACCGCTTCTTCGGCCTGCTGGCGACCATCGCCCTGGGCTTCAACATGGTGCTGCTGATGGCTCTGATGTCCATCCTGCATGCCACCCTGACCCTGCCGGGCATCGCCGGTATCGTCCTGACCATGGGTCAGGCGGTGGACGCCAACGTGCTGATCTTCTCGCGGATCCGCGAAGAGATCGCCAACGGCATGCCGATCCAGCGCGCCATCCATGAGGGCTTCAGTCGCGCCTTCACGGCGATCCTGGACTCCAACCTGACGACCCTGCTGGTGGGCGCCATCCTGTTCGCCATGGGCACCGGGCCGGTCAAGGGCTTCGCCGTGACCATGTCGCTGGGTATCTTCACCTCCCTGTTCACCGCCATCTTCGTGACCCGTGCCATGGTCAACCTGATTTATGGCGGCCGGAACGTCAAGAAGCTGTGGATTTGAGGACGCGGCGATGAAAAAGACCATCAACTTCATGGGCGTACGCAACATCGCGTTCGCCATCACCGCGCTCCTGACCGTTCTGGCGCTGTTCAGCTGGTTCTACAAGGGGCTGAACTTCGGCCTGGACTTCACCGGCGGTACCCTGATCGAGCTGCGCTACGAGCAACCCGCCGACCTCGGCAAGATCCGTCAGGAGCTGCAGGGCGCCGGCTTCGAGGAGGCGGTGGTGCAGAGCTTCGGCGCCACCACCGATGTCCTGGTCCGGATGCCGGGTGACAACCCGCAGCTGGGCCAGCAGGTGACCAGCGCGTTGCAGAAGGCGAGCACCGAGCGCTTCTCCCTGACCCGTACCGAGTTCGTCGGTCCGCAGGTGGGCGAGGAACTGCGTGACCAGGGCGGCCTGGGCATGCTGCTGGCCCTAGGTAGCGTGCTGGTCTACGTGGCCTTCCGCTTCCAGTGGAAGTTCGCCGTGGGCGCGATCATTTCGCTGGTGCACGACGTGGTGGTGACCCTGGGCCTGCTGTCGTTCTTCCAGATCACCTTCGACCTGACGGTGCTGGCGGCGGTCCTGGCCATCATCGGCTACTCGCTCAACGACACCATCGTGGTGTTCGACCGGGTGCGGGAGAACTTCCGGGTACTGCGCAAGGCCAGTCTGATCGAGAACATCAACGTCTCGACCACCCAGACCCTGCTGCGCACCCTGGCCACCTCGATCTCGACCCTGCTGGCCGTGGCGGCGCTGCTGTTCTTTGGCGGCGACAACCTGTTCGGCTTCTCCCTGGCGCTGTTCATCGGCGTGCTGGCCGGTACCTACTCGTCGATCTATATCGCCAACGTGGTGCTGATCTGGCTGGACCTGAAGAGCGAGGACCTGATTCCCCCGCAAGCCAAGGAACTCGACGACCGTCCCTGATGTCCCAGGCATGGCAAAGGGCCAGGTGCCCGCTATGACAGAGTAGTCAGGAGGTTGTAGTGAACAAGTCGATGCTCGTAGGTACGGTTCTGGGAGCCATCGTCGCCACCGCTGGTGGCGCCGTGGCGTACAGTTTCGTCGACCGCGGGCCTCAGTACGCCGAGGTCGTCGCCGTCCAGCCGGTCAAGGAAACGGTCAAGACCCCGCGCGAGGTCTGCAAGGAGGTCGCGGTGACGCATCGGCGGCCTGTTCAGGACCAACACCAGATCGCCGGGACCGCCGTAGGCGCGGTCGTCGGCGGTCTGCTGGGCAACCAGGTCGGCAACGGCAGCGGCAAGACCCTGGCGACCATCGCCGGTGCCGTGGGCGGTGGTTACGCCGGCAACAAGGGTCAGGAATACATGCAGAACCGCGACACCTACACCACCACCCAGACCCGCTGCAGCACGGTCAACGACAGCAGCGACAAGGTGGTCGGCTATGACGTCAAGTACCTGCTGGATGGCAAGATCGGCCAGGTCCGCATGGACCACGAGCCGGGCAAGCAACTGGAAGTCAAGAACGGCCAGGTGCTGGCCAGCCAGTGATCCGCGTAGCCGGCTGAAGCCGCTAGGCATCAGCCAACAAAAAACCCGCTACCAGGTGACTGGTAGCGGGTTTTTTGTTGGGTCTGGCCCGGTGATCCGAAAGCTCTGCCGCTCCGGCCAGGGCGCGTAGGGCGCCCTGGCCGGTGTCGTCATTTAGACGGCGGGGCGGGGGGTTTCTGCTTTGGGCCGAAGCCACCGCCGGGCGGAGATCCACGCCGGCGCCTCGAACAGACCGTTGATGCCGCGGGCTTCCAGCAGCTTGGCGATGGCCACCGGCACCAGGATGCCGAAGGCGCAACCGGCAACGATGTGCAGCAGGCCGTCGTTGATGTGCAGGCCCTTGCTCAGGACGATGCGAGCGCCACTGCCGCTGAGCACGTGCATCACATAGATGGGCATCGACAGCGCGCCCAGGGTCAGCACCCATTGCAGCGGTCGCTGCGCCAGCACCATGCAGAGGCTGCTGACGAAGACGATACCGTTCAGCGCCAGCACCAGGGTGGCCAGGCCGCGATCGGTGTAGACCAGACCCAGCAGGCCGTGGAACCAGTATTCGAGCACCACGAACAGCAGACCCGAACCTAGCATCACGCGACCGGCCTGTTCCTCGATGGCCTGCTTGAAGTTGTTGAACCAGACACCAAAGGCGAAGAACACGAAGTTCTGCGCGGTAAAGGTGAAGAAGAAGTCTTCCGGGCCGGCGTTCTGGAACAGATAGACCAGGGCGCCAAAGGCGAACACGGCGAAGAAGGCCAGCGGCTTGGCCCAGCGATAGGCGAGCATGGCCAGGCAGAACACCAGGAACAGCGCATAGAGGAACCAGAACTGCTGGCGTGGCTCCCAGACCGTCAGGACTTCGCTGAAGCTGACGCCGCCATTGGTGTAGCGCGACATCAGCGCCTCCACCGAGCCCTGCAGCAGCGACCAGACCAGGAAGGGATAGACGATGGTGTCGATCTTGTTCACCAGCAGGCCGCCGGTGCCGCGCTTGATGAAGGAGCTGTAGAAGAACAGGCCGGACAGGAAGAAGAACAGCGGCATGTGGAAGCTGTAGATGACGCTGTCCACCAGGCCGTGGAATTCGGCGTCCTGCAGGATGCCGGCGTTGAGCAGGCCGCGGACGACATGGCCGTAGACGACCAGCACGATGCCTATGGCCTTGGCATAGTCGACCCAGAGATTGCGAGTGTTCATTGAATGATCCTTTTCAAAAGAGAACCTGTGCAGCTGAAGCCAAAGCACTGGGGCAAACGAAAGCGGGAACGCTGCGGCGCCAGGGCGCGCGTTGCGACAGGTTCGGTCATGGTAGGACTCCCGAAGGAACGACGTCCGTAAGTAGCCGGTTACAGGAAGGGGCTCCTTGCCCGCGTTCTGACCGTGGCTATCTGCCATTGTTCATGGCTTGTTTCCGGCCATACGTGAACGGGGCAACACTTTGATGGCCAAAGGCCCAATTGTCCGACGAGCTGTAACCGGATGTTTAGAGAGAATCTTTGACGAACTGCAGCTGCTTCTCCTTGAGCAGGGGCTCGTAGCGCGGCGAGGTATAGATCAGCAGGACCTGCTTCTTGCGTGCCGCCTGGGCGCTGAACTTGTAGACGACGGTGTCGTGATCGAAGGCCAGATAGGCCTGGGCGTCGTCGTCCTGGGTCAGGCGCTCGAAGGCGGCGGCCGACGACTGGGAAGAGGGCTTGCCGTATTTCTGGGTGAGGCCTTCGGCGATCAGGAAGGACTGCGCCAGGGGCGTGACGATGGACAGGCGCAGGAAGCGGCCATCGATGAAGAAGGCGCCGGCCTCGACCTTTTCACCGGCGAAGGTCAGGTCGGTGCATTCGAAATACTCGACGCCAACGACGTCGATCTTGCGCGGCTGGAAGGTGCAGAGCTTTCTCGCCAGAAAGGCTTTCTGCTCGGTGCCGAAGGCGATCCCGGCGTAGCCGTCGACGGCCTGAGCCAGCGCCGGGACAAGCGCCAGTAGCGCCAACAGGGGCGCGCGCAGAGGCGACAGGTAGGACCTGACGGTCATGGTGATCCGGATTCCCTTCACGAAGGCCCTTGGGCCCACTCAACCCGACGGATGCTAAGAGCTCCGCCGGGGCTTTGCCACCGCTGTCGACGGCTTTTGTCGAGAGGTTCAGGGTTGGCGTCAGGCGATGCCGGGCGGAATCTGGTCCTTGCCGTAATCCTTGAGCTTTTCCAGATTTTCCGGCTTCTGGTGCTCGGGGACGTCGTCGCCGTCGGCGGGGGTGTCCAGGGGTTCCTGATCGCGGGTGTCTTCGCTCATGGCAGCGCTCTCGGCAGGGGATGTCCGACTTTGAGGGGGGCGCCGACCCGGCGGTTCCGCAGCGTCAGGCGCTGCCGTCGTCGCTGAGCCAGCCTTCGCGGTGGGCCAGGCGCCAGGCGAGCAGGGCGGAGATCAGGCCGCGCAGCGCCATGAAGGCAAGAAAGGCCAGCCACAGGCCGTGGTTACCGAGGCCGCGCAGCAGCCAGCCGAGCGGCAGCGCCAGCAACAGGGCCAGCAGCATCGAGTTGCGCATCTCCCGGGCGCGGGTGGCGCCGATGAAGAGGCCGTCCAGCAGGTAGCTGACCATGGCGATCAGCGGCAGCACGGCCAGATAGGGCAGGTAGGCGTGAGCCGCCTCGCGTACCGCGGCGATGTCGCTCTGCAGGGCGATGAACAGATCGCCGCCGAGGGCGAAGGCCAGGGCGAAGCCGAGGCTGGCCAGCAGTGACCAGCCACCGGCGATCACCAGCACCCGGCGCAGGGTGGCGCCCTCGTGGGCGCCCAGGGCATGGCCGGCCAGGGCCTCCACCGCATGGGCGAGGCCGTCGAGGGCGAAGGCGGTGACCAGCAGGCCATTGAGCAGCAGGGCGTTGACCGCCACCGTGGTCTCGCCCAGCTGGGCGCCCTGGGCGGCGAACAGCAGGAACACCGCCTGCAGTGCCAGGGAGCGGATGAAGATGTCGCGATTGACCGCCAGCAGCGGCCGCCAGCTGGCGAGGCGGCGCAGCGCCGGGCGATCGATCCGGCCGGGCCACAGCCGCAGGCGGCGCAGCACCAGCCAGAGGCCGAGCAGCATGCCGCTCCATTCCGCCAGCACCGAGGCCAGGGCAATGCCTTGCACCCCGGCGCCGAGACCCAGCACAAAGCCGGTTACCAGCAGCAGGTTCAGGGCATTGGTGGTGAGCAGCAGCACCAGCGGCGTGCGCGCATCCTGGGTGCCGAGCAGCCAGCCGATCACCGCGTAGCTGAGCAGCGCCGCGGGCAGGCCGAGCAGGCGCAGGTGCAGGAAGCGCGCGGCCAGGTCGGCGAAGGCGGGATCCAGGCCGAGCCAGGCGAGCAACGGCTCCAGCGCCAGGCTGGCGGCCAGCAGCAGGAGCAGCGACAGACCCAGCCCGAGCAGGCCGGCCTGCAGGAGGATCTGGCGCAGGGCGGCGCCGTCGCGGCGGCCGCTGGCCTGGGCGGCGAAGCCGGTGGTGCCCATGCGCAGGAAGCCGAGGATGCCCAGCAGGGCGGTGTAGAAGGCGCCGCCCATGGCCACCGCGGCGAGTTGACGGGCTTCGGGCAGATGACCGGCGATGGCGCTGTCGACCAGGGTCACCAGCGGCACGCTGAGATTGGACAGGATCATCGGCGCGGCCAGGGCCCAGACGCGGCGGTGCAACAGGGGGTGACGCCAGTCGGCAAGCAGGGTGGACATGGGCTAATCGCAGCGGCGGCGGAGGGGGCATTGTAGGCCAGCCGGCCCGGGTGGTCCTCCGCCGCAGCGCCTGCGGGGGTCAGTCCAGTTGACCGCCGCCTTCGCGCAGGTCCGCCTGGGTGGTCGCCGCGCAGGTGAGCGCCAGGCGCAGGCCGGCGATCAGGGTCTCCAGGGCCATGGACGGCGCGCCGGGCTGAGCGGCGGCCTGGGCCGGCAGGTAGGGAATATGGATGAAGCCGCCGCGTACCCCGCTGCCCTGCAGGCGATGCTGCAGGCCGTAGAAGACGTGGTTGCAGACGAAGGTACCGGCGGTCTGGGACACCGCCGCGGGAATGCCGGCGTCGCGCAGGACCCGGGTCATGGCCTTGATCGGCAGGGTGCTGAAATAGGCCGCCGGGCCACCAGCCACCACCGGCTCGTCGATGGGCTGGCGTCCGGCGTTGTCGGGGATGCGGGCGTCGTCGACGTTGATGGCGATGCGCTCCAGCGACAGCTCGGCCCGCCCGCCGGCCTGGCCGACCGCCACCACCAGGGTCGGGCGATGGCGCTCGAGCAGCTCATCCAGCACCCGGAGCGCGGTGCCGAATTCAGTTGGCAGCTGCGCCGCGACCACCGGCAGATCGCCGAGGCACTCGCCATCCAGCCGGCGCACGGCTTCCCAGGAGGGGTTGAGGGTCTCGCCGCCAAAGGGCGCGAAACCGGTGAGCAACAGGGTCATGGGATACCTCACATCAGCAGATAGAGCAGCACCACGTTGCAGGCCAGCACCGCCAGGGCGGTGGGGACCTGGGCCTTGATCACGGCATTCTTGTCGTCCAGCTCCAGCAGGGCCGCCGGGACGATGTTGAAGTTGGCCGCCATGGGCGTCATCAGGGTGCCGCAGTAGCCGGAGAACATGCCGATGGCGGCCATCACCGCCGGATCGGCGTGGTAGACGCCCACCAGCACCGGCACGCCGATGCCGCCGGTCATCACCGGGAAGGCGGCGAAGCCGTTGCCCATGATGACGGTGAAGGCGGCCATGCCCACCACATAGACCACCACCGCCACCAGGCGCAGGTCGAGGGCCACGTAGGCGGTGGCCAGGTGCGCCACCGCCTTGCCGACGCCGGCGTCGGTAAAGACCAGGCCGAGCATGGCCAGGGCCTGGGGCAGGACCAGCGACCAGCCCAGGGCATCGGTCAGGCGCCGCGATTCGCGCATCGCCTGGATCGGGGTGTCGCGGGTCAGCCAGCAGGCCAGCGCCAGGGCCACCAGGGCGCCCAGGCCGAGGGAGACGAAGGTGACGTTCTTCGGGTCGAGCAGCGGCAGACCGGCGATCTGCACATCCTTGAGCAGGACGCTGCCGATCACCGTCACCACGGGAATGGCCAGCGCCGGAATGAACAGGCGATTGCCCAGGCGGCCGGCGCTGGCACGGGTCTCGCGTTCGGGACGACTGGCGTGATGACCGCTGCCCACCGCACCGCAGCCGGCGAGCACCGCCATCAGCAGCACCCCGGCGCCCACCCAGGCGGGTGGCAGGCGATCGCCGATCAGGAAGACCAGGCTGAACAGGCCCCAGAACAGGCCGCTGGTCCAGCGCTTGGGGTGCTGACGATCGGCCAGGGTCATGACCGCGGTCAGCGCCAGGATGGCGCCGGCCAGCCAGAACAGGTACTGGATCGACAGGATCATGGCCGCACCTCCCGGTTCGCGGTCAGCTCGCGATAGAGCTGGCGATCGAATCGGTGCAGGCGCAGGGCGTGGATGAAGAAGGCGCAGAGCGCCGTGGGAATGCCCCAGAGGGCGATGTGCAGGGGTTCGACATCGAGTCCGGCGCCGAGCAGGAAGGTGTGCATCAGGGCGATGGCGCCAAAGGCGACGAAGATGTCCTCGCCAAAGAACAGGCCGACATTGTCGGTGGCGGCGCAAAAGGCCAGCAGCCGCTGGCGCAGGGCCTCGGGCAGGCGGCCATGGAGTTTTTCGGCGGTGCCTTCGGCCATGGGCGCCAGCAGCGGCCGCACCATCTGCGGATGGCCGCCGAGGCTGGTCAGCCCCAGGGCGGCGGTGGTCTCGCGGACGAAGAGATAGAAGATCAGCAGGCGGCCGACGGTAGCGTTGCGAAAGCGGGCGATCCAGTTCTGCGCGTGCAGGCGCAGGCCGTGGCGTTCGAGCAGGCCGATCACCGCCAGTGGCAGCAGGATGATCAGCGGCAGGGCGCGCGCCTTGATGAAGCCGGTGCCGATGGCGGCGAGCAGCGCCTCGGGGCTGAACTGGGCGGCGATCCCGGTGGCCACGGCGGCCAGGGCGACGACCAGCAGCGGATTGAACCTCAGCACGAAGCCGACCACGATGACCAGCACGCCCAGCAGCGGCCAGAGGTTGACGGTGGTTTGCATAGGTGGATGTCTCCAGCGGGTCCACCGCGCTCCGGGCAGACGGTGCGGCGGACGGTAGGAAGCCGCGGGCGGCTTCGGCTGATCCAGGCAGTGCCCGCGGCACCGCTCGTTATTGTTGTCAGACGTCACTTGGCATAACGCCGGCTGGCATCTTTCGCCGCCGGCGGAGCTGGCGTCCAGCAAATAAAACTGTTCGCCGCCGATAGGGAAAAGCGGGGCAGACAAGCTCGCCGGTGGGGGTAAAGTGGCGAGGTAGCCTTGTCGAGGTCCCCATGAATCTGCGCTTTCTCGATACCTTCGTCTGGGTCGCCCGCCTGGGCAGTTTCCGCCTGACGGCGGAAAAGCTGTCCACCACCCAGGCGGCCATTTCCAGTCGCATCGCCGTGCTGGAGAGCGAACTGGGCGTGCAACTGTTCCTGCGCGACTCCCGCGGCGTGAGCCTGACCGCCGAGGGCCATCGGGTACTGGGCTACGCCGAACGGATGCTGGCCACCCAGCGCGAGCTGCACGAGGCCCTGGGCCATGGCCAGACCCTGGAGGGCCGCCTGCGCATCGGGGTGATGGATACGGTGATCCACAGCTGGCTGGACCAACTGATCGCCGCGGTCACCCAGACCTATCCGGCCATCGAGCTGGAATTGACCGCGGACACGGCGCTGAATCTGGCCGAGCAACTGGCGCGGGGGCAGCTCGACCTGATCTTCCAGACCGATCTCCTGCGCGCCGAGGGCATCCGCAATCTGCACCTGGCCAGCTATCCGGTGCGCTGGCTGGTGGCCAGCGACAGCCATCTGGCGCGGCCCTACGCAAATCTGGCCGAACTGGCGGGCGAACGGCTGATCACCTTTTCCCGCCATTCCCGCCCGCACCAGGACATCCTCGGCCTGCTCCAGCGCGAGGGCATCGCCGAACCACGGGTCTGCTGCATCAACTCGGTGGCGGCCATCATCAAGCTGATGGGCGAGGGCTTCGGCATCGGCGCCCTGCCGCCGGCCCTGGTGATCGAGGAATTGGCCCGTGGCAGTCTCATGCCCCTGCCGCTGGCCGGCCCGCCGCCCTTCGATGTCCAGGCCAGCTGGCACGGTGGCGCCGGCCTGGCGCTGAGCGAGGCGGTGGTGGCCCTGAGCCAGACGGTAGTGGCCGACTGGTGCACGCGCCTGGGCCCGGAGCGCGCCTTGCCGGTGCTGGTCTAGCCAAGGTGTTTCAACAGCTTCTTATCGCCAGCGCCCGGAATCTTTTGTTGGACAGCGGCGCTCCGGCTTTCCGACACTCGAGCTACCTTCTCAGAGGATCCTGTCATGCCCGCTCGCCTGCTGCTCAATTGCGATTCCGGTGAAAGCTACGGTGCCTGGTCCATGGGTGACGACGCCCATGCCATTCCCCTGGTCGACCAGGCCAACCTGGCCTGCGGCTTCCATGCCGCTGATCCCCTGACCATGCAGCGCGCCGTGACCCTGGCGGTGGCCAACGGCGTGCAGATCGGCGCCCATCCGGCCTATCCCGATCTGGTGGGCTTCGGTCGGCGGCCCATGGCCTGCACCCCGGCCGAGGTGGAAGCCATGATCCTCTACCAGATCGGCGCCCTCGACGCCTTCTGCCGCGCCGCAGGCGTGCGCGTCGAGTACGTGAAGCCCCATGGCGCCCTCTACAACGCCCTGGTCAAGGACGATGCCTTGCTGAGCGCCGCGCTTTCCGCCTGCGCCCGCTATCGCCAGGGACTGCCGCTGATGGTGCTGGCCAAGGCCGACAATGATCGCGAGCGCCGGCTGGCCGAAGCCGCCGGGGTACCGCTGCTGCTGGAAGCCTTCGCCGATCGCGCCTATCTGGCCGACGGTTCCCTGGCTCCGCGTGGCCAGGTCGGCGCCGTCCATCACGACCCCGAGCGCATCCTCGCCCAGGCCGTCGCCATCGCCCGCGGCGAAGACTTTCCCGGTTTCGATGGCCAGCCCATGCGGCTGCAGGCCGACAGCCTCTGCGTGCATGGCGACAACGCCGAATCCCTGGCGGTGCTGCGGCGGCTGCGCGCTGCCCTGGACGCCCTATGATCGTCTGCAAGCCTTTTGGCGTTGCGGCGCTGCTGCTCGAACTGGCCGAGCATCCCGATGCCGAGCTGCCCCCGCGCATCGCCCGCCTGGGCGAGCGGATTCGCCAGCGCTTCGGCCCGGCGGTGACCGATGTGGTGGCGGGCTGGACCAGCCTGCTGGTGCACTACGATCCCCTGCGCTTGACCCTGGCCGAGCTACAGGCCGGCCTCGACCCCCTGCTGGCCGACTGGCCGGGCGCCGCGCCAGCGGGCGAGGGCGGGCGCCTGCACCAGGTGCCGACGCTCTATGCCGGCCCCGATCTGGCCGAGGTGGCCGAGCGCTGTGGCCTGAGCGAGGGCGAGGTCATCACTCTGCACAGCGGTCGTGACTATCAGG
Organism: Pseudomonas sp. MOIL14HWK12:I2; assembly: GCF_000510745.1. NCBI lineage: Bacteria > Pseudomonadati > Pseudomonadota > Gammaproteobacteria > Pseudomonadales > Pseudomonadaceae > Pseudomonas > Pseudomonas sp. MOIL14HWK12:I2. The sequence continues at coordinate 619,458 of NZ_AZOA01000003.1, read as the reverse complement.
TGGGCGCCATCGGCTTCATGCCGGGCTTCGCCTTTCTTGGCGAACTGGACGAACGCCTGGTGCTGCCCCGGCGCAGCACGCCGCGGACCCACGTACCCGCCGGCAGCCTGGCCATCGCCGAGCGCCAGACCGCCGTCTATCCCCAGGCGTCGCCGGGCGGCTGGAATCTCATCGGTCGCTGCCTGTGGACGGTCTTCGATGCCCGGGCCGAGCCGCCGTGCCTGCTGGCACCCGGTGATCGGGTGCGCTTCGTACCCGTCGACGAAGCGGCCTTTCGCGCCCAGGGAGGTCAGCCATGAGCGGACTGCAGGTCATCAAACCCGGTCCCCTGACCCTGCTGCAGGATCTGGGGCGCCAGGGCTGGCAACACCTGGGGGTGGCGCCCTCGGGGCCCATGGACGGCCATGCCGCGCGCTGGGCCAATCGCCTGGTGGGCAATCCGGTCGCGGCGCCGCTGCTGGAGATCGCCCTGGGCGGCGCCGAATTCGAGATCGAGACCAATACCTGGCTGGCGCTGACCGGTGCGCCGCTGGACGCCCGCCTGGATGGCGAGCCCCTGCCGGCCTGGTCGTGTTTTCCGGTAAGAGCTGGCGCGCGCTTGCGCCTGGGCTTCGCCCAGTCCGGGCAGCGCGCCTACCTGGCCGCCGCCGGTGGCGGCTTTCAGGCGCCGGCGACCCTGGGGAGCGTGGCCAGCAACCGGCGCGAAGGCCTGGGCGGGCTGGAGGGCCAGGGCGCGCCGCTCGCGGCCGGCCAGCGGCTGGGCTGCGCGGCGGTGAGCGCGCTGCATGCCCACGGCTGCGGCCCGGCCGCGCGTTTCGTGCCGGACTATCGCGAGGTGCCGACCCTGCGGGTGATCCTCGGTGGCGACGCCGAGGCCTTCGGCCCGGCGCAGCAGCAGGCGCTCTGCATGCAGTCCTGGCGCATCAGCCCGCAGTCCGATCGCATGGGCATCCGCCTGGCCGGCGAGGTGCCCCTGGCGCCCCCGCGTCGCCAGTGGTCGCTGGGCGTGGTGACCGGTGCCATCCAGGTGCCGCCCGATGGCCAGCCCATCGTGCTCATGGCCGATCGCCAGACCATGGGCGGCTATCCGCTGCTGGGCTTCATCCACCCGCTGGACCTGGCGCGCCTGGCCCAGTGCCCGGCCCATCACGAGGTGCGCTTCGCCCCGGTGGAGCTGGCCGAGGCCCAGGCCGAGTGGCGGCGGTTCCTGGCCTTCTTCGGCGGCTGACGATGCAACCGGTCACGGCTGAGGAATCTTGTCCGCTTCGATGAGTCGCACGCTCAGGGGCGACGCCGACTTCCCTTTCTCGGCGTCTGGCTTGAAACTTGCCTCACACGTCCCCCTGAGACGACCGACAAGAAGGAGCTGGAACCGGCGATGAAAACTCCCAAACGCATCGAGCCGCTGATCGAGGACGGCTTGGTCGATGAGGTGATACGGCCCCTGATGAGTGGCAAGGAAGCGGCGGTCTACGTGGTGCGCTGCGGCAGCCAGGTACGTTGCGCCAAGGTCTACAAGGAGGCCGACAAGCGCAGCTTCCGCCAGGCCGCCGAGTATCAGGAAGGGCGCAAGGTGCGTGGCAGTCGGGAAAACCGCGCCATGGCCAAGGGCTCCAAGTTCGGTCGCCGCGAGCGCGAGGACAACTGGCAGAACGCCGAGGTGACGGCGCTCTATCGCCTGGCCGATGCCGGGGTGCGGGTGCCCAAGCCCCACGACTTCCTCGACGGCGTGCTGCTGATGGACCTGGTCACCGACGGCAATGGCGAGGCCGCGCCGCGGCTCAACGACGTGACCCTCACCGCCGAGGAAGCGCTGCGCTACCACGAGCTGATGATCGGCCAGATCGTGCGCATGCTCTGCGCTGGCCTGGTCCACGGCGACCTCTCCGAATTCAACGTGCTGCTGGCCGAGGACGGCCCGGTGATCATCGACCTGCCCCAGGCGGTGGACGCCGCCGGCAACAACCACGCCTTCCGCCTGCTGGCGCGGGACGTGGAGAACATGGCGCTGTATTTCGGTCGCTTCGCCCCGGAATTGCGCAAGACCCGCTATGCGCCGGAGATGTGGGCGCTGTTCGAGAAGGGCGAGCTGTTCGCCAATACCCGCCTGACCGGCGAATTCGTCGAACGCGAAGGCCAGGCCGACGTCCATGCGGTGATGCGCGAGATCGAGGCCGCCCGGCGCGACGAGGAGCGTCGCCAGGCCGCACGGCGCGAGCAGGACGAGCCCAGCGTGCGCGAAGAACCGCCGCCGCCCTGGCTAAGCTGATCGTTAAGTAGAACGATTAGCGCTGCGATGAGACGAACGGCCCCAGTGGTCGGGCGATGAACGGCGTCCTCCGGGCGCCAGCGCGCTAAACTGGGCACTGAACAGCACAGGACTCTTTTCATGCAAGGCCATCCGGACGTCATCAACTACCTCAACCAGCTGCTGCGCGGCGAGCTGGCGGCGCGCGACCAGTACTTCATCCACTCTCGGATGTACGAGGACTGGGGCCTGATGCGCCTGTACGAGCGGATCGGCCACGAGATGGAAGAGGAAACCCAGCACGCCGATGCCCTGCTGCGCCGCATCCTCTTCCTCGAGGGCACGCCGGACATGCGTCCCAACGCCATCACCGTCGGCCAGACCGTACCGGAGATGCTGCGCGCGGACCTGGCGCTGGAGTACGAGGTACGCGAAGCCCTGGCCCAGGGCGTGGCCCTGTGCAACCAGCACAAGGACTTCGTGACCCGCGAGATCCTGGTGGTGCAGCTGGAAGACACCGAGGAAGACCACGCCTACTGGCTGGAGCAGCAGCTGGGCCTGATCGACAAGATCGGTCTGCAGAACTACCTGCAATCGCAGATGAAGGGCGGTACCACGCCCCATGGCGCCGGCCTCTGAGGTCGACCGAGCGGCGCCGCCGGGCGCCGCTCAGGACGTGCGGGCGTCGTCCTCCGGTGCCCGTGGCAGATAGAGCGAGATGCAGGTGCCCACGCCCGGCGTGGTGTCGACCTGGATCTGGCCACCCGACTGGTGCACGAAGCCGTGCACCATCGACAGGCCCAGTCCGGTGCCCTGACCCGGCGGCTTGGTGGTAAAGAAGGGATCGAAGATCCGCTCCAGGATCTCCGGCGCGATGCCGGTCCCGGTGTCGCTCACCTTGACTCTCACGTAATCGCCTGCTGGCAGGTCCTCCGGTCGCTCCGGCGCATCCTCCGGCAGATTGGCCGTGGACAGCCGCAGCTGGCCGCCCTGGGGCATGGCGTCCCGGGCGTTGATCGCCAGGTTGAGCAGGGCGCTTTCCAGTTGCACGGCATCGATCACCGTCGACCAGAGCGGCTCAGTAGGCTCGGCCTGCACCTCGATCGCCGGGCCGACGCTGCGGCGGATCAGCTCTTCCATGGCCAGCATCAGCTCGTTCACATCAGTGGGTTTGGGTTCCAGCGTCTGCCGCCGGGAAAAGGCCAGCAGCCGCTGGGTCAGGGAGGCCGCGCGCGCAGCATAGGCCTGGGCGCCACCGAGCAGCCGGTCGAGCTGGTCGGTCCGGTGCTGCTGCAGGCGGCGCTCGATCAGCTCCAGGCTGCCGATGATGCCGGCCAGCAGGTTGTTGAAGTCGTGGGCGATGCCGCCGGTCAACTGGCCGATGGCTTCCATCTTCTGCGCCTGGTGCAGCGCCTGCTGCGCCTGGGTCAGCTCGGCGGTGCGCTCGATGACCCGCTGTTCGAGGGTCTCATTGGCGGTCCGCACCGCCTGGAACAGCTGGGCCTGCTCGATGGCGATGGCCGCGCGAGCGGCCAGGGCAACCATCAGACGTTCGTGGCGGGCGTTGAAGCGCCCCGGCTCGGGATGGCCGAAGCCCAGCCCGCCCAGCACCGTGCCGCTGCGGGCCACCACCGCGACGGCCAGATAGCTGCGCACCGGCAGCCGGCCCGCGTGGCAGCCTTGCGGCGCCAGGGCGTGGTCGAACTGGAGATCGTTCGCCAAGTCATCGCTGCGGACCACGCCCGCGCTGCCCAGGGTGGTGACGAACAGGGCAGTGGCGGCGGATTCTCCGATCTGCTCGAAAAGGTCCCGCTCGACGCCGGACAGGGTGAAGCGCTGCAGGCGTCCGCCACCTTCTTCATGGCGTTGATGAAAGTAGGCGCCGAATTCCGCGCCCGTCAACTCCACCCCGGCATCGGTCACGGTCTGCACCAGGTGCGCGAGATCCAGCTGGCTGGCCAACTCCGTGTCGATGCGCTTGAGGGCTTCGAGGGTGCGGGTTTCCTCGCGCAACTCGGCCTCGGCCTGCTTGCGGTCGCTGATGTCGACCAGGAATTCGAAGGCGCTGCCATCGGGCAGGCGCTTGGCGGCCACCAGCGCCCAGCCGGTCGAGCCGTCGCGGCACCGATAGCTGCGCTCCTCGGGCGGCACCTGAGCGTCGGCATGGGGCAGTAGCGGTGCGGGCCAGGCGATGCGCCCGGCGGCCAGGTCCTCGCGGTCATGGCCGCTCATGCGCAGGAAGGCGTCATTGGCATCGATCAGCCGCCCCTCGGCATCGAAGCAGAGGGCGCCCACCGTCTCGATTTCCAGGGCGGTGCGGAAGCGTCGTTCGCTGGCCTCCAGCGCGGCGCGCGCCAGATGGGCTTCGGTGACGTCCTGCCCCTGGCAGAAGATGCCGATCACCTGGCCGGTTTCGTCGGTCAGGGGTTCGTAGATGAAATCCAGGTACAGGGTGCGGACCGGTTCGCCCGCGGTTTCCAGGCGCAGGGGCTGGTGCTCGGCGACGAAGCGGCGACCGCTGCGATAGACCTGTTCGAGCCACTCGAAGTAGCCCTGATTGTGCAATTCGGGAAAGACCTCGCGCACCGTCAGGCCTTCGCGGGGCCGGCCATCGAACAGGCGGCTGTAGGCGACGTTGACGAAGTCGAAGACGTGATCCGGGCCGCGCACGATGGCGACGAAGCCGGGCGCCTGCTCGAACATCCGCCGCTGGCGGGCGGCATCCGCGGCCCGACGGCGCTCGTCGAGGATGCGCTGGGTGGTCTCGTGGCCCTGGTTGAAGATCCCGGCGATCTCGCCGCCTTCGCCACGGATCGGGGTGAAGCTGTAGTTCCAGTAGGTCTCGGTGACCACCCCCTGGCGCAGCATCGGCAGCAGCTGGTCGAATACCGAAAAGCCCTGGCCGCTGCTCAGGACCTGCCCGAACTGCGGCCCCACCACCGGCCAGATGTCCTGCCAGACCTCCTGCGCCGGGCGACCCAGGGCCCAGGGATGCCGCTCGGCGGGAATCGGCGCCCAGGCATCGTTATAGAGCAGCAGCAGGTCGGGGCCCCAGTAGATGGCGGTGGGAAAGCTGGAATTCAGGCAGATGCTCAGTGCGGACCTGAGAGATTGCGGCCACTGAGAGGGCGGGCCCAGTGGGGATTCCGACCAGTCGTGACTGCGCAGCCGGGCGCCCATCTCGCCACCGCCGGCGAGAAAGTCCAGTTCGTTCCAGTCGGCAAGCTGCGCTGCCATCTATCGTGTCTCCCCACCCACCGCCGTAGTTCCAGCCGTTCAGACCACAATCGAACCGGAACTGCAGGACCGGGCGCGGATTTTTTCGGCCGCGGCCTTACAGCCGGGGCGCATAGCGCTCGATGGCTTCGGGCAGGGCCCAGCCGGCGGCGAAGGCCAGCACCAGTACGACCAGGGGCAGCAGCACCCACCAGGTCCGCGGCGGGATCGGCTCCAGGCGATTGCCGCCGGTCTTCTGCAACAGCGCCAGGCTCAGGCCGCAGAAACCGCCGGCGAGTAGGGCGCCGGCCAGGATGTCGGTGGGCCAGTGCACGCCCAGGTAGACGCGGCTGAGGGCGATGAGCACCGCCGGCAGGGCAGCGATCACCAGCCAGGCGAGGCGCCCGCGCGGACCATAGCGGCGGCCGACGAGGATGCCCAGGGTCAGGAAGAAGGCGAAGGAGGCCGAGCTGTGGCCGCTGGGCAGGCTGTAGGTGGTCAGGGGTTCGGCGAGCACATCGGGGCGCGCGCGGGCCAGCAGATTCTTCAACTGGCCGTTGGCCAGGGCGGTCCCCAGGGTGGTGCCCAGGGCGAACAGCAGCGGGCGCCACTGGCGGAAGGCGGCCAGCACCAGGATCAGCACGGCGGCCAGGATCAGCTGGGTACGGAAATCGCCCATGCGGGTGATGACCACGGCAACCAGGTTGAGCCAGCCCTCGCGATGCTCCTGCACCAGCGCCATCAGGCCTTCGTCGAAGGCGCGCAGGTGGTGCCAGCCGAACAGCAGGGCCAGCAGCCCGGCCAGGCAGAGGGCGCCGCTGATCAGCGTGGTGCCGGCGCGCTCGCGCCAGGCACCATGGGCGATGACCGCCACCAGCACCGCGATGCCGCCGAGGATGATGCCGGCCTGCTGCCAGAAGCCTTCCGGCAAGGGTAGGCGGAAGGCCGCGCCAGTCACCCAGCCCGGGCCGAGGTAGGCGATGGACCAGCCGGCGGCGGCCACCAGGCTGACGCTGACGAATTTGACCAGGGGCATGTCCAGCATGCCGGCGATCAGCGGCAGCAGCGGGCGCAGCGGACCGATGAAGCGACCCACCAGCAGACTGGCCACGCCGTATCTGTGGATGAAGCCCTCGGCCGAGCCGATCCATTCCGGATGGGTGCGCAAGCCGGGCAGGCGGCGGATGCCTTCATGGAAGCGCCGACCGATGAAATAGGACACCGCATCGCCAAGGATGCCGCCGAGGAAGCCCAGCAGCAGGGTATCGAAGAGATTGAGCGCGCCATTGCCGGCGGCGACGGCCACGGCGAACAGGATCACCGTGCCGGGTACCACCAGCCCGGCCAGGGCCAGGCACTCGAGAAAGGAGATGATGAAGATGGCCACGCCCAGCCACTGGTGGTGCTGGTTGATCCACTGGGTCAGGCCGTCTAGCAGTTCCGTCATCGAAAGGCTTCCTGGGGGCTGGGGGTTGCGTCCTCAGACCCATGGGGAAAGCCTTGGTTGCCTCAAGGACGCGGATCGAGACGCAACGCCTCGGGGCCGGGGGATTGTAAATCGCGCTCGGGAATTTCCCAGACCAATAACTGTGGCGGGGTTTGTCGGAAGGCGGGACTGGCGAAATAGTCCCGTGCCGCACCGGCGAAATGCCCGCCGTCCTTGGCGAAACGCCCGACGCTGGCGCCCAGGGCCTGTTCCAGGAAGGGCAGGAAATTGGAATTGCGCGAGAAGGAGGTGCCGATGAGCGCGACGTTGGGCAGGTCCCCATCGCCGAACAGGTCATCGCTGGCGCCGGCCGCGGCGTGGCTGTCGACCTGGGTCAGGCGCAGCACCTCGGGGGTCGGCTGCAGGCGCGGCGGCAGCCAGTCCAGGCCGGCCAGGCGCACCAGGTCACCGGGTCGCGGTGCCGGCGCCAGCAGCGTACGCGTGAAGGCCCGTGCCGGGCTGGCCTGGAAGGGCAGCGCCTGGATGCGCAGCGCCAGGGCGCGGGCCGCGGCCTCGGCACCGGCCTCGTTCCAGTGGGTATCGGTGCGCAGGAAGGCGGCGCTGCCCAGGGGCGTGAGCGCCGTGGTCAGGTCGAGCACCGGTACCCGCGCGGCACTCAGCATCCGCGTCCAGTCGGCGACCCGATTGGCGAAGGCGACCGGGCGTCGCAGTCCGCACAGCTGGTCGGCGGCGATGCGACTCTTGTCCGGCACCACGGCGACCAGCAACTGGATGTGCCGGGCGGCCAGTTGCTGGCGCAGTTCGATCACCGTCTGGGCACGGGCCCGGGCATTGGCGGCGGCCTGGCGCGAGACCTCGAGTTCTTCGGCGAGAAACAGCCAGCCGGGGCAGCCCTGGCGCACCCGGGGTCCGCTGTCGCCCAGCAGCAGCCAGCTGGCGCCGCGTTCCAGGCGGGCGGCCGCTTCCGGCAACGGCGCCTTGGCCAGTTCCTTGGCGATGTGGTGGGTGATCTCGCCTTCGAGCAGGGCATGGCGATCCACCCTTTCCGGCCAGAGCGAAAGGCGATCGGTGAGCAGCGCCCAGGCGCAGGACAGCAGGCCGATCGCCAGGAACAGGGCGAAGACCACTCCGGCGAGCGGGGCCAGCCGCGCGCTGCTGGCGCTGGGCGGTTGCGGTGCGGGTGAGGGCGGCAGGGCGGGAGCGCTCATGACGGCGGCCTCAGAACTGGAAGTAGAGGAAGGGTACGGCTTCGCGACTGGCGATCAGCGCGAAGCAGAGCAGGAAGCCGGCCACCGGCCAGGCGGCGCCGAGGACGCGCAGCAGGGCGCTGTCGGGCAGGCGCGCCTCGATGCGCGCCTGCCACAACGGGGCCAGGATGCAGGCCACGCCCAGGGCGGCGGCCAGGCCGTGCACGGGTCTCAGGGTCACGGCCAGGGCATCGCCCAGGGCGAAGCCGTGCAGACCGAACTGGCCGGCGTACAGCGACAGCGCCGTGGCGAAGTCCGGCGCGCGGAACAGCGTCCAGGCCAGGGCCACGAACAGCAGCGTCAGGCCATGGGCCAGGGGCCGCGGCAGCGGCCGGCCGCCGAGTTCGTCCCAGAGCCGGTCCAGGCACAGCGCCAGGCCGTGCAGCATGCCCCAGAGCAGGTAGTTCCAGCTGTCGCCACCGTGCCAGAGACCGGCGATGGCCATGGTCAGGAAGAGGTTGCGATAGGTGCGCCAGCGACCGCCGCGATTGCCGCCCAGGGAGATGTAGAGGTAGTCGCGCAGCCAGCTGGACAGCGACAGGTGCCAGCGCCGCCAGAAATCCTGGATGCTGCGGGCGAGATAGGGCCGGTTGAAGTTTTCCGGAAAGTGGAAGCCCAGCATCAGGCCCAGGCCGATGGCCATGGCGCTGTAACCGGCGAAGTCGAAGAACAGTTGCAGCGAATAGGCCAGGCAACCGATCCAGGCGTCGACGAAGGAGGGCTGGTCGAGGTGGAAGGCCACGTCCACCAGCGGCGACAGGGTGTCGGCTACCAGCACCTTCATGCACAGGCCGATCATGAAGCGGCGCGCGCCGAGGGCGAAGTTCTCGCGATTGAACCAGCGCTGGTTGAGTTCGCGGCGTACCCAGTCGTAGCGGATGATCGGGCCGGCGATGGAATGGCCGAACATGGAGATGTAGGTGGCGTAGTTGACGAAGCTGCGCTCCACCGGCACCACGTGGCGATGGACGTCCACCAGGTAGGAGATGGCCTGCAGCACGATAAAGGACAGCCCGGCCGGCAAGGCCACCTTCTGCCAGTCCAGCGGCAGGGCGCCGGCGGTCACCAGCACCTGGCTCCAGGTGGCGGCGACGATGTTGGCGTACTTGTACCAGCAGAGCACCGCCAGGTTGATCACGATCAGCCCGGCGAGCAGCTGCAGTCGGGTCCTCGAGCCTTCGCGCGCGCGATCCACCAGCAACCCTCCGACCCAGGCCAGCAGCGCCAGGGCCATGTGCAGCAGCAGGAACAGCGGACTCAGCCAGCCATAGAACAGCCAGCTGCCCACCAGCAGCACCCCGTTGCGCCCGCCGGGCCGCGCCAGGGCGTAGACCAGCAGGAACAGCGGCAGGAAGAGGGTGAGGAATTCCAGCGAGGCGAAGACCATCGAGCGGCTGTCCTTAGTGGGCGATAGCGTCCTGGGTGGCGAGCAGCCGCGGACCGCTGGCGCCAGGCAGCAGCAGCACGCTGTAGCGCTCGCCGGCCCTGAGTTCGCCCAGGTCCAGCGCTGCGCCCGTGGCCTGGCCGGCGCAGGTCAGCTGCACCTTGAGCGCCACGGCGTTGAGACTGCGGCGCTGCAGGGTGCCGTCGGCCACGTCCTTGAAGATCTCGGCATTGCGCCCGGCCGCCTGCAGGCCCGGGGTCGCGCACTGCGGATCCAGGCTGTAGAAGGCCAGCGAGGCCTTGAGCGCATTGAAGTCGTCGGGTTGCTCGCGTACCAGGCGCTGGACCAGCGGGGTGCCGGGCAGGACCACCAGGGTGGCGAATTCACCGGCGGCCACGGTCAGCTCCAGCGGGGCCTTGGCCGCGCCCTGGACCAGTTCGCCCTTGATCGCCTTGGTCGCCGGCACGGTCAGGTAGTCGGAGACCGGCTTGGCGGCCTCCAGCTGCAGCCGCGCGGCGGAGCCGGAGGCCTGCAGCGCCAGGGGCTGGCTGCCGGCGTTGACGAAGCGGAGGAAGGCCGAGTCTTCGCTGGGGCCGGTGGGGTAGAGGGACACCTCGGCCTGGGCGACCCCGCCCACCAGCAGGCCGAGCAGCAGCAGGGCCTTCACTGGGCGGCTCCCTTGAGCTTGTCGGCAGGCAGCTTGTTCAGGGCGTCGACGATGGCCGAACTCCAGGACTTGTAGCCCGGACCGGTCAGGTGCTGGCCGTCGATGGTGGCCCACTGGCCGGGCTTGGCGAAGCTCAGGGAGTCGATGTAGCTGCAGGGCGCGACGTTGCTGGCGAGGAAGCCGGACATCAGCTTGACCCGCTCGAAGGTCTTGCCGTACTTGCCGCCCTCGGTGCCCCAGGTCGGACCGACCCAGGCGCAGTGGGTCTTGGTGGCGGCGATGGCCTTGGTCAGGCTGGTGGTCTGCTGCCAGACCCAGGTCTTGGGAAAGCTGGGGTTGGTGTAGCTGGCCATGGTGTCGCCCATGACGATCAGCACCAGATCGGGCTTGTCGGCGGCGATGAGCTCGTTGATCGGCTGGGTCGCCGCCTTGCCGCCGAGCACCACGGCCTTGTCGCCGTTGCGCCGCTCGGCGCCACCGCAGGTGCCGGGGGTGACCTTGAGCCAGTCGCCGGCGTTGGTCCCGCAGATACCCAGGGTGTGCACCTTGGCGCCCTGTTGCACCAGGCTGTCCTGCAGGGTGCCGATCAGGTAGTCGGGGGTGGCCAGATGGCTGTCGCCGATCATGAGAATGGTGAGGCCGGTGAGGAGGCTGGCTGCCATGGGAGCTCCGTGAATCAGTTGTCGTAGGGGGAACGATAGGGACTGACCGGCAGGGCGAGTGCACGGTCCTGGGGTTCCAGCGCATAGCGCAGATAGACGCCGCCATTGAGCTGTTGGAAATCGCGACCGTTGTCGACGCCGAGGTTGCCGCCGACGAACAGCTGGCGACCGAGCTGGTATTCGGTGGCGCCGTAGAGGCTGTAGCCGAGACTGGTCTTGCTCTGGCCGCCATAGACCGCCGGGGCGCCGAGCGCCTGGCTCGCCGCGGCCTGCAGGCGGGCGTCGGTCGGGTAGAAGTCGGCGCCGTCCTGCTCGATGCGTTGCAGGCCCACCGCGCCGCGCAGCTGCCAGGTCCAGCGATCGGTGCGCTGCGACCAGGTCAGGGGGACGCCCAGGGCATAGAAGCGCTGCGGACTGAAGTAGCCGCCATGGCCATAGGTGAAGAAGGCCTGGTTGTTGTCGTAGGCGATGCCGGTGAACGACAGGCCCAGGGTCAGGCGACTGTCTTCGCTGTTGATCAGGTAGCGGTATAGCCCGGTGCCCAGCTCGGTACGGCTGTTGTCGGCGACATGGTTGCCCAGCAGTCGGTACCAGGAGGCATAGGCATAGGCACCGAACTGGCTGTCGTCGTAGCCGAGCTGGCCGCGCACGCCATTGGCGGTCACGCCACCCCATTGCTGGCCGGTGCGGGCGTCTTCGCTGCCGGCAAAGGAGGTCAGGCTGTCGATCACCGCCCGGCGCGAGGCCGAGAGGCTGTAGCGGCTGTGGTCGGTCAGCGGTCGCTCCAGGCTCACCCCGCCCACCGCGGTGGCATAGAGAAAGCCCAAGGGCGTGGTGCCGGCGTCGGCCTTGAGGCCGAGCTGGGGATCGCTGTAGGCCACCGCCAGGCCCACGCCGCTGTCGCTCTGGCTGCCCGGCGCGGCGTCCGGCGCGGCCTGGGTAGCGGCCGGGCCGCCACCGAAGCGACTGCGGGCGTCGCTGCCGACACTGCCGGCAGTCAGGCTGACCGGGGTGACCCGCACGGCCAGGCGCACATCGCCCAGCGGGAAGTCGATCTCCAGCGGCGCTTCCACGTCGGTGAGCTTGCCGAGGCCGCGTTCGTTGTCGTTGCTGCGCACCGTCAGGCCCTGGGTGATCCGCGCGCTACGGGTCTGCAGCAGGTCGTCGAGGGCGCGCTCGGCGGCGCTGTCCTGCGGAGCGACTGGCGCATCCGCCAGCGGGGCGGCCTTGGCCGCCGCCAGCAACTGGTCGGCGGTCGGCGGAATGGCCTGGCTGGCCAGGGTGGCGCTGCCGCGGCGCGGGCCGAAGGGATTGGCCGGGGCGCTGGCCAGGGGCCGCGCGGTCTCGGCGTCGCGGCGCTCCACCGCCACCACCTGGCGCAGCAGCTCGGTAGCCCGACCGTCGCGACCCAGGGCGCGATAGAGGCGCGCGGCCTCGGTCAACACCCCGACGTCGTCGGCGCCCAGGGTTACGGCGCGTTCGAGGGCGCGCTCGGCATAGGCGTTGTCCCGGGCACGCACGGCGGCATCGGCCGCACCCAGTTGCAGCCGGGGGTTGTCGGGGGCGCGGCGCAGCAGGGGTTCATAGAGGCGCAGCGCCTTGTCGGCCTCGCCATTGGCCAGGTACAGCCGCGCCAGGGCGGCGTTGGCCAGGTCATCGTCCGGACGCTGGGCCAGGGCCGGTGCCAGGGTGTCGTAGGCGGTGACCAGATCGCCGCGCTCGCGCAACTGGTCGGCCTGACGCACCCGGTAGCGATAGAGCAGGTCGTCATAACCCTGGCGCTGCGCGGCGGTCAGGCGCTGTCCCTGCAGATCGTGCAGCAGGGCATTGACTTCGTCGTCGGCGCCACTGCGCAGCAGCACCTCGCCGTATTGCAGGCGCAGGGCGGGATCGGGCGTGCGTTCGCGGGCCAGGACATCGCGCAGCAGGCGCAGCCCGCGTTCCGGGTCACCGGCCTCGGCATAGGCCGCCGCCAGGCCACCCAGGGCGGCGGGGCGCTCGCCGGCTTGCGGCTCCAGGGCCGCCAGCTGGCGCCGCGCGGCCTGCTGCTGGCCGCGGCGGGCCAGGTCACGGGCGGCGCTTACCCGGGCATCGAAGTCGAGATCAGCGGCCAGCCCCGTCATGGCCGGGGTGCGCTGGGCCGGCGGGATGCGCCCGAGCAGCGCGCGCGCCGCGGCGGGATCCCGCTGCTCCAGGGCGAACAGGGCGCGGACATAGAGCGCTTCCGGGCGCTGGGGGTCCTTGGCCAGACCGCTGTCCAGGGTCTGGCGGGCGGCCGCCTCCTGACCCTGGCGCAGCTGCAGGCGGGCCAGGGCCAGCAGTGTCCAGACATCGTCCGGATCGGCGCGTCGGGCGTCTTCCAGGGCGCGACGGGCCCCCTGGAGATCGCCACGGCCCTCGGCCAGCTTGGCTTCCTGCAAGGCCTGGGTGGCCTTGAGCCGATCCAGGTTGCCGAGCCTGGCACGTTCGGCCGGGGTCAGGGTGTCGAGCAGGCGCAGGGCCTCGGCCGGACGCTCGCTCTCGGCGAGCAGATCGATCAGGCCCCGACGGGCTTCGAGATTGCGCGGATCCTGCTGCAGGATCCGTCGATAAGCAGCCTCGGCGGCGTCCAGCTGACCGGTCTGGGCCTGCAGTCCGGCCAGGGCCAGCGGTGCTTCCGGGCGCTTGGCGTCCAGCCGCAACGCCTGTTCCACGCGGGCACGGGCGGTGCTGAAGTCGTTGGCCTGCTGGGCCTTGCGGGCCTGGGCGAGCAGCGCCCAGTAGCGTACCTCGGCCAGCGGCGCCTGCCAGCGCGCCCCGCCCGGCTGACGGGTGGCGCGGTTCAGCAGCGCTTCGGCTTCGTCGAAGCGTTCCTGGCGCTGACGGACGATGCCCAGGCCGCCCAGGGCGTTGGCATCCTCCGGCGCCACCTTGAGGCGCGCCTGGAAGGCGCTTTCGGCAGCGCCCAGCTCATTGCGGCGCAAGGCTTCGATACCGCGGGCCAATTGCGGATCCAGACCGCCGCTGCGACTCAGGGTACGGCCCTTTTCCAGCTGGGCGCGCAACTCGGCGTCATCCGGGTGCTGGCGCAGATAGGCCTCGAACAGCGGTGCCTCGGCCGGACCGGGCGGACCGCTCCAGACCAGGGCCTGGCGCCAGTATTCGGCGGCTTCGCCACCGATGTCCTTGCGCGTGCTCAGCTCCGCCAGGGCCTGGATGCCGCGGCTGCGACTGGCCGGAAAGCGCGCCAGGTGCTTGGCCTGGATCAGCATCAGCGCCGGATCGCTGGGCTGCAGCTTGCGCAGACGCTCGATGCCCGGACCGGCTTCCTGCCAGCCATTGGGGGTGTAGGCGAGGATGTCGTAGTACTCCCGCGCCAGATCACCCTGGGGCAGGCGGCCACCAAACAGCTGACGATAGAGCGCCAGTGCCTGCACCGGCTTTTCTTCGCTGACCAGCTGGCGGGCATCCACCAGGCGCTGCGGATTGTCGCCACTGGCCAGGGCGATGTCCTGCTCCAGCTGCAGGGCCTGCTGGGGCACGGGCTTGAGCGCCTGCAGGCGGCGCAGATAGGCCTGGGCGGCCGGCAGCCGGTTGGCCTGCACCTCGATCAGTCCCAGGCCGTACAGCGCCTCGGGCTGCTGCGCATCCAGTTCGAGCAACTTGTTCCAGGTCTCCTGGGCGCGGGGCGCATTCTTGCGCGCCTGCCAGAAGTGACCCTGCTCGAGGAGCAGCGCTTCGGGGGTACCGGCCGCCTGGGCCAGCGGCGGCAGCAGCAGACCGGTCAGCAGGGTAGCCAGCAGCGGTGCACGGGTCATGGTCTAGCGCTCCAGCCGCTGACGGGCGCGGGCGCGTAGCGCCGCATGGAGCAGGCCGGCCAGCAGGGCCACGCCCAGGGCGCTCAGGCCCAGCATCAGCAGCGGATGGCGAGCCAGTTGCCAGCGAACATAGAGCAGCGGCCCGAGGCTGCCGACGTGATAGGTCTCGTCGGCCACCAGGCTTTCCACCTGCTGGCCACGCACCGTGGCCAGGCTGCCCTGCAAGGCCTGGGCATAGTCTTCCCGGGTGGTCAGGGCGCGGCTGATGTCGGCCAGGCCCTCCGGGCGGGCGGCGACCAGGGCCACCACGCTGCGACCGCTCCTGAGCGGCGATTCGAAGCCGGTGACGAAGGCCGTACCGGCACCGCCACTGGCACTCAGGGCCGCGCGACTGCGCTCCAGGCTGGCCGCGTTGTCGCTGCCGAACCACTGGCGCACCTTGAACGCCAGGTCGGATACCTCGAAGCGCTGGCCGTTGCCGGTGAAGCCGGCGGGCAACTGGGCGGCCCAGCGTTGCAACAGCGGCTGGTCGGCGCCGCTGGCGATCAGCAGTAGATCCTTGTCGGCCAGGCCGTCGACCTCGCCGGCACGGGCCACGGTGACCGCGGTGGCGGGATAGCCGGTGGAGCTGCCGAAGCGGCCGAGCACGTTGAGGTAGGTGTCGATCTCCGCCGCGCTGGGCGCATCGGGCAGGATCACCGCGGTTTCGCTCAGGTCCGCCAGGCGAGTGAAGGGAAAGCCACTGTCCTTGAACACGCCCAGGTTGGGCAGGGCGATGAAGTGCCGATAGCCGGAGAGATCCAGGGTCGAATCCGGTTCCAGGGTGCCGCGCATGTTGTCGATGATGACGTCGCGGCATTCGCCCTGCTTGAGGTAGTCGTACATGAAGCGGAATTGCAGGCGGGCCTGCAGCGCCTCGCCCTCCAGCGGCAGCCGCACCTCGGCTTCGCGCGGCAGTTCCTCGTCCTTGATCAGCCCCAGCAGGCCCTGGTCCAGGTGTTCCTGGGACGGCAGGGCGATGGACTGCACGAAGCGGTCGTTGAAACTCACCAGCAGCGAGGAATTGGTCGCCACCGGCTGTGGGGTGTAGCGGTACCTGAGGTGCAGCGGCAGCCCCTGGTTGCGCCAGAGGAACAGATCCGGCGGCAGCCGCAGCGGCACGCTCATGGTACCCGAGTCATAGCCGGAGACCGCCAGTTGCTTGGGCGTGGCCAGTTCGCCCAGGCGTACCGGTCGGTCGCTGGGCAGCCAGTTGGGCGCATCGTAGGGCTTGCGCGGTTGCAGCGCCTGCAGGGTGTCGAAGGTCATGCTCTGGCCGGAGAGGGTCTGGTGACCCAGGGCCACGGCGCTCGCGGCGCGCTTGAGTTCGTTGGCATCGCGGCCGGAGATCACCAGCAGCTGACCCTGGGGATCGAAGGGGTTGGCCAGGATGTCGACCCGCGCCGTCGCCGGTGCCGGCAGACTCAGGCCAAGGGTCTTGGCGCGCTCTTCGCTGGTGACCAGCACCACCGCATTGCCCTTGGCCGGCAGGGCGTTCTGGCTGCTGGGAAAGCGGGCGCCGCGATAGCTGGCCAGGGCGCTGAACCAGGACGACAGGGTGCCGGCGGCCTCCAGGGTGCCGTTGTCGGCCGCACCGGCGATGACGAAGGGCAGCTCCAGCTGCCGGGCATCGCGGCGATCGAAGAACGGCTGCGGCAGGCGCGCCAGGTCCGGTGCCAGGTCCAGGCGACTGACCTGGACGTCCAGGCGGCTGCCATTGCTCACCTTGGCCCAGAGGCTGGAGTGCAGCGGGTCTTCGCACTGCATGGTGTAGTGGCCGATCAGCTGGATACTCAGCCGGTTGAATTCGGTGATCAGCCGCGGCGGGATGTCCACCACCCGGGTCTGGGGCGTGCCGGCGCCTTCCTTGGGCAGCGGAATGCTGGCGGCGACCTCGTCGTTGACCAGCACATTGAGCTGGGACAACTCCGGCAGCAGCGCCGGGGAATAGGTGTAGTTCAGCGTTACCTTGGCGGCGCTGACGATCTCGTCGGCGCGAATGTCGAAGCCGACTCCGTCCCGGCTGTCGATGCCGCGCAGATTGAAGGGATAGACCGCGCCGAGCTGCTTGAAGCTGTTGTCGTAGCCGCTGCCGGCCACCGCCACCGGCGGCGCATTCTGGGCCAGGGCGAAGGCGGGCGCGGCACCCAGGGTGGCGAGCAGCAGGGGGGCGAGACGTAGCGACACGGTCATGGGCGGTCCAGGGAGGCGGAGGAGGAGGGCGCCGTGCGCCGGGAAGGTCGGCTCAGGCGCCAGACGTTGCGATTGAGATCGGCGATGCCGCGCAGGCCGATCTGACTGACCTCGCGCAGCGAGCCCAGCAGGGAATCCGGACGGTGATTGCCCCAGGCCTCGGCCCAGAGATCGGCGCGGGAAAAGGTCATGCGCACCAGCTCGCGCTGTTCGGTCACGCTGAGTTCGGCGAAGCGGGTGCCCACGGCGCCGGCGCGGCTGAAGGCCACGGTGGCCGGGAAGCGACGGCTGCGACCGTTGCGGCTGAGTTCGACCTCTACCGCGCTGCCCTCGGGCAGATGCAGGCCCGCGGGCAACTTCAGGCCGATGCCGCTCTGGGAAAAGTCCAGGGTGCTGCATTCCAGGCGGCTGCCATCGGCGAGCACGAGTCCGGCCGGCAGCGTGGCGGCCACCCGGGGTTCGGCGCGCACCTGGCGCGTCTCGCTGGCCACGGCCACCGCGGCACTGGCGATCACCAGGTTGTAGAGGGTCCAGACCAGGTTGATGGCGACCGTGGTCACCGCCTCGGGATCGCCTAGGAACAGCCGACCGATACCCACGCCCAGGCCGAGCAGATTGAGCGCCAGCAGCACGATGTAGGGACGCGCCAGCTCCCAGTCGAAGTAGTCGCTGGCGATGATGCCGCCCTTGTCGGTGACGTTGAACTTGCCCAGCCGCGGGTTGATCAGCGCCAGCAGCGTGGGCCTGAGGATGTACCAGGCCAGTACCGTCTCGTAGACCTCGTTCCAGAAGGAGTGGCGGAATTCGCCCTGGATGCGCGAGTTGGTCAGGTTCGAGTGCAGCACATGGGGCAGCACATAGCAGGTGATCAGCAGCGCCGAGGCATGGAAGATCTGCGCGCTGAACAGCAGATAGGCCAGCGGCGCGGTGAGGAACACCAGCCGCGGCAGGCCATAGAAGAAGTGCAGCATGGCGTTGAGGTAGCAGAGCCGCTGGCCGAGGGCGAGGCCCTTGCCCAGCAGCGGATTGTCCATGCGAAAGATCTGCGCCATGCCGCGGGCCCAGCGGATGCGCTGGGCGATATGGCGCGACAGGCTCTCGGTGGCCAGGCCGGCGGCCTGGGGAATGCCCAGGTAGGCGGTGTTGTAGCCGAGCCGGTTGAGCTTGAGCGCGGTGTGGGCGTCCTCGGTCACCGTCTCGGTGGCCACGCCGCCGACCTCTTCCAGCATGGTGCGTCGGATCACCGCGCAGGAGCCGCAGAAGAAGGTGGCGTTCCACAGGTCGTTGCCATCCTGCACCAGGCCGTAGAACAGCTCGCCCTCGTTGGGCACGGTGCGAAAGGTCTTGAGATTCTTCTCGAAGGGATCGGGGGAAAAGAAGAAGTGCGGGGTCTGCAGCATGGCCAGCTGCGGGTCCTTGAGGAACCAGCCCAGGCAGACCTGCAGGAAGGAGCGGGTCGGCACGTGGTCGGCATCGAAGATGGCGATGTACTCGCCGTCGGTCACCTTGAGCGCCGCATTGAGATTGCCGGCCTTGGCGTGCTCGTTGTTCTCGCGCACCAGGTAGGAGACGCCGGCGGTCGCGCAGAAGTGGCGGAAGTCCTCGCGACGACCGTCATCGAGTACGTGCACCCGCAGCTTGTCGCGTGGCCAGTCGATGGCCTGGGCCGCCAGGATCGACAGCTTCACGATGCTCAGGGCTTCGTTGTAGGTGGGGATGAAGACGTCCACGGTGGGCCAGGCGGCCGGGTCGGCGGGCAGCGGGACCGGCGTGCGGCGTAGCGGCCAGATGGTCTGCAGGTAGCCGAACACCAGCACCGCCAGGGCATAGAGTTCGGCGGCCACCAGCCCGTAGCCGAGCACCATTTCCAGCGGCGTCTCGAAGCCCAGGGTGCTGGTCAGGCGCCAGTAGAGATAGCGCAGCGACGCCAGCAGCGACAGCAGGATCAGCGCGATCACCGGCAGCCGTCCGGGCAGCCGACGCAGCATCAGGGCCGCGCCGAAGCAGCCGACGGCGAACGCCGCCTGTTCTTCCAGCGCCAGGGGCACGCTCACCAGCAGGGCGCCCAGCAACGCGGCGGCCGTCCAGGCGAACAGCTGCAGCCACAGCGGCGCCGCGGGCGGCACCGGCGGGGCGTCGGCAGCGCGCGCCGCGCGGCGCTGGCGAACCTGTTCCAGGCGGTCGAGAAAGCTCATGGCTAGGCGCGCGCGGCGTGCTGCACGGGCGAGCGAAGATCGCCGAGCAAGGCCTCGCCCAGCTCGGCCAGGCCACGCGCCCAGGCGTCCTGGACGCTGGCCAGACCCTGGCCCAGGGCTAGGGCCTGCTCCAGATCGGGGCTTTCCGGCAGTACGCCCAGCAGGCGTTCGCCCCAGGATTGCGCCACGATGGCGGCGATGTCCTGGCTCAGGGGGCGGGCGGGATCGACCCGGTTGAGCAGGTGCAGCGGAGTGACCTGGCCGCTGCAGCGCTGCCACTGGCGTTCGAGGCGCGGCAGACTGGCGTAACCGGTCGCATCCGCGGTTGTCACCCCCAGAATCCGGGTGGCCAGGGCCAGGGCCTGACGACTCAGGGGCGTCGAGCCCGTGGGGCAGTCGAGGATCACCAGGGTATCGGCCGGGACGTCCAGCGCCTGCAGGCGGCGGGTCAGCCACTGGGTGTCGGTGGCCAGGGCCTGCTCCAGAGCCTGCAGATCCAGCTCGTCGGGGGCGCCAAAGGGCACCAGGCGCAGGCGCTCGTCCACCGCCAGGCAGACGGAAAGCGGCGCCCTGACCGAGCCGGTGGTGGACGACGCTTCCTGCAGCAGCAGCGAAGACAGCACGTTCTGACTGTCCAGCTCCACCAGCAGCACCGGCTGGCCGCTGCGGCTCAACGCCTGGGCCAGGCCCGCGGCGATGACTGTCTTGCCGGTGCCGCCCCGGGCCGACATCAGTGCCAGCACCGGACCGGTCAACCGCGGCAGCGTGCGACTCAGCGCCTGGTCCAGGGCGGCGACCGCCTGGTTGGCCTGGCGGCTGCTGTGCAGCTGCGCCAGCTGCCGCGACAGCGGGGGCAGGGCGTCCGGTTCAGCCTGAGCGGCCGCCTCGGCCACCGTGACGACCGCTTCGACCTGGGCGCTCGGCGCAGGCTGCGGCTGAGCTGCGGCTGGCAAGAGGGTTTCGTGGGGCACCGGCTCGGGGGCTTCGAACTCATGGTAGCGCTGGGGGTCACCGCCGAAGGAGCGGAACAGATTGGCAATATCCAGCGAACGGACCATGGCGACTTCCGAAAAGGTGAAGGGTCTGCGTGAATGCTTGACGTCAAAATTATGGCTAAAAGCCATCAGGTGTCATTTTTTGTGGATACTGTCACGCGGAGTTCGTGACGCACCAATTGAAAATGCGTATGCGGGCATCGAAGCGGAGCGAACGGATCGTCTCGCTTTTCAGCGCCGGCTCGCTTCAATGTTTAGATCACCTCGGGCACCCGTCAACGTCACGCCTGGCGCCGTGCGGACGAAAGGCATGACGCGGGGACGGGGCGGTCGCGGTGGCGACGAACGCGGGGACGAGCGGTCGTTTCGGCGGCGCTGGGCAGGGTGCGGCGGCTAGAAAAAAGCCCGCGCGTGCGGGCCTTTTGCTTATTCCTCGTTGCGCGAGCGGTAGGGCTGCGGCCGCGAGAGTTGCGGTCGGCCTTCCTGCTCTTCGAAGAAGTAGCGCAGATAGAGGTTGCCGTTGACGTCGCGCTCATCCTGGGCGTTGTCCAGGCCCAGGCGACCGCCCAGGGCGAATTGCCCGCTGAGGCGGTATTCGCCATTGACGGAGAGGCTGTAGGCCACGCCGGTCTTGCTCTTGCTGCCGTACTGGCCTTGGCCCGCGGCTTCCGCGGCCGCCTGCAGGGCGGCGTTGTCCGGATAGCGATCCGCGGCGTCCTGGCGAATGGTCTGCACGCCCAGCATGCCCTGCACCTGGTAGGCCCAGAGATCGCCGCGCTGCGCCCACACCAGGGGTACGCCGATGGCGAAGTAGCGCTGCGGGCTGAAGTAGCCACCATGGCCGTAGGTCAGGTGGTTCTGGTTGTTGTCGTAGCCGATCGCGGTGGCCGAGAGGCCCACGGTGAACAGACTGTCCGGGCCATTGCGCAGGTAGTAGTAGACGCCGGTGCCGATCTCGAACCGGTCGTTGTCCTTGACGTCGTGGCCGGTCAGGCGATGGGCCGCGCCATAGATGTAGGAGCCGTAGCGACCGTCGTCGTATCTCAGTCGCGCCAGGCCGCCGTTGGCGGTGACGCCGCCCCACTCCTGGCCGGTGCGTGGATCGCGGATGCCGCCGTAGGACGCCAGGGAATCGGTCACCGAACGGCGCGATACGCTCAGGGCATAGAGCAGGTTCTCGCTGAGGCTGCTCAGCGGGCGCTCCAGGGTCGCGCCGCCAACCACGGTGCTGTATCTCAGGCCCACCGGCGAGACGCCGATGTCGCCCTTGAGCCCGCGGCCCGCGTCTTCCACGGCGATGGACGCCGCTACGCCGTTTTCCTTCTGGCTGCCGTCGCTGCTGCTGTCGTTGATGCGCGTCGGGGTGACGCGCACAGCCAGGCGCTGGTCGCCGGCGGGGAAGGAGATCTCCAGCGGCGCGCTGACGGTGGTCTGGCGCGAACTGCCACTGGGGTCGTAGCTGCGTACGCTGAGGCCCTGGGTGATGCGGATGCTGCGCTCGCGCTGCAGCTGGCCGAGGATCTGCTCGGTGGCCAGGCTGCTCGACAGGCTGCTGGTGGGCACCACGGACAGGTCGCTGAAGGGGTTGTTGGCGGCCTTCTGCGCCTGCAGCGGATCGCTCCAGGCGTAGTCGGCGCTGCCGGCGTTGCCACCCGCGGCGGCCGGAACGGCGGCCAGGGCGTCAGCGCTGCGGGTCTGGCCGGGCAGGGTGGCGAAGGGGTTGTCGCTGGCACCGGCGGCGCGGGCCGCGGATTCGCGATCCTTGCGCTCCACCTGGACCACCTGCTCCAGCAGGCCGGTGGCGGTACCGGCCATGCCGATGTCGCGGTAGAGCAGGGCGGCGCGGCGCAGCACCAGGGGATCGCTCTGGCCCAGCTTGACCGCCTGGTCCAGGTACTGGCGGGCGGTGACGCTGTCCTGGGACTTGGCGGCGATCTCGGCGGCGCCCAGATAGAGCTCGGCGTCCTTCGGCTGGTCGCTGAGCACGTCGCGATAGAGCTGGCGGGCCTTCTGGGTGTCGCCGCTGGCCAGGTACATGCGCGCCAGGGCGGCCTGGGCGGCCTTGTCGTCGGGACGGGCCTTGAGCGCCGGGGCCAGGGTGTCGTAGGCGGCGGCCAGCTTGCCCTGGTCGGTGAGGCGGTCGGCCTGACGGATGCGATAGCGGGCGAGGAGGTCGTCGTACTGCTGCTTCTCGCCGCTGTCGAGCACCACGCCCTGCAGGTCGCGCAGGACGTTGCCCACGGTCTGGTCCTGGTTCAGCTGAAGCTGGATGCTGGCGTAGTGCAGCTGCATGGCGGGCGCCGGGCGGGTATCGCCGGTGATCATCGGCTTGAGCAGGGCCAGGCCGTGCTCGGGATCGCCGGCGATGGCGAAGGCCTCGGCCAGGTCGCCGATCAGATCCGGATTGCGACCGGCGCGGGCTTCCAGGCGCTGCATCAGGCTGCGCGCTTCCTCGCGGCGACCCTGCTTGGCCAGGGCCACGGTCTCGGCCAGTTGTTCGTTGAAGGTGATGCGCGCGGCCAGGGCGTTCATGTCCGGCGAACGCTGCGCCTGGGGAATACGCATCAGGGTCTGCATGGCGCGCGGGTATTCGCCCAGCTCGTTGGACAGCAGGGCGCTGGCATAGAGCACCTCGGGACGCTGGGCGCCATCCTTGACCAGACTGTCCACCAGGTCGCGGGCGGCGCGCGGCCGGCCCTGGCGGACCTCCAGGCGAGCCTGGGCCAGGCGCAGCCAGGGATCCTCCGGGGACTCCTGGCGCGCCTGTTCCAGCAGGCGCGAGGCACCCTGCAGATCGCCCCGCGCCTCGGCGGCTTCGGCTTCCTGCATGGCCTGGCCGGCGCGCAGGCGATCCAGGCCCTTGACCTGATTCTTGGCGCTCGGCTGTAGATTCTTGGTGAGTTGCAGGGCTTCCTCGGTGCGGCCCAGCTCGTTGAGCGCGGCGATGCGTCCGTAGTAGGCGTCGACGTTGGCCGGCTCGCGCATCAGCACCTGGCGGTAGGTGGCCTCGGCCAGTTCCCATTGGCGCTTCTGGCTCTGGATACCGGCCAGGAACAGCTGCGCCTCGACCGCTTCGGGCTTCAGGCGGATGGCTTCCACGCTGAGATCCCGCGCCTGGTCCAGCTCGCGCTTGTTCTCGGCGGCATGGGCGCGTTCCAGCAGGTGGTGGTAGCGCGCCTCGTCCAGCGCCGGCTGCCAGGTCTTGCCGCCTTTCTGCACGGCCTGGGTCAGCAACTGCTCGGCATCGGTCCAGCGCTGCTGCGCCAGGCGGGCACTGCCCAGCTTGCCCAGGGCGTCCGGATCCTGGGGCGTCTTCTTCAGCTGGGCTTCCAGGGCCTGGACGGCGGCCGCGCTCGGCGCGGCGTCGGCAGCGGCGGCCCAGGTCGCGTCGGCATGAATCAGCAGGGCGAGCAGACCAAGGGACAAGGTGAGGTGCTTGGGCATGGTTCTTTCCGTGAAGACTGGTAGGCGTCGCTGCAGCACCTGGCGCAGAGCTGGGGACGATTTCGGCTATAAGTGAATAGCTGAACGCAAGCTGAACGGCAAATACAGCCGCGGATGATTCCCGACAGGCCGTGGCGAGTCAACCAAATCGAGCAGGCGAATGCCATCGCCAGGCCCCTCGGCGCTGGCCGCGCAGGGCCCGGCGACGCTATACTCTGCGGCTTTCCCACCGTCTTTCGCAGGCCGCCGACCATGACCGAGTCCGTCTCCGCCTACATGACCCGTCTTGGCCAGGCTGCCCGTGCCGCGTCGCGGGTCCTCGCGCGTACGTCCACTGGCCAGAAGAACCTGGCGCTGACCGCCATTGCCGACGCCTTGGGCGCCGATCGTGAAGGGTTGATCGCGGCCAACGCCGAGGATGTCGCGGCCGCCACGGCTGCGGGGCTCGAATCGGCGTTGCTGGATCGACTGACGCTGACGCCGGCGCGTATCGACGCGATGATCAACGGCCTCAAGCAGGTCGCCGCCTTGCCCGATCCGGTGGGTGCCGTTCGAGACCTGAGTGCCCGGCCGTCCGGGATCCAGATCGGCAAGATGCGCGTGCCGCTCGGGGTCATCGGCATCATCTATGAATCCCGGCCCAACGTGACGATCGACGCGGCCAGTCTCTGCCTGAAGTCGGGCAATGCCACCATTCTGCGCGGTGGTTCAGAAGCCATTCGCTCCAATCGCGCCATCGCCGCCTGCATTCAGCAAGGCTTGGCCAAGGTCGGCTTGCCCGCCGCTGCGGTCCAGGTGGTGGAAACCACCGACCGGGCTGCCGTCGGCGCCCTGATCACCATGCCCGAGTTCGTCGACGTCATCGTGCCGCGCGGTGGCAAGAATCTGATCGAACGTATCAGCAGCGATGCCCGCGTCCCGGTGATCAAGCACCTCGACGGTATCTGCCATGTCTATGTCGACGCGGCTGCGGATCTCGCCAAGGCTGAGTCCATCGCCTTCAACGCCAAGTGCTACCGCTATGGCATCTGTGGTGCCATGGAAACGCTGCTGGTCGATGCCCAGGTGGCCGAGGCCTTCCTGCCGGCTATGGCGCGCCGCTTCGAGGAAAAGGGCGTGGAACTTAGGGGCTGCGAGCGTACGCGCGATCTGATCCAGGCCGTGCCCGCCACCGAGGCCGACTGGTCTACCGAGTATCTCGCGCCCATTCTGTCGATTCGCATCGTCGAGGGTCTGGACCAGGCCATCGAGCACATCAACCACTACGGTTCCCATCACACCGATGCGATCGTGACGGAGAGCCTCGGTCGCTCGCGCCGCTTCCTGGCCGAAGTGGATTCCAGTTCGGTCATGGTCAACGCCCCGACCTGCTTCGCCGACGGCTTCGAATACGGCCTGGGCGCCGAAATCGGCATCTCCACCGACAAGCTGCACGCCCGCGGGCCGGTGGGCCTGGAAGGACTGACCAGCGAGAAATACGTGGTCTTCGGCGACGGTCACGTCCGCAGCTGATGAGCAGCCTGCCCACCCGCATCGGCTTGTTCGGCGGTACCTTCGATCCCGTGCACATCGGTCACCTGCGCGCGGCGCTCGAGGTGGCCGAGGCCCTGGCGCTGGACGAACTGCGGCTGATCCCCAGCGCCCGGCCGCCCCATCGCGAGGCGCCCAGCGTCTCCGCCGAGGATCGCCTGGCGATGGTGCGCCTGGCGGTGGCCGACGTCGCGACCCTGGTGGTCGATGACCGGGAACTGCGCCGGACGCGCCACTCCTATACCATAGAGACCCTGGAAAGCCTGCGCGCCGAACTCGGCGATGAGGTGCAGCTGTTGCTCATGCTGGGCTGGGACGCCTTCTGCGGCCTGCCGAGTTGGCACCGCTGGCGCGAGTTGCTGGAGCTGTGCCACATCCTGGTCCTGCAACGACCCGACGCCGACAGCGAGCCCTGCCAGGAATTGCGCGATTTCCTGGCGGCGCGCAGTCAGCCCGATCCCCAGGCCCTCAAGGGGCCGGGCGGGCAGATCACCTTTATCTGGCAGAACCCGCTTGCGGTGTCCGCCACCCAGATCCGCGGCCTCTTGGCCACCGGGAAGTCCATCCGCTTCCTGGTGCCCGATGCCGTGCTTGACTACATCCGGACGCACGGCCTCTATCCGGCGTCCTCCGAACCGAGGTAAGAGCTACACCATGCAAAGCGAACAACTCGTCCAGGTGGCCATCGCCGCCCTGGAAGACATGAAAGCCCAGGACATCATCTCCCTGGACGTGCGGGAAAAGACCAGCGTGACCGACATCATGGTCATCGCCAGCGGCACTTCCAGCCGCCACGTCAAGTCGCTGGCCGACAACGTGCTGGAAAAGGTCAAGCAGCAGGGCGTGCGCCCGCTGGGCAGCGAAGGCCTGGAAGGCGGCGAATGGGCGCTGCTGGACCTGGGCGACGTGGTCGTCCACGTGATGCTGCCGACCACCCGCGAGTTCTATGACCTCGAGCGCCTCTGGCGCGGTGCCGAGCAGAGCCGCGCCGCCCACGGCGAATAAGCCCGGTGCGCCTGCGTCTCATCGCCGTCGGCTCGCGCATGCCGCGCTGGGTCGAAGAGGGCTGGCACGAGTACGTCAAGCGTCTGCCGCCGGAACTGCCGCTGGAACTCGTCGAGATCCCGCTGCAGACCCGGGGCAAGAACGCCGACGTCGCCCGGCTGATCCGCCAGGAGGGTGAGGCCATGCTGGCCAAGGTGCAGCCGGGCGAGCGCGTGGTGACCCTGGAGGTCACCGGCAAGCCCTGGAGCACCGAGCAACTGGCTGAAACACTCCAGCAGTGGCGCCTGGAAGCCCGGACCGTCAACCTCATGGTCGGCGGTCCCGAGGGTCTCGCTCCCGAGGTGCAGGCGCGCAGCGAACAGCGCTGGTCGCTCTCGCCGCTGACCCTGCCGCATCCGCTGGTGCGCATCCTCGTCGGTGAGCAGCTCTATCGCGCCTGGACCGTACTGGCCGGCCATCCGTATCACAAGTAGTCCGTACCTGCGATGTCGCAACCCATACGCCTCAAGGACCACGAGAAAGACGCCCAGCTCGTCCGCGCCCGCGTGACCGTCGGGGCGGTGCTCTTTCTCGTGCTCGCCTGCGTACTGGTGGCGCGCATGTACTACCTGCAGGTCATCCAACACGACTACCACTCGACCCTGTCGGAAAACAACCGGGTCCATGTCCAGCCGATCCCGCCCGCCCGCGGCCTGATCTACGACCGCAACGGCATCATCGTCGCCGACAACCGCCCCAGCTTCAGCCTGACCATCACCCGGGAGCGGGCCGACAACTGGCGGCAGACCCTCGATACCCTGGTGCAGGTGCTGGGGCTGACCGAGGAAGACCGCGAGCTGTTCGAAAAGCGCATGAAGCAGGGGCGGCGGCCGTTCGAGCCGGTGCCTGTGCTGTTCGAGCTGACCGAAGAGCAGATCGCCAAGATCGCCGTCAACCAGTTCCGCCTGCCCGGGGTCGAGGTGACGGCGCAGCTGGTGCGGCACTATCCCATGGGCGAGCACTTCGCCCATTCGGTGGGCTATGTCGGGCGGATCAACGAACAGGAGCTCAAGCGCCTGGATCCGGTCAACTACAGCGGCACCCACCACATCGGCAAGACCGGCGTGGAGCGCTTCTACGAGCCCGAACTGCACGGCGAGGTGGGCTACGAAGAGGTGGAGACCAACGCCCGTGGTCGGGTCCTGCGGGTGCTCAATCGCACCGACCCCAAGCCGGGCAAGGACATCGTCCTGACCATCGACTCGCGGCTGCAGGCCGCCGCCGAAGCCGCCCTGGGCGGACGTCGCGGGGCCATCGTCGCCATCCAGCCCAAGACCGGCGAGGTGCTGGCCATGGTCAGCCAGCCGAGCTACGACCCGAATCCCTTCGTCACCGGGATCAGCTTCAAGGAATATTCCGAGCTGCGCGACTCCATCGATCGCCCGCTCTACAACCGGGTGCTGCGCGGCCTCTATCCGCCCGGTTCGACCATCAAGCCGGCGGTGGCCATCGCCGGTCTCGACACCGGCGCCACCACGCCCCAGGCCAGGGTCTTCGACCCGGGCTACTACGAGTTGCCCAACTACGATCACAAGTACCGCAACTGGAACCACGGCGGCGACGGCTACGTGGACATGGATACGGCGCTGATGAGGTCCAACGACACCTACTTCTACGACCTCGCCCACAAGATCGGCATCGATCGCCTCTCCGAATACATGGGCAAGTTCGGCCTTGGCCAGAAGGTCGCCCTGGACATGTTCGAGGAAGCGCCGGGGCTGATGCCGTCGCGCCAGTGGAAGCGCGCCACCCGCCGCCAGGCCTGGTTCCCCGGCGAGACGCTGATCCTCGGGATCGGCCAGGGCTACATGCAGGTGACTCCGCTGCAGCTGGCTCAGGTCACCTCGCTGATCGCCAGCCATGGCCAGTGGATCCGGCCGCACCTGGCCAAGACCCTCGACGGCCAGCCGCCGGCGGACCCCAACCCCATGCCCGACATCGACCTCAAGGATCCGAGCTACTGGGACAGGGCCATCCACGGCATGGAAATGGTGGTGCAGAATCCGCGCGGCACCGCCCACAAGCTCAACGTCGGTGCCCAGTACCGCATCGCCGGCAAGAGCGGTACCGCCCAGGTGGTCGCCATTCGCCAGAACGAGAAGTACAACTCGGCGGCGCTCAAGGAACGCCACCGCGACCACGCCCTGTTCGTCGCCTTCGCCCCGGTGGACAATCCGCAGATCGCCGTGGCGGTGATGGTCGAGAACGGTGAGTCGGGTGGCGCCGTGGCCGGCCCGGTCGCGCGTCAGGTGCTCGACGCCTGGCTGCTCGATGACCAGGGCCATCTCAAGGCCGAGTACGCCAAGCCGACTACCGCCGGGGCGACCGCCGCAGCGACCAAGGTGCAGCCATGAGTCTTGCTCCCAACTTCGATCGCACCATCCCCGAAGGGGACGTGATGAAGCGGCGCGCCACCCTGCTGCAGCGCCTGCACATCGACGGCCCCTTGCTGATCCTGCTGCTGATGCTGGGGGCGACCGGCCTGTTCGTTCTCTACTCCGCGGGTGGTCGCAATCTCGACCTGCTGTTCAAGCAGGCCAGTTCCTTCGGCCTCGGCTTGGTGGCCATGGCCGTCGTCGCCCAGCTCGAACCGCGCTTCATGGCGCGCTGGGTGCCCCTGGGCTACGTGATCGGCGTGGCCCTGCTTGTGGTGGTCGACGTCATGGGCCACAACGCCATGGGCGCCACCCGCTGGATCAACATTCCCGGGGTCATCCGCTTCCAGCCGTCGGAATTCATGAAGCTCCTGATGCCCATGATGATGGCCTGGTACCTGTCCAAGCGCAGCCTGCCGCCCAACTTCAAGCACAGCGTCATCAGCCTGTCGCTGGTGGTGGTGCCCTTCGTGCTGATCCTCGACCAGCCCGACCTCGGCACTGCCATGCTGGTACTGGCCTCGGGCGGCTTCGTGCTGTTCGTCGGCGGCCTGCAGTGGCGCTGGCTGATCGGCGCGGTGAGCGCCGCGGTGCCCCTGGCGGTGGCCATGTGGTTCTTTGTCCTGCACGACTACCAGAAGCGCCGGATCCTGACCTTCCTCGACCCGGAGATGGACCCCCTGGGCGCCGGCTGGAACATCATCCAGTCCAAGGCCGCCATCGGCTCGGGCGGGGTGTTCGGCAAGGGCTGGCTGCTGGGTACCCAGTCTCATCTGGATTTTTTGCCGGAAAGTCACACGGACTTTATCATTGCCGTCCTCGGCGAAGAGTTCGGCATGGTCGGCGTCTGCCTGCTGCTGGTGCTCTATCTGCTGCTCATCGGTCGCGGCCTGACCATCACGGTGCAGGCCCAGACGTTGTTCGGCAAGTTGCTCGCCGGCGGCGTGACCATGACCTTCTTCGTCTATGTCTTCGTCAACATCGGCATGGTCAGCGGCCTGCTCCCCGTGGTGGGCGTACCGCTGCCATTCATCAGCTATGGCGGCACCTCGGTGGTCACCTTGTTCACCGGGTTCGGAGTTTTGATGTCGATCCACACGCACCGCAAGTGGATCGCCCAGGTTTAACACGCAACAAAGAAGGGTTAGATGCCGACAATGGGATGGATGCGTCGCTGCCTGCTGAGCCTCGGGCTCGCGGGTGCGATGGGCGTGACGACCGCCGTCGTCGCGGGTGACTACGACGCGGCACCGCTGACGCGCGACTTCATCGCCGAGATGAGTCAGAGCTATGGCTTCGCCCCGGAACAGCTGCAGGCGCTGTTCGGCGAGGTCGAGCGCAAGCAGGCCATCCTCGACGCCATCTCGCGACCGGCCGAGCGGGTCAAGCCCTGGAGCGAATATCGCCCCATCTTCATCACCGATCGGCGCATCGCCCAGGGCGTCGATTTCTGGAAGGCCCACGAAGAGGCCCTGGCCCGCGCCGAGCGCGAATACGACGTGCCGGCCCAGTTCATCGTCGCCATCATCGGCGTGGAAACCTTCTACGGCCGCAACACCGGCAACTACCGGGTTCTGGATGCGCTCTCGACCCTGGCCTTCGACTATCCGCCGCGCGCGCCCTTCTTCCGTAGCCAGCTGCGCGAATTCCTGCTGCTCGCCCGCGAACAGCAGGTCGATCCGCTCAGCCTGACCGGTTCCTATGCCGGCGCCATGGGCCTGCCGCAATTCATGCCGGGCAGCTTCCGCGCCTATGCGGTGGACTTCGACGGCGACGGCCACATCAACATCTGGTCCGATCCCACCGACGCCATCGGCAGCGTGGCCAACTACTTCAAGCGCCACGGCTGGTCCGGGCGCGGTCCCACCGCCATTCGCGCCCAGGTCAGCGGCGAGCGGGTGGAGGAGGGCGTGGTGGCCGGCATCGAGCCGGTCAAGAGCGTCGCCGAGTTGCGCGCCCTGGGCTGGAACGCCCAAGACCCTGCCCTGCGTGACGATTTGCGTGTAACCTCGTTCCGCCTCGACGGAGACAAGGGACCGGAGTACTGGATGGGCCTGCCCAATTTCTACGCCATTACCCGATACAACCGCAGCGTCATGTACGCCATGGCGGTGACCGATCTGGCCAATGCCATCGCCGAGCGCCATGCCGCCGAGGGTGCCAAGCCGTGATGCGCCTGACTGCCCTGGCGCGCCTGGCCGGTTGCCTGGGCCTCGGCCTGCTGCTGGTGAGCTGTTCCAGCCAGGCGCCCAAGCCGACCAGCAAGGGCGTGGCCGGACCAGGCGGCTACCTGCGTCCGCACCGTGACGGCGCGCCCTGGTGGGACGTGGACGTCAGCCGCATTCCCGACGCCGTGCCCATGCCCTACAACGGGCCGCTGAAGAACAATCCCTACACCGTGCTGGGCAAGACCTATTTTCCGCTGACCGATTCGCGCAACTACCGCGTGACCGGCACCGCGTCCTGGTACGGCACCAAGTTCCATGGTCAGGCCACCGCCAACGGCGAGACCTACGACCTCTATGGCATGACCGCGGCGCACAAGACCCTGCCGCTGCCCAGCTACGTGCGGGTCACCAACCTGGACAACGGCCGCAGCGTGATCCTGCGCGTCAACGACCGTGGCCCCTTCTATTCCGACCGGGTCATCGACCTGTCCTTTGCCGCGGCCAAGAAGCTCGGCTACGCCGAGATCGGCACCGCCCGGGTCAGCGTCGAAGGCATAGATCCGCAGCAGTACTGGGCCCAGCGCGGCCAGGCGGTGCCCATGGTGCTGGCCCAGCCGCGCCAGGCGCCGGTGGCCCAGAAGACCACCGAGACCCAGACCTTCGGCGCCATCGAGACCTATACGCCACCGGTCAACCAGCACGCCGAGCCGGTGACGCCCGCGGCCGTCGACGCAAAAAAAAACGTTTCTGTCCCAGCCGCTGGGCTCTATCTGCAGGTGGCGGCCTTCGCCAATCCGGACGCTGCGGAATTGCTCAAGGACAAGCTCAGCGACCTGACCGGTGCCCCGGTGTTCATCAGTTCGACGGTGCGCAACCAGCAGACCTTGCATCGGGTCCGCCTCGGACCGGTCCAGCCGGCTGAGGTCTCCCAGCTCCAGAACAGCGTACGCGTGGCCCGCCTGGGTCAGGCGTCTCTCGTGCAACCGGATTGAAGCAGGGATGCTTCATGACGCCCAGTCGCCGGCCCCAGCCGTCGTGATCCGCCTCGCGCGGATCGCCGTGGACCGTGCGGTCTGGGTCCGCTGCTCCTGCCATACCCCAACCTTTCAGAGATTCGGATGACAATCGCAAAACTCGCTCGACGCCTGCTCCTCCTAGTAACGATCGCCTGTGTCCCGGCCGTCTGGGCGGCCGAGACAATGGTTCCGGCGGCGCCCCAGCTGGCCGCCAAGGCCTGGATTCTCATGGATGCCAACAGCGGCGCCGTGCTCACCGAATCCAACTCCGACCAGCGCCTGCCGCCGGCCAGCCTGACCAAGCTGATGACCGCCTACATCGCCACCCTGGAAATCAACCGGGGTCGCATCAAGGAATCGGACATGGTCACCGTCAGCGAGCACGCCTGGCGTACCGGCGGTTCGCGGATGTTCATCAAGGTCGGCACCCAGGTGTCGGTCGGTGACCTGCTGCACGGCATCATCATCCAGTCCGGCAACGACGCCAGCGTCGCCTTGGCCGAGCACATCGCCGGCAGCGAAGACGCCTTCGCCGACATGATGAACACCACCGCGCAGAAGCTGGGCATGCAGAACACCCACTTCATGGACGCCACCGGCCTGCCGGATCCGAATCACTATTCCTCGGCCCACGACATGGCCATCCTGGCGCGCGCCATCATCAATGCCGATGCCCAGCACTACGCTATCTACTCCCAGAAGGAATTCTTCTGGAACAACATCAAGCAGCCCAACCGCAACCTCTTGCTGTGGCGCGACAAGACCGTCGACGGCCTGAAGACCGGCCACACCGACGAAGCCGGCTACTGCCTGGTGGCCTCGGCCGTGCGCGACGGCATGCGTCTGGTCGCCGTGGTCTTCGGCACCAACAGCGAACAGGCCCGCGCCGCCGAGACCCAGAAGCTGCTGACCTACGGTTTCCGCTTCTTCGAGACCCAGTCCTTCTACAAGAAGGGCACCGAGCTGGCCAAGGCGCCGGTATGGAAGGGTGACAGCCGCGAAGTCCAGGCCGGTCTGGCCAACGACCTGACCATGACCCTGCCGCGCGGTCAGGCCAAGAAGCTGCACGCCGAGATGGTGCTCAACCCGCAGCTGATCGCGCCCATCGCCCAGGGCCAGGTGATCGGCAAGGTCGAGGTGAAGCTGGATGACAAGGTGGTGCACACCGCCGACCTGGTCGCGCTGCAGCCGGTCGAGGAGGGTGGCCTCTTCCGTCGCCTGTGGGATAGCATTCGCCTGTTCTTCTACGGATTGTTCAACTGATCCGTCACCCTGGAAAGGCCCGCATCTGCGGGCCTTTCACCCCCTGCCGACAGAGCTCGGCCTGGAAGTCCGCATGACCGAAGACGTTAAACCCCCCAAGATCGAATTTCCCTGCCCGCGCTATCCGATCAAGGTGATCGGCGACGCCGGTGCCGATTTCGCCGAGCTGGTGCTCGACACCGTCCAGCGCCATGCCCCGGATCTGGATCGCGGCACCCTGGTGACCCGCGACAGTCGCAACGGCCGCTTCCTCTCCGTGCAGGTGCTCATCACCGCCACCGGCGTGGACCAGCTGCAGGCCATCCACCAGGACCTGCGCGCCACCGGCCGCGTGCACATGGTGATCTGATGACCACTCCCGCCCCGGCCAGCCTGGGCGTGCGCCGCTGGGGCCTGAGGCCCTACGAGGCGACCCTGGAGGCCATGCGCCGCTTCACCGATGAACGCGGCCCGGCCACTCCCGACGAACTCTGGCTGCTGCAGCACCCCGCGGTCTTCACCCAGGGCCAGGCCGGCAAGCCCGAGCACCTGCTCGCCGTGGGCGACATTCCGGTGGTGCAGGTCGATCGCGGCGGCCAGGTCACGTACCATGGTCCCGGTCAGCTCATCGCCTATGTGCTGCTGGATGTTCGCCGCAAGGGCCTGGGCGTGCGAGAATTGGTCAGCGCCATGGAAGACAGCCTGATCGCGCTGCTCGCCGACTGGGGCGTGCAGGCCGCGGCCCGAGCCGATGCGCCGGGTGTCTACGTGGACGGCGCCAAGATCGCCTCCCTCGGGCTGCGCATCCGCAATGGCCGGTCCTTCCACGGCCTGGCGCTCAACGTTGACATGGATCTGGCACCCTTCCGCCGGATCAACCCCTGCGGTTATGCCGGCCTGGCCATGACCCAGCTCCGCGATCTGGTGACCGGGCCACTAGCTTTCGACGAGGTCCGCGAGTCTCTGGTGCGTCACCTGAGTCTGCGCCTGGGCTACCCCGAACCGATCACCCTGGAATCGGATTGACATGACCACTACAGTACAAGACAGCGTCCAGACCCTTACCCCGCCCGCCCGCCCCAACAAGGTGGAAGCCGGCGTCAAGTTGCGCGGCGCCGAAAAGGTCGCGCGCATCCCGGTAAAGATCATTCCCACCGAAGAGCTGCCGCGCAAGCCGGACTGGATCCGCGTGCGCATCCCGGTCACCCCCGAGGTCGAGCGCATCAAGCAGCTGCTGCGCAAGCACAAGCTGCACAGTGTCTGCGAAGAGGCGTCCTGCCCCAACTTGGGCGAGTGCTTCTCCGGTGGCACCGCCACCTTCATGATCATGGGTGACATCTGCACCCGTCGCTGCCCCTTCTGCGACGTCGGCCACGGTCGGCCGAAGCCGCTGGACGTGGACGAGCCGAAGAACCTGGCGGTGGCCATCGCCGACCTGGGTCTGAAGTACGTGGTGATCACCTCGGTGGACCGCGACGACCTGCGTGACGGCGGTGCCCAGCACTTCGTCGACTGCCTGCGCGAGATCCGCAAGCTGACCCCCGGCATCCAGCTGGAGACCCTGGTGCCGGACTATCGCGGTCGCATGGATGTCGCTCTGGCCATCACCGAGCAGGAGCCGCCGGATGTCTTCAACCACAACCTGGAGACCGTCCCGCGCCTGTACAAGGCCGCGCGCCCGGGTTCGGACTTCGAGTGGTCGCTGGACCTGCTGCAGAACTTCAAGAAGCGCGTGCCCCATGTGCCGACCAAGTCCGGTCTGATGCTGGGCCTGGGCGAGACCGACGAGGAAGTCATCGAGGTCATGCAGCGCATGCGCGAGCACGAGATCGACATGCTGACCCTCGGCCAGTACCTGCAGCCCTCGCGCAACCACCTGCCGGTGCAGCGCTTCGTCCACCCGGATACCTTCGCTTGGTACGCCGAGGAAGGCGCCAAGATGGGCTTCAAGAACGTCGCCTCCGGTCCCCTGGTACGTTCGTCCTACCACGCCGACCAGCAGGCGCACGGCACCAAGATCAACTGATCCTGGCGTCGTCATGAAAAAGGGCAGCCCCGTGGCTGCCCTTTTTCATGTTGGAGGCGGAATCTCTAGCCCCACTCCGATCCGCTTCCAGCTCCCTCTCCCTTCGGGAGAGGGTTGGGGTGAGGGGAGCGCCGTTACCCGCGCAGCACGCCGTCCACCAGCGCCTTGGCTTCTTCCTGGATACGCCCCAGGTGGGCTTCGCCCTCGAAGCTCTCGGCGTAGATCTTGTAGACGTCCTCGGTACCGGAGGGGCGAGCGGCGAACCAGCCGTTCTCGGTGACCACCTTGAGGCCACCGATGGCGGCGCCGTTGCCGGGGGCCTCGGTGAGGATGGCGGTGATCGGCTGGCCGGCCAGCTCCTTGGCGGTGACCTGGGCGGCGGAGAGCTTGCTCAGCCGGGCCTTCTGCTCTCGGTCGGCGGCGGCGTCGATGCGCTGGTAGACCGGAGCGCCGAAGCGCTCGGTCAGGGCCTGGTAGCGCTCGCCCGGATCCTTGCCGGTCACGGCGGTGATTTCCGCGGCCAGCAGGCCGAGGATGATGCCGTCCTTGTCGGTTGACCAGGCGCCACCGGCCTTGCGCAGGAAGGAAGCCCCGGCGGATTCCTCGCCACCAAAGCCCAGGCTGCCATCCAGCAGGCCGTCGACGAACCACTTGAAGCCTACCGGCACTTCCACCACCTGGCGGCCGATGCCCTGGGCCACGCGGTCGATCATCGAGGAGGACACCAGGGTCTTGCCGATGCCGGCCTGCTGGCTCCACTGCGGGCGGTGGGTGAAGAGGTATTCGATGGCCACCGCCAGGTAGTGGTTGGGATTGAGCAGGCCCACCGAGCGGGCGACGATGCCGTGGCGGTCATGGTCGGTATCGCAGGCGAAGGACACGTCGAACCTGTCCTTGTTCTCGATCAGGCCGGCCATGGCGTGGGGCGAGCTGCAGTCCATGCGGATCTTGCCGTCCCAGTCCAGACGCATGAAGCGGAAGGTCTGGTCGACGCGGGTCGACAGCACCTCCAGCGGCAGGCCATAGCGCTCGGCGATGCGCGGCCAGTAGTGCACCCCGGCGCCGCCCAGGGGATCGACGCCAAAGGTCAGGCCGGAGCCGCGGATGGCGTCCAGGTCGATGACCTGGCCCAGGCCGCTCACGTAGCTGTCGAGGAAATCGAATTTGTGGGTGGTGGCGGCCTTGAGCGCCTGGCGGTAGTCCATCCGCTTGACGCCGTCGAGACCGGCCACCAATAGGGCATTGGCGCGGTCCTGGATACTCTTGGTGACGTTGGTGTCGGCCGGGCCGCCATTGGTGGGGTTGTACTTGAAGCCGCCATCGGCCGGCGGATTGTGCGACGGGGTGATGACGATGCCGTCGGCCAGGCCCGAGCTGCGGCCGGCGTTGTATTCGAGGATGGCGTTGGACAGTGCCGGGGTAGGGGTATAGCCCGGTTCGCCGTGGGTCTCGGCGCAGCCGGCGTCGATACGGACCTCCACGCCGTTGGCGGCGAGCACTTCCAAGGCGGAGATGAAGGCCGGTTCGGACAGCGCGTGGGTGTCCATGCCCATGAACAGCGGGCCATCGACGCCCTGGGCCTTGCGGTATTCGCAGATGGCCTGGGTGATGGCGAGAATGTGCCACTCGTTGAAGCTGCCCTTGAGCGAGGAACCGCGGTGCCCGGAGGTGCCGAAGGCGACCTGCTGACCCGGATCGCTGGGGTCGGGGCGATCGCTGTAGTAGCGCGCCACCAGGCGCGGCAGGTGGGTCAGGGTGTTCTCGTCGGGAAGGCGTCCTGCATTGGCGGCAATACTCATCTCGGGTTCCTTGGCTTGAATGGAGCCCGGGCGTTTCGAGTACCCCGGGCGACGCGACTCGCGTTCGACCTTGGCGATCGCAGTTTGCTCAGTTCGCCCGAGGGGCGATCCTCAGAATGCCGATCCGTGCACGCTGAGACCGCCGATCGGAACGGGATATCAACCGCGCAGCTTGTCCAGCAGCTGATGGTTGGGATAGCCGTCGGCGGGCCAGCCCTGGGACTGCTGGTAGGCGCGGATGGCCTTGCGGGTGTTGGCGCCGATGATGCCGTCGGCGCTGCCCGGGTCGAGCCCCAGGGCGGCCAGGCGCTGTTGCAGCTCCACACGCTCGCTGCGGCTCAGCGGCAGGTCGTCGGTGGGCCAGCTGGCGGCGATCTGGCCGGCGTCGCGATAGCGCTCCGAGAGCAGCGCCACGCCCAGGGCATAGGAGCTGGAGTTGTTGTACTTGAGGATGGTGCGGAAGTTGTTGAACACCAGGAAGGCCGGACCGCGATGGCCGGCGGGCAGCAGCAGCGAGGCGCTGTCGCTCGGCTGGGCGGCCGGTTGCGGCAGGCCGAGGCCCTGGATGCCCAGGGCGTTCCACTCGGCCAGGCTCTTGCGCACGCCCATGTCGGCCAGGCTGTAGTCGAAATTGGCCGGTACCCGGACCTCGTAGCCCCAGGGCTTGCCGTCCTGCCAGCCGGAGGCCTTGAGGTAGTTGGCGGTGGAGGCCAGGGCATCGGCGGTGGAGCCCCAGATGTCGCGGCGACCGTCGCCGTCGAAGTCCACCGCGTACTGGTCGTAGGTGGTGGGGATGAACTGGGTCTGGCCCATGGCGCCGGCCCAGGAGCCGATCATGCGGTCGGCGGTGACGTCGCCGTGCTGCAGGATGCCGAGGGCGGCGATGAGCTGGTCCTGGGCGAAGTCCGGGCGGCGACCTTCGTAGGCGAGGGTGGCCAGGGAGCGGATGACGCCCTTGTTGCCCATGTTGTTGCCGTAGTTGCTTTCCATGCCCCAGAAGGCCACCAGGCGCGCGGGCTCGATGCCATAGCGGGCTTCTAGGGAGGCCAGCAGCCCGGCCTGCTGGATCAGCAGGCTCTTGCCGTTGCGCACCCGCAGCGGCGACACGGCGGATTCCAGGTATTCCCAGACCGGCTTGGTGAATTCCGGCTGGCTGCGATCGGCGGCGATCACCGCCGGATCGGGTTGCACGCCGGCGAAGGCCTGGTCGAAGGTGGCGGCCGAGATGCCCCGGCCCAGGGCCAGGGTGCGAAAGCGACTGCGCCATTGCTCGAAGCTTTCGTCCGGCTGTGGCATGGCCTCGGCCGCCGAGGCGGGGGCATTGGCCGCGGGCGCGGGTTTGGACGAGGAGGGTGAAGAGGGCGCCGCGGAGGGCGTCGTCTGAGTCTGGGCGCAGGCGGCCAGGGCGGCGGTCAGCAGGGTGACCAGGGTTCCGGCGAGGAGGCCGCCGGTCTTGAATCCGCGGGTTTTCCCGAATTGCATCTGTCTCCACCGGACGTCTAGGCAGGAAGACTCACCTTAGCACGGCCCGGGTGCTGACGTCTGGACGCGGCTTTCAGGCGGCCAGAAAGACCGAAGCCTTCTCGTCTTGCAACGAGAAGGCTTCGCGGCGGTAGCTGCCTTTGCCCTTGGCGGGCTTTTCCTGGCGGGCGCGATATCGGGGATCGCTGACGAGGACCTTGGCCTTGTTGGGGCCGCGGCTGTATTTCTTGGCCATGGTGCGTGCTCCGAGGGTTGGGGACTCCCCCTTGATGGGGGCGCGCCAGTCTATTGCAAGGGCCGTGGATTGCAAGGCGCGGCCAGCGTCAGGACCTGGGCAGGGCCAGCCGCTTGCCGGCGAGCGTCAGCGCCAGGCTGGCCAGGGTCAGCCAGACCTCGCCGGGTGCCTGGCCCTTGATCTGTTCGTCGGCGACCTGGGCTTCGCGCAGCAGGGCTTCCAGGCGGCGCGCACCCTGGCGCTGCAGGGCCCGACTGACCAGCGGACGCCGCTTGTCCCACACCGGCGGTTTGACCTGGGTGAAGGCGCGCTCCAGCGGCGTGCCGCTTTCCTGCAGATGGGCGAGGTTGGCCAGCAGGCGCAGTTCCCGGGCCAGGGCCCAGAGCACCACGGCGGCTTCCACGCCTTCGCCGCGCAGGCCTTCGAGGATGCGCAGGGCATGTTCCGCATCGCCGGCCAGGGCGGCGTCCAGCAGGCCGAAGACGTCATAGCGGGCACTGTCGGCCACCGAGGCGCGCACGGTCTCGGCATCCACCTGGGAGCCTTCGATGAGCAGGCGGAGCTTTTCGATCTCCTGGGCCGCGGCCAGCAGATTGCCTTCCACCCGTTCGGCGATCAGGTCGACCGCCTCGGGGGTGGCGGCCAGCCCGAGGCGCGACAGGCGCTGGTTGATCCACTGCGGCAGTTGCGCCAGCTCCACCGGCCAGATCTGCACGAATTGCGCCTGCGGGTGCTCCAGCAGGGCCTTGGCCCACTTGGTCTTCTGGGCGGCGGCATCCAGACGCGGCAGGCTGATCAGCAGCAGGGTGTCTTCGGCGGGGCGGGCCAGGTAGTCGAGCAGGGCGGCGGAGCCCTTGTCGCCCGGCTTGCCGGTGGGCAGGCGCAATTCGAGGATGCGCTTCTGGGCGAACAGCGAG
This sequence comes from Pseudomonas sp. MOIL14HWK12:I2, assembly GCF_000510745.1. Classification (NCBI taxonomy): domain Bacteria; kingdom Pseudomonadati; phylum Pseudomonadota; class Gammaproteobacteria; order Pseudomonadales; family Pseudomonadaceae; genus Pseudomonas; species Pseudomonas sp. MOIL14HWK12:I2. Next base: position 580,090 of record NZ_AZOA01000003.1, on the reverse strand, counting down.
AGGCTGGCGCCGGCCTCATAGAGACGACCCCAGTCGAAACCGGCATCGACGTCGAAGACCTCGCGCTCGTCGAAGCCCTGGGCGCGGGCCGCGCCGCGAATGGCATTGCTGGCTTCCTGACAGAGCAGGGGCTCGTCGCCGCTGACGGCATAGACGGCGGCCAGCGAGCCCTGGAGCTGCTTGCCGAGCTGGTTGGCGTTGAGTTTCATGCTGAACCGGAAGGGCAAACCGGAGCCTTGCGGCTCCGGATGCGGCGCTTAGCGCGCGGGGGTGGGGATGTCGATCGGCGACTGCTGCGGCGGGGCGGACTCGCGGGCGCGGCGGTCGGCTTCGGCCTTGGCGGCGGCACGGGCATCGGCGTCGCGCTGCAGCTTCTCCAGGCGCTCCGGCGTCACGGCCTGCAGGCGGGCGGCCAGCTGTTGCACCAGTTCGCGACGCATCTCGCGGCGCAACTGGTCCTTCTGCTGTTCGGAGCCGACGATGTTGTTCTGGTCGGTCACGTAGTAGCGCTGGGTTTCCAGGTAGTCGCTGACCAGCACCGCCTGGTTCTTGCCAATGATGCTGTAGGGCTGACGGGTGGTCAGCTCCACCTCGGCACTGCGGGCGCCGCTGGTATAGCTGGCGGTGCGCTCGCTCTGGGCTTCGCCGCCCAGATCCAGGGTGTAGGGCGCGCCCGAGGTGACCCGCACATGGGCGTCGTCCAGCATGTCGCGGACGTCCTTGACGGTCTGACCATAGGCGTCGCGCGCCGTCAGGTTCAGCTCGGTGAGGCTCAGGCGGGTTTCGCCGGTGCCACGCAGCTGGAAGCCGCAGGCGGTCAGCAGGGTCGCCAGGCCGACTACCGCAAGGCCGGGGAGAATCCGTTTCTTCATCTGTTGTCTGCTCCGTTCGCGTGTCTTAGTTAGCGACGATGTTGACCAGTTTACCCGGGACCACGACGACCTTGCGGATGGTCAGACCCTCGGTGAAGCGTGCCACGTTCTCGTTGGCGCGGGCGGCGGCCTCGATGGCCTCGCGGCTGGCATCGGCCGGTACTTCGATCTGGCCGCGCAGCTTGCCGTTCACCTGGATGACGATCTGCAGGCTGTCCTGCACCAGGGCGCTCTCGTCCACCTGCGGCCAGCGGGCGTCGATGACCGCGTCGCTGTGGCCCAGTTGCTGCCAGAGACCGTGGGCGATGTGCGGGGTGATGGGCGCCAGCAGCAGGGTGACGGCCTCCAGGCCTTCCTGCAGCAGACGGCGATCGGTGTCGCTGTCCTGGGCGGCCTTTTCCAGCACGTTCATCAGGGTCATGACCGCGGCGATGGCGGTGTTGAACTTGTGATGCTGACCGATATCCTGGCTGGCCTGGCGGATGGCCAGGTGGATGGCACGGCGGACGTCCTTCTGGGCGGGCGACAGCTCGCCGAGGGCGCCGGCAGTCGGCAGGCCCTGGCTCACGTGGGCCTGGGCCAGACGCCAGACGCGGCGCAGGAAGCGGCTCGCACCCTCGACGCCGGAATCGGACCACTCCAGGCTCATGTCCGGCGGCGAGGCGAACATCATGAACAGGCGGCAGGTGTCGGCGCCGTACTGGTCGATCATCGCCTGGGGATCGACGCCGTTGTTCTTCGACTTGGACATCTTCTCGACGCCACCGATTTCCACCGGCTGGCCGTCGCTCTTCAGGCGCGCCCCGATCACCTTGGCCTTGGCGTCGCGTTCCACCTCGACATCGGCCGGGTTGAACCAGTCCTTGCTGCCGTTGGGATTGGTGCGGTAGTAGGTCTCGGCCACCACCATGCCCTGGGTCAGCAGATTCTCGAAGGGCTCGTCGGAATCGATCAGGCCCTGGTCGCGCATCAGCTTGTGGAAGAAGCGCGAGTAGAGCAGGTGCAGGATGGCGTGCTCGATGCCGCCGATGTACTGGTCGACGGGCAGCCAGTAGTTGGCTTCTTCCTTGTCCAGCATGCCGCCGGTGAAATTCGGCGAGGCATAGCGGGCGAAGTACCAGGAGCTCTCGACGAAGGTGTCCATGGTGTCGGTTTCGCGACGGGCCGGCTGGCCGTTGCGCGGATCGACGGTCTCGTAGAATTCCGGCATGCGCGCCAGGGGCGAGCCGGCGCCGTCCGGCACCACGTCCTCGGGCAGCACCACCGGCAGCAGATCGGCCGGCACGGGGATGTCGACGCCGTCTTCACCGTGGATGATGGGGATCGGGCAGCCCCAGTAGCGCTGGCGGCTGATGCCCCAGTCGCGCAGGCGGAACTGGGTGCGCGGCTGGCCCAGGCCCTTGGCCTGCAGATCGGCGCCGATGGCGTCGAAGGCGGCGTCGTAGGCGAGGTCGTCGTAGGCACCGGAATTGATCAGGAAGCCTTCCTTGCTGCCGTACCAGTCCTTCCACTGCACCGGGTCGAACTGGTAGCGCTCGTATTCCTCGGGGCTGTAGTCGTCCGGATTGGCCAGCACCTGGGTGGCCTCTGCGGTATCCACCACCTGGACGATGGGCAACTGGTACTTGTTGGCGAATTCGAAGTCACGCTCGTCGTGACCGGGCACGGCCATGACCGCGCCGTCGCCGTAGTGCATCAGCACATAGTTGGCGACCCATACCGGCAGGCGGGCGTCGGTCAGCGGATGGCGGACGAACAGGCCGGTGTCCAGGCCCTTCTTCTCCTGAGTGGCGATGTCGGCTTCGGCGACGCCGCCGCGCTTGCACTCGTCGATGAAGGCCTGCAGCTCGGCATTGCCCTGGGCGGCCTGGGTGGCCAGCGGGTGTTCCGCGGCCACGGCGACATAGGTGGCGCCGAGCAGGGTGTCGGGGCGGGTGGTGAAGACCTTCAGGGTGCCTTCGGCGCCGATGCTGTCCTGGTCATAGGGGAATTGCACCTCCATGCCGCGGGACTTGCCGATCCAGTTGCGCTGCATGGTCTTGACCTGCTCTGGCCAGCCGGGCAGGCCGTCGAGGGAGGTCAGCAGCTCTTCCGCATAGTCGGTGATGCGGAAGTAGTACATGGGGATCTCGCGCTTCTCGATCAGCGCACCGCTGCGCCAGCCGCGGCCGTCGATGACCTGCTCGTTGGCCAGGACGGTCTGGTCCACCGGGTCCCAGTTCACCGTGCCGTTCTTGCGGTAGATGATGCCCTTCTCGAACAACTGGGTGAACAGCCACTGCTCCCAGCGATAGTAGTCGGGCTTGCAGGTGGTGACCTCGCGGGACCAGTCGATCGCCAGACCCAGGCTCTGCAGCTGGGACTTCATGTAGGCGATGTTCTCGTAGGTCCACTTGGCGGGGGCCACGCCGTTCTTCATGGCGGCGTTTTCCGCGGGCATGCCGAAGGCGTCCCAGCCCATGGGCTGCAGGACGTTCTTGCCCAGCATCCGCTGGTAGCGGGCGATGACGTCGCCGATGGTGTAGTTGCGCACGTGCCCCATGTGCAGCTTGCCGCTGGGGTAGGGGAACATCGACAGGCAGTAGAACTTCTCCTGGCCCGGGCGCATGGTGGCCTTGAAAGACAGATTCTGGTCCCAGAAGGACTGGGCGGCGGCTTCTATTTCGCGGGGCTGATAGTGTTCGTGCATGGGCGTGTCGAGGGCTGCAGAGGCGTTTGATCGAGCCGCCAAGCATACATGACCCCCCGAGCGCGGGGAAATGTCCCGGTCCGCTGCTTGTTTCGCACTCCGGGGGAGGCAGGGTTGGAAGGGCCGTACTAGGCTGTTCAAACGTCCGTTCAATTATTCGGGAGGATGATCGCCATCATGGGAAAGTTTCGACGCGAGTCCGAAAAGCTGCCCGTCGACGTGCGCCTGCAACGGCGCCTGGCGCTGGCGCTGGATGAGGCGGCTACCCAGGAGCGCCTCTATGACAAAGCCGATGAGGAAGTCGAGGTGCAGGGCCTGAGTCCGGCCGAATACGCCCTGATCAAGCGCTGGCTGGCGCGCCATCAGGCGGCCGACGCCGCCATGGCCTGCTGCCTGGGCTGTGGCCGGGTCCAGCCGGCGGGTGCCTTCTGCCCGCGGTGTCAGGGTCGACGGCTGCTGGTCGAGAGTCCTTCTGCCCCGGTCGGCGCTCCCCTACACTAGGCGCCGCCGCGACCCGGAGGTCGCCCCCGACCGGAGGGACCATGGGTCTGCGCTATTTCTTCAAGCAACTGCTGCTGCCACCGGGCGGCCTGCTGCTGCTCCTGTTGCTGGGTTGGTGGTTGCGTCGTCGCTATCCGCGCCTGGGGCTGGTCTGCTTCCTGGGCGGTCTGCTGGGGCTCTGGGCCAGTACCCTGCCGGTCGTGGTGGAAACGGGTGGGCGCCTGCTGGAGCGTGATGCCGCGCTGCCCGAGGCGCGCTGGGCGGACCTTGCGCAGCAGGCCGACGCCATCGTGGTGCTGGGCGCCGGTCGCGAAGTGGACGATCCGGGCTGGGCGGGCGATGCCGCCAGCCACCTGGCGGTGGAGCGGCTGCGCTATGCGGCGCGGCTGGCCAAGGCCAGCGGCCTGCCGGTGCTGATCACCGGGGGCTCGCCCCATGACCGTCCACTGAGCGAGGCGGCGCTGATGACCGAGGTGATGGAACGCGACCTGGGGGTGCCGGTGCGCTGGCAGGAAGGGGGCAGTCGCACCACCTGGGAAAACGCCACCTTGAGTGCGCCGCTGCTGCGCGAGGCCGGGGTCAAGCGGGTGGTGCTGGTGACCCAGGCCTACCACATGGCCCGTTCGCGCTGGTGTTTCGAACGGCAGGGCTTCGTCGTTGTGGCCGCGCCAATGGGCTTCATCGGCGTCGCCAATGCCCGGCCCTTCGGTGGCTGGCTGCCGGAAGCCAAGGCGGTCGAGCAGACCGCCCAGTTGTTCAACGAGGCCGCCGGGCTCTTGCTCTATCCGCTTGCCTATCGCTGACGCGTGCCTAGCTCTGGGTGACCACCAGCGGCGCCTCTTCCGGGCGATCCTGCCGACGCATTAGCAGACCCCACAGCAGCACCAGGGCGGAAAAGATCCCCAGCGGCCAGAGGCGGTAGTGCAGATAGGGCGTCAGGCCGTCCATGGGCACCACGGTGCCCTGCAGCACGCCGACCTCGAAGGCCGGGATCTGCCGGCTGATGCGACCGAAGGGATCGACCAGGGCGGTGATGCCGTCGTTGGTGACCCGTACCAGCCAGCGCCCGCTTTCCAGGGCGCGCATCTGCGCCATCTGCAGGTGCTGTTGCGGTCCGATGGACTTGCCGAACCAGGTGTCGTTGCTGATGGTGAGCAGCAGCTGACTCCGGGCCGCCATGCTGGCGACGAATTCCGGATAGACCACCTCGTAGCAGATGTAGGGCGCCACGCGATAGCCCTTCACCAGCAGCGGTTCCTGCTGCTCGGGACCACGGACGAAGTCGGACATGGGCAGGTCGAAGAAGCCGATCAGGCCGCGCAGGTAGTCCTGCAGCGGCACGTATTCGCCGAAGGGCACCAGCTTCTGCTTGTAGTAGGTGCCCGAACCGTTGCCGACCGCGGTGATGCTGTTGAAATAGCGCGAATCGCCGTCGGCGTCGCGTTCCCGCGCCGGCAGGCCGGTCACCAGGGCGCCGCCATGGGCCGCCACCTGGGCGCCTTCGGCGGCGAGGAAGTCACTGACGTATTCGCGCAGCACGGGAATGGCGTTTTCCGGCCAGACCACGAGGTCGGCATCGGTCTGCTCGGCGGTGCGGTCGCGATAGAGCGCCAGGGTGGCGCGGGCATGGTCGGGATTCCACTTGAGTTCCTGGGCGATGTTGCCCTGGACCCCGGCGACCTTGAGCGGCGCGCCGGCGGGTTGCGTCCAGACCTGGCCCTTGAAGACGTCGCCGGCCACCCAGGGCAGGGCCACCAGCACCAGGCCCGCGACCAGGGCGAGCGGCCGCATGATCAGGCGCGGGGCGTTGACCAGCAGCGCCGCGGTAAAGGCCAGCGCGGCGGAGATCAGCCAGACGCCACCCAGCGGCGCCAGGCCCTGCAGGGGTCCGTTGAGCTGGCTGTAGCCGAGCAGCAGCCAGGGAAAGCCGGTCAGCGCCCAGCTGCGGAACAGTTCCAGGGCGAACCAGAGGCCGGCGAAGGTCAGAGCGTCGCCCAGGGGCGCCTGGTTGCGTCTCAGGCACAGCGCCCAGAGCGCGGCCGGTAGGGCGAAGAACAGCGCGATACCGGCGCAGAAGCCCACGGTGAGAAACAGCGCCAGGGGTACCGGCGCGGCGCCGTAGGTGTGGATGCTGACGTAGATCCAGCTGGTGCCGGCGAGAAAGGCGCCGAAGCCGTAGCACCAGCCACGCAGCAGGGCGCGCCAGACACCGAGACCCTTGAGGCCCAGGTAGAAGAGGGCGGCGGACAGCAGCGCCAGCGGCCAGATGTTGAAGGGGGCCAGCGCCAGGGGCGTGAGGGCACCAGCGAAGAGCGCCAGAAGGTTGCCCTTCCAGCCGGGTTGAGAGATCCAGCGCATCGAAAATCCTTGGTCCGATCGAGGCTGCGCAAGCTTACTCGCCGCCGCGGGGGAGTGCCAAAGGCGTGTGCGGGGGAGAGCGAGGCAGGTCGCAGTCGGGAGAGGGGAGAAGCTATCGCGGCCATGGCGGTCCGTTGCTACGGCCGCCCTGACTTGGGCTATCGCGGCCATGGGCCGCTCCTACGGGATGGTAGGAGCGTCCGCATCGGCGGACCGCCATGGCCGCGATTGAATGGATAGAGCGCTTGGCCCTCACCCCAGCCCTCTCCCAGAGGGAGAGGGGGTAAGGGCGCTACCGATTGACCGGGGTCACGCGCAGCAGGTGGATGCGGCGGCCGTCGGCGTTGAGCACGCGGAAGCGGAAGTCGTCGATCACCGTTTCCTCGTTGCGCTTGGGCAGGTGACCCAGGCGATTCATCACCAGGCCACCGGCGGTGTCGGCCTCGGCATCGGCGAAACGGGTTTCCAGGGTTTCGTTGAGGGTCTCGATGGGGGTGAGCGCCTTGACCACGAAGTCGCCATTGGGCAGCGACTTGATGAAGCTCTCTTCCTCCACGTCGTGCTCGTCCTCGATCTCGCCGACGATCTGCTCGAGCACGTCCTCGATGGTGACCAGGCCGGCGACGCCGCCGTATTCGTCCACCACGATGGCCATGTGGCTGTGGGTCGAACGGAATTCCCGCAGCAGCACGTTGAGCCGCTTGGACTCGGGCACGAAGGTGGCCGGACGCAGCACCGCCTTGAGGTCGAAGGTGCGCTCGTGGTCGAGCAGCAGCGGCAGCAGGTCCTTGGCCAGCAGCAGGCCGAGGACGTCGTCGGGGCCATCGCCGATCACCGGGTAGCGGGAGTGGGCGGCCTCGATCACCGCCGGCAGGAATTCCGCCGGGGTCTGGTGGGCGCGGATGCTGATGATCTGCGAGCGCGGCACCATGATGTCGCGTACCTGCAGGTCGGCCACCGAGATGGCGCCCTCGACGATGGACAGGGCTTCGCTGTCGAGCACCTTGTTCTCATGCGCCTCGCGCAGCAGTTCCAGCAGTTCCTGGCGACTCTTGGGTTCATGGGCAAAGGCCTGGACGATGCGTTCCAGCCAGGAACGATGCCCAGTGCCTGATCGATCTTCGTTCATGTGTGTGTCATTCACCGTAGGGATCGGGGTAGCCCAGTTCAGCGAGCAATTGGCGTTCCAGTTCTTCCATCTCCTCGGCTTCGTCATCTTCCAGATGATCGTAGCCGAGCAGGTGCAGGCAGCCATGGATGACCAGATGCGCCCAGTGCGCCTTGGCGGACTTGCCTTGCTCGGCGGCCTCGCGCGCCACCACGGGGGCGCAGATCACCAGATCGCCGAGCAGGGGGATATCGAGGAATTCGTCCGGCACGTCGGCCGGAAAGGACAGCACGTTGGTGGCGTAGTCCTTGTGCCGCCAGGTGCGGTTGAGCTCGCGGCCTTCGTCTTCGTCCACCAGGCGGATGGTGAGTTCCGAATCGCCCTGGCGGGCGCGCAGGGCCAGTTCACACCAGCGACGTAAGTCCGGCTCCTCGGGGAGGTCGGCCGCCTCGCTGGCGACCTGGACGTCCAGCTCAATCGCCATGGCGATCCTCTCCATGAGCGCGCGGCTTGTCCTGCAGCGCCTCGAAGCGATCGTAGGCCTCGACGATGCGCTGCACCAGCGGGTGGCGCACCACGTCCTTGGACTCGAAGTGGGTGAAGCCGATGCCGGGCACGTCGCGCAGGACCTCGATGACGTGCTTGAGACCCGACTTGGTGCCGCGCGGCAGGTCGACCTGGGTGACGTCACCGGTGATCACCGCGGTGGAGCCGAAACCGATCCGGGTCAGGAACATCTTCATCTGCTCGAGGGTGGTGTTCTGACTTTCGTCGAGAATGATGAAGCTATTGTTGAGGGTGCGGCCACGCATGTAGGCCAGCGGCGCGACCTCGATGACCTGGCGCTCGATGAGCTTGGCCACCTGCTCGAAGCCGAGCATCTCGTAGAGGGCGTCGTATAGCGGGCGCAGGTAGGGGTCGATCTTCTGCGCCAGGTCGCCGGGCAGGAAGCCGAGCTTCTCGCCGGCTTCCACCGCCGGGCGCACCAGCAGGATGCGGCGGATCTGCTCGCGCTCCAGGGCGTCCACGGCGCAGGCCACGGCCAGATAGGTCTTGCCGGTACCGGCCGGGCCTATGCCGAAGTTGATGTCGTGATCGAGGATCGACTTGACGTAGCGCTGCTGGTTGGCGCCGCGCGGGCGGATCATGCCCTTCTTGGTGCGCAGGGCCACGCTGGTGTCGCCGCCGCCGCGGTGCTCTTGCTGCAGGGCTTCCAGACCGGATTCCTGCAGATAGAGGTGCACCAGTTCCGGGGCCACCGCGGTGCCGCTGGCGGTCTCGCGGTAGAGGCGCTGCAGGAGGTTCTGGGCCGCGCGGGTGCGCTCGGGATCGCCGACCAGCTCGAACTGGTTGCCGCGATTGCGGATCTCGATGCCGAGACGGCCTTCGATCTGGCGCAGATTTTCATCGAGCTGGCCGCACAGGTTGGCGAAACGGTCGGCATCGAAGGGTTCGAGGGTGAAATGCTGGAGCGTCTGGGGGGTATTCAAGGTGTGCTGGGAAACCCTTTGGATTGGCTTTACGAAAACTTGACGTAGCTTGAGAGTAACCTGCGTCGCGCCCTTGGCAAAGGGCGCGTGCGACCATCCATCAGGCCAGCGCGACGGCGACGGGCGGGCGCGCACCGCTGGCGACGGGGGCCAGCAGGGTGCCGCGCAGGGAGTGCGGCAGGGCCTCGTCGATGTGCACCTGGACGAACTGGCCGATCAGGCTGGCGTCGCTGCAGCGGAAGTTGACGATGCGGTTGTTCTCGGTGCGGCCCTGCAGCATGCCGGGATCGCGCTTGGAGAAGTCGCTCACCAGGATGGTCTGGACGCTGCCGGCCATGCGCCGGCTAATCTCGAAGCCCTGCTGGTGGATGCGCGTCTGCAGGATCTGCAGGCGCTGCTTCTTGAGTTCGTCGGGGGTGTCGTCGACCAGGTCCGCCGCCGGGGTGCCGGGGCGAGCGCTGTAGATGAAGGAGAAGGAGAAGTCGAAACCGACGTCCTCGATCAGCTTCATGGTCTGCTCGAAGTCCTTCTCGGTCTCGCCGGGGAAGCCGACGATGAAGTCCGAGCTGATGCAGATGTCGGGCACCGCCGCCTTGAGCTTGCGGATGCGCGACTTGTACTCCAGCGCCGTGTGGTTGCGCTTCATGGCCGCCAGGATGCGATCCGAACCGGCCTGCACCGGCAGGTGGACGAATTTCACCAGTTCCGGGATCTCGGCGTGGGCCTGGATCAGGGCGTCGGAGAATTCCAGCGGGTGCGAGGTGGTGTAGCGGATGCGGTCGATGCCGTCCACCGCCGCCACCACATAGAGCAGTTCGGCGAAGTCGGCGATGCGGCCGTCGCCGGTGGCGCCGCGATAGCCGTTGACGTTCTGGCCCAGCAGGGTCACCTCGCGCACGCCGTGTTCGGCGAGATGGATGATCTCGGCGAGGACGTCGTCCAGCGGCCGGCTGACCTCTTCACCGCGGGTATAGGGGACCACGCAGAAGGTGCAGTACTTGCTGCAGCCTTCCATGATGGAGACGAAGGCGCTGGGGCCGTCGATGCGCGGCTCGGGCAGGCGGTCGAACTTCTCGATCTCGGGGAAGGAGATGTCCACCTGGGGCGTCCGGGTGGTGCGCGCGGCGTCGATCATTTCCGGCAGGCGATGCAGGGTCTGGGGGCCGAAGACCACGTCGACATAGGGCGCGCGATCACGGATAGCGGCGCCTTCCTGGCTGGCCACGCAACCGCCGACGCCGATCACCAGGTCGGGATTCTCCAGCTTGAGTTCGCGCCAGCGACCGAGCTGGGAAAACACCTTTTCCTGCGCCTTCTCGCGGATCGAGCAGGTGTTGAGCAGGATGACATCGGCCTCGGCCGGATTCTGGGTGACTTCCAGCGGCTCCCGTTCGCCGAGCAGGTCGACCATGCGCGACGAATCGTATTCGTTCATCTGGCAGCCATGGGTTTCGATATAGAGCTTCTTGGACATGCGCGGCAGGGAGTCGGTGGCGAGTGGACCGCGCATTATAATGATGGCCTTCCGGACGGGGAAGAGCCGCCCGGAAGGCGGTCGGTCTAGGCCTGGGCAGCGCCCTCCGGCAACCGGGCGATGACCTTGATCTCGAAGCGAAAGCCGGCCAGCCAGGTGGCGCCGACCGCGGTCACCGTGGGGTAGGGCGCCGTGCCCCAGTGCTCCAGCAGAACCGGCCAGATGCGTTCGAAGCTGGCTTCGGCATCGACCATGAACAGGGTGACGTCCACCACGTCGGCGAAGGAGGCGCCTGCCGCGGTGAGGACGGCGTCGAGATTGGCGAAGGCCAGGCGGACCTGATCTTCCAGCTCCGGCTCGGGCGAGCCATCGGCGCGGCTGCCGACCTGCCCGGAGACAAAGAGAAAGCCGTTGGAACGGATGGCCGGCGAATAGCGGTGCTGTTCGTAGAGGGCGTGGCGCTGGGCGGGAAAGACGACGTCGCGGGTCATGGTGGGGCTCCGGTGGGGATCGATGGAGCCACCTTAGGCGTCGCCCGCCAGGGGATAAACCCGGCCCGGCGGTCAGCATTGTTTGTACAATCCAAACAATCTCCTGGTGAGGAATCGGCATGGATCTGTTCGCCGCGATGCAGACCTTCGTGCGGGTGGTGGAAGCCGGCAGCTTCACCCGGGCGGCCGAGACCCTCGGCAGCAGCCGCACCCGCGTCACCCAGCAGGTGCAGCAGCTGGAAGCGCACCTGCAGGTGCGCCTGCTCAATCGCACCACCCGGCAGGTGCAGGTCACCGCCGACGGCGCCGCCTACTACGACCGCTGCCTGGGCGTGCTGGCAGCGGTGGACGATGCCGAGACGGGGCTGTCGGTGGCCACCCGCACGCCCCGTGGCCGCCTGCGGGTGGACGTGCCCAGTCCGCTGGCGCGGCTGATCCTGATCCCGGCCTTGCCGGACTTCTTCCAGCGCTATCCGGACATCCAGCTCGAACTGGGCGTCAGCGATCGTCAGGTGGATCTGATCGGCGACAACGTCGATTGCGTGATCCGCGGCGGGCGCATCCGCGAGCAGTATCTGGTGGCCCGACCGCTCGGGGCGCTGCAACTGGGGTGCTATGCCGCGCCGGCCTATCTCGCCGTCCAGGGTGTGCCGCTTCATCCCGCCGAATTGGCCGAGGCGCCGCACCGGTTGGTGCGGTTCCTCTGGGGGACGGGCAAGGGCTTTCCCTATGCCCTGCGGCGCGGGGACGAGCGCCTGGAATTGCAGAGCCGGCACCGTCTGGAGGTGGACGACGGCAATGCCTGCCTGGCCGCGGGGCAGGCCGGGCTCGGTGTGGTCTGCCTGCCGCATTATCTGGCGGCGGAGTCTGTCGCCCGCGGCGAACTGGTCAGGCTGTTCGAGGACTGGCGGGTGGCCCCCATGCCGCTGTATCTGGCCTTCGCGCCCAACCGTCATGTCAGCGCCAAGTTGCGGGTCTTCATCGACTGGGTGACGGCCCTGGTGGCCGAGCGGGCCTGGCTGGAAACCCCGGGCGAGCCCTGACGGCAGCCGGGGACGACATGCTATGCTCGCCGCCCCCTTTTTCCTCGGCGAACCCCGCGTCCACCATGAGCTCATCCCCCAGCAAGCCGGCCATCTACAAGGTCATCTTCGTCAACCAGGGTCAGGTCTTCGAGATCTACGCCAAGCAGATCTTTCAGAGCGATCTCTGGGGCTTCCTGGAGATCGAGGAACTGGTGTTCGGCGAACGCACCCAGGTGGTGGTGGATCCGAGCGAGGAAAAGCTCAAGGCGCAATTCGAAGGCGTGGTGCGCAGCTTCGTGCCCATGCACTCGATCATCCGCATCGACGAGGTGGAGCGCCTGGGCCAGCCCAAGATCAGCGAAGCCAAGGGCGGCACCAATGTCATGCCGTTTCCCATGCCCATGCCCGACAAGCCCTGACCGGGCTCGCGGTCAGTTCTGCGGCGGCTGGAAGGGATTGAGGTTGCCCGCGGTCTGCATGTCCTGCAGATAGTCGCGGAAGATCTGCCCCAGCACCTGGGTGGCCATCTCCAGCTCGTCCCGGCGCATCTGGGCGCTGACCAGGTCGGCGGTGTCCATGGCTTCGTCGTTGCCATTGATGGCGGCCATCTTCAGCACGATGTAGGCCTGGATATTGTTGGGCGGTACGCCCTCGCCGCGAAAGAACATGTTGCCGAGGCGATTCTGCGCATCGGCATTGCCCTTGAGCGAGGCCTGCTCGAACCACTGACGCGCCTGGTTGAGATCCTTGGGCGTCTGCTTGCCTTCGTAGTAGAAGTCACCGAGTTCGTACTGCGCCTGGGAATCGCCGTCATGGGCGATCTGCTGGCAACGGGCGATCGCCTGCGCCAGGGCTTCGTTGGCCAGATTCAGGTTGCAACGGCTGGTGCTGGGGACGAGCAGCGAATTGCCTCCGGCCAGGGCGACCAGGGGCATCAGGATTAGGGCTGCGCACAGGGTACGACCAGCGCGGTGCATGAAGCGCCTCCACAAGCGAGGCAGGTTCGGAGAACCCGGTCGGCGAAACGCGCCGACGTCTCATTATGGGTCAAGCCGACGCACGCTTTCAAAACCTTTACGCGCAACGGCGGAACTTTTTTACCTGTGACGCCGGCCACTCAACTAGGTGTGAGGCCGGCAGGGCAGAGAGGTTCCGCAAGCGAGACGAATGACACCTAGTCCTTGAAGGTGGCGAAGGCACGCTCGGCGGCGTCCAGGGTGATGCGCAATTCCTCGTCGCCATGGGCGATGGAGGTGAAGCCGGCCTCGAAGGCGCTGGGTGCCAGGTAGACGCCACCGTCCAGCATCAGGTGGAAGAAGCGCTTGAATCTCTCGCTGTCGCTGGCCATGACATCGCTGAAGGTGACGATGTCTTCGGCGCCGCTGAAGTAGAGACCGAACATGCCGCCCGCCTGAGTGGTGACGAAGGGCACGCCGGCGGCGTCGGCGCGATCCTGCAGGCCCTGCAGCATGCGCGTGGTGTAGTCGGTCAGCTCGGCATGGAAGCCGGGGCGGCGGATCAGCTGCAGGGTGGTGAGGCCGGCGGCCATGGCCAGTGGATTGCCCGACAGGGTACCGGCCTGGTAGACCGGGCCGAGCGGGGCGATCTTTTCCATGATCTCGCGCTTGCCGCCAAAGCAGCCCACCGGCATGCCGCCGCCGACGATCTTGCCGAAGGTGGTGAGGTCGGGGCGGATGCCGTAGTGCGCCTGGGCGCCGCCCAGGGCGACGCGGAAGCCGGTCATGACCTCATCGAAGATCAGCACCACGCCGTACTGGTCGCAGAGGCTACGCAGTCCTTCCAGGAAGCCCGGCGCCGGCGGCACGCAATTCATGTTGCCGGCCACCGGCTCGACGATGATGCAGGCGATCTGGTCGCCGACCTTGGCCAGGGTTTCTTCCACCTCGCCCAGGTCGTTGTAGGCCAGGGTCAGGGTGTGCTGGGCGAAGGCCGCCGGCACGCCGGGGGAGCTGGGCACGCCCAGGGTCAGGGCGCCGGAGCCGGCCTTGACCAGCAGGCTGTCGGAGTGGCCGTGGTAGCAGCCCTCGAACTTGATGATGGTGTCGCGCCCGGTGTAGCCGCGCGCCAGGCGGATGGCGCTCATGGTGGCTTCGGTGCCGGAGCTGACCATGCGCACCATTTCCATGGACGGCACGAGCTCGCAGATGAGGTCGGCCATGGTGGTTTCCAGGGCGGTCGGGGCGCCATAGGAGAGGCCGTGTTCCAGCTGGCGGCGCACCGCGTCGAGCACGTCCGGATGGCTGTGGCCGAGAATCATCGGACCCCAGGAACCGACGTAGTCGACATAGCGCTTGTCATCCTCGTCGACGATGTAGGCGCCCTGGGCGTGCTTGAAGAACAGCGGCGTGCCGCCAACGCTCTTGAAGGCGCGGACCGGTGAGTTGACGCCGCCGGGGATGTGGCGCTGAGCCTGGTCGAAGAGTTGCGCGGAGCGGGACATAGGGGTCTCCTTGAATGGGATCAGGCCGCGAACAGCTGGGCGAAGGCGCGCGCGCGGCGCTCCACTTCGCCCGCGCTGGCGGCGGAAAACAGGCTGTGGACGACGGCGAGCAGATCGACGCCGTGGTCGAGCAGAAGCGGGGCGTTGTCCAGGGTGACACCGCCGATGGCGCAGACCGGCAAGGCGAAGCGGCTGCGGGCCTGGTCGAGCAATTCCAGGGGCGCCGGCGGGGCATCCGGCTTGGTACTGGAGGCGAAGAAGCGGCCAAAGGCCAGGTAGCTGACGCCGGCCTGGGCCGCGGCCTCGGCCAGTTCCAGGCTGGCGTGGCAGGTACCGCCAAGAATAGCGTCCGCCCCCAGGTCGGCACGGGCCGCGGCTAGGGAACCGTCTTCCTGGCCCAGGTGCAGGCCCACGCCCAGCCGGCGGGCCAGGGCGAGGTCGTCATTGATGATCAGCTGGGCACCGTGCTGGCGGCAGAGCTCGGCCAGGGCGGCGGCTTCGTCCTGGCGGCGACTGGCGTCCCCGGACTTGTCGCGGTACTGCACCAGCCGGGCGCCGCCTTGCAGGGCGGCCTCCACATAGGGCAGCAGGCGACCCTCGGCGAGCAGGGCGCTGTCGGTGATGGCATAGAGGCCGCGCAGCGGGCTCATGAGCAGAAGTCCAGTGGCAGGCGGCGCGGCACGTACTGGCCGCGACCGGGGCGCTCGGCGTCCCTCAGGGTGCGCCAGGTGTAGTCCAGAGCGCTGCGCACCGCGCTGGGCAGGGCTTCACCCAGAGCCAGGCGCCCGGCCAGGGTACTGGCCAGGGTGCAGCCGGAGCCGTGGTAGCTGCCGGGCAGGCGCTGGCAGACGTGGGTCTCGCAGCCACCGGCACGGTCATAAAGGCGGTTGTGCACCTCGTGTTCCTCGCCATGGCCGCCGGTGATCAGCAGGTGGGCGCAGAAGGGCAGCAGGCGCTCGGCGCACTGCTCCGGGGTGCCCTCGGGCAACTCGGCGAGGATGCGTGCCTCGGGCAGGTTGGGGGTGGCGATGGTGGCGCGTGGCAGCAGCCGTTCGCGGATGGCATAGCCGACCTCGTCCTTGCCCAGGGCGCCGCCGCCACCGGCGCGCAGCACCGGATCGCAGACCAGGGGTACGCCGGGCAGGGATTCCATGATCTCCAGCACCGTCTCGACCATCTCCACCGAACCGAGCATGCCCAGCTTGACCGCCGCCACCGGCAGGTCGGCGATGATCGCCCGGGCCTGGGCCAGCACCCACTCGCGATCCAGCACCCGGAAGTCGCGCACGTCGACGGTGTCCTGCACGGTCAGGGCAGTGACCGCCGGGGCGGCATGGCAACCCTGGGCGAGCAGGGCTTCGATGTCGGCCTGCAGGCCGGCGCCGCCACTCGGATCGTGGCCGGACAGGCAGAGGACGACGGGACGTTGGGGTTCGAGGGTCATGGACGTCAGCCTAGCAAAGGAAAAAGGGGCGCAGCGGCCGGGCGCCGCAGGGAGTGGCACCCTACAACGACCTCGCGCCCCGCGCCACCCGTTGACATGGGACCCGCATCGGGACGAAGGAACTCCGCTGCCGGTTGGGTAGCCGATATACTGCACCTTTGCTCAGGTAAGGCGATTCTATGGCGTTGTGGCGGTTGTTGCGTGATTTCTTCCTGCGCCAACGGCGTGCCTACGGGACTGCCATCCTCTGCCTGCTGGGCGTCGGCCTGCTCAACCTGACCCTGCCCTGGTGGATCGGCAAGGCCATCGACGCCTTGCGCGCCGGCGAGCTGGATCAGACCGGGCTGCTCTGGCGCGTCGCCCTGATCGTGGCGGTCGGCTGTGGCCTCTATGTGCTCCGCTATCAGTGGCGGGTGCGGCTGTTCGGCACCTCCTACCAGGTCGGGGTGGAATTGCGCGACGCCTTCTTCGCCAAGCTGGCGCGGCTGGATCCCGGATTCTTCCAGTCCAGTCGCACCGGTGATCTGCTGGCCCGCGCCACCCAGGACATCGACGCCGTGGAGACGGCCGCCGGCGAAGGGGTGCTGGCCAGTTTCGACGGCATGCTGACCCTGCTGCTGGTGCTGCTGGCCATGTTCATCGGCATCGACGCGCCCCTGGCCGCCCTGGCGCTGTTGCCCTTTCCCTTCATGGCCTGGGGCTTCTATCGCGTGGCGCGGCGGGTGCAGCAGCGCTTCGGCCTGGCGCTGGCCGGCTTTTCCGCCCTCAACGACCGCACCCAGGAAGCCTTGAGCGGTCTGCGCATGCTGCGCCAGCACGCCCTGATCGAAGCCGAGCTGGACGACTTCGACGCCCGCGCCCGCAGCGTGGCCAAGGCCGACTACCAGGTGCAGCGCACCGAGGCGCGCTACGAGCCGATCATCTTCGTCGCCCTGAGCCTCGCCACCCTGCTGACCCTGGTCATGGGCAGCTGGCGCTATCTCGACGGCCATATCACCCTCGGCCAGCTGACCAGCTTCAGCCTCTATCTGGTGCAGCTGATCTGGCCGATGTTCGCCATCGGCTGGTGCTTCAACCTCTTGCAGCGCGGTGAGGCTGGAGCACGTAGGCTGGAAGAGGTGTTCGCCGTCACCGAGCGCATCCGCGACGAGGGCACCCAGACGCCACCGGACCAGGCCGATCTATCGGTCTACATCCCGGCATTCACCTATCCCCAGGCGCGTCAGCCGGCCTTGCAGGACGTGGTCATCGACCTGCCCGCCGGCGATACCCTGGGCATCGTCGGTGCCACCGGCAGCGGCAAGAGCACCCTGCTGCGCCTGCTCTTGCGCCAGTTTCCGCTGGAGCAGGGCTGCATCCGCCTGGGCGGGGTGCCGCTCGAGGAGTATCGACTGGGCGACCTGCGCGCCCAGTTCGCCTATGTGCCCCAGGATCCCTTCCTGTTCGCCCGCACCCTGGGCGAGAACGTCGCACTCAGTCGCCCCGACGCGACCGCCGGAGAGATCCGCGAAGCCCTGGACGCCGCCGCCTTCGGCACCGACCTGGCGGCCTTGCCGCAAGGGCTGGACACCCCGGTGGGCGAGCGTGGCCTGACCCTTTCCGGTGGCCAGCGCCAGCGGGTGGCCCTGGCCCGGGCGCTGCTCTCGCCGGCGCCCATCCTGCTGCTGGACGACACCCTCTCGGCGGTGGATACCGCCACCGAAGCCCGCCTCTTGAAGACGCTGGCCGGGCTGCAGGGGCGTACCACCCTGATCGTCAGCCACCGGCTCTCCGCCGTGCAGCAGGCCGACGAGATCATAGTGCTCGACCAGGGCAGCCTGGTGGAGCGGGGCCGGCACGCCGAGTTGCTCGCCGCGGGCGGGCTCTATGCCCGACTCTGGACGCTGCAGCAGGCGGAGGAGGCCAGCCAATGACCAAGACCCGCGTCCTCTCGCTACTGCTCAAGCCGGTACTGGCCAATCCGCGCAAGCTGGCCGGCACCCTGGCGATCCTGGTCACGGCGACCCTGTTCGATGTGCTGGGGCCCTGGCTGACCAAGCACTACCTGGACAACTACCTGGTGCCCCACGACCTGCGGCTCTGGCCGCTGGTGGGCCTGGTGGCGGCCTATGTGGTCTCCCAGGGCCTGGCCGCCTACGGTCGCTACCTGCAATCGCTGAGATTCGCCGAGATCGCCATGGACGTGGTGCTCCTGCAGCGGCGCCGGCTGTTCCGCCACGTGCTGAGCCTGCCGCAGAGCTTCCATGACCGCACCGCCACCGGCGAACTGGTGGCGCGGGTCACCAACGACACCGACGCCCTGCGTGAACTCTATGTGGCCTTTCTCGGCAACATGGTCGGCAACATCGTGCTGCTGATCGGCATCCTGGTGGCCATGGCCCTGCTCGACGTACGGCTGATGGCCATCGCCGTGCTGCTGATCCCGGCGGCCATGCTGATCGTCTGGGCCTATCAGCGATACAGCGGGGCGGCGGCCATGGAGGTGCGGATGCTGCGCGCCGAGCAGAGCGCCCGCCTGGGCGAAGCCATCGGCGGTATGGGCCTGTTGCAGGCCTTCAACCAGACCGAGCGCTTCCGCCAGGATTTCCAGCGGCTCAACCAGGCGCAGTACGGCGCCCGCATGCGCACCATCCGCGTCTCCGGGCTCCTGCTGCGTTCGGCCCTGGACCTGGTCAGCGTGGCGGTGCTGGCGGTGCTGCTGCTGGTCTACGGGATGGGCCATCTGCAGGGCGGCGCCGAGATCGGCGTGCTCTATGCCTTCGTCACCTACCTGGGGCGGGTGACCGAGCCGCTGATGGACATCACCCAGAGATTCAACCTGTTCCAGCAGGCCACGGTGGCCGGTACCCGCCTGCTGCACCTGCTGGAAGAGAAGCCGGCGCTGAGCGGCGAAGACGACCGGCCCATCGCGACCGCGCACTTCCACCTCGACGCCGTGCGCTTCCGCCATGCCGGCGCCGGGCACGACACCCTGCACGGCATCGACCTGGACATCCCCCCGGGCACCTTTCTTGGCATCGTCGGGCCCACCGGCAGCGGCAAGTCGACCCTGCTCGACCTGCTCGCCGGGCTGCAGCCGGTCACCGGCGGCCACCTCTGCCTGGACGGTCGCGAACTGGGCAGCCTGACCCCGGAGGTGCTGGGCGCGGCCCTGGCCAGCGTGCCCCAGGAACCCTTCATCCGCTCCAGCAGCCTGAGGGACAACCTGCTGCTCGGCAGTCAGGTGCCGGACGCGCGACTGCGCGAAGCCCTGGCCGCCGCCCACCTGGACGACCTGGTGGCGCGTCTGCCGGAGGGCCTGGATACCCTGCTGGGCGAGCGCGGCTTCACCCTGTCCACCGGCGAGCGGCAGCTGCTGGCGTTGGCGCGGGCGCTCTTGCGCGAACCCAAGGTGCTCTTGCTCGACGAGGCCACCGCCAGCATCGACAGCGCCACCGAGGCACGGCTGCAGGGGGCGCTGGACGAGTTGCGCGGTCAGGTCACCCTGATCGTGGTGGCGCACCGGCTCTCCACCATCCGCCATGCCGATCGCATCCTGGTGCTGCGCGATGGGCGCAAGGTGGAGGAGGGCAGTCACGAGGCCTTGTTGCAGCGTCCCGACGGCCACTATCGGCGCCTGTGGGAGCAGCACGCTCAGGGGGAAAAGACGCTTTAGCGGGGGAAGCCGTTGTCATGCAGGGGTGTTAGGGTGTCAGCTATAGCAGTGCCCCAACAAGGAAACTTGCATGACCTCCGTACCCGAGGATTTCACCGTCGTTGCCACCGCCAGCGAGGCGGTGGACCGTCTCGCGGCGCTGCATCAGGAGGCCACCCAGGCCCTGGATGCCGCCCTCAAGCGCTATCTCAAGGATCGCGTCGAGCCCAGCGCGGCCGAACGCGAGTTGTTCCGCTATCCCGAGATCCGCATCCGCTATCGCGCCCCCGGCGTGCCGCCGGCCACCACCCGCGCCTACGCCAAGATCCAGCTGCCCGGCACCTATGTGGCCACCGTGACCCATCCGGCGGCCTTTCGCGGCTATCTGCTGGAACAGCTCGAACCGCTGATGCGCGACTATGACGTCCAGGTCGAGATCGGTCGCAGTCGCCAGGACATCCCCTATCCCTATGTGGTGGAGCAGGGCGACGAACTGGCCGGCAGTGGCGTGACCGCCGCCGAGCTGGCGCGGGTCTTTCCCAGCACCGATCTCTCCGCCGCCCACGACGACATCGCCGACGGCCACTACGACTGGGAGCGCATCGATCCGCTGCCATTGGCGCTGTTCGACGCCGCCCGTACCGACTTCTCGCTGCGTCGCATCGTCCACTACACCGGCAGCGACTGGCGCCACGTGCAGCCCTGGATCCTGCTGACCAACTACCATCGCTACGTCGACCAGTTCATCCAGCACGGCCTTGAACAGCTGCGCAGCGATCCGCGCTTCGAGCGCCTGGTGCTGCCGGGCAACGTCATCATCGAACGCGACATGGACCCGACCGAGGCCCAGGCGGTCATCGCCGCCATCGCCTGGCACCGCTTCCAGATGCCGGCCTACCACCTGATCGCCGGCGACGGCCATGGCGTCACCCTGGTCAACATCGGCGTCGGCCCGTCCAACGCCAAGAACATCACCGATCACCTGGCGGTGCTGCGTCCGCACTGCTGGCTGATGATCGGCCACTGCGGCGGCCTGCGGCAGTCGCAGACCATCGGCGACTATGTGCTGGCCCACGCCTACATGAGACGCGACGGCATCCTCGACCGCGTGGTGCCCCCGCACATCCCCATCCCCGCCCTGGCCGAGGTGCAGGTGGCACTGCAGGAAGCCGCCGCCAGCGTCACCGGCGAACGCGGCGAGGCGCTCAAGCGCCGCCTGCGCACCGGCACCGTGCTGACCTACGACGACCGCAACTGGGAGTTGCGCTGGGCCCAGGAACGCCCGCTGATCAACCTGGCGCGCGCCGTGGCGGTGGACATGGAAAGCGGCACCATCGCCGCCCAGGGTTATCGCCTGCGGGTGCCCTACGGCACCCTGCTGTGCGTCTCCGACAAGCCCCTGCACAGCGAGATCAAGCTGCCGGGCTCGGCCAACGCCTTCTATGCCCGCGCGGTGAGCCAGCACCTGGCGATCGGCATTGCCGCCCTGGACCAGTTGCGCACCCAGCTCGACTCCCTTCACTCGCGTAAGCTGCGTAGCTTCGACGAGCCGCCGTTCCGGTAAGGGTTGGGGTTGGGATTGTTGGGCTTCGCTGCGCTCAACCAGACTTATGGTAAGGCGATGAGCCCCAGCTCGATTGGTCCAGAGTCGCGCTGATGGCCCCCTCTCCCTCTGGGAGAGGGTTGGGGTGAGGGCACGCCTCAGCATCGAAAGTCTCAGTGGAAAAGGCTGCGCCGTTTTCCACGCTACGGTGGCAAGAGACTGATCGCGATCATGGCGGTCCGCCGATGCGGCCGATGCGGCCGATGCTACGGTTGCTTTCGTGCCTGTAGGAGCGGCCCATGGCCGTGATCGCCCAGCGCCACCGTCAAAGCCCGACGATGGCACTGTTCGGCCTCTTGATTCCCCGCGTGGAAACCTCCTGTCATCGCCCCCCAGGAACATCTCGGCGCCCGCTCCGGTCGGTTGCAGGAGAGGGGTGAGTCCGTGCGCGTCACCGTTCGGTAAAGATCATGGATTTAACATTGATCTCTGAGGCGTCTGGCCCTAAAGTTCGCGCCCGAACGTCCATGCTGGAAACGATCCATACGGCTCAAGTACCGACGACGAGACAGCGAGGTCAACGCCAGTACGCGTTGACCTTTTTGCTTTCGGCGATGTGCCTTGGGAAGTAGGCGAACCAAAGTGGGGAAACGGATTAGGCGTTCAGAACACCCCCTCCTTCAATTTGTTCTGCCCATCGGGAGTCCGACGCATGTCCATCAAGGTCGAAGATTACTATTCTCGCGAAACCTTCCAGAAGATGAAGGCCTTCGCCGACCAGCATGAAACCCCCTTCGTCGTCATCGACACCGCCACCATCGGCCGGGCCTATGACGATCTCGTTGGCAACTTCCCGTTCGCCAAGATCTACTACGCGGTCAAGGCCAACCCGGCCATCGAGATCACCGAGTTGCTGCGCGACAAGGGCTCGAACTTCGACATCGCCTCCATCTACGAGCTGGACAAGGTGTTGTCCACCGGTGTCGAGCCGGAGCGTATCAGCTACGGCAACACCATCAAGAAGTCCAAGGACATCCGCTACTTCTACGAGAAGGGCGTGCGCATGTTCGCCACCGACTCCGAGGCCGACCTGCGCAACATCGCCAAGGCCGCCCCGGGCTCGCGCATCTATGTGCGGATCCTCACCGAAGGCTCCAACTCCGCCGACTGGCCGCTGTCGCGCAAGTTCGGCTGCCAGCCCGACATGGCCCTGGATCTGCTGATCCTGGCCCGCCAGCTGGGCCTGGAGCCCTATGGCATCTCCTTCCATGTTGGCAGCCAGCAGCGCGACATCGACGTCTGGGACGCCGCCATCGCCAAGGTCAAGGTGATCTTCGAGCGCCTCAAGGAAGAAGACGGCATCACCCTGAAAATGATCAACATGGGCGGTGGCTTCCCGGCCAACTACATCCAGCGCACCAACAGCCTGGAGACCTATGCCGAGGAGATCATCCGCTTCCTCAAGGAAGACTTCGGCGACGAGCTGCCGGAAATCATCCTCGAGCCGGGCCGCTCGCTGATCTCCAACGCCGGCATCCTGGTCAGCGAAGTGGTGCTGGTGGCGCGCAAGTCGCGTACCGCCGTGGAGCGCTGGGTCTACACCGACGTGGGCAAGTTCTCCGGCCTGATCGAAACCATGGACGAATCCATCAAGTTCCCGATCTGGACCGAGAAGAAGGGCGAGATGGAAGAAGTCGTCATCGCCGGGCCGACCTGCGACAGCGCCGACATCATGTACGAGCACTACAAGTACGGTCTGCCGCTGAACCTGGCCAGCGGTGACCGCCTGTACTGGCTGTCCACCGGTGCCTACACCACCAGCTACAGCGCGGTGGAATTCAACGGCTTCCCGCCGCTGAAGGCCTTCTACCTCTAAGGTCTTCCCGCGGTAGTCGAGCCCGCGTCCCATCAGGGACGCGGGCTTTTTCATGCCTGTGGAAAAGCCCTGTGTCAGGCGGTTTTCCGGATTGTTAAGAATAATTTACATTCGCTATGGATTTGATAATCGTTTGCAAATAGAATCGCGCCGCATTCACATAAGGAGGCGGCCCGCCATCATGTCCAAGGAAATGTCCTCGCTGTCCCAGCGCCGTTTGCTGGTTTCTACCTTCAGTGTCGCCGTCGCTTCGCTTTCCCTCGGGGCTCAGGCCCAGGACGCCAAGGAGCCGGTGACCCGATTGGAAAGTCTGACCATCGAAGGTCAGGCGCAGCAGGAAGGCTTCAAGGCCGAGCAGTCCGCCTCGCGCAAGTACACCGCGCCCCTGCTGGACACCCCCCAGACCGTCACCGTGGTGCCGGCGCAGGTCATCCAGGACCAGCAGGCCCTGAGTCTGAGATCGGTGCTGTCCAACGTGTCCGGCATCACCTTCAACGCCGGCGAGGGCGGTGGTGGCTCCGGCGACAGCATCAATATCCGCGGCTTCAGCGCCAACTCGAACATCCAGATCGATGGCCTGCGCGACAGCACCCAGACCAACCGCACCGACACCTTCAACCTGGAGTCGGTCGAGGTCATCAAGGGCCCCAACTCGGTGTTCGGCGGCGCCGGCACCACCGGTGGCTCTATCAACCTGATCAGCAAGAAGCCCCAGGAGCGCCAGTTCACCCGCATCGGCGCGGGCCTGGGCACCGACAGCTATCGCCGCCTGACCCTGGACACCAACCAGCCGTTGCAGGGCGTGGGTACCGATAGCGCCTTCCGCCTGAATCTGATGGCTCACGAGAACGACGTGCCCGGCCGCGACCAGATCGATCGCGAGCGCTGGGGCATCGCGCCGTCGCTGGCCCTGGGCCTGTCGGACGATACCCGCCTGACCCTGAGCTACTTCCACCAGACCGACAACAACCAGCCCGACTACGGGGTGCCGGCGCTCAACGGCAAGCGCCTGGGCGGGGTGGATCGCGATGCCTATTTCGGCTTCAAGAACATCGACAAGGAAGACATCAACAACAATGTCTTCACCGTGGAGCTGGAGCACCGCTTCAACGACAACCTGAGTCTGCAGAACCTGACCCGCTATAGCCGCATCGAGCGCGACGTGGTGATCTCGGCGTCCCACGTCAACCTGGGTGGCGTGGCCGCGGGTCGCTATCGCCCGGCCGGTCCCCAGGGCTATGGCCGCGACGTGACCTCGGAGATGTGGATCAACCAGACCAACCTGACCGGCAATGTCGATACCTTCGGCCTGGGTCATTCCTTCGTGCTGGGCGCCGAGTTCTCCCGCGAGGACTACGACCGCGACACCTACAGCTATGGCCTGACCTTCCCGGCCGCCGGCTATTCCCTGGCTGCGCCGCCGGAGCGCTATGACGGCGCGACCGACAAGCAGACCTCGGCCATCGCCAACAACGTGCTGACCGACAAGGCGCTCTATGCCTTCGACACCATTGCCCTCAACGACTACTGGGATCTGAACCTGGGCCTGCGCTACGACTGGTTCGATGGCGACAGCGACACCACCCCGGTCGCCAACGGCGTGCGCGGCGCCAAGACCAAGCTGAGTTCCGATGACGCCAAGTTGAGCGGGCGCGCCGGCCTGGTGTTCAAGCCGGCTCCGAACGGCCGGGTCTACGTGGCCTATGGCACCTCCTTCAATCCCTCGGCGGAAAGCCTGACCTCCACCGGCGCCGGGCTGAGCGCCGCCAACCAGGATCTGGGTCCGGAAAAGAACAAGACCTGGGAGCTGGGCACCAAGTGGGAATTCCTCGACAAGCGCCTGGAGCTGGACGGCGCGCTGTTCCGCGTTGAGAAGAGCAATGCGCGGGAAACCCTGGCCGACGGCAGCACCGCCCTGGCCGGCAAGCAGCGCGTGCAGGGCATCGAGCTGGGCGCCACCGGACGGATCACTCCGCAGTGGAACGTCTACGCCAACTTCACCTTCCTCGACAGCGAGACGCTCAAGGCCGCCGACACCCTGGACGGCCGCAATCGTGAAGGCCAGGCGCTGGCCAACACTCCGCCGCGTTCGCTCAATCTCTGGACCACCTATGAGCTGCCGGCCGGCTGGCGGGTGGGCTATGGCGCCCGCTACGTCAGCGAGCGCAACGTCACCTCCAGCAACGACGGCGCCAAGCTCGACGACTACTGGCTGCACAACGCCATGGTCGGCTATCGCGTCAATCGCAACGTCGACCTGCAGCTCAACGTCAACAACGTCTTCGACAAGGACTATGTGGAGCGGGTGCGTTCGCAACTGGGCGTAAGCACCCGGTCGTCGGCCATCGAATACGGCGATGCCCGTTCCGCCATCCTGACCGCGACCTACAGCTTCTGAGGTCGCCTGCAGCAACCGAAGCCCTGCCTGCGCAGGGCTTTCGGCGTTAGAGGGGAATCACCATGATGATCAGCGTTCCGGGCGTGCTGACGCCCGAGCAGGTAAGGGAATGCCGGGAGCGGCTGGAGGCGGCCGCCTGGGCCGATGGCCGGCACACGGCCGGTTTCCAGTCGGCCATGGCCAAGGACAATCTGCAGCTGCCGGCGGACGAGCCGGCGGCGCGCGCGGTGGGCGAGCTGATCCAGCAGGCGCTGGCACGGCATCCGCTGTTCGTCGCCGCGGCGCTGCCGGCACGGGTGTTTCCGCCGCTGTTCAATCGCTACCAGGGCGGCCAGTCCTTTGGCCTGCACGTGGACAATGCCCTGCGGCCGCTACCGGATGGCAGCGGCTACCTGCGCACCGATCTGTCGGCCACGCTGTTCTTTTGCGAGCCGGACGAATACGACGGCGGCGAGCTGGTGGTGGAAGACACCTATGGCGCCCACAGCGTCAAGCTGGCGGCGGGCGATCTGATCCTCTATCCGGCCAGCAGCCTGCACCGGGTGCTGCCGGTCACCCGCGGTACCCGGCTGTGTTCCTTCTTCTGGATCCAGAGCCTGGTGCGCGACGCCGGCCAGCGCGGCCAGCTGTTCGAACTCGACCAGGGTATCCAGCGGGCGGCGGCCGAGCTGGGGCAGGGCCACGAGGCCTGCCTGCAGCTGACCGGCGTCTATCACAACCTCCTGCGGCTGTGGGCCCAGCCCTGATCCGCGGGGGTCTGTTCCAGCTGCACAGCCTGCTCGGGCTGGTGGCGGGTCTGGTGCTGGTGGTGCTGGGGGTGACAGGGGCGCTCTACAGCTTTCAGCTGGAGTTGCTGGAGCTGCTCAATCCGCCGCCGACCGCCGCGACGCCGGACCGGCGCCCGCTGACACTGCCGGAAGTGCGGCAGCGTCTGCTCGCTCCGGGTCAGGAATTAGGCTTCGTCTCCAGCATGGCGGGGGAGGGCTACGGCCTGCTCGGCCTGGCGCCGGCGAGCGGCCAGGGCCGTGGCGAGGTGCTGCTGTTCGATCGCTACACCGGCGAGGTGCTGAAGGCGCCGCGCGGCCAGGGATTCTTTCGCCTGGTCCTGGACCTGCACCGCTCCCTGGCCCTGGGGCCGGTAGGCAAGGCCCTGACCGGGGCCGCCACCCTGATCCTGCTGGTGCTCTGCCTGTCCGGCCTCTACCTGCGCTGGCCGCGCCAGGCAGGGCGCTGGCGCACCTGGCTGACCCTCGACTGGGCGCGTCGGGGGCGGAGTTTCCACTGGGACCTGCACGCCGTGGCGGGCACCTGGTGCCTGCTGCTCTATCTGCTGGCGGCCCTGACCGGTCTGTACTGGTCCTATGACTGGTATCGCCAGGCCAGCGAGCGATTGCTGGGGGCGGCGCCGGAGCCCCGGATCAGCGGCGTGGTGGCGCGCCAGGACGTGGACCTGGATGCGCTCTGGCAGAGCTTTCGGCAGGAGACCGGCGGACAGGTCGAGGGCTATGGCCTGCTGCTGCCCAATCCGGCGCGCAAGGTCAGTCAGCCGACCCTCTGGTACCTGCCCGACGAGGCCGAGCATGTCCGTGCCCTCAATCGGATCGTCTTCGATGGCGCGGGACGGGTGCTCGATCACCGCCGCTACAGCGAACAGCCGCTCGGCGCTCGGCTGCTGCTCAGCGTCTATGCGCTGCATTCGGGCGAGTATTTCGGCCTGGCGGGACGGGTAGCCCTGGCGCTCGCCAGCCTGGCCATGCCGCTGTTCATGGTGACTGGCCTCTGGCTCTATCTGGACCGCCGCCGCAAGCGTCGCCAGGCGCACCAGGCCCGGCGCGGCCTGCTGCCGGCCACGCCGGGCGCCGCCGACTGGCTGATCGGCTATGCCAGCCAGAGCGGCCAGGGCGAGGCGCTGGCCTGGCAGGCCGCCGGCCAGTTGCAGGCGGCGGGACTCAGCGCCGAAGTGGTCGCACTCGGACGGCTTTCGGTCGAGCGCCTGCAGCAGGCTACCCAGGCGCTGTTCGTCGTCGCCACCCACGGCGACGGCGAGGCACCGGACGCCGCCCGTGGCTTCGAACGACGGATGCTGACCCAGACCGCGCTGCCGAATCTGAACTTCGGGGTGCTGGCCCTGGGCGATCGGCGCTATCCGGCCTATTGCGCCTTCGCCCGGCGGCTGGATGCCTGGCTCGCCGGGCAGGGCGCCCGGTCGCTGTTCGCTCCGGTGGAGGTGGACAATGGCGACGCTCGGGCGCTCGCGCTCTGGCAGGGTCGACTCCAGGCCCTGGGCGCCGTGGCCATCGAGCCAGCGGTCGAACGGCCACTGCGGGCCTGGCCGCTGCTAGCGGTGCAGCCGCTCAATGCCGGCAGCCCCGGTGGAGCCGTCTTCGAGCTGCAGCTGTTGCCGCCGCCTGGGAGCAGTTGGGCACCCGGCGATATCCTCGAGATCGCGCCGCGCCAGGGCGCCGAGCGCGTGGCGGCCTGGTTGTCGCCCCTGGGGCTGGCCGCGGATAGCGTGGTGGTGGGCGACGGCGTCAGCCAGACCCTCGCCGCGGCCCTGGACACCCGCCTGTTGCCGAAAGACCAGGCCGCGCTGGCGGGCCTGGACGCCCAGGCGCTACTCGACGCTCTGCTACCGCTCGCCGTGCGCCAGTACTCCATCGCCTCGCTGCCCGATGAAGGCGCGCTGCGATTGCTGGTGCGCCAGGCGCGCAAGGCGGACGGTCGCCTGGGCATCGCCTCCGGCTGGCTGACCTCAGGGCTGAGGCCGGGCGATGCGGTGCAGGCGCGGCTCCGCGCCCATCCGGGCTTCAGACCGCCGCTGGACCCGCGCCCGCTGATCCTGATCGCTGCCGGGACCGGACTGGCCGGGGTGCGCCCGCTGTTGGCTGCCCGTATCGCCGCCGGGTACCGGCGCAACTGGCTACTGTTCGGCGAACGCACGGCGGCCCACGACGATTTCTATGGGGCGGAGCTGGATGCCTGGCAGGCGCGGGGTGAACTGGAACGGCTGGACCGGGTGTTCTCGCGGGACGGCGATGGCTATGTGCAGGACCGCCTGCGAGCGCAACAGGAACTGCTGCTGGACTGGCTGGCGGCGGATGCCGTGATCATGGTCTGCGGCAGCCTGCCGGGCCTGGGGCGCAGCGTCCAGGCTACCCTGGCGGCGCTGCTCGGCGAGGCCGAGGTCCAGCGGCTGATCGACGAACAGCGCTACCGTCGCGATCTCTACTAGACCTAGGCCCGGGCGATGCACCAGACGCCGGCACCGATCAGCGCCACGCCGGCCAGCTTGCCGAGGGTGACCGGATCCTGGCGAAAGCCGGCCCAGCCGAAGTGATCCAGGCTCAGCGACATGGCCAGCTGCCCGGCGATCACCAGCGCCATGAACAGGGTGGCGCCGATGCGCGGACCGGCGAAGGCGGCCATGGCGATAAAGAACATGCCCAGCAGGCCGCCGCACCAGTGCCACCAGTGCAGGTCGCGCAGCGCACCCAGGGTAGGGACACCACGCTGCCAGAAGGTCAGGCCCAGCAGGGCGACGAGACCGACCATGAAGGAAATGGACGCCGCGGCGAAGACGCTGCCGAGGTGCCGGGCGAGTTGGCCGTTGATGCCGGCCTGCAGCGGCAGGCAGGCACCGGCGATGAAGGGCAGGACGAGCAGCCACCAGACGGGCATCGACAGGACTCCAGAAAAAAAGGGGCGCGCAGTATGCCCCAGTGGGTGGGCGAAGCGGTCGAACCGGCGACCTCCGGTCGGGCTCCAAGCTCTATCGAATTCCGGAGCGACCGCCATGACGCCACGGGTGGAAAAGCCTCTGCCAATCCGCGAGGAGCCGGGCCTGCAACGCTGGATCTGGCGCTGCGAGCGGCTGGGCTGGGTGTTGCTGGGCCTGTTCGTCGCCCTGGCCCTGGCCGGCCTGTTCGCCAGCGGCGGGCCCTGGGCCACGGCGACCCGGGTCAGCGCGGACGGCCAGCTCCGGGTCGAGTACGAGCGCTTCCAGCGCCGGGGTGCGCCGGCGACCCTGACCCTGGAACTGGCATCCGGCCTCGACCGCATTGGCCTGGATGAGCGCCTGGTGGCCGACTGGACGGTGGAAGCCCTCTATCCCCAGCCGCTGCGCATGACCAGCAGCGACGGGGTGCTCTGGCTCGATCTGGCGCCGGGAGCGGGGTCGAGTCGACTGCACCTCGCCTTGCGCCCGGACCGCCTGGGCACCGTCGACTGGCGGATCCTGCGACCCGGCCAGCCACCGCTGGCACTCTCCGCCTTCATCTATCCCTAGGGAATTGCCATGGAATCCGTCCTGCGCGCCGCCGCCCTCTACGCCTTTCTGCTGGTGCTGTTTCGCATCACCGGACGGCGGGCGCTGTCGGAGATCACCACCTTCGATTTCGTCCTGTTGCTGGTGATCGGCGAGGCGACCCAGCAGGCGCTGCTGGGGGATGATTTTTCGGTGATCAATGCCTTCGTGGTGATCGCCACCCTGGTGCTGATCGACATCCTGCTGTCGCTGTTCAAGGAACGTTCGCCCCGGGTCGGGCGCTTTCTCGACGGGGTGCCGCTGATCGTGGTGGAGTACGGCAAGCCGCTGACGGAGCGACTGCGCAAGGCCCGCCTCACCGAGGAAGACATCCTCGAGGCGGCGCGGCAGAGTCAGGGGCTGGAACGGCTGGAGCAGATCCGCTTCGCGGTGCTGGAAAAGAACGGCCAGATCTCGGTGATACCCGAGCCGGGAGAAAAGTGAACGGACGTGAAAGCAGGAAGGGCAGGATGAGCCTGCCCTTCGCCCTGGCCTGGATCAGGCCGGATTACTGCTGGCCGCCACCGCCGCTGTTCTGACCGCCCTTGCGGCCGGCCTCGGACGCCTTCTCGCGGTCATTGGCGAAGTTGCCGCCACTGTTCTCGCCGCCCTTGCGGCCGGCTTCGGCGGCGCGCTCGGGGTCATTGGCGAAGTTGCCGCCGCTGTTCTCGCCGCCCTTGCGGCCGGCTTCGGCGGCGCGCTCGGGATCGTTGGCGAAGTTGCCCCCGCTGTTCTGTCCACCTTTGCTGCCGGCTTCGGCGGCCTTTTCGCGATCGTTGGCGAAGTTGCCGGGATTGGAGTTGTTGGTGCTCATCGTGAATTCCTCTTGATCGTGGGACGAAGGAGCCGGGTCCACCCGGACGTGGCTCCGCTACAAGGAGGGAAGCGCCTAGCGGCTACCACCCTTGCGTCCGGCTTCGGAGGCTTTCTCGCGATCGTTGGCAAAGTTGCCCCCGCTGTTCTGGCCGCCCTTGCGCCCGGCCTCGGCAGCCTTCTCGCGATCATTGGCGAAGTTGCCGGGATTGGAGTTCGAATTCTTGGTGGTCATGGTCGCTCTACCTCTTTTGGGAATGTAGTGCAGAACACATTGCCTGCCCTGGTATTGAGGAGCGGACGCGGCGAGGTTTCCCGGCCAGGGGATGGGTGGTCGCAGGCCATGGGCCACTACCAGGTCTGTATCTAAATTCGGCCGAGGCGCTGTCCAACCTTGCCGCTGGGTTGGACGGAGCAGAGAAGCTGTGCGAAGTGAAAAAGCCTGGACGCAGCGGCGCCGCTGCGTCCAATGCCTGTGGCTCTTACCTTGTACGACGGGTGGCAACGATTCTAGAAACCGTCAATGGGAATCTTCAGGTAACGGCGACCATTGGCCTCGGCGGGCGGCAGGGTGCCGGCGCGGATGTTCACCTGGATCGCCGGCAGGATCAGCGTCGGCATGGACAGGGTGGCATCACGGCGGGTGCGCAGGGCGACGAAGGCGTCTTCGTCCACTCCGTCGCGGACATGCACGTTGAGGGCGCGCTCTTCACCCACGGTGGTCTCGTGGCGCGCTTCGCGGCCGGCGGGCGGATAGTCGTGGCACAGATAGAGGCGCGTGGCCTCGGGCAGGGTCAGCAGCCGGCGGATCGAACGATAGAGGTCGCGAGCGCTGCCGCCGGGGAAGTCGCAGCGCGCCGAGCCGACATCGGGCATGAACAGGGTGTCGCCGACGAAGACATGCTCCTCTTCCACCTGGTAGGCCATGTCGGCCGGAGTGTGGCCGGGCACGTGCAAGGCGCGGGCGGTCAGGGCGCCGATGTGGAAGACCTCGTCGGGCTGGAACAGGTGATCGAACTGGGAGCCGTCGAGGCGGAATTCCGGCTCCAGGTTGAAGACGTCCTTGAAGGCGCCCTGGACCCGGCGGATGCCCTCGCCGATGGCGATGTGCCCGCCCAGTTGCCGCCGCAGATAGGGCGCGGCGGAGAGGTGGTCGGCGTGGGCATGGGTCTCCAGCAGCCACTCCACGGTCAGCCCCTGATCGCGCACGAAGCGGGCGACGCGATCCGCCGAAAGGGTGGCGGTGCGACCCGAATGCGGATCGTAGTCCAGCACCGAGTCGACGATGGCGCAGCGACTGCCGGGGGCTTCGTAGATCACATAGGTGAAGGTGGACGTGGTGGCGTCGAAGAAGGGTTCGATGCGCGGAGTCATGACCGGGCCTCGTCAAGCTGTGGGATGTCCCACCTTACCACGGGGCTCCGCCGCTCCGCGGCGTGCCTCGTCGCCGCAGCGCCCGATTGCCGTGCTAGGCCTAGTACCGGGCCTGCTGCATCTCCTTCAAGCGACTCAGGGTGCGGCGGAAGGGGAATTCCAGAAAGCCGCGGGTGTACAGCTGATCCAGGGGCACGGCGGCGTCCAGGTAGAGCGGGCGGCGGCGGTCGTAGGCTTCGTCGACCAGGGCGATGAAGCGGCGCACGGCGTCGTCCTGGGGCGCCAGGCGGGGCAGTTCGCGGTCGCCGGCCAGGACCCGCGTCGCGCCGTCTTCGGTGCCGCGGGCGATGCGGCCCGCACGGGGATCGCCGGACAGGCAGGGCACGCCGCTCAGCAACAGGGCGGGGAAGCGGGTGCAGAGATCCATGTAGTCGGTGGTGGCCCAGGCGCCCTGGCAGAGCACGGCGAAATCCAGCCAGATCGCGCTGGAGGCCCGCTGCACCACGGGCAGCGGGCGCTCGCCGAGGATCAGGGGCGCGGTCGTCACGGCTTCTCCCGCGGTGAGGCGGGCAAAGGTCGTGGCGAGGGCGGTGGGATCGTCCACCCAGAAGCGCGGTTCGGCTTGGCCTTGGTGCAGGCGGTGATCCTGACCGCCGTCCACCTCCAGCACGTCCAGGTGTGCCTGCAGAGCGGCGATGGCGGGCAGCAGGCGCTCGCGATTGAAGCCGCCGGCATAGAGCTGCTCCGGCGGCTGGTTGGAGGTGACCACCAGCACCAGACCTTGGTCCAGCAGGGCGCGCAGCAGGCCGCCCACCAGGATGGCATCGCCGATGTCGCTGACGAAGAGTTCGTCGAAGCACAGCACCCGCACCTCGGCGGCCAGCTCCCGGGCCAGCACCTGCAGGGGATCGCGGGTGCCGGCGAGCTGGAACTGACGCTGGTGCACCCAGCGCATGAAGTGGTGGAAGTGCTGGCGGCGGGCGGGCACCGGCAAGCTGGCGTGGAACAGATCCAGCAGCCAGGTCTTGCCACGGCCGACCGGCCCCCAGAGATAGAGACCGCGCGTCGGCCGACCCGCCAGCAGCGCCGCGTGGCAGGCTTCCAGGCGCAGGACAGCGGCCTCCTGGGCGGCATCGGGCAGGCGTTCGCCCTGGGCCAGGATCCGGCGGTAGGCGGCGAGGGGGGAGGGTGCGGTGGTCATGGTCGCCACTCTAGCCTCCGTGTTGACGCCAGACCATGCCCCGGCGGAATGACGTGAGTCCTTTATAGCGTTTGAAGGCAAGCGGCCGCGGTTCGATAGTGCGAGACGATCCCTGCCGGACGCTTCCGGCACCTCTTTTCGTCCTGCCTGGAGCCCTGTCATGGCCGCCGATTCGACCCTGCACCTCGCCCACTGCCTCGCCTCCGTGGGCGTCTCCGAGATCCTCAAGATCACCGAGCGCGCCAATGCCCTGCGCCGCCAGGGCGCCGATCTACTGGTGCTGGGTGCGGGCGAGCCGGACTTCGATACCCCGGAGCATATCAAGGAGGCGGCGATCCAGGCCATCCGCGCCGGCCAGACCAAGTACCCGGTGCTCGACGGCAGCCCGGCGCTCAAGGAGGCCATTCGCCGCAAGTTCGCCCGGGAGAACGACCTGGTGTTCGCCCAGGACGAGGTGACCGCTTCGGCCGGGGCCAAGCAGGTGATCTTCAACGCCATGATGGCGACCCTGGACCCGGGCGACGAGGTGATCATCCCCGCGCCCTTCTGGGTGACCTATGCCGACATCGTCACCATCCTCGGCGGCACGCCAGTGGTGCTGCCGTGCCGTGAGGAGGATGGCTTCCGCCTGACCGCCGAGGCACTGGATGCGGCCATCACCCCGCGCACCCGCTGGGTGATGCTCAACTCGCCCTCCAACCCCTCCGGGGCGGCCTATGGCGAGGAACACTATCGCCCGCTGCTGGAGGTGCTGCTGCGCCATCCGCAGGTCTGGCTGATGGTCGACGACATGTACGAGCACATCCTCTACGACGGCTTTCGCTTCGTCACTCCGGCGGCCCTGGAGCCACGGCTGCGCGAGCGGACCCTGACCATCAACGGCGTCTCCAAGGCCTATGCCATGACCGGCTGGCGCCTGGGCTATGCCGGCGGACCCAAGGCGCTGATCCAGGCCATGGCCAGTGTGCAGAGCCAGGTGACCTCCTGCCCCTGCTCGGTCAGCCAGGCCGCGGCCATCGCCGCCCTGGATGGGCCGCAGGACATCGTGCGCGAGCGCTGCGAGCTGTTTCGCCAGCGGCGGGATCTGGTGGTGGACGCGCTGAACGCGGTGCCGGGCTTGTCGGCGCGGCGGCCCGAGGGGGCCTTCTATGTCTATGCCAGTTGCGCGGGGGTCTTGGGTCGGCGGACGCCGGTCGGGGAGCTGATCGACAGCGATACGGCCTTTGCCCGCTACCTCATGGACGAGGGCGGGGTGGCGGTGGTGCCAGGCTCGGCCTTTGGCCTGGCGCCTTACTTCCGGGTTTCCTACGCCACCTCGCACGAGGTGCTGCAGGAAGCCTGCCGCCGGATCGCCGAAGCGACCCGGCGGCTGCTGGCCTGATCAGCCGGCCGGCGGTGCCGGGGGCGCCGGCGGTTGAGCGCCCGGGGCGACCGGCTGGACGCCGGGGGGCGGGGGCGGCGGCAGACGACCGGGACCGCGGGGTGCCGGCGGGGTATCCAGGGTCTGCAGCGAGTTGGCATCGGCGCCGAGGGCGCTGACCCGGAAGGCACGGCCCTGGGCATTGGCCACCAGCTCGCCGCGGACGGCTACGGTCTGACCGGGCTTGAGCAGCGCTTGCAGGCGCAGGGCTTCATGGGGCGGCAGGCGCAGGGCGGTACCGTCCTGCAGCAGGGCGCCGTTCACGTCGCCACGGGGACCGTGCAGCAACTGGACGATCTGGCCCTGGAGGCTGTCGCCATCGCGCTCGGTGCCCGGTGCCGGGGGTGCCGGCGGACGGCGACCGGCCACGCGATCGGGGCCTTCGTCGGTGACCGTCTTGCCGGTCTGGACGTTGGTCAGGGACACCGCCTGGACCAGCGGCAGGCTGGCGGCGCGCAGACCGGCGACGTTGATGCTGTCACCCGGCTTGAAGGTGGCGGCCAGTTGCTCGGACAGGTGCGGCGGGGTGTTGACCTCGGTGCCGTCGGCCAGGATCAGGCCGTCGATATCGCCGCGGGGATTGAGCAGGAACTGCTTGAGCTGGCCCTGCTGGGTAGGGATCTGGGCGCTGGCCGCGGTGGTGGAGGCGGTGCTGCCGGCGGGTGCGGTTTGTGCCAGGACGAGGCCGCTGACGGACAGCAGGGCGAAGGTCCCGATCACGAGGGTTTGGGTCTTGGTAGGCATGGATGACTCCTGCGGTGGTTGACGATCAGGATATTGCAGGGCCTGTGCCAAATTTTATTTTCTATATAAATCAATACCTTGCGATTTATTGAGACCGTCCGAGCCCGGCGTTGCGTCCGGCTGGCGGACATACCTGTCGGCAAAGCGGACAGCCTAAGAGCCTGTCCAAAGTCTGCTGCGCGTCGGCCAAACGGCGTTGAAAATGGCTTCGGAATGCTCATTTACCACTCGTAAACTCCGCTTCCTCAGTCATTTTCGCCTTGTTTGTCTCTAGCTCGCGAGACTTTGAATAGGCTCTAAGCGGGACTGTCGTCTGCGCCGACACCCAGGCCCAGCCGACTCAGCTTGGTGTAGAGCAGCTGGCGATGGATGCCCAGGCGGCGGGCCGCTTCGGCGCGATTGCCGCCGCTGCGCTGCAGGGCGCGCTCGATCAGCAGGCGTTCCAGGCGCGCGGTGGCTTCGGCCAGGGTCTCCTCCGGCCAGCTGGCGTCGATGGCGACCGCATCCGGGGGCTCGCCCTGCAGAAAGGCCAGGTCGGCGGCGACGATGCGTTCGCCCTGGGCCAGGGTCGCGGCGCGCTGGATGGCGTTGCGCAATTCGCGCACGTTGCCCGGCCAGGGGTGGCGCAAGAGCAGGGCGGCGGCATCGTCCGCCAGGACGCGGCCGCTGGGGGCGAGGAAGTGTTCGGCCAGCGGCAGGATGTCGGCCCGCCGCTCGCGCAGCGCCGGCAGGTGGATGGGTACCACGTGCAGGCGATAGAAGAGGTCCTCGCGGAAGTCGCCGCTGGCGACCCGCTGGGCCAGGTCGCGGTGGGTGGCGGCCACCAGGCGCACGTCCAGGCGCACCGGCGCGCCACCCACCGGCGTCACCTCGCGTTCCTGCAGGGCGCGCAGGATCTTGGCCTGCATCGGCAGCGGCATGTCGCCGATCTCGTCGAGAAAGAGGGTGCCGCCCTGGGCTTCGCGAAAGGCACCGAGGCGATTGGCGGTGGCCCCGCTGAAGGCGCCGCGCACATGGCCGAAGAGTTCGCTTTCCAGCAGATCCGGCGGGATGGCCGCGCAATTGACCGCCACGAAGGGCGCCCCGCGTCTCTTGCCATGCTCGTGGATGGCGCGGGCCACCAGTTCCTTGCCGGTGCCGGTCTCGCCGGTCACCAGCACCGTGGCCTCGCTGTCCACCAGGCGGCCGATGGTCTTCTGCACCTGGCGCAGGGCGTCGCTGCCGCCCACCAGGGTATGGCCCTCGACCGCGGCCGGTGGCGCACTGGCCGGACGGCGCTGGGCGGTCATGCCGGCCAGTACCCGGATCAGCTCGTCACGGCCGATGGGCTTGGTGAGGTGGTCGAAGGCGCCCAGGCGCATGGCCTCGATGGTGTTGCCGGCGCTGGCGAAGGCGGTCAGCACCGTGACCGCCGGTGGTTCGGGGAGGGCGCGGATGCGCGCCAGCACCTCCAGGCCATCCAGCCCGGGCATGCGCAGGTCGAGCAGCACGGCGTCCACCGCCTCCTGCGTCAGGAGCTGCAAGCCCGCTTCGCCCCCGTCGGCCTGCAGCACCCGGTAGCCCTGGTCCGCGGCGGTTTCCGCCAGGGCGTCGCGCAGACCGGCGTCGTCATCGATGATCAGCAGGGTTGGCATGGCAGGAGGATCTCGAAGCGCGTGGGAAGGGAGGGATCGATCAGTCGCGCCTCGCCGCCGTGGGCGCGGGCGGTCTCGCGGACCAGGGCCAGGCCCAGGCCGGTGCCCTCCGGGCGACCGGTGACGAAGGGCTCGAAGAGCTGGGCGCGCAACTCGGCGGGTGGCCCCTGGCCTTCGTCTTCCACCGCCAGCACCAGCCAGTTGCCGCGCCGGCTGGCGTCGAGACGGATCTCGCTGTCTGCCGGGGCGGCCTGGAGGGCGTTGAGCAGCAGGTTGTCCAGGGCGCGGGCCAGGGCGTCGCGATCGAACCAGCCCTCATCGACGGCCACCCGGGCGGTCAGGCGGATGCCGCGCTGGGCGGCCTGGTCTTCGTGACCGGCCAGCACCTCGCGACAAAAGGCCGGCAGCGCGATGACAGTGGGTTGCAGGTGCAGCGGCTGGGTGAGGTCGAGCAGGCGGCGCAGCAGGCGGTCCAGCCGGGTGACCTGGGTGAGGATGGCGTCCAGCGCCTTCTGCTGCCGGCCGCTGTCGCCGGCCAGGGCGTTCTCGGCCTTGAGGCGCATGGCGGCCAGGGGGTTGCGGATCTCGTGGGCGACCCCGGCGGCCACTCGGCCAAGGGCGGCCAGCCGTTCACTGGCGTGGACCTGGGTGGTCAGTCGCTGGGCCTCGTCCCGGGCCTGGGTCAGGCGCTGCCCGGCCTGGTTGAGCGCCGCCAGCACCCGGTCCAGCTCGCGTTCGCCGGTGAGGGCGAGGGTGGGCAGGTCGTGGCTGGCATTGGCGCCCAGATCGCGCTCGACCCGCGCGACATGGCGCGACCACTGCCAGGTGAGTCGGCCGAGCAGCAGGGTGGCGGCGAGCATGGCCAGCAGCAGCAGGCCCAGGCCCAGTTTCAGCTGGCGCTGCCCGCTGCCCTCGGCGAAGGTCAGGCGGGTCAGGGTCCAGGCGGCGAGATCGGCAATGGGCCCGGACAGCGGGCAGGCGGCCACCAGCACCGTGGCGCCGTCCGCGCTGAAGCTGTCGCTCAGGCTGCGTGCCTCGGCCAGGGTCGCGGCGGAGAGATCGGCCAGGTGCTGGCGTTCGGCGGCGGTCAGGGGGAAGGGACTGGCATCGGCCAGCAGTCCCGCCTGTTCCTGCCAGAGGCCGCCGGCCATGCCGCGATAGCGCAGCAGGGCGACACTGGCCACGCCCCCGAGACTGCGCTGCAGCGTCGGGTCGGCGAGGCCCGCGGTAGGGCCGGACCAGCCATTGCTGTAGAAGCGATAGCTGCTGGCGATGGCCTGGCAGGCCTGCTCGGCTTCCACCGTGGCCTGGCCGAGCTGGGCGCTTTCCGACTGGCGCAAGAGCAGGATCATCAGCCAGCCGACCCCGACGGCCATGCCGCCGAGCATCAGCAGCAGGGCAATCAGACGACTGCGCAGCGATCCGAACATGGACTTTCTCTTCCAGGCCTTGGCCTGGATAGAGTGCCACACCCCGGCGGAGTTCGAGTGCCAGAGCGGGTGGCTCATCTCAGCCACAGACGTACAAGCCAGACCCCGGGCGCGCTGGCTAGCCTGGGCTTCCTTCTCGCAGCCTGGCAGGTGCCCCTTGGAAATCGTCCTCTATGCCTTCAGCGTCATCTACAGCCCTGGCCCGGTAAACGCCCTGGGCCTCAATGCCGGTCTGCGCGGCCAGGCCCGCCGGGCGCTGGGCTTCTATGCCGGGGTGGGCTGCGCCATGCTGGTGCTCTTTCTGGCGCTGGGCTATGCCGGGGCGGTCGTGGTCTCGGGGGCGCTGCTGCCATGGCTGGCGCTCCTCGGCGGTGGCTATTGCCTGTACCTCGGCTATCGCATCGCCCGGGCCGCGCCGCCGACGGCCGAGGGGGAAGGCGCCGCCACGCGGCTGACCTTTGCCAGCGGCCTGCTGATCCAGGGCCTCAATCCCAAGGCGTGGCTGGCGGTGCTGCCCATCGCCACGGTGATGTTTCCGGCGGCCCAGGTGACCGGGGGCAAGATCGCCCTCTGGTCGCTGCCCCTGGCGCTGTCGGCCTGCGGCGCCCCGGCGAGCTACGCCTTGCTCGGGGCGCTGCTCGGGCGCTACCTGGTGCAGGGACGCGGCTTTCGCGCGGTGAATCGGCTGCTGGGCCTGAGTCTGGTTGGCTGCGCCCTGCTGTTGTTCCACGACGCCTGGCGTGGTCTGCTAGGCTGAGCGCCGGAGGAGTCGCCATGAGCAGCCAGATCGAATTGCCCGGCGCCACGGATTGGGTGAGGCACGCCCCGGCCTATGCCGAGCTGGAGTCCATCGAGGCCTTCTTCAGTGGCCATGCCTTCGACCCCCATCGCCATGCCACCTATGCCATCGGCCGTACCCTGGCCGGGGTGCAGAGCTTTTCCTATCGCGGCGCCCGGACCAACAGCCTGCCCGGCGAGACCATGATCCTGCATCCGGACGAGGTCCATGACGGGCGTGCCGGCGCCGCCGATGGCTTTCGCTATCGCATGCTCTACCTGCCGCCGACCCTGATGCAGGACATCCTGGGTGGACGGCCCTTGCCCTTCCACCGCGAGAGCGTCTCCCGGGATCCGCGCCTGGCCCGGGCCACCGAGGCGGTGTTCGCCGCCCTCGACGCGCAATCCGATGTCCTAGCTCGCGACGACGCCCTCTATGGCCTGGTCGCCACCCTCGCCGAGGTCTGCCAGGCCTGGCCCAGTCGCGGGCGGGTGGACTTCGCCGCCGCGCTGCGTGCGCGGGAATACCTGGAGGATCATCTCGACCAGGCGGTCACCCTCGACGACCTGGCCCGTTGCGCCGGTCGGGATCGCTGGAGTCTGACCCGGGATTTCCGTGCCTACTTCGGCACCAGTCCCCATCGCTACCTGACCCTGCGCCGCCTCGACCAGGTGCGTCTGCAGGTGCGCCTCGGTCGGGGGCTGGCCGAGGCCGCCGTTGCCGCCGGCTTCTATGACCAGAGTCATATGACGAAACATTTCCGCCAGGCCTTCGGCGTGGCGCCGGCGCGCTGGTTTCGGGGGCTGGCGGGAGCACCCGGCGCCACTGTGCTGGCTAGCGCATCCGACCCTTAGCGCCCCAGCGATTGGTGCGGCAGCACACAGCGGCATGCGCCGTTCCCGTAGCGTCGCCAGCGAAACGATCACGGCCGAGGGCAGTCAACCTGTGCGCACTTCATGAACAGGAGCCCTTTTATGACCGGCCAGGGAGAATCCGCCGCTCGTCCCACCTTCAGTCCTCCGGTCTTCTGGACCTCGACCCTGCTGCTACTCGTGCTGGTGCTCTATGCCAGTCTGTTCCAGGCCAACGCCCAGTGGCTGTTCGCCGCCATCCAGGGCTGGATCATCACCAACCTCAGCTGGTTCTACATCCTCGCCGTGGCCATCATCCTGGGCACCGTGGTGTTTCTCGGCATGAGTCGCTATGGCGACATCAAGCTCGGCCCGGACCACAGCGAGCCGGACTACGCCAACACCACCTGGTTCGCCATGCTGTTTTCCGCCGGCATGGGCATCGGTCTTATGTTCTTTGGCGTCGCCGAGCCGGTGATGCACTTTCTCAACCCGCCCTATGCCGATGGCCAGACGGTGGACGCCGCGCGCCAGGCCATGCGCATCACCTTCTTCCACTGGGGCCTGCACGCCTGGTCGATCTATGCCATCGTCGCCCTGATCCTGGCCTACTTCAGCTATCGCCACGGCCTGCCGCTGACCCTGAGATCGGCGCTCTATCCGCTGATCGGCGAGCGCATCCATGGGCCCATCGGCCATGCCGTGGACATCTTCGCCATCATCGGTACGGTGCTGGGCGTCGCCACCTCCCTGGGCTTCGGCGTCTCGCAGATCAACACCGGACTCAACGTGCTGTTCAGCGTGCCGGTGTCCACCCCGGTGCAGATCGGCCTGATCGTCGTCACCACGGCGCTGGCCACCCTCTCGGTGGTCTCGGGGCTGGACAAGGGCGTCCGGCGGCTGTCGGAACTCAATCTGGGCCTGGCGGTGCTGCTGATGCTGACCGTGGTCATCCTCGGCCCCACGGTGCTGATCCTACAGACCTTCGTCGAGAACACCGGCGGCTATCTCAGCGAGATCGTCAGCCGCACCCTCAACCTCAACGCCTATCGACCCACCGACTGGATCGGCGGCTGGACGCTGTTCTACTGGGGCTGGTGGCTGGCCTGGTCGCCCTTCGTCGGGCTGTTCATCGCGCGCATCTCGCGCGGGCGGACCATCCGCGAATTCGTCTCCGGCGTACTGCTGGTGCCGGCCGGTTTCACCCTGCTGTGGATGACGGTGTTCGGCAACACGGCGATCCACATGATCCTCACCGAGGGCATCACCGATCTGGCCGCCGCGGTATCCCAGGACAGCTCCCTGGCGCTGTTCGCCTTCCTCGAGCACTTCCCCTTCGCCAGCGTGATCTCGCTGATCGCCATCGTCATGGTGGTGGTGTTCTTTGTCACCTCCGCCGATTCCGGCGCCATGGTGGTAGACATGCTGGCCTCCGGCGGCCAGGACCAGACGCCGGTCTGGCAGCGCGTCTTCTGGGGCGCCAGCATGGGGCTGGTGGCCATCGCGCTGCTGCTGGCCGATGGCCTCAAGGCCTTGCAGACCGCCACCATCGCCAGTGCCCTGCCGTTCACCCTCGCCCTGTTGTTCAGCATGCATGGCCTGCTCAAGGCCCTGAAGCTGGACGCCACCAAGCGCGGCCTGCGCCATCAGTCGCTGAGTCTCACCCCGCCCACCAGCCGTACGCCGGGCGGCTGGCAGCGCCGCCTGCGCGGCCTGGCGATGTTTCCGCGGCGTAGCCACGTGGTGCGCTTCATCGGCGAGGTGGCCAAGCCGGCTTGCCTGGCGGTGGCCGAGGAATGGCGCAAGCAGGGCTATGTCTGTGGCGTGGAAGACCGCGAGGATGGCGGGGTGCGGCTGTATGTCGGTCCGGCCGAGCAGCCCGAGTTTGTCTACCAGGTCAGACCCCACGCCTACGCCATGCCCAGTTTCGTCATGGGCAGCGAGCCGGGGGAGGAGCGCAAGTACTTCCGCGCTCAGGTCTATCTGCGCGAGGGGGGCCAGGACCATGACGTCATGGGCTGGTCCCGCGAGGACGTGATCGGCGACATCCTCGACCAGTACGAGCGCCACATGCACTTCCTGCATCTGGTGGGCTAGACGAAAAAGCCGGGCGCAGTGCCCGGCTTTTTCCTGTCGCGGCGCTCGGGTCACCTCACCCGGAAGCGCCGGACCACCGCGATCAGCTGCTCGTTGGACGATTGCACCGCCGCGGTGCTCTCGGCGGTGCGCTGACCGCTGGTGACCAGGTCGTCGACGATATGGCGCACGGCAACCATGTTCTGGTTGATCTCGCCGGCCACCACGCTCTGCTCTTCGGCCGCGGCGGCGATCTGGGTCGAGAGATCGCTGATGCGCACCACCGAACCGCTCATCTCGTCCAGGCCTTCGGTGACCTCGCGGGTGCGCTCGGCAGTGCTCTGGCAACTGGCCTTGGTCATTTCCATGGCCGCGACCGCGGAACTCACCCCCTGCTGCAACCGGTTGAGCATCTCGTTGATCTCGGCGGTGCTCTGCTGGGTACGGCCGGCCAGAGCGCGGACCTCGTCGGCCACCACCGCGAAGCCGCGACCCTGTTCGCCGGCCCGGGCCGCCTCGATGGCCGCGTTGAGCGCCAGCAGGTTGGTCTGGCCGGCAATTCCGCCGATCACCCCGAGCACGTCGTTGATACGCTGGGCATCGCTCTGCATGGCCTGCACCTTGAGGGTGGCGTCTTCCACCTGATCCACCAGGGCCAGCACGCTGGCCGAGGCCTGCTGGACCACCGCGCGGGAACGCTCGGCCTGGCCGTTGGCGGCCTGGGTGAGGGTGGCGGTGTCGCTGGCACTGCGGGCCACGGAGTCGGAGGTGGCGCTCATCTCGGTGATGGCGGTTACCGCCTGGTCGGTCTCGCTGGCATGGCGGGCCAGGATGGCACCGTTCTGCTGGGCCTGGCCGTGCAGCTGCTTGAGACCGGTGTCGATGCGGTCGGTGGCGTCGCCCACCTCGCCGATCAGCCGCTGCAGATAGCCGATGAAGCCGTTGACCGCGCCGGCCACCGCATCCACCTCGTCCTGGCCGTGCACCGGGATGCGCCGGGTCAGGTCGGCATCGCCGGCGGACAGGGATTCGATGTTGCGTTGCAGCAGGCCCAGGCGACCCATCAGCTTGCCGAGCGCCAGCACCATGATGCCTACCAGCAGCAGGACCAGCGGCAGCTGGATCGCCGCCAGGGTCTTGAGGATACCAGTGTTGGTCGCCGCGATGAGCGAGGTGGGCAGCGCCGTGGCCAGCAGCCAGGGGGTGCCGGCCAGCGGGCGCAGGAAGAAGGTGTGGGGCGTGCCGTGCTCGTCGACATAGGTGTCGCGCACCACGGCCTCGCCCTTGAGCTTGCCGAGGTTCTGCTGGATGGCGGCGACGAAGGGCGAACGGGTGGCATAGGCCGAGACGTTGTTCAGGATCTGCGAATCGCCGAGTTCGCTGAGGTTGCTGAGGATCTTGCCGTCGGCCTCGACGATCATCATGTCGGTGTCGTCGAGTTCCTTGCGCAGGCTGTCCACCAGGGGGTTGAAGAAGCCCAGGGTGAGGTCGATGGTCGAGACGCCAAAGGCCTTGCCGTCGCGCTGGATGGCCATGGCGCAGTTGGTGCGCGGCTCGGCGCTGGCGGCGTCCTTGTAGGCGGCGGCCCAGACGCACTGGCCGGCGGGAGCCTTGAGGCCAGCCTGGAACCAGGGTTGCTCCCAGTAGTTGAGCGACTCGGGGGAGTTCCAGTGCGTGTTGACGATCAGCTTTCCGCCGGCATCGCGGTGATAGAAGGTGCTGAACTTGTCGCGACCCTGCTCGCGCTGGTTGGGCAGCGGCCAGATGCCGCCGCCGAACACCTTGGCATCGCCGTACTGGTCCACCAGGCCGGGCAGCACCCGGTCGATGGCGGCGCTGTCCAGCAGCGGCACGGTCTGGGTGATGGAGCGCTGCTGCGCCTGGATCTGGTTGAGTTCGCGATAGATGCGGGTGCCCACCTCGTTGACGCGGGTGAGCACGGCGGATTCACCGGCGGCGACCAGGTCCGGCGTCACCCACAGGCGAATGCCGATGACGGTGGCCGCGAGGGTCGCGCCGATGAAGCCGAGGAAGATCAGGGTGTAGCGGGTCCGAATGGTGTTCAAGGCCATGGTGTCGCTCCTGCGGTTACAGCGTCGTTCACGCTGCGAAAGGCATCCTTGGCGGTGTTCTGAACGAGGATGTCAGAGCCTTATCGGCGTCTGACGTGTGACCTTTAGTCGCAGGAGGCGCGGGATATCGGGACGCGAATCCAGTCGCGCCGTGACCTGGCAGCCGCTTTCCGGTCAGAGGATTGCGCCGTGCGGCGATCAAGGTCGCACTGTGCGGATTTCGCCCTGCCAGGCACCGGCGACCCGCCGGACGATCACCAGGCAGGAACCGTCGCCTGGCGCCGCGACCAGGCACCCGCCATCGGCCTGCCAGAAGGCACTGCGGCCCACGCAGGCATAGCCGCCGGTGGGCGCGCCGTGATTGGCCAGGAGCACCGGCATGCCCAGGCGTCGGGCATGGCCGGCGAGGCGGGCGCTGTCGGCGGGATAGCCGGTCGGACCTATCACCGCCGAAGCCAGATAGAGATCGGCGCCGCGGGCGCGGGCGGCATCGGCATGGGCCTCGTGATTGCTGTCGGCGCAGATGGCCAGGGCGGCCTTCAGCTCGCGCACCTCCAGCAAGTCCCCGCCATGGCCGGGCACGAAGGGCGGCACCTCGCCCGGATGCAGGTATTCCTTGGTGTGGACGCGACAGCTGCCATCGGCGCCAAGGATCAGCGCACCGATCTGCAGCCCCGTCAGACCCTGGATGGGCGCCCCGACCACGGCCGTGAGCCCGGCCACGCGGCAGGCCTCGCGCAAGGGCCGCAGACGCGCATCGGTACCCTCCAGCGTCAGCGCCGCCGCCAGGGTCGGCTCATAGCCGGTCAGGGACAGTTCCGGAAACAGCAGGAGCTCCACCCCGACGTCGGCAGCCGCGGCGATGAAATCGAGATGGGTGCGCAGATTGGCGGCGAGGTCGCCGGCGAGCGAAACGGAT
Organism: Pseudomonas sp. MOIL14HWK12:I2; assembly: GCF_000510745.1. Lineage (NCBI taxonomy): Bacteria > Pseudomonadati > Pseudomonadota > Gammaproteobacteria > Pseudomonadales > Pseudomonadaceae > Pseudomonas > Pseudomonas sp. MOIL14HWK12:I2. The sequence continues at coordinate 535,111 of NZ_AZOA01000003.1, read as the reverse complement.
TGGGCGGCGGCCAGGGTAGGGGTGGGCATCGGGACTCCAGGGAAAGCGGCAGCGCCCGGGAGAGCGGGCCCGGCCATCGCTATGGGGAGGGCGTCCGGCAGGGGAGGCAGGGCTATGCCGGCTTTAGCTGAACAGGCTGGGTTGCCTCCCGGTTATACCGCTATCGCTACCTCTCAGTATTTGGCCGGGAGGCGCCTCGCTATAGTCGGGCCGTCTATCAATTTCAAGAATAACAGGACGGGTCATGGCGATAATCAACTATGTAACGGAGATCCGCTTCGGCGCCGGCTGTGCGGCCGAACTGGCCGACGTCAACGCCCGGCTGCGCTTCCAGCGGCCACTGATCGTCACCGATCGGGGCGTGGTGGCCGCCGGTCTCATCGAGCAGCTGGTGGAGCAGAATCCCCTGGCCGCCTACCAGGTGTTCGACGCCACCCCGGCCAATCCCACCGAGGCCGCCACCCGCGAGGGCGTCGCCTGTTTCCGGGATGCGGACTGCGACGGCATCATCGCCGTCGGTGGGGGTTCGCCCATCGACCTGGCCAAGGCCATCGCCATGTCCGCGCGCCATCCCGGACCGCTGAAACAATTCGCCCTCATCGAAGGCGGCCTGACGCGGATCACCGCGGCGACGGTGCCCATCGTGGCCATTCCGACCACGGCCGGCACCGGCAGCGAGGTGGGACGCGGCGCCATCATCATCCTCGACGATGGCCGCAAGGTCGGCATCCTCTCGCCCCATGTCATCCCGCGGGTGGCCATCTGCGATCCGCTGCTGACGCTCAGCCTGCCGCCGCACCTGACCGCCGCCACGGGCATGGACGCGGTGGCCCACTGCATCGAGACCTTTCTCGCGCCCGGCTTCAATCCGCCGGCCGAGGGCATCGCCCTGGACGGCCTGCGCCGGGCCTGGCGCCATCTGGAACTGGCGTTCAACGAGCCCACCAACTTGGAAGCCCGTACCCAGATGCTCAGCGCCTCGCTGCAGGGGGCGCTGGCCTTCCAGAAGGGGCTGGGCTGCGTGCACAGCCTGAGTCACTCACTGGGCGGCATCGATCCGCGGCTGCACCATGGCACCCTCAACGCGGTCCTGCTGCCGGCCGTGGTGGCCTTCAACCGGAGCGCCGAATCGGTGGTCCGCGACGAGAAACTCGAACGCCTCGCCCAGGCCATGGAACTGCCGCCGCAGCTGTCGGTGGAGCAAGCGCTGGCGCACAAGGCCGAAGCCCTGCGGCTGCCGACGGGGCTGGCGCAGATGGGGGTCGACAGGGGGCTCATCCCGCGCATCGTCACCGGCGCCCTGGCCGATCACAGCCACCGGACCAATCCCCGGGAAGCCTCGGCGGAGGACTATGCCGACCTGATCCAGGCCTCGTTCTGAGGCCCCGACTTCCCTAGCGGCAAGCCCTTCCGCTGCAGCGTCATCCGCCATCCTGCCCTGCGCCTCGACTCGTTCCGGGCGGGTAGTGGGCTGCGGATGACCGTCAGCCGTTCTGCAAGACCCTCGCGACAATCACAACAATTAAAGGACGCGAAACATCATGGCCCATCCCAGTACCGCCGCATCCCCGGTGCAATTCGATCCGCTCTATCGCAAGGTGGCCTGGCGCGTGTTGCCGCTGCTGCTGCTTGGTTACATCATCGCCTATCTCGATCGGGTCAACGTCGGCTTCGCCAAGCTCGCCATGCTCAGCGACCTCGGCATATCCGACGCGGCCTATGGCCTGGGCGCCGGCATCTTCTTCATCGGCTACTTCCTCTTCGAGGTCCCCAGCAACCTGATGCTGCATCGCGTCGGCGCCAAGCTGTGGATCGCCCGCATCATGATCACCTGGGGCCTGGTCTCGTCGCTGATGGCCTTCACCGGGCCCATCGCCCAGTTGCTGGGCATCAGCCACGAACTGACCTTCTATGGCCTGAGATTCCTGCTCGGCGTCTGCGAGGCGGGCTTCTTTCCCGGGGTCATCCTCTACCTGACCTACTGGTTTCCCGCGGCGCTGCACAGCCGCATGATGGCCATCGTCATCCTCGGCAATCCGGTGTCCTTCATCTTTGGCGGTCCGCTCAGCGGCGCCATCATGTACTACATGGGCAGCAACGGCCTGCTGGCGGGCTGGCAGTGGATGTTCGTCATCGAGGCGGTGCCGGCCGTGGTGGTCGGGGTGGTGGTGCTCTGGCTGCTGGACAACGGCATCCAGGACGCCCGGTGGCTGAACCAGCAGGAAAAGGCCGAACTCACCCGGCGTCTGGCCCTGGAGGCCGCGGAAAAGCCGCGCATCGCCCTCAAGCGGCTGTATGCCCTGCCCATCATCTGGCTGCTCACGGTCATCTACGTCCTGCTGATGCTTGGCAACTACGGCATCAATTTCTGGGTGCCGACCATCATCAAGAACGCCGGGGTGGCCTCGGTCCTGGACATCGGCCTCATCACCGCCATCCCCTATGTGTTCAGCGCGGCGACCATGGTCTGGGTCACCCGCCAGGCCCAGCGTACCGGTAACCAGCGCGCCTATGGCGCCCTGATGTCGGTGCTGGCCGGGATCGGCCTGATCCTCTGCGCGGCCTTTCCCCAGCACCTGCTGCTGATGATCCTGGGTGTCGCCTTTGCCGTGGGTGGCAGCCTGAGCGCCATCGCGCTGTTCTGGGGGCTGCCCGGCGCCTTTCTGCAGGGCGCCGCCGCCGCGGCCGGCATCGCCATCATCAACTCCTTCGGCAATCTCGGCGGCTTCGCCGGGCCCTATCTGCTGGGGTTGCTGACCACGCTGTTCGGCTCGGCGCAGGTCGGGCTGATGCTGCTCGGGGGTTGCCTGCTGGGGTGCGCGGCGCTGATGCTGTGGGTGACCCGCCGGCCCGCGCCGTCGACTACCGGGCTGCTGGCCGATTAGCCACGCCGCGCCAGCCGCGCCTTTCGAGCGGAAGCGACTATCCTTCGCTGCCGCTTTCCTTGTCAGTGAAGAGGACGTCATGGATCTGGTCAGCGAGTTGCACACCATCGTCGGGCGGCGCCATGTCCTGCAGGGCGACGCGGCGACCCGACGCTTCCGCCTGGGCATCCGCTATGGTGGCGGGGCGGTGCTCGCCGTGGTGCGGCCCGGCAGCCTGCTGGAGATGTGGCGCGTGCTGCAGCGCTGCCACAGCGCCGGCACCATCATCATCTGCCAGGCGGCCAACACCGGCCTGACCGGCGGCTCCACCCCGGTGGCCGAGGGCTACGACCGGCCGGTGGTGCTGATCAACACCCTGCGCCTGACCCGCCTGGCCCTGCTGCGCCAGGGCGAGCAGGTGCTGTCCCAGCCGGGTGTGACCCTGAGCCAGCTGGAGACGACACTGAAACCCCTGGGGCGCGAGCCGCACTCGGTGATCGGCTCGACCTGCATCGGCGCCTCCGTCACCGGTGGCGTCTGCAACAACTCCGGCGGCTCGCTGATCCGCCGCGGACCGGCCTTCACCCAGCTGTCGCTGTTCGCCCGCATCGATGAAGCCGGGCAGCTGCAACTGGTCAACCACCTGGGCCTGGCCTTGGGCGACACCCCCGAGGAGATCCTCAGCCGACTCGACGAGGGTCGCTTCGACGACAGCGTCGTGCAGGATCTGGCCGGTGCCATGGCCTCAGATCGCGAATACGCCCGCCATGTCCGCGATGTGGCCTCGGCCACCCCGGCGCGCTACAACGCCGATCCGCGGCGGCTGTACGAAGCCTCGGGTTCGGCGGGCAAGATCGCCGTGTTCGCCCTGCGCCTGGATACCTTCGTCGCCGATCGCAACACCCGGGTGTTCTACATCGGCTCCAATCGGGCCGCTGATCTGGAAGCCATCCGCCGGCACATCCTGGTCAACTTCGCCCAGCTGCCCATCGCCGGCGAATACATGCACCGCACGGCCTACGAACTCAGTCGTACCTACGGCAAGGACCTGTTCCTGTTCATCCAGCGCTGTGGTGCGCAACGGGTGCCCCAGGCCTTTGCCTGGAAGACCCGCTTCGATGCCCTGAGCGAACGCCTGGGCCTGGGTGCCCAGCTTGGCGATCGCCTGCTGCAACGTCTGGCGGCGCCCTTGCCGGAGCACCTGCCGGCGCGCCTCAACGCCTTTGCCGCGCGCTTCGAGCACCATCTGCTGCTGAAGATGGGGGAAGACGGCATCGACGAGGCCCGCGCCTATCTGCAGTCCTGGCTGCCCAGCGCCGACGCGGACTTCATCGAGTGCGACGCGGAGGAGGGCAACGCCGCCTTCCTCAATCGCTTCGCGGTCGGCAATGCCATGAATCGCTACCGGGCGGTGCACCGGGACACCGTGGAGGACATCCTCGCCCTGGACATCGCCCTGCCGCGCAACACCCAGGACTGGTTCGAGACCCTGCCGCCGGAGCTGGCGGAGCAGATCGAGGTGACCATGTATTGCGGGCACTTCTTCTGCCACGTGCTGCACCAGGAATACCTGGTGAAGAAGGGCCGGGACTGCGCGGCGCTCAAGCGTCGCCTGCTGGCCCTGCTGGAGGCCCGCGGCGCCCGTTATCCCGCCGAGCACAATGTCGGTCACCTCTACGCCGCGGCGCCGGAACTGGAGCGGCACTATCGCCAGCTCGATCCGACCAACGCCTTCAATCCCGGCATCGGGCAGCTGACGCGGCGCCATCGCTGGCAGGAGGACTGCTGCGCCGCGCATTCCGGCGATGCCGTCGCCGCGGCGGCGAAGACGGCCCGGACGGAGGCCGCGGAGACGAGTCGCACGTCCTGAGCTGCGGGACGGCTCAGTCTTCCCGCTGGATGGCGTAGAGCGATTCCACCAGCAGCGCGAACGCCGGATTCTGCTGGGCGCTGCGCCGCGAGACCAGCTCATAGGGCTCGCTGTGCGACCTCAGCTCCAGCGGCAGGCGGCTGACCAGGCCATGCTGGCAGACATAGTCCGCCACCTCGACCGACACCAGGGCCACCAGCCGGGGATTGCGGCTCAACAGCGAAAGGGTGGTCAGCGCCGAGGTGGTCTCGATCAGGTGCAGCGGAAAAGGCAGCTGCGCCTCGAAGAATTCGTGTTCCAGGGTGCGTCTCATGGGCATGTTGGCTCGATAGACCACCCAGCGACTGTCCGAGAGATCCCGCAACTCGACCCGCTCGCGCTGGGCGGCCGGATGGGCGGCGTGGGCGATGACCGCCAGGGACTCGTCCTTGATGACCAGGGCGTCGTAGCTTTCCGGCCGCTCGCTGACCGACAGGCGACAGATGGCCGCGTCCAGCCGCCCCTGGTCGATCAGGCCGAGCAGGGTCGTGCTGGTGTCTTCCACCACCTCGATGGACAGCCGTGGCTGCAACTCCAGCAGCCGCGAGATGGCATGGGTGAGCAGGGGCACGGCGCCCATGATGGTGCCTATGGCCAGCTTGCCGCCGGAGCCGCTGGCGATGGCGTGGAGTTCGAGGCGCAGATTGTCCAGGTCGGCCTGAATCAGCCGGGCGAAGCGAATAGCGCAGGTGCCCGCCGGGGTCGGCAGCAGGCCGCGATTGGTGCGCAGGAACAACTCGACTCCCAGGGCGGACTCCAGCTCCTTGAGCGCCTTGCTGGCGCCCGGCTGGGTGAGCCCCAGGCCTTCCGCGGCATTGAGCAGCGAACCCTTTTCCGCCAGGGCGATGAGCAGGCGCAGCTGCTTGGCGTGCAGGCGCGACATGATGGCGTTGAGGCTGGCGAGATGCTTCATTGACCGACCGTTATACCGCGGTTGCTTATTGTTGATCCCGAGGGCTCTAGCCTAGAGCAAGTCGTTGCCCGCGTATAACAGGCTGTAATAAAGGCCGGGGCTTGATCGGCCGCGAGCCTGCGCTACGAGGCCTGGTTCGATTTGTTGGGCTTCGGCGATGGAGTCGCCTCAACCCCACCTACGGGCCCCGTAGGTGGGGTTGAGCGCCAGCGAAGCCCAACGGGTTGGACTCAGGGCGCGCACCCGTTCCCTCACCCCAACCCTCTCCCGGAGGGAGAGGGGGCGGCTGGGGCATGAAGGGATGCGGCGGCATCAAGGTGCAGGATTTTTACCCCCTCTCCCCTTGGGAGAGGGCTGGTGTGAGGGTCCGCTGGAAGGCAAGGCGGCATCGAGCTGCACGCCTTTACTCCCTCTCCCCTTGGGAGAGGGCTGGGGTGAGGGCTGAGCCCCCTCAGAGCAGCGTGAAACTCCCCTCGCGCACCCGCTCCGAATCCAGGCCGACCATCACCTTGAACTCGCCCGGCTCCGAGACCAGCTTGAGGTCGTTGTTGTAGAACCGCAGGTCCGCCTCGGTGATGGGGAAGTCCAGCTCGCGACTCTCGCCCGGTTGCAGCATCACCTTCTGGAAGCCCTTGAGCTCCTTGACCGGTCGCGCCAGGGAGGCGGTCACGTCGTGTAGATAGAGCTGCACCACGGTGGCGCCGGCGCGGCTGCCGGTGTTCTTGATCGTGACCCTGGCGGTCAGGGTGTCGCCCTTCTTCAGGGTGGCGCTGGACAGCTGCGGCGCCGAGACCTCGAAGGAGGTGTAGCTCAGGCCGTAGCCGAAGGGGTAGAGCGGACCGTTGACGATGTCGAAGTAGCGCGAGGTGTACTTGTTCGGCTTGGCCGCATCGAAGGGGCGACCGCTGCTCAGGTGGTTGTAGTACAGCGGCACCTGGCCCACTTCCCGGGGAAAGGTCATGGTCAGCTTGCCGGAGGGGTTGTGGTCGCCGAACAGCACATCGGCCACGGCGTTGCCGCCTTCGGTGCCGGGGAACCAGGCTTCCAGCAGGGCGTTGGCCTGTTCCTGCTCCCATTCCAGCGCCAGCGGGCGGCCGTTCATCAGCACCAGCACCAGCGGCTTGCCGGTGGCCTTGAGCGCCTTGATGAGCTCGCGCTGGGTGTCGGGCACGCTGATGCGGGCGCGGCTGGAGGCCTCGTGGGCCATGCCCTGGGATTCGCCGACCACGGCCACCACCACCTCGGCCTGGCGCGCGGTGGCCACGGCTTCGGCGATCAGTTCGCTGGCGCTGCGCGGATCCACGGCGACCGCCGGTTCGTAGGAGTTGAGGTAGGCCAGCACATCGCGGTCGTCCAGCAGGTTGGCGCCCTTGGCATAGAGCACCTTGCCCTGACCGGCCACGGCGTTTTCCAGGCCGCGGCGGATGGAGACGGCCTGGGCGGCCACGCCGGCGGCGGACCAGTTGCCCATGACGTCGCGCGGACTGTCGGCCAGCGGACCGACCACCGCCAGGGTGGCGCCCTTGCGCAGCGGCAGCACGGCCTTTTCGTTCTTCAGCAGCACCAGGCTCTCGCGGGCCACCTGGCGCGCCTCGGCGCGGTGCAGCCGCGATTCGGCGTTGGTGTCGGCCGGATCCTGGCCCTGCAGGCGGCGATAGGGATCGTCGAACAGGCCCATGCGGTACTTGGTCAAGAGCATGTCGCGCACGGCCTGGTCGATCTCGGCCTGGGTCACCTTGCCGGCGGCCAGCAGGGCGGGCAGCTGCTTGCCGTAGACGTCGTCGTGCATGTTCAGCTCGACGCCGGCCTTGAGCGCCTGTTCGGCGGCGTCGCGGGTGTCCTTGGCCACCCCGTGCAGCACCAGCTCGTTGATGGCGCCGTGGTCGCTGATCAGCAGGCCCTGGTAGTTCCAGTCCTTGCGCAGCAGGTCCTGCAGCAGCCAGCGATTGGCCGTGGCCGGGACGCCGTTGATGCTGTTGAGCGCCACCATCACCGCCCCGGCACCGGCCTCGGCGGCGGCGCGATAGGGCGGCAGGTAGTCCTGCATGAGTCGCTGCGGACTCATGTCGACGTTGCTGTAGTCACGCCCGGCTTCCACGGCGCCGTAGCCACCGAAGTGCTTGATGCTGGCCATGAGACTGTCGGGGGCGCGCAGGTCCCTGCCCTGGTAGGCGTGCACCAGGGTGGCGCCAATGCGCGAGGTCAGCCAGGTGTCTTCGCCAAAGGTTTCCGAGGCACGGCCCCAGCGCGGTTCGCGGGTCACGTCGACGGTGGGGGAAAAGGTCAGGTTGAGGCCATCGGCCGCCGCTTCCAGGGCGGAGATGCGCCCGCTGGTGGCGATGGCGTCGAGATTCCAGGTGCTGGCCAGGCCCAGGTTGATGGGGAAGATGGTGCGCATGCCGTGGATGACGTCATAGGCATAGAACAGCGGGATCTTCAGCCGGCTGTGGGCGACCTGGTCCTGCATCTGGCGGATGTCGGGGCGGGTCACGGTGTTGAACATGGCGCCCACCTTGCCGGCGCGGATGTCCGCCATGATGGCTTCCTTGGGATAGTCCGGCCCGACGCTCACCAGATTGAGCTGGCCGATCTTTTCCTCCAGGGTCATCTTCGCCAGCAGGGCGTCGACGTAGGCGCGTGCCGGATCCCTGTCCTGCGCCGGGGCGAGGGTGGCGCTGACCGCCAGTCCCAGGCCGAGCATGAGTGCGGTGAGGCGTGGTGCGTTCAACATCGTCCCCCAATTCCCTGTGCGTACTTTCTCGTTGTTCTTGGGCACCCTTGTGCCGAGGGGATTGTACAACCGCGACGCCGGGAAGCGGAGCCGTTGACGGCCGGCGGGCGAGCCGGTCGTCAGGGGCCTGGGAGAGGGGGGCGAAGATCTAGAAACGCGGCTTGCGGGTTTCCCAGTCCGGCTGGTACTTGCGCATCTGGCGCACGTCGTCGCGGCTGCGGATGTCGATGGCGAGGAACTGCTCGTGCAGCTTGGCGAGCTGATCCTGGTCCAGCTCCACGCCCAGGCCGGGCGCATCGGTGATCGCCACGCAGCCATTGCGGATCGGCAGCTTGCCGCCCCGGATGACCTCTTCGTCCTCTTCCTGCCAGGGATAGTGGGTGTCGCAGGCATAGGCCAGGTTGGGCACCGCGGCGGCCACGTGGGTCATGGCCATGAGGCTGATGCCCAGGTGCGAGTTGGAGTGCATGGAGACGCCCAGGCCAAAGGTGTCGCACAGCCGCGCGAGGATCTGGGTGTCCCGGAGGCCGCCCCAGTAGTGGTGATCGGCGAGCACGATCTGCACGCTGTTCTGGGCCACGCTGCGGCGGAATTCGTCGAAATCGGTGACCACCATGTTGGTGGCCAGGGGTATGCCGGTGCGCCGGTGCAGTTCGGCCATGCCGTCCAGGCCCGGAGTCGGATCCTCGTAGTACTGCAGGTCGTCCTTCAGCACCTCGGCGATGCGCAGCGACGTTTCCAGCGACCAGTTGCCGTTGGGGTCGATGCGCAGCGGCGCCTGCGGGAAGGCCTGGCGCAGGGCCTTGATGCAGGCCGCCTCGTGGTCCGGACCGAGCAGGGTGCCCGCCTTGAGCTTGATGCTCTGGAAGCCGTTCTCCTCGATCATCCGCGCCGCCTGGGCCACCACCTGCTCCGGGCTGATGGCCTCGCCCCAGCGATCGGGCGGGTAGGGCGCATCGATATGCTCGGCGTACTTGAGGAACAGATAGGCGCTGAAGGGCACCTCGCGGCGCACCGCACCGCCCAGCAATTCGACCAGGGGAATGCCCAGGGAGCGCGCCTGCAGATCGAGGAAGGCCACCTCGAAGGCGGAATAGGCGTTGGCTACCTGCTTGCTCGGATGGGAGCCGGGCGCCAGTTCGGCACCGGCCACCACGCCGCCGGCGAGGCCGGCGACGGTCTCCACCACCCGGGCGCGCAGGCCGTTGAGGTCCCAGGCGGAGAGGCCGACCAGGCTGCTTTCCATGGCCTTCAACACCGCCAGCACCGGGGCGTCGCCATAGCTCTCGCCGAGGCCGATGTGGCCGTTGTCGCCTTCCACCTCGATGATGGATCTCAGCGCATAGGGTTCGTGGATGCCGCTGGCGTTGAGCAGCGGGGCATCGCGAAAGGCGATGGGGGTGACGGTGATCCGTTTGATCTTCACGCTCAGACTCCTGGACTTGTAGTTGTGGTGGTCTTTGTCAGTCATCGTATGACTATCGATCGGGATCTTCAACCGAAAGAAGTGCCATGACCTCGGCGGGATGACCGCATATCGCATCGGGGTTGCCCGCTCCGGTCGGGGCTGGATAAATAGCCAGCCGCCACCCTATTCGCACCTTTCGCATGAAAGCTCCGCTCGAAGATCCCCTCTACTATCTGCACAACTTCCAGCGGGTACTGGACTGGGTCGCCCTGCGCTATCCCGATCTGCTCGACGACCGCGAGCAGGCCTTCATCACCGCCTTCGCCGAGCTGCCGCAGCCCTCGCGGGCTCTGCTGGTGCGCCTGGTGATGCGCAAGGGCGAGGTGTTCCGTGCCAGCAAGCTGGTCTATGGCGAGATCGGCTGCCCCCGCGCCGCGGCGAGTCCGCTGGTGGAGCTCGGATGGCTGCTGGCCGATCCGGAATTGCACCTGATCGAACTCTTCGCCCTGCTGCGCAAGGAAGAGCTGCTCGGCTGCTTTGGCAATCGCCTACCCAAGGCCGGGCGCAAGGAAGACTGGCTGGCGCGGCTGGAGGCCGAGCAGGCCACACCCCTGGCCTTCAGCGGCTGGACCGCCACCGTGCCCGAGCTGGTGGCGGAGGGCGTCTGGCGGCTGACGCTGATGGACCTCTGCGATCGCCTGCGTCTGCTGTTCTTTGGCAACCTGCACCAGGACTGGACCGACTTCGTGCTAGCCGATCTGGGTATCTTCCAGTACGAGACGGTGGCCTTCAGCGCCGAATCCCGCGCCTTCGGCCAGCGCCACGAGGTGGACGCCTACCTCCACATCCAGCGCTGCCGCCAGGCGCTGCGCGATGGGCTGCCGGCCGCCGAGCTGCTGCCGTTGCTGCCCGCCGAACGCTTCGCCAACACCTGGCTGGAATTGCGCCGCGGCAAGCTGCTGCATGAACTGGCGCAGCACCACGAACGCCTCGGCGAACTGGCCCAGGCCCAGGCGCTCTATGCCGCCTCGGCGCACCCCGAATCGCGCATCCGCGCCCTGCGCATGCTCGAACGGCTGGAGGACTGGCCCGCTGCCCAGGCGCTGGCGGAAGCCATCGTCGCCGCCCCGGCCCATGACGCCGAACGCCAGCAGGTGGCGCGCATCCTGCCGCGGCTGGTGCGCAAGCAGGGCGGCCCGCCAAACAGGCGCCGTCCGGCCAGCCCGGTGGAGCGCCTCGACTTCGAACTGGTCAACGACGGCCTGCGCCGGGTCGAGTGGCTGGTGCGCGAGCACCTGGGTTGCGACGAGGCGCCGGTGCACTACGTGGAAAACACCCTGCTCACCAGCCTGTTCGGGCTGCTGTGCTGGGACGCCATCTTCCTCGCCATCCCCGGCGCCTTCTTCCACCCCTATCAGCGCGAACCGGCCGACCTGCGTCTGCCGGGCTTTCGCGAGCGGCGGGCCGAGGCCTTCGCCGCCTGCCTGGCGCGCCTGGACGACGGCTCCTATCCGAGCGTGATCCGCGAGCGCTTCGCCAGCAAGCGCGGCCTGGCCTCGCCCTTCGTCGCCTGGGGCATTCTCGGCAGCGAACTGCTCGACCAGGCCTTGGCCTGCCTGCCGGCGCGGCACCTGCGGCTGTGCTTCGAACGGCTGCTGGAGGATCCGGAAAACAACCGCACCGGCTTGCCCGACCTGATCCAGTTCTGGCCGGCGGAAGGCCGCTACCGGATGATCGAGGTCAAGGGTCCGGGCGACCGCCTGCAGGACAACCAGCGCCGCTGGCTGGACTTCTTCGCTGCCCATGACATCCCGGTCAGCGTCTGCCACGTGCAGTGGCAGGTGGCCGCAACCTCCGCATGAGCTATCGCATCGCCGTTCGCGCCCTCTGCGAATTCACCGCCAAGGCCGGCGATCTGGATCTCAGATTCACCCCGTCGCCCACCGCCCTGGAAGGCATCGAGGGCCATCAGCGGGTGGCCGCCCGGCGCGGCCCCGGCTATGAGCGCGAGGTCAGTCTGCAGGGCGACTTCGAAGACCTGCAGGTGCGCGGCCGTGCCGACGGCTTCGACGCCGCAGCCCAGCGCCTGGAGGAGATCAAGACCCACAGGGGCAGTCTGGAGCGCCAGCCAGGCAACCACCGCCACCTGCACTGGGCCCAGGCCAAGGTCTATGGCCATCTGCTCTGCCAGAGCCGCGAGTTTTCGGAGCTGACCCTGGCGCTGGTCTATTTCGACATCGGCACGGGTGCCGAGACCGTCTTCACCGAGCAGTGGACGGCGGCGGACCTGGCCGCGCATTTCGAACTCCAGTGTTCGCGCTTTCTCGCCTGGGCGCGCCAGGAACTGGCCCATCGCGCCGCGCGGGATGCGGCGCTGGCGACCCTGGCCTTTCCCCATCCCGACTTTCGCCACGGCCAGCGGCCCCTGGCGGAAGCCGTCTACAAGGCCGCCAGCGTCGGCTGCTGCCTGCTGGCCCAGGCGCCCACCGGTATCGGCAAGACGGTGGGCACCCTGTTCCCGCTGCTCAAGGCCATGCCGCGGCAGAAGCTGGACCGACTGTTCTTCCTCGCCGCCAAGACCCCTGGCCGCGCCCTGGCCCTGCATGGTCTGGAGTCCCTGGCCGCGCCGGTGCGGGTGCTGGAGCTGGTGGCGCGGGACAAGGCCTGCGAACACCCGGAGCTGGCCTGCCATGGCGAGTCCTGCCCGCTGGCGCGGGGGTTCTACGACCGCCTGCCGGCCGCCCGCGCCGCCGCCCTGGCCGAGCCCACCCAGCTGACCCGGGCGCGGGTGCGGGAGACGGCCCTCGCCCATGAGGTCTGCCCTTATTACCTGGCCCAGGAACTGGCGCGCTGGAGCGACGTGGTGGTGGGCGACTACAACTACTACTTCGACGGCAGCGCCATGCTCCACGCCCTGGCCCAGACCCAGGAGTGGCGGGTCGGGGTGCTGGTGGACGAGGCCCACAACCTACTCGACCGCGCCCGCGGCATGTACAGCGCCAGCCTCGACCAGCGTCGCCTGGCCGCCGGCAAGGCCGTGGCGCCGCCTGCCATCGCCAAGGGGCTGCAGGCGCTCAACCGCGAATGGAATCGCCTGCACAAGGAACAGCAGGTCGACTACCAGGTGCAGCCGGACTTGCCCGCCGCCTTCCTGACCGCCCTGCAACGGGTGGTGGGTCTGCTCACCGAGCACTTCGGCGAATCCGGGCAGCCGCCGGCGCCGGAGTTGCAGACGCTGTTCTTCGACCTGCTGCAGTTCATGCGCCTGGGCGAGACCTTCGGCGATCACTCGCTGTTCGATGTCACCCTGCTCAAGGGTCGCGGCAAGGCGCAGTCGCAACTCAACCTGCGCAACCTGGTGCCGGCGCCCTTCGTCGGTCCGCGGCTGGCGGCGGCGCACAGCTGCACCCTGTTCTCCGCCACCCTGATTCCCCAGCATTTCCACCGCGACCTGCTCGGGGTCCCGGCCGGCAGCGCCTGGGTCGACGTCGCCTCGCCCTTCGCCGCCGAGCAGCTGGAGGTGCGCCTGGTGCGGCTGTCCACCCGCTACGCCGACCGCGCCGCCTCCCGCGCGCCCATCGCCGCCCTGATCGCCAGTCGCTATCGCCAGCGCCCGGGCAACTACCTGGCCTTCTTCAGCAGCTTCGACTACCTCGACCAGGTGGCCGAGGCGCTGGCCGAGCTGGCGCCCGACGTGCCCCAGTGGCGCCAGTCCCGCGGCATGGACGAAGCCGCCCGCCAGGCGTTTCTCGAGCGTTTCCAGGCCGATGGCCGCGGCATCGGCTTCGCCGTGCTCGGCGGCAGCTTTGGCGAGGGCATCGACCTGCCCGGCGACCGCCTGATCGGCGCCTTCGTCGCCACCCTGGGCCTGCCCCAGCTGAATCCGGTCAACGAACAGCTGCGCCAGCGCCTGCAGCGGCGCTTCGGCGACGGCTATCGCTATGCCTACCTCTATCCTGGGTTGCAAAAGGTCATCCAGGCCGCCGGCCGGGTGATCCGCACCGTGCAGGATCGCGGCTGCCTCTATCTCATCGACGACAGATTCACCCAGCCCGAGGTCAAGGCGCTGCTGCCGACCTGGTGGCAGGTGGAGGAGGGCGCGGTGCCCACGGGCGAACCTGCGCCGGCTTGAAGGCTATCGCGGTCATGGCCGCCCGCCGATGCAACTGATCCTATGGCACTCCGGTGTTTTGTTGATCGCGGCCATGGGCTGCTCCTACGATTACATCGAGCCTGTAGGAGCCACTGTCTTAGCCGTTATAGGGGTGCACTAGGTGTAGAGCCGTAGCGTGGAAAACGACGCAGCCTTTTCCACTGGGGACTTCGTGGCGAGGGCGCCCCCACCCCAACCCTCTCCCGAGGGGAGAGGGAGCCATCCGCGCAGGCGGTCATCTCCATCATCGAGCCTGTAGGAGCGGCCCCTGGCCGCGATCACCGTCCAGCCGTTGCTTAGGCCTCCGGCGTCTCCTCGCAAAACCTCAGCCTGTTACCGAAGGGATCGGCGATCTCCATCACCAGGCCCCAGGGCAATTCCTCGATACCCGGGCGGGCGAAGCCGTAGTCCCTGGCCAGCAATTCGGCCTGGAAGGCGCGGATGCCGGTCAGGCGGACGAAGACCGTCGAGCCGGGGCAGGCATCGCCGTGGTGGCCGGAGAGGTGCAGGCGCAGGCCGGCGCGCTCGACTTCCGCGTACAGCGGCAGCCCCGGTTCGAAGCGGTGTTCCCAGACCAGGCGGAAACCCAGGAAGTGGCAGTAGAATTCACGTGCCTTTTCGTCATCGAAGATGCGCAGGATGGGGCTGGGTGGCCCGAAGGCGATGGCGGCAGCGGCCATGAGGGTCTCCAGGGAAGCGGCAAGGGAAGGTCGATGATGCGCTTTCCGGGAGGCCCGGCAACCGGAACTGTGATCCGGAAAGCTTTGGTAACCCCTCTGGCAGGCCAGAGCGTGCGCTAGGCTGCAGTTCACCGGTGCGATGGCGAACCTATCCGGGTATCGTGCATTCTTTTTCCTTTCTGGCGGTTCGGCTGGGCCGAATCTTTCATCCTTAGTGACCAAGGTTGATCCATGCAGCGTAGACACCTGCTCAAAGCGTCCCTGGCCCTGGCGGCCTACACCGGCATTCCCTCCACCGGGCTGTTCGCCCTCCAGGCCTTTGCCAATCCGGCCAACGGCGATGGCCAGGCCTTCGATTTCGACTGGCTCAAGCAGCACGCCAAGGAGCTGGCCGGCCAGGCCTACCAGCCCACCGCCCAGAAACTGCCCGACACCCTGGCGAACATGACGCCGCAGCAGTTCAACGCCATCGGCTACGATGCCAAGCATTCGCTCTGGCACGACCTCAAGGGCCAGCTGGACGTGCAGTTCTTCCACGTCGGCATGGGCTTCAAGACCCCGGTGCGGATGTTCTCGGTGGACCCCAAGACCAACGAGGCCAAGGAAGTCCACTTCCGCCCCGAGCTGTTCAACTACAACGACAGCGGCGTCGACAAGAGCCAGCTCAAGGGCGACCTGGGCTTCGCCGGCTTCAAGCTGTTCAAGGCGCCGCACCTGGCCCAGTACGACATCGTCTCCTTCCTTGGCGCCAGCTACTTCCGCGCCGTGGACAAGACCCGCCAGTACGGCCTCTCGGCCCGCGGTCTGGCCATCGACACCTATGCCGATCGGCCCGAGGAATTCCCCGACTTCACCAAGTTCTGGTTCGTCACCCCGAACAAGAACAGCACCCGCTTCGTGGTCTATGCGCTGCTGGATTCGCCCAGCGCCACCGGCGCCTATCGCTTCGACATCGATTGCCTGAACGACCGCGTGGTGATGGACGTGGACGCCAACGTCAACGCCCGCCGCGACATCAAGCAACTGGGCATCGCGCCCATGACCAGCATGTTCGGCTGCGGCACCCACGAGCGCCAGACCTGCAACACCTACCACCCGCAGATCCACGACTCCGACCGCCTGGCCATGTGGAAGGGCAACGGCGAGTGGATCTGCCGTCCGCTGAACAATCCGCCCAAGCTGCAGTTCAACGCCTTCAAGGACGACAGTCCCAAGGGCTTCGGCCTGGTGCAGACCGACCACGAATTCGAAAGCTACCAGGACGTCATGGTCCGCTACGACCGCCGGCCGAGTCTGTGGGTCGAGCCCACCTCCGCCTGGGGCGAGGGTGCCATCCAGTTGCTGGAGATCCCCACCACCGGCGAGACCCTGGACAACATCGTGGCCTTCTGGGCGCCGGCCGAGACCATCACCGCCGGCAAGTCGCTGCACTATGGCTACAAGCTGCACTGGAGTGCGCTGCCGCCGGTGAGCACGCCGCTGGCGCGGGTCTATGCCACCCGTTCCGGCATCGGCGGCTTCCCCGAGGGCTGGGCGCCCGGTGAGCACTGGCCCAAGGTCTGGGCGCGGCGCTTCGCCATCGATTTCAATGGCGGCGGCCTGTCGTTCCTGCCCGAGGGTACCGGCATCGAGCCGGTGGTCACCGTCACCGACGGCAAGGTACAGGATTTCCACGTGCTCAAGATCGACGAGATCGGCGGCTACCGGGTGATCTTCGACTGGTACCCCACCAGCGACAAGGCCGATCCGGTGCAGATGCGTGCCTTCATCCGCACCCAGGATCGCGCCCTGAGCGAAACCTGGCTGTACCAGTACTTCCCGCCAGCCGCCGACCAGCGCCGCTATCCGGACTGGAAACAGTCCTAAGCGGTCAGCAAAAAGCCGCTGTGCCTCCCCGGCGCAGCGGCTTTTTTGTGCCCGGAAGAAGGGCGTGGGGCTGACTGATCGCGGTGGTCAGTCGGCCAGCACCACCTGGTTGCGCCCCGCGCGCTTGGCCCGGTAGAGCGCCGCGTCGGCCAGGCCGTAGGCGAGCTCGAAGTCGGTCCCCGGCAGGTTGAGGCTGAGGCCGAAGCTGGCCGTCACCGGCGCTGTGCCGGTCGCCTCCCGGGCGATGCGCAGACGCAGGCGTTCGGTCATGGCCAGGGCCTCGTCCCGCGCCAGGGTCGGGAGCAGCACGGTGAATTCCTCGCCACCCACCCGACCGACGATGGCCGGCGCCTGGACCAGCTCCTGCAGGCAGCGGGCGATGGCCTGGATCACCCGATCGCCGGCGGGATGGCCGAACTCGTCGTTGATGCGTTTGAAGTGGTCGATGTCCAGCACGATCATGGCCCCACCCCGTTGCCGCAGGGCCTGGCCGGCCTGGTCGATCACCGCGCCGCGATTGAGCATCCCGGTGAGGGCGTCGTGGGTGGCGCGGTACTCCAGCTGCTGGCTGAGGGTCTGCAGTTGCTGGTTGAGGGCGTTCATCTCGCGTTCGGCGCGATCGCTGCGGGCGATCAGCCGACGGGTCTCGCGCATCAGGCGTTCGAAGTGCAGCGTCAGGTCGCCCAGGGCGGCTCGGTAGCGCTCGGCATCGGCGTCGTCGGCCCCATAGAGGGCGCGCGCCGCCTGCAGCACCCCGGCTTCCTGCTCGAACAGGTCGGGGCCCGCCTCGGCCGGGCTGCAGCGCCTGACGCTGGCGGTCATGCCGGCAGCTCGGGATGCTCGATGAACGTCAGCGCCTGGAAGTCCAGCCGCAGTTCTTCGCCGAATTCCTGGATGGTCTCGTCCTCGGCATCGTAATACCAGTGCAGCTCCACCCGGTTGCCGGCCTGGGCCGCCTGGTCCAGGGCGTCGAACAGGGTGAACAGCATCTTGGTGCTGGAGCTGTTGAAGTAGGCCAGGGCCACGTGCACCCGGATGCAGGCGTCCCGACGCTGGTCGAGGTAGGCCCGCAGCGACTCGATCACCGGCAGATAGAAGGCCGCGGCGTTTTCCGGAAAGGATTCGCCCTTGAGCCAGAGTTCGTCCTCGGCGAAACGGAAATCCACCTCCGGAGAGGTGGCGGTGGGAGCGATGAACATGGTGTCCATACGAGGTGGAGGTCCCTGTCAGATGATGGCTTTCAGGCAGAACAGGGTGGTGCCCGGCGTCTGCGTCGAGGGATGGAAGGCGAATTCCAGAGGCGCGCTGGCATCGCGCGCCATGGTCAGGAAGCCGAGGCCGGCACCCTTGCTGTCGGCCGGGGTCTCGGCGCGCAGGGATTCGCGATAGGCCTGCTTGATCTGTTCCAGCGACATGCTGCACAGCGGCTCGAGCCGCTCGCGCAGGGCGTCGACCTTGTCGCTGGCGATGGGGTTGGCGCAGAGCATCTGGTAGTTGCCGTCCTGGCGGGTGATACAGACCGAGCCCTGGCCCAGCTTGGTGTCCGCCAGGGCATCCGGCGGCAGGGCATCGGCGGAATAATGCAGGACGTTCTGTGACAATTCGATGAAGGAGGAAAACAGCTTGCGCCGGGTGGCGCCGCTGATGCCTTCGAATTCCAGTTGCAGCTTCACCACCTCGGCCATGGCGGCGACGATGCCATGGGAGAAATAACCGCGGTGATAGAAGATCACGTGCTGCTGCTGGGCGATGTCGAGAAAGGCGCCGTTCGCGGGAAAGGAGGCGGTCATGTCGGTCAGGCCACGCGGATGCAGAGGAAGGTGA
Source organism: Pseudomonas sp. MOIL14HWK12:I2 (assembly GCF_000510745.1). Lineage (NCBI taxonomy): Bacteria > Pseudomonadati > Pseudomonadota > Gammaproteobacteria > Pseudomonadales > Pseudomonadaceae > Pseudomonas > Pseudomonas sp. MOIL14HWK12:I2. Next base: position 516,763 of record NZ_AZOA01000003.1, on the reverse strand, counting down.
GGTCGTCGCGACGCATTTCGTCGCCTTGCCAGTGGGCGAGGTCCGCGCTGAGTTGCTCACAGAAGGCCGCGGTGGGCAGCGCACGCGATTCGCTCAGCCGGGTCAGGGCGCGGCGCTTGCCAAAGGAGGTGCGCCGCGGGCCGCCGATCTGGTCGATCAGGCCATCGGTGGTGGCGAACAGCAGGCTGCCCGGCGGCAACGGCAGGGTGGTGGCCGGCCAGCACTGGTCGAGCGGGCTGTCGGCGTAGCCGATCCCCAGGCGCAGCGGCGCCAGGGTCAGGACGTCCGCGGCGTCGGGTGCCAGCAGGTGGAGCGGCATGCGGGCGCCGGCGTAGGTCAGGCTGTGGCTGCCTCTGTCCACCCAGAAGCAGGCCAGGTCCAGGCCGTCGTTGGATTCGGAGATGCCGCCGGACTGCCCCAGCATGGCCTTGACGCTGGCGTTGATCGCCGCGAGCAACGCCGAGGGATCGCGCGGTCCCAGCTGTTGCAGGGCCTGAGTCAGGGACGCCGAGGCGATCAGGGTCATGAAGGCACCGGGTACGCCGTGGCCGGTGCAGTCGGCGATGGCACCGAACCAGCCGTCTGCGTGCTGGGCGAAGTGATAGAAGTCGCCACCGACCACGTCGCGCGGCTGCCAGACCAGGGTGGCGTCCTGTTCCATCACCGCCAGGGCTTCGCGCGAGCTGCGCAGCATGGCGCGCTGGATGACGCTGGCGTATTCGATGCTGTGCATGATCTGGCGATTCTTCTCGGCCTGCAGGTCCGAGACGATGCGCATCAGCTGCACGCCCAGGCCGAGCCCGGCGAAGCGCCCTTCGCGGGTGACGATGAAGCCATCGGCCAGGGCCTTTTCGCCCACCTCGACGGTGCGCCGGGTCAGCTCCTCGATGGACAGACCGGCATCCACCACCAGGGGCTCCTTGTCCATGAAGGCGATGCAGCTCTTGCGATCGTAGACTTCGCGGTGATACGGCTTGCTCATCTGCGAGAGAAAGATGTCGCGGTTGATCAGGCCGATCGGGCGGTCGTGCTCGACTACCGCGAGACTGGTGATCTCGCGACGTTCGTTGAACAGGTCCATGACCATGGCGTTGGTGTGCTCGGCCTCGACGGCGGGCCACTGGGTGCAGAGGTCGAGGGCGCAGCGTTGGCTGGGGCGGGAGGCGGCACGCGCGGAGGGCAGGGGAGCGGACGACATCGATACGAATCCGTTCTCGGGAGGTCGATGCAGCCTAGGGGCTCCGTGTTGAGCTTTGATGACAGGAGCTGGCCAGGCGCCAGCATAGCGCCGGGCCTGGCCAGGTGGGCGTCAACCGGTCAGGACCCCCAGGGCGGCGCGGGTGAACGGCGGGGGCGGCACGGCGTTGAGCACCGCACCCTGGAGCACCAGACCGCTGTGGGCGAACTGGCGCTGGGTGGCTTCGATTTCCTTGGCGGTGTTGCAGCCATGGCGCGACACCAGCAGACAGGTGCCGGCCTGGGCGGCCAGCAGCACGGCATCGGTCACCGCCAGCACCGGTGGGGTGTCGAGGATGATCAGTTCGTAGTCCTGCTGCAGGCCGCGCAGCAGCTCGGTACAGCGCGCACTCATCAGCAGTTCGGCCGGATTGGGCGGGCGGACGCCGCCCACCAGGCAATCCAGGCCGGGGATCGCCGAGGGCTGGATCGCCTGCTCGGGCGTCGCCAGCCCCGCCAGCACCTCGGCCAGACCCGGGCGGCGGGCCAGTTGCAGGCGCCGGTGCAGGCGTCCGCGCCGCAGGTCGGCATCCACCAGCAGCACCCGCGTCCCGCCTTCGGCCAGCACCCGCGCCAGTTGCATGGCCACCGAGGACTTGCCGGCGCCGGGGCTGGCGCTGGTGATCAGCAGCAGGTCGTTGCGCGCCTCGGTGCGGGCGAAGGCCAGGCTGGTGCGCAGGATCCGCAGGGCCTCCTGGTAGCCGCTGTCGAGTGAGGTCTGCAGCGGGCCGCCGAGCTGGCGGCTCGGCGCCAGCGGCAATTGCGCCAGCACCGGCAGGCCCAGGTTTTCCAGGCCCTCGGCGTCTTCGATGCCGCGCTCCAGGCTGGCGCGTAGATAGACCCAGGCCATCCCGGCCAGGCAGCCGAAGAGCAGGGCGCTAAGGATCAGCAGGGGCTTCTTGGGATAGACCGGGGCGATCTGGGTATAGGCGCTGTCGATGATGCGCACATCGCTCACCGTGCCGGCGCGCACCACCGACAATTCCTGGATGCGCTTGCTCATCAGCGCATAGAGCTTGTCCGCCGCCTCGACGTCGCGCTGCAGGCGCAGGACCTCCTGCTGGGTCTGGGGCAGCTTGGCCAGGCGCTGCTGCACGGCCTGGCGCTCGCCGTTGAGCACCTGGCGGCGCGCCAGCAGGGTCTGGTACAGCGGGTGGGTGGTGGTGAAGCGCAGGGCCAGTCCGAGGCGCTCCATCTCCAGGGCCGACAGCTGGCCATCGAGGTCCACCGCCTGGCGCAGCAGGCTGCGTCCCTCTTCGCCGATGGCAATGGAGCCCTGGCGGCGCTGGTAGCGGTCCAGCGCCTGGCGGCCGTCGGCCAGGCGCTGATTCACCCGCGGCAACTCCTGACGCAGGAAGGCCAGTTGCTGGGTGGATTCGTCGGCGTTGCGGGTCACGTCCTGGCGCACATAGGCCTCGGTGATGCCCCGCAGGATGCGTAGCGCCCGCTGCGGATCGGTGTCCTGCAGCTGGATCGAGAGGATGCCCGAGCGCTTGCCGCGCTCGCTGACCATCAGCCGCTCCTGCAGCGCCTGGATGGCCACGCCGCGGCGTTGCTTGACGAGGATGAATTCGGTGCCCGGATAGGCGTGCAGCTGGGCGATGTCCAGCTGCAGCTCGCCGGCGCTGGCCGGCTGGCCCAGCCGACCTTCCAGCAGGCGCTTGCCCTGGGCATCGCTCAGCAGGAAGCGATCCGGGGCCTCGGCGGTGAGGGTCAGCGGCTGGCCATAGAGGGCGTCGGGCACGCTCAGCCTGGCGATGGTCAGCTGTTCGCCGCCCCAGGCGAAGCGCGCGAGGCCGAACAGCGGCGGGGCCACCCCGGTGCCCGCGCGTTCGTGGCGGCGCGCCAGCCAGTCGCCCAGCAGCGGCAGACGCCGCGGGGTGACGCTCAGGTCCAGGCCCTCGGCGTCCACCACCTCGCCGACCACCCGCCGCGAGGTGAGCAGCTGCATCTCGGTGATGGCTTCCGGCGGCGGCAGCGGTCGGCCGTTGTCGGCTTCGTCCAGCCGCACGATGCCGCGCTGGTATTCGATCTGCACCGTCGCCACCGCCTGATAGCGCGGCGCGGCCAGTTGCGCATAGGCCACGCCCAGCAGGGTGCAGAGGACGATGCAAACGAGCAGGCTGCGGCGATGGCGCCAGAGCGCGGCGCAGTAACGGGCGAAACCTATGTCCACGGCCTGGGTGGCGGCGGGGAGCGTCTGATGCGACTTGTCCATGCAGGAGCGGGCCTTGGGGCAGGTACGAGAAAGGACAGCCGTCGCAGCCGCACGCTGGCGAGAGGGCAGCGCGCGGCGAACCGGGGGTCGAAATCGTCACACCAGGCAGGGCACAGCTGGGAACGCCAGGCGCTGGATCGGGGATCCGCGCCTTGTCGGCTGGAGTGCTGCGTCGACTCTAAGCGAAAGCAAAAGCCAAAAATGTGACACTCCGTGCAGAACGCGACGGATGCCCGCTTGGCAGCGTCAAGGTGCTAAGGCAGTCTTCTTCGCGACCTGTCGTGTCTCCGGACGACAAGCCATGGCCAGCGCCTGGTGTTCCGGGGTCGCTCGTGCCCGTGCCCGTGCCCTTGCTGGCGAAGGCACCCCAGGTAGCAGATGCAAACGCCGCGGCCCCTGGCAACGACGTGTTCCTGACGGCTTCTTGAATGTAGTCAGCGGTTGAAGCCCGGTTACCCGCCCACGCGCCTCTTGGCCTGCGTGGGCGGTCTTGCACCGGTTGTACCAGGCCTGCGGAGGATGGCGCCTGGTTCTTCACTGCCCTGGACGGCGTTCTCGACTGCATGGCTGTCAGGAGACAGGACAATGAGCGTGGTATCTGACGTGACCCATCCCGGGGTCCGGGTAGGACGGTGGCCGTTCTGGCTGGGCGGTCTGATGGTCGGTCTGCTGTTGCTGCTGGCGCTGCTCTGGCGCCTGCCGGATTTTCGCGACGGCACCGGGGCGCAGAATCTCGAAGCCAGCTATCACGTCCTGCTCAGTCTCAATGCCCTGGACGAATCCGGCGTGACCCGCCACTGGTGGCTGCCCACGGTGACCCTGGGCGGCAGTCACGACAAGCAGGTGTCCTGGGGCGCGACCATCCCCACCCACAGTGGCGACTATGTCTACACCAGCTTCAGCAGCTACGGCTTTCTCGCGCCCTATCTCGGCCTCAAGGCCGCGGGGCTGACGCCTTCGCTGCACAGCCTCGCGCTGTTCAACGCCGCCCTCGGCGCCCTCACGGCGCTGCTGCTGTTCCGCCTGCTCTACCTGGTGCTGCGCAGTCACGGCGCCAGCCGCGGCCTGGCCGCCACGAGCGCGGTGCTGGGCTGCCTGATCGCGGTGTTCAGCCGCGAGGCGCTGCTGTCCCAGGGCCTGCTCTACTGGGTGCAGAGTTTCTACCAGGTGCTGCTGCTGGCCAGTCTGCTGACGCTCTTCCACTACCTGCAGGCGCCTGCCGGCCAGCGCCAGCGACTGGGCTGGCTGCTGGCCGGCCTGGTCTGCTTCGGCGCCCTGACCGAATGGACCGGCTACGTCTTCGGCGGCGGGCTGGTCGCGCTGTTCTGGCTGCAGCGCCGGCAATTGCCGGAAGGCCAGCGGATGGCCTGGCGCCTGGCCTTCGCCACGGCGCTGGCCGGATTGCTGGTGCTGCTGCACTACAGCCTGGCGGCGGGCCTGTTGCCGACGCTCAAGGCCTTTGCCCGGCGCTTTCTCGCCCGCAGTCCGAACAATGCCCACCTGACCGACTTCTTCGCCGGCTACGGGCTGTCCTTCGGCCTGTTCCTGGCCGCGGTGGCCATCGCCCTGGGGGTACTGGTCTGGAAGCGCAAGAGCCTGAACTGGCCGCGCAGCACCACGCTGCTGCTGGTCGCCGCCAGCGTGCCGCTGCTGGAAAATCTGCTGCTGCTGCAGCATGCCACCCAGTTTTCCTTCGATCGCCTCAAGTTCATCTTTCCCGCCGCGCTGCTGCTCGGCCTGGCCTTTCTGGCCCTGAAGACCCCGGGGCGCGCCGTGCTCGCCGTGGTGCTGGTAGCCGCGGCCTTGCAGAACGGCCAGACCTATCGCCAGGACCTCGCCGGCTATGCCGGCTGGGGCGCCATCGACCGGCAGAATCAGGCCCTGGTCGGGCTGGTGAAAGGCCAGGTCGCGCTGGACTGCACCCTCATCTCCACCGACATGACGGTGCGCGGCTACGCCAACCTGCTGTTCCACCGCAGCATCCACGAATTGCAGCGCCAGCCGCTGGATTACCACGGCGAGCCGGGGGCCTGTGGCGGACTCTATCTGGAAGGCCGGGATTTCCGCGTCGACCTGCCCGAATACACCCGCGCCCGCCTGAGTCTGGCGGACGGTCGCCAACTGACCTACGCCAAGGTCGAGGGTGACTGGCGCCTGCAATGAACGCCCCATCCATGAACGTGCTGCGAGGAAACCGGGTATGCCGGGTACGCTGATCAATCGACTGAGTTTTCTGGCCCTGGGTGGCCTGATGGTCCTGCAGTTCGGCGTCTTCGAACAGAGCCCGACCAATCCGGTGGGCATCCGCTACGTGGGCGAGCTGTACCTGGCGATCTGCCTGGGTTTCTTCGCGCTCTTCACCCTGAGCACCTGGCATCGGCCGCAGCGCGACTATCGGCTGCTGATGGGCTTCTGCCTGTTTTCCACGGCGGTGTTCGTCGGCCTGCCGGCGGTGTTCGCCCAGCTGTTCTGGGGCCAGCCGCTGGTCTACGGCCTCATCGAGGAGCGGCGCGTGCTCTACTGCTTCAGCGCCTTCCTGGTGCTCTACCTGGCCAAGCGACTCAATGCCGTGCAGTTCGAGAATCTGATCATCCTGGTCGGGCTGCTCTCGGCGCTGCTGTGCTGGCTGTCCTACTTCAAGATGCTGCCGGACCTGCGCGAGGAGGTGAAGGACCTCAGCCGTCCCGGACGGGCCTCCACGGGGGCGGGCGCCATCTTCTTCGGCTACTTCATCTGCATCTACTTCGCCGGTCGCGGGCGTTCCTTCATCGACGGCCAGTTGCGGCCCAAGCTGAGGCACGGCCTGCTGGCGCTGTTCTTTCTGGCGACCATCGTGGTGGTGTTGCAGACTCGCCAGCTGATCGTGGTCTGCCTGGTGTTCACCATCCTCGCCCTGCGCGCGCGCCTGGTCGGCCCGGCGCTGTTCGGCGCCATCATCATCGCGCCGCTGATCCTCTATCCGCACCTCCTGGAAACCCTCGGCTTCAACCTGGATTTCTATGCGCGCTCGGTGCAGGAAGGCCCTACCGACAACGTCCGGGAAAACACCATTTCCCAGATCATCAACCACCTGCAGCTGTACAACGGCCTGCCCAGCGGCAGCCTCAGCCTGATGTGGAACGACGGCTTCAAGCCGATCTTCGGCGACTACTTCTTCCTTTCCGACGTCGGCATCTTCGGCACCGTGTTCCGCTTCGGCTTCCTGTCGATCCTGGTGATTCCCATCGGCCTGGCGGTCCACTATCTGGTGGCGCGCAAGCTGAGCCGCGACCTGGAATTCACCCTGGCGGTATTCCTCGCCTTCATGACCATCTGGCCGCTGCAGGGACTGTTCGAATACCAGGGCACCGCGGCCCTGCTCTTCGTCATGCAGGCGCTGAAGACCTACCACGGCGCGCCCCAGTACGGGGTGATCAGCCTGCCGGAGCGACCGGGAGCGCTGCCGCCCGGTCGCCAGGTCCTGCCGGTCTAGCAGCCGGTCAGGCGTTCGACGCGGCGTTCGCCGGGAAAGAAGAAGGGGCGCAGGCGCACGCCCAGGCTGTTGCCGAAGAAGGCGGCCACCAGCCACAGCCAGCCGTGCAGGCTGCCCGAGGCGATGCCGCTGAAGTAGGCGCCGATGTTGCAGCCATAGGCCAGCCGCGCGCCGTAGCCCAGCAGCAGGCCACCCAGCACCGCCGCCACCAGCGACCGCGCGGGAATGCGCAGGCTGGGGGCGAAGCGCCCGGCAAGGCCCGCGGCGGCCAGGGCGCCCAGCATGATGCCGAGATTCATCACGCTGGTGACGTCGAACCAGAAGGGCTCGGCCAGCGCCCGGGCATTGGCCGGTTGCTGCCAGAAGGCCCAGCCGGAGACGTCCAGCCCGAGCAGACCGGCACCCTTGGCGCCCCAGAGGGCGAAGGCCGAGGTGACGCCCCAGGGGCGACCGGCCAGGGCCAGGGTGACGAAGTTCAGTATGGCCAGGGCGATGGCGCCCCAGACCAGCGGCCAGCTGCCGCGCAGCAGGCGCGCCGCGCCCTGATGTTCACCGGGCACCGTGACTTCCAGCGAGCCGTGACGACGGCGCTCCAGCACCACCGAGACCCCGGCGATCAGGGCGAAGGCCGCCAGGCTGACCAGGATGCCGGGCAGCACGCCCAGGCTGGTTACCAGGGAGGTCGGCGGCAGACTGGGCAGGGCGAACCACCAGCCCAGGTGCTGGGTGGCGATCAGCGAACCGATGACGAAGAACAGCAGGGTCACCAGCATCCGCGCATTGCCGCCGCCAGCGGTGAACAGGGTGCCGGAGGCGCAGCCACCGCCCAGTTGCATGCCGATGCCGAACAGGAAGGCGCCGACCACCACCGAGGTGGACAGCGGCGAGACGTTGCCGCGCACCGCCTCGCCGAACAGGCTGCCGGCGCCCAGGGCGGGAAAGAACAGCAGCACCGCCAGGGCCAGCATCACCATCTGGGCGCGCAGGCCGGCGCCGCGGCGGTCGAGGATGAACACCCGCCAGGCCGAGGTGAAGCCGAAGGCGGCGTGGTAGAGGGTCAGGCCTAGGGCGCCGCCGAGCAGCAGCAGGAGCGCCTGACGGCCGCCCACGGCCTGGCCGAGAAAGAGCATGCCCAGGGCGAGCAGGCAGGTCGCCCACAGGGCCGCCCAGGGCAGGCGAGGAGAGGAAAGCGTAGAGGTCTGCTGCATCATGGTTCCGGTAGCTTCGAACTAAAGTCCGACTATTTTAGTAGGACTTGCCCAGGAATCCCAGCCACCCGGCAGCTCTGGTTCAATGAAAGGGTTACATCGATATAGCCAGAAGTTATCTAGCGTTCAGGACAGCCGTTTGGCCGAGGGCGTGGTCAAAGCGGCCAAAGGAATCCCCTGGAGTCGCCGTGTCCGCCGCTGCCGTGCCGTCTGTTCCCGCCTTGCCCACCCTGTCGCGATTGCGCGGCTGGACCGCCCTGGCCGCTGCCCTGGTGCTGGCCGGTTGCAGCCTGACGCCCAGCTCCCAGGGGCCGACCCGTTCGCCGGCCGAGGTGCGCGCCGAGCTCCTGCGGCTGCTGCCGGCCAGCGTCGCGGATCGGCAGGGCTGGGCCAGCGATATCCAGACCGCCTTCAGCGCCCAGGGCCTCGAGCCCTCGACGGACAACCTCTGCGCCGTGCTGGCGGTGGCGGAGCAGGAATCCACCTACCAGGTCGATCCGCCGGTGCCGGGACTGGGGCGGATCGCCCGGGAAGAGATCGACAGGCGTGCGGCGCGGGCCTATGTGCCTCAACTGCTGGTGCGCACCGCGCTCAACCTCAGGTCGCCCACCGGCAAGACCTACGCCCAGCGCCTGGACAGTGCCCGAACCGAGCGCGAGCTGAGTCTGATCTTCGAGGACTTCATCGCCATGGTGCCCCTGGGAGGCCAGCTGTTCGGGCGCTTCAATCCGGTGCGCACCGGCGGCCCCATGCAGGTCAGCATCGACTTCGCCGAGGCTCATGCCCGCGGCTATCCCTATGAGCGCGAGGGTTCCATCCGCCATGAGGTGTTCAGCCGGCGGGGCGGTCTCTATTTCGGCACCGCGCACCTGCTGGGCTATCCCGCGGACTATGCCACGCCGCTGTATCGCTTCGCCGATTTCAACGCCGGCTGGTACGCCAGTCGCAATGCGGCCTTCCAGAGCGCGGTAAGCCGGGCCACGGGGATGAAGCTGGCGCTGGACGGCGATCTGGTGGTGCCCGGTTCGCGGACCCAGGGCGAGACCGAGCGGGCGGTCAATCGCCTGGCGCCGGCCCTGGGCATGAGCGACATCGCCATCCGCCATGACCTGGAGGCGGGGGAGTCCGAGGACTTCGCCAAGACCGATCTCTATGCCAAGGTCTATGCCCTGGCCGAGCGCAAGGCCGGTCGCAGCCTGCCGCGCGCCATCCTGCCGGGCATCACCCTGGAAAGTCCCAAGATCACCCGCACCCTCACCACCGCCTGGTTCGCCCAGCGGGTTGAGGAACGCTGGCAGCGCTGCCGGGGCCGCGCCGCGCGCTGAGGGGAGCAGGGGGCCGAACGGCGTTTTCCAGGTGACGAGGGTCGGGCCGGGGATGGCAATTGGCCAGACTATTCGCCTAACATGGGGCGATGAAGCGGCCTCGCGCCGTACGGTTCTGGTGTAGTCCCTAGAGGTCCAGATGACCGATACCCCCGGCTCCCGGTTGACGCTGATCGTCGACCAGCCCACTCCCACGGCCCGCCATCGGCTGCCACCCCGCGAACAAGCCAAGGCCCTGCGACTGCTGCGCACCCTGGGCCTCGAAGCCGATACCCCGCCGGAACTGGTGCTGGCCTGGCTGGAACGCCGCGATGGCGGTTGTTCGCTGCCGGAAGCGGCGCGCCAGATCGGCCTGGGCAACTGGCTGGGGATCACCACCAGCCTGGCCGACCTCACCCAGAATCTGGCGCGCTTCGAAGCGGCCTATGCCCTGGACAGCGTGCTCGACTCCCTGACCGTCCTGGCCGAGCAGTCGCCGCCCGAGTCCCGCTAGCCGCTAGAGGCCGGCACCGCGGATGTTGACGTAGAGGCTGTACAGCGAGTGGGAACCGGCCATGAACAGGCGGTTGCCTTCCGGGCCGCCAAAGCAGAGGTTGGGGCAGCGTTCCGGCAGGTGGATGTGCCCCAGCGCCTTGCCGCTGGGATCGAAGACCCGCACGCCATCGAGCGCCTCGGGCTTGGCCGCCGGCGCGCCACTGCTGCCCCAGCCGCACCAGAGATTGCCCGCCACGTCGCACTTGATGCCGTCCAGGGCGCCGTATTCCAGCGCCTCGATGTGCTTGCGGCGCTCGCCCAGGCTGCCGTCGTCCCTGACCGTATAGGCCCACACCAGGCGATTGGGCTTGGCGCGGCCCTCGACCACGTAGAGCAGCTTTTCGTCCGGCGAGAAGGCCAGGCCGTTGGGGCCGTTGAGATCACCGATCACCCGGGTCACCGCCAGGCTCTCGCCGTCGATGCGATAGACCCCATCGGGTTGCTCGGTCTTGACCCTATGACCCTCGTAGTCGCTGTTGGCCTGGAACGGCGGGTCGCTGAACCAGATGGAGCCGTCACGCTTGACCACCACGTCATTGGGCGAATTGAACGGCTTGCCGTCGAAGCTATCGGCCAGCACCGTGATACGCCCATCGTGCTCGGTGCGGGTGACCCGCCGCCCGAGGCCGTGAGTGGTGGAGCCTTCACAGGCGATCAGCCGACCCTGGCGATCACGGGTCAGGCCGTTGGCGAAATTCGACTGGGCGCGGTAGGTGTCCAGCCGGCCGCTGACCTCATCCCAGCGCACGATGCGGTTGTTGGGGATGTCGCTCATCAGCAGGTAGTTGCCATCGCCGATCCACACCGGGCCTTCGGCCCAGCGCAGGCCGGTGGCCAGGCGTTCGACACTGGCGTTGAACAGCCGCAACTCGAGGAAGCGGTCGTCGAGGATCTCGATCAGCGGATCGGGATAGCGTTGGCTCAGGGGTTCCCCGGCGCGGGCGAGACCGGGCAGGGCGAGGGCGGCGCCGCAGACCAGGCTGCCCTGGAGCAACTGGCGACGTGACAATGGCCGGGCGAGGCGCGGGAGGGAGTCATGCATGGTGCAGGTCCTTGATTGTTATTGTTCAGACGAGGCAATGCGGATCAACCTGCATCGGCAGGTTTATCGTATGACATCATATGTCTTGTGATGGATGGCGCCAACCGGGGCACGGGCCTAGTCGGCCTCGAGCACCAGGCAGGTCCGACCGCGGCCCTGGCGTTTGGCCTGATAGAGGCGCCGGTCGGCTTCGTGGAGGAAGCCTTCGAGGTCGTCGGCGAGGCCGCTGAAGACGCCGGCGCTGAACGACAGCGGCGGGGCGCCGGGGGCATAGCTCTGGGCGTGGCAGTAGCGGCGCAGCAGGTCCAGCGCTTGCAGCAGCTGCTCCGGTGGCATCCGGCTGACCAGGGCGAATTCCTCGCCACCCAGGCGACCGGTGAGATCCTGGGGCAGGGTCCGGGCCAAGGCCTGGGCGAAGACCACCAGGGCACTGTCGCCGCTGGCATGGCCGTGTTCGTCGTTGATGCGCTTGAAGTGATCCAGGTCGAGCATGGCCACGCTTAGCGAATGGCCCTCGCGTTCGGCCTGGCGGAACAGCTCCTGGGCCTGATCCTGGAAGGCGCGCCTGTTGCGCAGCCCGGTGAGGGAATCGTACTGGGCGGCGTGGGTGAGGGCGCGCATGAGATCCCGCCGTTCCAGGGTCGAGACCACTCGGCAATTGAGCTCCTCGGGGCAGAAGGGCTTGCGCAGGAAGTCGTCGGCCCCCTGCTTGATGAACTTGGCGCTGAGCGAACCCTTTTCGTCGGCCGACAGGCCGATGATGCTGAGGTCGTGGCGGCGCAGCTTCTGCCGCAACATCTGCACCAGTTCGAAGCCGCTGAGGCCGGGCATGCTGTGGTCCACCACCAGCAGGTCGATGTCCGGCTGCTCTTGCAGCAGGCGCAGGGCCTCGTTGCCGTCGCAGGCGTCCAGCAGCTGGTAGCGGTGGGGCGTCAGCACATGGCGGATGTAGTTGCGGGTGGCGTCGGAGTCCTCGGCGATGAGGATCTTGACCGCGGTATTGCTGTCCAGCCGCCGCAGCAGCCGGAAGGCGAATTCGTAGGAGTACTGGCTTTCCTTGAGCACATAGTCGACCACGCCCTTGGTGAGCAGGTCGTCGCGCCGGCGCTCGTCGTAGGAACCGCTGAGGACGATGCAGGGCAGACGATAGCGCAGCACCAGATCGACGCTTTCGCCATTGGGCGCATCGGGCAGGTTGAGGTCCACCAGGGCGGCGAAGAACAGATTGGCCGAGGTTTCCAGCATCAGCTCGGCTTCGGCCAGGGTGGCGCAGAATACCGGCTCGAAGTCGCGCTGCTGACGAAAGAGGTGCGCCAGAATCTTGAGGACCATGGGGCTGTCTTCGATGACCAGGATGGAGCGCACCGGTAACTCCTGCAGGGCAAAGATCGGCCGAGAATAGTTCTGGCGTCAGAGGAAGGGATCATTCGCCTCTGCGTATCGGCCAAAGGATCGACGACTTGAATGGCCGCCGATCCTTCCCGGTTCAGCGGTCCGCCTGGCCTTCCAGCTGGCGCCGCCGGGGCAGGCGCAGGGCGTCGTCGCGCGGCAGCGGGCGACTCAGCAGGTTGCCCTGCACCTTGTCCACCTGCAGCGCCTTGAGCGCTTCCAGCTCGGCGAGGGTTTCCACCCCCTCGGCGATCACCTCCTTGTGGGTCTCGCGGGCGAAGGCGATGATTGCCGAGGCCAGCGCCCGGCGTTCGGCGTCGCGATCGATGTCGCGCACCAGGCTCATGTCCAGCTTGATCATGTCCGGCCGCAGTCGAAGGATGTGTCTCAGACTCGAATAGCCGGCGCCGGCATCGTCGATGGCCAGGCGCACGCCCTGGGCCCGCAGCGGTTGCAGCTGGGCGTGCAGGGCGTCGTAGTCGTCGACCTCGGCATGTTCGGTGATCTCCAGTACCAGGCGTCCGGGAGGATTGCCGGCCAGCAGCGCTGGCAGGCGCCCGCCCAGGATGGTCTGCGGCGAACAGTTCATGGTCAGGTAGCTGTCGTCGGGCAGACTCCGCAGTCCCTGTAGGGCGAAGCGCATGGCGCTTTCTTCCAGTTCGTCGCCGAGACCGACGGCGCTGGCTTCGGAAAACCACAGGTCCGGGCTGCGCTGCGGCGGGCAGTGGAAGCGCGACAGGGATTCCCAGCCGGCGATGCGCAGATCCGTCAGGTGATAGATCGGCTGGTAGACGATGCTCGGCTGGTGGGCGGCCACCGCGCCCTGGATGCGCTCGCGCATCTCCACCTGGCCGCGGCGACTGGAGACGTCCAGGCTGAGGCGATCGGCCACCAGTTCGGCAAAGGTCCGCACCAACTCCAGGTCACGGGGACTCAGGGTCGGATCGGGCTGGTACTTGAAGCAGCAGAAGGTGCCATAGAGTTCGCCATCGCTGAGCCGCACCGGCACGCTGACGTGAGCGCCGATGGGCACGCTGCGGGTCTCCGGGATCAGCCGGGTAGCGCCGACGGCGCGGGTGTCGGGGATGAGTTCGGGCAGGTGGCCGGTCACCACCTGCTGACAATAGCCCTGGCTGAGCGGCAGGGCATCGCCGGCCTTGAGCGGCGCATCGGGCGCCGCATCGACGTTGCGAAAGACCCGATCCTGCTGGCGAAATTCGGCAAGAAAGGCCACGTCCATGTCCAGGTGGATGCGCAGCGCGTGCAGCACCTTGTCGATGCAGCCCTGGCTGCTCAGGTTGCCGGTATCCAGGCCAACCACCTCCAACAACTCGGTACCTGATTCCCTCATGTCCTCACTCCCGGGAAACTACGACCTGAACCAGTGTAGAGCCTGGAATGAATTTGTCAGTCAAATGACCTCATCCATTCGGCTTAACCCCGTTCGGCGTACCAGGCCTCGAAAGCGGGCAGGGCCATGGGCCGGGCCAGCAGATAGCCCTGGACCTCGTCGCAGCCGGCTTCCTGCAGGAAGGCCAGCACCTCGGGCGTCTCTATGCCCTCGGCGACGCTGCGATAGCCGAGCTTGCCGATCAGCGCCAGCAGCGCCCTGACGACCTCCTGCTTGCGTGGATCCTCGGGCAGGTCATGGATCAGCGAGCGGTCGAGCTTGACGCTGGTGACCGGCAATTCGTAGAGATAGGCGAAGTTGCTGTAGCCACTGCCGAAGTCGTCGATGGCGATCTCCAGGCCCAGCTCGCGCAGGGCATGCAGCTGGGCGATGGCCTCGGGATTGCGTCTGAGCCATTCGCCTTCGGTGATCTCCACTTCCAGCCGCCGCGGATCGACACCCTGGCGCTGGCAGGTCTCGCGCAACAACTCGACCAGATCGCCTTCGTCGAAATCCCGTGGCGACAGGTTGAGCGACAGTCGCCCCTGATAGCGATTGTCCCAGTGCGCCAGCTGGCCGATGGCGGTACGGATCACCCAGCGGGTGACGCTGTGGATCAGCGCGGTCTTCTCGATCGCGGGAATGAAATCGCCCGGAGCGATGGGGCCGAGTTGCGGATGGGTCCAGCGCAGCAGGGCTTCGGCGCTGCACAGTCGGCGCTCGGGCAGGGCCAGGCGCGGCTGGAAGGCCAGGCTGAAGTCGCCGCGTTCGAGGCCTTCGGGAATCTGCCGGACCAGCTGGAAGATCCGCTGGAAGGCCTCGTCCCGGGGGCGTTCGTAGACGACCCAGTGACGACTGCTCAGCGCCGCCTGATCGACCGCCACCATGGCCTTGCGCAGCAGGTCGCGGACTTCGCCCGCGTCGAGCAGGAAGGGCACCACACCGGCCTTGACCGGCGGATCGATGGGAATGCGGTCGGCCTGGACCGGCATCCGCAACTGGGCGATGAGCGCGTCGAGCAGCGGCTGATAGTCGCAGTCCTCCGGCAGCAGGAAGGCGAATCTCTTGGTGTCCACGTGATAGACCTTGGCCCGCTCGCTCAGGGCGTCGCACAGGCGCAAGGCCAGGCTGCGCAGGAAGGTCTCGAAGGGCCACATGCCCTGGGCCAGAATCAGTTGCTCCTTCCAGTGGGTCTCCAGGGGATCCACCAGCACCAGCAGGCGCCCCTCGTCGGGCTGGAGTTCGGCCAGCTGGGCGACATCGGCGTGGAACTGCTGGCGATTGGGCAGGCCGCTGACCGGATCACGGCGGCGCAGGTGCTGGCGCAGGCCTATGAGGCTCATCACCTGGGCGGCGAAATCGTCCAGGCGCTTGCGTTCCGCGGCCGTCAGTTCGCGCGGCTGGCTGTCGAGGATGCACAGACTGCCGATGGCGTAGCCGCCCTCGGTGACCAGGGTCGAGCCGGCATAGAAGCGCACATGGGGGGCGCGTACCACCAGGGGGTTATGGCTGAAGCGGGTATCGCAGCAGGCATCGTTGATCTCCATCCGGCCATCCTCGGCCTGGATGGTGTGGGCGCAGAAGGCGTCCTCGATGGGCATCTGCGCCAGGTCGAAGCCGACGCGGGCCTTGAACCACTGGCGATCGCGATCCACCAGGCTGATCAGCGCGGTCGGCACATTGAAGCTGCTGGCGACCAGCTCGCAGAGGCGATCGAATTCCTCCGCCGGCGCCGAATCGAGCAACTCCAGGGCGTGCAGGGCGTTGAGGCGGTCATCTTCGTACTTCAGTGAATCGGCCATCAGGCTATCTCGGGAATATCGATGAGCCTTGCTCGAGCTACAAGCCCATCCTGGAAGAACTGCCGCGACCCGAGCCAGGCGAGTGCAGCAAACGAGAGGCAGGTCTGCGGAAGTATCGGCGAGAAATCATAAGACTTTAGCCGTTTCGTCTCGCCTGCCAGTCTGGAACCTTAGCGCGGCTGCACGTCGATCGCGAGCCCTGGTCGAAGGGATATCCCCTGCCGAGTAGCGACCATGACCCTGACCTGCCTGTTCGACATCAACGAGACCGTGCTGGACCTGTCCGCGCTGGATAGCCTGTTCACCGACCTGTTCGGTGACCCCCAGAGCCGCACGCTATGGTTCGCCCAGACCTTGCAGAACGCCATGAGCGCCGAGCTCTGTGGCCGGCACGCCCCCTTCGAGACCCAGGGTCAGGCGGCGCTGGAGATGATCGGCGCACGGTTCGGGCGAACGCTCAGCGCCGCCGACAAGCGGCGCGTCGCCGACGCCCTCAAGCGGCTGCCCGCCCATGCCGATGTCCGCGCGGGCCTCGATTTCGCCCGGGCACAGGGCGTGCGCTGCATCGCCTTTTCCAACAATGCGCGCGCCGCGACCCGGGCTCAGCTGGAATACGCCGGCCTGAGCGACGCCTTCGCCGATATCCTCTCGGCCGAGGACGCCGGCGCCAGCAAGCCGGTTACGGCCACCTATCGCCAGGCCGCCAGCAGCCTGGGTCAACCCGCCGAAGACCTGTGGCTGATCGCCGTCCATGCCTGGGACATCGCCGGCGCCCAGGCCGCCGGGTTCAAGGGTGCCCTGCTGCAGCGGCGTCCCGACCAGGCGGCCAATCCCCTGGCGCCGCCCAAGCTGACTGCCGGCACGCTGCAAGAGGCAGTGGCGCGCATTCTGGCTTACGAGGGCCGCGGCTAGTTGCCCCGGCGTGCTAACGTCCGCGCCATCACCGGCGGGTGCCGGTTTTTCCAGACACTGAGAGTCGCTTTCCCATGACGGATACCCTTGCCCGGCTGCGTGCCGGCGAACTGGCCGGGGCCACGCGCCTGACCCTGCGCGCCGATCTGACCGAATTTCCCGAAGAGATCTATGGCCTGGCCGACAGCCTGGAAATCCTCGACCTGTCGGGCAATCGGCTGACCCGCTTGCCCGCCGACCTGGGTCGGTTGCACCAGCTGCGCATTCTCTTCTGCTCGGGCAATCCCTTCACCGAGCTGCCCGAGGTGCTGGGCACATTGCCCAGGCTGGAGATGATCGGCTTCAAGGCCTGCCAGCTGGAGCGGGTAGGCGCCGCGGCCCTGCCGCCACGCCTGCGCTGGCTGATCCTTACCGACAACCGCATCGCCGAGGTGCCCGCCGCCCTGGGCGAGCGACCCGCCCTGCAAAAGCTGATGCTGGCCGGTAACCGCTTGCAGCATCTGCCGGCGTCCATGGCCGACCTGCACCAGCTGGAACTGCTGCGGCTGTCGGCGAATCGCTTCGCCGCGCTGCCGCCGGCCATCCTGGAGTTGCCACGGCTGACCTGGCTGGCCTATGGCGACAATCCCCTGGGCGCCGAGCGCGAGCGCGCGGTGCGAGCTCAGGCCGCCCGCCAGCAGCGCATCGCCTGGGGTGATCTGCAGCTTGGCGAGCGGCTGGGGGAGGGCGCCTCCGGCATCATCCATCAGGCGCGCTGGCAATCGCCCACCGGGTCGCGCGAGGTCGCCGTCAAGCTGTTCAAGGGTAGCATGACCAGCGATGGCACCCCGGAAAGCGAAAGCGCCGCCAGCCTCAGCGCCGGCACCCATCCCTGGCTGATCGGTGCTCTCGGTGACCTGGCCGAGCATCCCGAGCAGCGCAGCGGCCTGGTGCTGGAGCTGGTGGAGCCGGCCTTCGGCAACCTGGCCGGTCCGCCCAGCTTCACCACCTGCAGCCGCGACGTCTATCCCGAGGACACCCGCTTCACCGCCAGCGCCGTGCGCAGCATGGCTGGCGGCATGGCCAGTGCCCTGGCGCACCTGCACGGGCACGGCCTGGTCCACGGTGATTTCTATGCCCACAACATCCTCTGGGACGGTGGCGCCCGCTGCCTGCTGGGGGATTTCGGCGGTGCCTCGCTGCTGCCCGAGGACGAGATTCAGGCGGCGCGCCTGCAACGCTTCGAGAGTCGCGCCTTCGGCATCCTGCTGGAGGAGTGGCTGGCGCGGTGCAGCGAGCCGGTCGATCCGGCACTGGCGGCCCTGGCCGCGGAGTGCCAGCAGCCCGCGCTCGATGCCCGTCCGCTGCTGGCCGAGGTGGCGCAGCGACTGCAGGGTTAGTCCCGGGGCTCGTCCAGGGCCCAGTCCACGGCGGCCAGGGCGTGCAGTCGCGTGGTGTCGAACAGCGGCACCGCACTGTCGCTCTGGTCCACCAGCAGCATGATCTCGGTGCAGCCGAGCACGATGCCCTCGGCGCCCCGGGCGACCAGTTCGGCGATGATGGCGCGATAGGCGGCCCGCGATTCGGCGCGCACCTCGCCGCGCACCAGCTCTTCATAGATGATGCGGTGCACGGTCTGGCGCGCGTCCGCTTCAGGCACCAGCACCTCCAGGCCGAAGCGCGCCGTCAGCCGCTCGCGATAGAAGGCCTGCTCCATGGTGAAGGCGGTGCCCAGCAGGCCGACGGTCCGCAGGCCCTTCGCCTGGATCGCCGCCCCGGTGGGATCGGCGATGTGCAACAGCGGCAGGGCCGTGGCCGCCTCGATCTCCGCCGCCAGGCAATGCATGGTGTTGGTACAGAGCAGCAATGCCTCGGCACCGCCGGCCGCCAGTTGTCGCGCATGCGCCTGCAGACGTAGACCCAGCGTCGCCCAGTCGCCGGCATGCTGCAGCGTGGCGATCTCAGCGAAGTCCACCGACAGCAGCAGGCAGGCCGCCGAATGACTGCCGCCCAGCCGCCGCCGGACCTCTTCGTTGAGGATGCGATAGTAGTGAGCCGAACTCTCCCAGCTCATGCCGCCCAGCAGGCCCAGGGTGCGCATGGTCTTTCCCATGGTGATTGGCGAATGGGCATCTTGGCGCCTGTCCCCGCGGTGCGCGAGGATCAGTGAGGCAGAGATCGGGCGGTACAGTGAGCAGCCTGGTCGGCCGCAAGAACGTCGAGCGGAATCGGCGGATGCTGCCCTAGGCCTCTAGCGGCAGGTCTGGAGAGCGCGACTCCTGATTTATCCAGCTTGGAGATGGACGCCCAGTGTCAGGGCAAGGCGGAGCACGATCAGGACGGCGAATGCGTTTTCAGCCAGTCCTTGAGCGCGGCATCCATGCGGGTTTGCCAGCCTGAACCCGTCGCGCGGAAGGCGTCGACAACGTCCGGGGAAAGCCGAATGGTGATGCGCTCCTTGGTGACGCTCGCTTGGGGTCGGCCGCGACGCAGCTTGGCTTGCAAGGTCACCGGCAACGCACCGATACGCACCGATTGCTCAACCTTCTCGTCGGTCCACTCAGGGTTTTCCGCGTCGATCAATTCAGGGTTGAGTGGCTTGCTCATAGCGTTTTACCTCGCGATTGTTTGCCTTGCGGAAGCTGATGACCCGAATGCCGGTAGCGGTTTCGGTGAACACCACGGCATGCACTCGGCCCGCAACCAGGCCCAGGGCCGAATACCGTACTTCCGGATAGATCCTGCGGTCGTCGACCCAGATCAGCGCCGTTTAGAAATCGAAGTTGGCAACCCCTTCGAAGCTCAATCCGCGAGCAGCGATGTTGAGGGCGTTCTTGGCCGGGTCGAAGGTGATGTCCATGGATTTATCGTATGTACATTAATTGGGGGCGGCAAGACTTTCTCGTCCATACGAGCCTGCGGAAGATGAGGCAGCCTGCGGATGACGTCAACGAGCGTTGGGGAGCGGCCTCGACACGCGTCGAGCAAGCCTGACGGTCTTCCCTCCAGTGGCTGGATACGAGCTTTTGTGTCGCTAGCTAGCGCCGGTGGCAGCGCCCTGGCATGCAAGCTACGCTTCGAGAGGCCACTCCCGGCCCTGGAGGTGATCGTCATGCTCAAAGCACTGTTCGCCGCGCTAGCCCTGACCCTTTTCGCATCCGCCAGCGTCCAGGCGGCGCCCTGCCGGGATGCCCACGGCAAGTTCGTCAAATGCGACACGACCAAGACCAAGGCGGTGCAATGCAAGGATGCCAAGGGCAAGTTCGCCAAGTGCGGCACGCCCGGGGCCACGCCGGTCAACTAGAGGCTGTCGGGCGGACGTCAGGCAGGGGCCTGACACCTCGCCTGGCGTAAGCGCAGCTAGTCCTTTTCCGCCGATCCCGGCTCCGACCAGGCGCGGTGCCGTTCGGCCTTCTGAGCCTCGCTTTCCACCCGATTGAGCACCTCGCCCTCGTGCTGGACCTCGGGACCGCCGCCATAGACATGGTCGAGGCCCTGCATCAGGGCGGCATAACCCTGGGCGGCCACCTGCACCGGATCGTGCTTGGGCCCGGCGCCGACGCTGGTGTCGTCTTCGCCGGCGCGGTGGAAGAAATTGGTGTCGGTCTGGCCGGGCATGAGCACCGTCAGGGTCACGCCGCTGTCCTTCAACTCGTTGCGCAGGGCGAAGGCGAAGGAATTGATGAAGGCCTTGGAGGCGCCATAGACGGCCTCGAAGGGAATCGGCGCGGTGGCCGAGATGGAGGAGGTGAAGAGCACCCGGCCGCGGCCGGCGGCGACCATCTCCGGCAACACCAGCTTGGCCAGGTGCACGGTGGCCATCACATTGAGCTGGATCAATGCCATCTCGTCTTCCAGGCGCGTCTGGCCGACGAAGGCGCCGCCCAGGCCGACCCCGGCGTTGAGCACCATGACGTCCAGCGGGCGGCCCTGGCGGCGCAGGAATCTAAAGGTCTCTTCCACACCCACGGCGGTGCGCAGGTCGGCCGCATGGCTCCAGACCTTGACCCCCAGGGCACGCAATTCGCGCTCGGCGGCGTCCAGCCCGTCGCCGCGGGAGACCAGCAGCAGATCATGGCCGTGGCGGGCCAGCTGCTTGGCCAGTTCGAAGCCGATGCCGCTGGAGGCACCGGTGACGGCGGCCAGCGGCCGGGAAACGTTGCTCATGCTGAAATCCTCTGCAGACCTGGTGTAGCTGGGATCGTCGCGGGCGGCTGGCGCTCCCCGCGGCCGACGGTTGGCCCCTGAGGGCATGGCATAATCGCCAGGCCGTGTAGAGGAGACAAGAGATGCAACCCGCGGATCTGGAAGCCCTGGTGACCTGGACCATGCCCTATGGCAAGTACGCCGGCCGCCTGCTGGCCGACCTGCCGGGCCACTACCTCAACTGGTTCGCCCGCAGCGGCTTTCCGCCTGGCGAGTTGGGCCGCTTGCTGGCGCTGATGCAGGAGATCGACCATAACGGCCTCAAGCCGCTGCTCGATCCCTTGCGCCGCCGCCGTTAGTCCGCCAGGCGACGCATGTCGATATGGGCAATGCCGTCTTCGTCATAGACCGCTGAGCAGGGTGTGAAGCCATAGCGGCCATAGTAGGCCTGCAAATGGGCCTGGGCGGAGAGGAACAGCGGGCGCCCGGGCCAGCGCTCGGCGCAGACGCGCAGGGCTTCCGCCAGCAGCAGATGCCCCAGGCCGCTGCCGCGGCCCTCGGGGGCGACGATCACCCGGCCGATCACCACTTCCTCGCGTACCGCGCCGAGCAGGCGCAGGTAGGCGTGCAACTGGTCGTCGCGCCAGCCGAACAGGTGCCAGACGTCTTCCGCCAGGTCCAGGCCATCGGCGTCGGGATAGATGCACTGCTGCTCCACCACGAAGATCCGGGCACGCAGCACCAGGGCGGCATAGAGCTCGGCGGTGGTCAGCGCCGGTGCGGCGCGGCAGCTCCACTGGAGGGTCATGGTCAGTCCTTGCGCCGGCCGGACAGCATGCGGAAGCGATTGCGGTTGAGCAGCACGTAGCCGGTCAGCTGCAAGCCTGCCGCGAACAGCAGGCTGCGCATGGCGCCGGGTTCGGAGGGACGCGGACCCTGGTAGAGGCCATAGAGGGCGAAGGCCACGCCCAGCAGGCCGAGGATGAAGAAGACCAGACCGATCTTGGTCAGGCGGGGGAGGGTGCGCAGATTCATGGCTATGTCGTCACAGGCAAAGGCCGCCACGCTAACCGCCCGGACCGGGCTTGTCGAGCCGATAGGCAGCCGCAGCGGACTGGTCTAACGTGGCCTGATGGCCCCTGGCAAGCGGGAGAGAGCCCATGTTCAGCCATGTACAGGTAGGCGCGCGTGATCTGGAGCGCCTGATCGATTTTTACGACGGCGTGTTGCACGAGCTCGGTCTGGTGCGGATGCCGGCCGAAGACGATGGTGGCCCGCCCGGGTGTGGCTGGCAGCGGCCAGGGCGAGCGTGGCCGCAATTCTATGTACAGCTGCCCTTCAATGGCCTGCCGGCCTCCTGGGGCAATGGCGTCCAGGTGAGCTTCGCCGCGCCTTCGCCGGCGGCCGTGGAGGCGGCCTGGCACCGCGCCCTGCAACTGGGCGGCAATGACGAGGGCGCTCCCGGCATCCGGCCGGACTATGGCGCGGACTTCTACGCCGCCTACTGCCGGGATCCGGAAGGCAACAAGCTGTGCTTCGTGCATGCCGAGGGACTCGCCGCCGCCTGCGACTAGCGTGTGGCCCGGCAATCCGGCGGCCGGCGATCCGGCGCCCCGGCGCCCCGGCGCTCCGGTATTCCGGCGTTCAGACGTTGGCCGCCAGGGCGACCGCATCGGTACGGGCGGCCATGATGAAGTCGTTGCGGTGCAGGCCGCCGATGTTGTGGGTCCACCAGCTCACCGTCACCGCGCCCCATTCGGTGAGCAGGGCCGGGTGGTGATCCTCATCCTGCGCCTCGCGGCCGACGCGGTTGGTGAAGTCCAGCGCTTCCAGAAAGTTGCCGAAGGCATAGCGGCGTTCCAGCCGTGGAATTCCTTCGCGCTCCACCAGCGTCCAGCCCGGGACGGCCTTGAGCAATTCGTTGCTGGCGGCCTCGCTCAGGGCAGGCTCGCTGGAGCGGCAGGGGACGCAATGGGAGTGGGCGAGATCGGCCATGGGGCGCTCCTTGGGGAAAGAAAGTCACGAAAGGGCAGGGTAACAGACCCGCCGGTCAGCTCCCGGCGTCCCGTCCGACCATGGTCGAATGGTCCGAAACCGGTGCGCGCCGTACAACGGAACACAACAAGAACAACAGTTTCCCGCCGAGGAGATCGTCCCATGAGTGCCGCTTTCTACCCGGTCCGCGCGGAAGTCGCTTCCCAGACCCTGACCGATGAAGTCACCTATCGCCGGCTGTACCAGCAGTCCATCCTCAACCCCGATGGCTTCTGGCGCGAGCAGGCCCAGCGCCTGGACTGGATAAAGCCCTTCAGCCGGGTCAAGCAGACCTCCTTCGACGATCATCGCGTCGACATCCAGTGGTTCGCCGATGGCACCCTGAACGCCTCCTACAACTGCCTGGATCGCCACCTGGAAACCCGCGGCGACCAGACCGCCATCATCTGGGAAGGCGACGATCCGGCCGACAGCCGCCACATCACCTACCGCGAGCTGCATCGCGAGGTCTGCCAGCTGGCCAACGCCCTGCGCGGCCAGGACATCCACCGCGGCGACGTGGTGACCATCTACATGCCGATGATCCCCGAGGCCGTGGTGGCCATGCTGGCCTGCGCCCGCATCGGCGCGGTGCACTCGGTGGTGTTCGGCGGCTTCTCTCCCGAATCCCTGGCCGGCCGCATCAGCGACTGCCAGTCCAAGCTGGTGATCACCGCCGACGAAGGCGTGCGCGGCGGCCGCAAGATCCCGCTCAAGGCCAACGTCGACGAGGCCCTGACCAATCCGGCCACCTATTCGGTGCGCAAGGTGATCGTCTGCAAGCGCACCGGCGCCGACATCGCCTGGCACCGCCACCGCGACGTCTGGTACGAGGACATCACCTCGGTGGCCCCGGAACACTGCGAGCCCAAGGAGATGTCCGCCGAGGCGCCGCTGTTCATCCTCTATACCTCCGGTTCCACCGGCAAGCCCAAGGGCATCCTGCACACCACCGGCGGCTACCTGACCTATGCCGCCCTGACCCACGAGCGGGTCTTCGACTATCGTCCCGGCGAGGTCTACTGGTGCACCGCCGACGTCGGCTGGATCACCGGCCACAGCTACATCGTCTATGGCCCCCTGGCCAATGGCGCCACCACCCTGCTGTTCGAGGGCGTGCCCAACTACCCGGACGTCACCCGCATGGGCCAGGTGGTGGACAAGCACCAGGTCAACGTCCTCTACACCGCGCCCACCGCCATCCGCGCCATGATGGCCCAGGGCGACGCGGCCATGCGCGGCGTCGACGGCAGCAGCCTGCGCCTGCTCGGTTCGGTGGGCGAGCCGATTAACCCCGAGGCCTGGCACTGGTACTACAAGACCGTGGGCCAGGAGCGCTGCCCCATCGTCGACACCTGGTGGCAGACCGAGACCGGCGGCATCCTCATCAGCCCGCTGCCCGGCGCCATCGGCCAGAAACCCGGTTCGGCGACCCGTCCCTTCTTCGGTATCCAGCCGGCGCTGGTGGACAACGAAGGCAACCTGCTCGACGGCGCCGTGGAAGGCAACCTGGTGATCCTCGATTCCTGGCCGGGCCAGTCGCGCTCCATCTATGGCGACCACGACCGCTTCGTCGACACCTATTTCAAGACCTTCAAGGGCATGTACTTCACCGGTGACGGCGCCCGCCGCGACGAAGACGGCTACTACTGGATCACCGGTCGCGTCGACGACGTGCTCAACGTCTCCGGCCACCGCATGGGCACCGCCGAGATCGAGAGCGCCCTGGTGGCCCATCCCAAGGTGGCCGAGGCCGCCGTGGTGGGCATGCCCCACGACCTCAAGGGCCAGGGCATCTATGTCTACGTGACCCTCAACCAGGGCGAGGAGGGCAACGAAGCCCTGCGCCAGGAGCTCAAGCAGTGGGTGCGCAAGGAGATCGGCCCGATCGCCACGCCCGATGTCATCCAGTGGACGCCGGGGCTGCCCAAGACCCGCTCCGGCAAGATCATGCGGCGGATCCTGCGCAAGATCGCCGTGGGTGAGTACGACGCCCTTGGCGACATCTCCACCCTGGCCGATCCGGGGGTGGTGCAGCATCTGGTCGGCACCCACCAGCAGATGAGCCAGGCCGTCGCCTGATTCAACGGCTTCGCCAACCGCCCGCTATCGTCCCGGTAGCGGGCGGTTTGTTTTTGGCGGTCCTGTAAGGAGTTGTCGCCAGGGTAAAAGCCCTGGCCGTTGCGCTGGCGCTAGAATCGCGCCAACCGGCGGACCGGAGGGCACACCGGTCCGCTACCCCGGGCAAAGGCCGGGACAGGGGCAGCGCTCCGGCGTACCATGCGTGCCACCCCACAAGGGTTTCATGGCGCGCGGGCCCCGGATCGGTCGCCCCCGCCGCTCTCGACAGGAAGCCAGACGTTAGATGACCATCCGCATCGCCTTTCTGCTGTGGCCCGACGTTCGTCCGCTGACCGTGGGCCTGGTCGAGGAAGCGCTGGAACTCGCCGCTCGCCATTCGAGCGATACACCCTACGAGGTGCGCTTTCTGCAGGCCGGCAGCGAGTTGCAGCCGCGCCTGCCGGGTGGCCACTGGGAAGGGCAGCTGGAACGCCTGGATCGCCTCTTCGTGCTGGCCGACGAACCCTCGCCCGCGCTGCCGCCGCCCCTGGCCGCGGCCCTGCGCCAGACCGCCCGGGCCGGGGTGGTGATGGGAGGCTTTTCCGCCGGGGTGCACATCCTCGCCCAGCTCGGTTTGCTCGACGGGCATCGCGCCGCCGTGCACTGGCGCTGGCTGGAGGAATTCAGCGAGCAGTTTCCCAAGGTCATCGCCACCCACCACCTCTACGAGTGGGACCGCGATCGCCTGACCGCCTGCGGCGGCCTGGCCATCCTCGATCTGCTGCTGGCCATGATCGGCCGTGACCGCGACGCCGAGCAGGCCGGCACCATCGCCGAGGAGCTGATCGTCGAGCGGCTGCGCGAAGGCAGCGAGCGGCAGCGCATTCCGCTGAAGAATCGCCTGGGGTCGAGTCATCCCAAGCTGACCCAGGCGGTGATGCTGATGGAGGCCAATATCGAAGAGCCCCTCACCACCGACGAGATCGCCCAGCACGTCTGCGTCTCCCGGCGGCAACTGGAGCGGATCTTCAAGCAGTACCTGGCGCGGGTGCCCAGCCAGTACTACCTGGAGCTACGGCTGAATCGGGCACGCAAGATGCTCACCCAGACCAGCAAATCGATCATCCAGATCGGCCTGTCCTGCGGCTTCTCGTCGGGGCCGCACTTCTCCAGCGCCTATCGCAACTTCTTTGGCGTCACTCCTCGCGACGACCGCAACCAGCGACGCGGTGCGGCGGGCGAGGGCAGCATGGTGGCCGAGCGCTAGGCGCCCGGCGCACCCCTTCAGCTCAACGGCTCCGCCACCCCTTCGTCCAGCCAGGCGCCCAGCCGATCGGCCGGTAGCGGCGCGCCGCAGTGGAAGCCCTGGATCTCGTCCGCCGGCAGGTGCTGCAGCTGGCGCAGGTGCTCGGCGTCTTCCACGCCCTTGAGGGTCACCCTCAGCCCCAGCGAGCGGCCGAGATCGATCATGGCCCGCACCAGGGCGCTGTCTTCCGGCGCTTGCCGGTGCCGCGCGATCAAGCTGCGGTCGAGGCGGATGCCGTCCAGCGGATAGCGGCGCAGGTAGGCCAGGGAGCACAGGCCGGACCCGAAGTCGTCCAGGCACAGGCGCACGCCCAGGCCCTTGAGCGCGCCCAGGGTGTTGGCCACATCGGCGGCGGGATCCAGCAGGGTGCGCTCGGTGAGTTCCAGCTCCAGGCGCGAGGCCGCCAGGCCGCTCTGGTAGAGCGCCTCGGCCACGGTCTGCACCGGATCTTCGTTGGCGTGGAATTGCTGCGGCGACAGATTGACCGACACCGAGAGGCGTTCCGGCCAGCCCTGAGCGTCGTGGCAGGCGGTCTCCAGCACCCAGCGCCCCAGGCGCTGCCCGAGGCCGGCGTCTTCGGCCAGGGCCAGGAAATCCAGCGGCTCCAGCAGGCCCTGGGTCGGGTGCTCCCAGCGCACCAGCGCCTCGAAGCCGCGCAGGCTGCCATCTGCCAGGCAACGGCGCGGCTGGTAGTAGAGACTGAGGCGATCATCGCGCAGGGCCTGGCGCAGATCCTGTTCCAGCTGCCGGCGCAGGAGCACCTGCTCGTTCATGGCCGGTTCGTGGAAGCGCCAGGTGCCGCGGCCAGCGGCCTTGGCCTGGTACAGGGCGATGTCGGCCAGACGCAGCAATTCCGCCGGGATGCAGGTATCCCGCGGCGCCAGGGCCACGCCCAGGCTGCTGCCGATGAAGACCCGCTGCTCGCCGAGGCGGAAGGGTTGGCGCAACTGCTCCACCAGGCGCCGACAGAGGTCGGCGATGGCAGCGGGGTCGCGATCGCCGCTGAGCACCACGCAGAATTCGTCGCCGCCCAGGCGCGCCACCAGGTCGGTGGCGGTCACGTTCTGCCGCAGGCGCTGCGCCGCTTCCTGCAGGACCTGATCGCCGGCCGCATGGCCGAGGGCGTCGTTGACCGTCTTGAATCTATCCAGGTCCAGGCTGATCAGCGCCAGGGGGCGGGGCTCCGGGCCTTCCAGATGGGTGGCGAGAAACTGGTGCAGGCGATGGCGATTGGGCAGGCCGGTCAGGGGATCGTGCCAGGACAGGTGCTGGACCTGGGCCAGGGCCTCGATCTCGTCGGTGAGATCGGTGACGGTACCGCGATAGCCACCTTCGGGAATGGCCCGGGCGGCCACCCGGCAGGTGCGTTCGCGCCCGTTGCCGTCCAGGTAGTGGCAGACCAGCGGCTGTCGTGGCTTGCGGTCGTGGGCCTGGCCGGCGAGCCAGTGCGCCAGGGTGTCGGCATGGGGGGTGAGCAATTCGGCGAGCGGCCGGCCGAGCCAGCGCTCGGTGGCTTCCCCGGTGACCTCGGCGAAGCGATCCGAGACATAGACCAGGCGCAGCGTGGCGTCGACCTCCCACAGCCAGTCCGAGGTGGCCTCGGCGATGTCGCGGAAGCGCCGCTCGCCGATGGCCAGTTCGCTGCGGCTGGCCAGCAGGTCATCGTACTGGGCATCCAGCTGGCGCATCGAGATCAGCGCCTGGCGAAACAGCCAGATCAGCCCCAGCAGCAGGATCAGCACCCCGCCGCCGAACAGCGGCAGGGTCTGTTGCATCAGCCACAGCCCCGGACGCGGTGGGCGCCAGGTCAGCTGATAGCTGGAACCCGGCAGTTGCCAGCTGGCGCGGCTGCCGGCGCCGTTGGCGCTGATGCTCAGCGGCGGCAGGTTGTTGGCTTCGCTCAGGGCCGCCAGCCGCGCCGGACTGAGCACATTGACGAAGACCAGTACCGAGGCCGGCGCGTCCTGGGGGCGAACGCCGGCCTGGTCGCCCGGGGTGATGGCGGCGGCGGCCACCAGCGCCGGCATCCCGGCCACGGTCAGCACGCCGGACACGCTGCCGGCGCGGGCGTCGGCGCTGCGCGCCGCGGCCAGCAGGCCGGCGATGTCGCCCTGCAGCCAAGGGGCAGCGGGATCGGCGAGCTGGCCGTCGAGCAGGCGATAGCGGGGCCGATCCTGACCGTCGAACACCAGCACTCCCTCATAGCCATAGACCTGGAACAGGGATTCGCCCAGATTGCCCTGTTCGAAGGCCCAGTCGCTGTCCAGTGTCTGGTGCAGGCGGCGATAGGCTTCGTCCCATTTGCTGTAGTCGATCAGGTTGCGGGCGACCTCTTCGTCGAGGCGCGTGAAGGTGCGGCCAACGGCGCGCTCGGTATGCTGGGCGACGGTGGCATCCTGGCGCACGGCATTGTCGACCAGCAGATAGCAACCCAGGCCGATGAGACCCAGGAGCAGCACGCAGAGCGCGGGGAACAGCCGCAGGAGAACGGTATGGCCCCGTCGGCGCGGAGGCGCGCTACGAGACGCTTGGGATGTTGGCATGCCTGAACCCTGGCTGGATGAGCGTTCCTGTGCCTTCGCCTGGTGGAACCCGGAAGTGACCAAGCGAAGCGGATGAAACCTTGCCGTCGCTAGACTAGCCCCTTGGGGCGCGCGACGCTAAACGTAAAGCGGGAGATGCCAAGGGGATCGCGCTAAGCATCGCGCGAACGCCCGAGTTAGGTGGGGTTGCCGGCTCCGCCATAGAAGGCGCAGCCCTGCCAAGTCTGGCCATTGATGCGCAGTTCGGCCTGCAGTGACTGCACGGTGCCGGTGCGACCGTCCACGCAGCGCCGCGGATTGATCCACAGCTCGACCTTCTCGCCATTGGCTTCGGTGGACAGGGCGCGCATGCCGCCCGGCAATTCTTCCTGCACGAAGGGCAGGGCGCGGCGCTGCTGGCCGGCGGTGCTGACCAGCATGCCCTGGTTGCTGACCTGGACGCTCCAGTCCGGTCCATGGCCACCGGCGTTCATGGCGGTGCGCTTGAAGTTGGGATCGCTGCAACCCGGTCCGCTGTATTGCACGCGGTAGACATCGGTGACGGCGAACACGCCCTGGGCACCATCGCGACCGCCGGACTTGAGCTTGCCGCGCAGGTCGGCGAACAGCGAAGCGGCGCCGCTGTCGGCGGCCAGTTCGTGGGCATCGCGCAGGATGGCGGTGTTGTTGGCGTCGGTGACGTCGAAGAAACGCTGTTCCTGGCAGGGGCGGAACAGCAGCTGGTCACCGCTCCAGCGCAGATCGCCCTGCAGGCGCTCGCCGCCCGGTGCACGCGGGGTGTCGTCGCTCTGGAACAGGCTGCAGCCGCCGAGGAGGCCGAGCAGGGCTAGGGGAAAGATGGCACGCGGCGCTGGCATCGCAGGACTCCGACTGAGGTGGGCACACGTTACTCAGACAGCGCCGCGAGCTCAAGGACTTACCAGACGCGATACGTCTTGCCGGTTTCTCGTCCTTCCACACTGCGTTCGTAGGCCAGAGCGGCCTCGGCGCCGCTGACCGCCTTGAAACCGCGGAAGAAATCACCGTAGTGGCCCAGGGACTCCTGCAGCACCGTCGGGCTGACCGCGTTGAGGCGCTGACCGTGGGGCAACTCGATGGCCGCACCGCGCACGAAGCCTTCCAGCGCCGCGTTGACCATGGCCGCCGAGCTGCCCTGGGCGATGGGCTGTTCGCTGAGGATGCCGGTGGTCAGGGTAAAGGAGGCGCCCTCGGCGGCCTGCTGCTGGCCGAGCAGCACCAGATTGACCTGGCCCATGAGCTTGTCCTGCAGGCCTTTCTGGTACGCCTCGGGCGTCATCTCGGTGAAGGGGGCGAAGGTCACCGAACCCACCGCGCTGACCAGGGCGTCGAAACGACCCACCTGGGCGAAGAGGGCACGGATGGACTCGGGTTGGGTGATGTCGACCTGCAGGTCGCCGGATCGGCGGCCGACGCGGATCAGGTCATGGCGGCTGCCCAGGCGTTCGGCGATGGCGCTGCCCAGGGTGCCGCTGGCGCCGACGAGGATGATTTTCATGGGGTGGCTCCGTGAAGGGAAAGGAGTCCTCAGCCTAGAATGGCCCATTGCCCGGATAAATCGCCTGAATGGCAATCCAGTGTTTCCAGGGGGAAACGATGCAGGACGACTTCGCCGATCTCGCCGCCTTCGCCATCCTTTGTGACAGCGGCAGCTTCACCCGTGCGGCCGAGCGCCTGGGCTGCAGCAAGGGCCAGCTGTCCAAGCGCATCCGGGCGCTGGAGATGCGCCTGGAGACCAAGCTGCTGCACCGCACCACCCGACGCCTCGATCCCACCCCCGCCGGTCGTGCCCTGCTCCCGGAGGCTCAGGCCCTGGTGCGCCAGCGCGAGCGGGCCCTGCAGAGCGTGGCCCGGCTGCAGGAGCAAGCCGTCGGCCCGGTGCGCCTGACCGTGCCGGTGTCCCTGGGCTACACCTTTTTCGAGGTGCTACTGGCCTGTCGCGCCGCCCATCCCGCCATCCAGCTGGACCTGGTGCTGGACAACGGCTACCGCGACCTGGTGGCCGAGGGCTTCGACCTGGCGATCCGCGCCCGGCTGGAGCCGGACGAACGCCTGGTCGCCCGCCCGCTGTTCGCCATGCAGGAGGTGACCTGCGCGGCACCGGCCTATCTGGCCGGGGTCGAGGTCCCCCGGGTGCCCGAGGATCTGCTCGGCCATCGCTGCCTGGTGAACAGTCACTATGCCGAGGGCGACGTCTGGCTCTATCACCGCGAGCATCAGCTCAGCCGCGTCCAGGTGGAGCCCAGTCTTTCCTGCAACCACTACAGCCTGCTCAAGCAGGCTGCCCTGGCCGGGCAGGGCATCGCCCGGCTGCCGTCATTCATGGTGCACGAAGAGTTGGCCAGCGGCGCCCTGGTCTGGCTGCTCCGGGAATGGCGCACCCCCAGCCAGCCGCTGTTTCTGGTCCATCCCTACCAGGGTGGGTTGCCGAAGCGCACCAGAGTGGTGGCGGAAGCCCTGAGCGACTGGTTCGAGCGCAGTCGGCAGCGGTTGGAGGCGTTGGGGTAGCGGGGGCGATGGTGCTCAACGCCTGTGCAGACAGCCCCCTCTCCCTGCGGGAGAGGGCTGGGGTGAGGGCACCTTTTACCGTGAAGCCCCCAGTGGAAAAGGCTGCGCCGTTTTCCACGCTACGGTGCTGTTGGGCTTCGACAGTGGAGCTGTCTCAACCCAACCTACGCGTTGCATGGATCGCCCCCTCTCCCTGCGGGAGAGGGCTGGGGTTAGGGTGCGCTTCGCTGCGAAACCCCAGTGGAAAAGGCTGCGCCGTTTTCCACGCTACGGTGCTATTGGGCTTCGACGATGGAGCCGTCTCAACCCAACCTACGCGCTGCTTGGATCGCCCCCTCTCCCTGCGGGAGAGGGCTGGGGTGAGGGCGCGCTTCGCTGTGAAGCCCCAGTGGAAAGGCTGCGCCGTTTGCCACGCTACGGCACCGTTGGGCTTCGACGGTGGAGCTGTCTCAACCCAACCTACGCGTTGCATGGATAGCCCCCTCTCCCTGAGGGAGAGGGTTGGGGTGAGGGCGCGCTTCACCGCGAAACCCCCCAGTGGAAAAGGCTGCGCCGTTTTCCACGCTACGGCATCGTTGGGCTTCGCTGCGCCGAGGTTGAAGCGTTTCGGGCAGCGACGGCATGCTCAACCGCCCAGATAGGCCTTGCGCACGTCCGGGTTGGCCAGCAGTTCGGCGCCGCTGTCCTGCATGACGATGCGGCCGTTCTCCAGCACATAGCCGCGGTCGGCCAGCTTGAGCGCCTGGTTGGCGTTCTGCTCGACCAGGAACACCGTCACCCCATCCTGGCGCAGTTGCTCGATGATCTCGAAGATCTGCTGGATGATGATGGGCGCCAGGCCCAGCGACGGCTCGTCGAGCAGCAGCAGGCGCGGCTCGCTCATCATCGCTCGGCCGATGGCGAGCATCTGCTGCTCGCCGCCGGACATGGTGCCGGCGCGCTGGGCATAGCGCTCCTTGAGTCGCGGGAAGAGGCCGAGGACCTTCTCCAGCTGGCGTTCATAGGCGTGCTTGTCGGTAAAGAAGCCGCCCATGGCCAGGTTCTCTTCCACGGTCAGGCGGGCGAACACCCGGCGGCCTTCCGGTACCACGGCGATGCCCTTGCGCATGATCTGCGCGGTTTCCTGGCCGACCAGTTCCTCGCCTTCGTAGCGGATGCTGCCGCCATGGGCGCGCGGGGTGCCGCAGAGGGTCATCAGCAGGGTGGACTTGCCGGCGCCATTGGCGCCGATCAGGGTGACGATCTCGCCCCGGTTCACCTGCACGCTGACGCCATGCAGCGCCTGGATCTTGCCGTAGAAGGTGGAGACGTTGTCGAACTGCAGCATGGAGGTCTCCATCAGGATTCGCCCAGGTAGGCCTTGATCACGTCGGGATTGTTGCGGATCTGCTCCGGCGTCCCGTCGGCCAGGGGGGTACCCTGGTTGATCACCACGATGTGGTCGGAAATGCTCATTACCAGGTGCATGTCGTGCTCGATCAAGAGCACGGTGACGCCGTGCTCGGCGCGCAGCAGGGCGATGAGCGCCTTGAGGTCCTCGGTCTCGCGCGGGTTGAGACCGGCGGCCGGCTCGTCGAGCATGAGGATCTGCGGGCGGGTCATCATGCAGCGGGCGATTTCCAGGCGGCGCTGCTGGCCGTAGGCGAGGTTGCCGGCGTTACGGTTGGCGAACTCGGTGAGGTTGACCTGTTCCAGCCAGAAGCGCGCGTAGTCCATGGCCTCGGCTTCGCTCTTGCGAAAGGCCGGGGTCTTGAACAGCCCGGCCAGGAAGCCGGTGTTGAGGTGGCGATGCTGGGCCACCAGCAGGTTCTCCACCGCGGTCATTTCCTTGAACAGGCGGACGTTCTGGAAGGTGCGCACCACGCCCTTGCGGGCGATCTTGTGTCCGGGCAGGCCCTGGATGGCCTCGCCGCGCAGGAGGATCTCGCCGCCGCTGGGCCGGTAGAAGCCGGTTAGGCAGTTGAACACCGTGGTCTTGCCGGCACCGTTGGGACCGATCAGCGAGACCACCTGGCCCTGTTCCACACGGATGTTGACGCCGTTGACGGCCAGCAGGCCGCCGAACCTCATGGACAGGCCGGAGACATCGAGAAGGGCTTGGCTCATTTGCGCAACTCCAGGTGCGGGCGTTGCATCGGGAGCAGGCCTTGCGGACGCCAGATCATCATCACGACCATCAGCAGGCCGAACATCAACATGCGGTATTCGCTGAATTCGCGCATCAGCTCCGGCAAGAGGATCATCACGATGGCCGCGAGGATCACGCCGAGCTGGGAACCCATGCCGCCCAGCACCACGATGGCCAGGATGATGGCCGATTCGATGAAGGTGAAGGATTCCGGCGACACCAGGCCCTGGCGGGCGGCGAAGAAGCTGCCGGCGAAACCGGCGAAGCAGGCGCCCAGGGTAAAGGCCGAGAGCTTGATCAGCGTGGGATTCAGCCCCAGGGCGCGGCAGGCGATCTCGTCTTCGCGCAGGGCTTCCCAGGCGCGACCGACGGGCATGCGCAGGAGGCGATTGATCACGAACAGGGTCAGCAGCACCAGCAGCAGGGCGATCAGGTAGAGGAAGATCACCTTGTATTCGGAGTTGTAGGGGATGCCGAAGTACTCGTGGAAGGGCGTCATGCCCTCGGGTGCGCGGCGTTCGAAGGTCAGGCCGAACAGGGTCGGCTTGTCGATGCCGCTGATGCCGTTGGGACCGCCGGTCCATTCGGTGAGGTTGCGCAAGAGGATGCGGATGATCTCGCCGAAGCCCAGGGTGACGATGGCCAGGTAGTCGCCGCGCAGGCGCAGCACCGGGAAGCCGAGCAGGAAGCCGAACAGCGCCGCCATCAGTCCCGCCAGCGGCAGGCAGACCCAGAAGCCCAGGCCATAGTAGTGGGAGAGCATGGCGTAGGTGTAGGCGCCGACGGCATAGAAGCCGACGTAGCCCAGGTCGAGCAGACCGGCCAGGCCCACCACGATGTTCAGGCCGAGGCCGAGCATCACGTAGATCAGGATCAGGGTGGCGATGTCCACCGCGCCGCGCGAGCCATAGAAGGGCCACACCAGGGCGACCAGCACCAGGCCCAGGATCACCCAGCGCTGGGTCTTGGGTTCGGTCAGCTTGGTGCCCAGGCCGGTGGCCGGCAACGGCAGGCCGCCGCTGCGGCGCCAGCCGGCGGTGACCTGGTCACGCACCAGTTGCCAGACGAACATCAGCACCGCGGCCAGGGCCACGATCCAGAGGGTGCGCGGCGTGGCGCCGTGCACTTCGAGATTGACGCCCACCGTCTCCAGCTTGAGGCCGAGGATGGGGTAGGCGACGGCCAGCACCAGCAGGGCGCTGAAGAAGGCGGTTCGCAGACGGGCACTCATACCTTTTCCACCTCCGGGCGACCGAGAATGCCGGTGGGGCGGAACAGCAGCACCAGCACCAGCAGGCTGAAGGCCACCACGTCCTTGTACTGGTCACCGAAGACGTCGGCGCCAAAGGCCTCGGCCACGCCCAGCACCAGGCCGCCGAGCATGGCGCCGGGGATGCTGCCGATGCCGCCGAGCACGGCGGCGGTAAAGGCCTTGATGCCGGCCAGGAAACCCAGGCTCGGGTTGATCACGCCGTACTGGATGCCCAGCAGCACCGCGGCCACGGCGGCCAGGGTGGCGCCGATGACAAAGGTCAGGGCGATGATGCCGTTGGTGTTGATGCCCAGCAGGTTGGCCATCTTGATGTCCTCGGCGCAGGCGCGGCAGGCGCGGCCCAGGCGGGAGCGGGAGATGAACCAGGTCAGGCCGAACATGGTGAGCAGGGTGACGATGAAGATCAGCACCTGCACATAGGAGATCACCACGCCATTCATGGCGTCGGTGCCGATGATGAAGTTGCCCGGCAGCAGGTTGGGGATCGACTTGTCCTTGGAGTCCTGGGCCAGCAGCACCCAGTTCTGCAGGAAGATCGACATGCCGATCGCCGAGATCAGCGGGATCAGCCGGTTACCGCCGCGCAGGGGGCGATAGGCGATGCGTTCGATGCTGTAGCCGTAGGCACTGGCGATGATGATGCTGGCGCCGAAGGCGGCGAGCATGACGATGGGCAGGCTGTGGATGCCCAGCATGGCGAGGCCGGCGATGGCGATGAAAGCCACGTAGGAGCCGATCATGTACACCTCGCCATGGGCGAAGTTGATCATGCCGATGATGCCGTAGACCATGGTGTAGCCGATGGCGATCAGGGCATAGGTGCTGCCGACCGTGAGGCCGTTCACCAGCTGTTGCAGGTAGTGGTAGAACTCGGGCATGGGTGTCTCCAGGGGACCCAAGTGCACTTCTGGTGCAGGTCCCAGGCCTCGGATGGAGGCGGATAAACGAAGCCCACCGCCGTTGGCGGTGGGCTCCGGTGTTACAGGCAGGGCTTACTTGGCTTCAGTCTTGGTGCCGTCGGCGTGCCATTCGTAGACCACGAACTCGAAGTTCTTCAGGTCGCCTTTTTCGTCGAACGCCAGCTCGCCGGTGGGGGTGTTGAAGGTGTTGCTGCGCAGCGCCTTGGCCACATCCTCGGGCTTCTCGTCGCCCGCCTTGGCGATGCCTTCGGCGATGACCTGCACGGCGGCGTAGGAGGGGAACACGAAGGGACCGCTCGGATCCTGCTTCTTGTCCTTGAACGCCTGCACCAGGGCCTGGTTCTTGGGATCCTGGTCGAAGGAGCGCGGCAGGGTGACCAGCAGGCCTTCGGAGGCCTTGCCGGCGATGGCGGAGATGGAGCTGTTGCCCACGCCTTCCGGACCCATGAACTTGGCGGTCAGGCCCTTCTCGGCCGCCTGACGCAGGATCAGGCCCAGCTCGGGGTGGTAGCCGCCGTAGTAGACGAAGTCGACGTTGGCCTGCTTGAGCTTGGCGATCAGCGAGGAGAAGTCCTTGTCGCCGGAGTTGATGCCCTCGAACACGGCGACCTTGACGCCGGCCTTGTCCAGGGTCTGCTTGACCGCGGTGGCGATGCCTTCGCCGTACTGCTGCTTGTCGTGGATGACCGCGACGATCTTCGGCTTGACGTGCTCGACGATGAACTTGCCGGCGGTCGGGCCCTGCATGTTGTCCAGGCCGATGGTGCGGAAGATCAGCTTGTAGCCACGGTTGGTGATGTCGGGGCTGGTGGCCGCCGGGGTCACCATCAGGATGCCTTCGTCCTCATAGATGTCGGAGGCCGGCTGGGTGGAGCTGGAGCAGAGGTGGCCGACGACGAACTTGACGCCATCGTTG
The DNA here is from genome assembly GCF_000510745.1 of Pseudomonas sp. MOIL14HWK12:I2. Lineage (NCBI taxonomy): Bacteria > Pseudomonadati > Pseudomonadota > Gammaproteobacteria > Pseudomonadales > Pseudomonadaceae > Pseudomonas > Pseudomonas sp. MOIL14HWK12:I2. The sequence goes on along the minus strand of NZ_AZOA01000003.1, from coordinate 480,403 downwards.
ACGATCTTGTTGGCAACCGCCACGGCCTGCTTGGGATCGCAGGCGTCGTCGTAGATCACGCCTTCGAGCTGCTTGCCCTTGACGCCGCCGGCCTTGTTGATCTGCTCGATGGCCATCTGGGCACCAATGAACTCCATGTCACCGTACTGGGCGACCGGACCGGTCTTGGGGCCGGCCAGACCGATCTTCAGGGTGTCGGCTGCCAGGGTGTGGCTGGCCATGCCGGCCAGGGCCAGGGCCGCGACCAAGCGGGAGAAACGCAGAGTTGCCTTTTTCATGAGTGCTCCACTCGGAATGCTTTTATTAATGAGGCAGTTGGAAGCGAAAATGTGCCGATTTTGTTCTTTATGACGCGCCGCGCAGTTTAATCACCGTCTGTTCGTCTTGGAAAGCTGGCGACGACAACTTGTCGGACTTGTCGACCGTGCGTCCGGGCGCTCGGCAAGCGGGGAGGGCGACGGTAGAATCCGCCCTTTTCGCGAGGCCCGCACCATGACCGATCACGCAACGCGCTACGCCACCCTGCTCGGGCAGACGGCCGCCATCGGCTGGGAAGAATTGCAACCGCATTTTGCGCGGGGCGTGCTGCTGGAAGTGGCGCCCGAGCTGGACCTGATCGAGGCGGCCATCGCCGTGACCGAGGACGATGCCGCCCAGGTGGGTCTGTGGCTGCAGCAGGGCCAGCTGGCCAAGGTCGACGAAGCGCGCGCGCGGCGCCGGCTGGAGGCGCCCGCGGTGGCGCTGTGGGCGGTGGTGGTGGCGCCCTGGGTGCTGATGCAGGAGCGTCCGGCCGAGCGCTGAAACGCAAAGGCCCGCGCAAGGCGGGCTTTTGCTAACGGGCGTGGCTCAGCGTTCGCTGTCGAGATCGCGCAGCTGATGTTCGCCGTAGCGATCGCCGGCCACCGCGCCTGGCGGCAGCAGGCGTTCCAGTTCGGCGCGATCCGCATCGCTCAGCGTCACCTCCAGCGCACCGAGGGATTCGTCGAGCTGAGCGCGGCGGCGAGCACCCACCAGCGGCACGATGTCCTCGCCCTGGGCGGCGACCCAGGCTACCGCCAGCCGGGCCGGGGTGGTGCCGCGGCGTTCGGCGAATTGCTTCAGGCCCTCTACCAGCGCCAGGTTGCGCTCCACGTTGCCCGGCTGGAAGCGCGGACTGAGGGCGCGGAAGTCGCCGCTGCCCGAGGGTTGGCGCCAGTGACCGCTGAGCAGACCGCGGGAGAGCACGCCATAGGCGGTGATGCCGATGCCCAGGTCGCGGCAGGTCGGCAGGATCTCGGCCTCGATGCCGCGCGAGACCAGCGAATACTCGATCTGCAGGTCGCAGACCGGGTGCACCGCGGCCGCCCGCCGCAGGGTCTGGGCGCCCACCTCCGAAAGGCCGATGTGGCGGATGTAGCCGGCCTGCACCAGCTCGGCGAGGGCGCCCATGGTGTCCTCGATGGGCACCTGGCGATCCAGCCGCGCCGGGCGATAGATGTCGATGTGGTCCACGCCCAGGCGCTTGAGGCTGTAGGCGACGAAATTCTTGATCGCCGCCGGCCGGGCGTCGTAGCCCAGCCACTCGCCGCCCGGACCGCGCAGGGCGCCGAACTTGACGCTGATCAGGGCACTATCGCGGCGGCCGCGCAAGGCTTCGCCCAGGAGCAGTTCGTTGTGGCCCATGCCATAGAAGTCACCGGTGTCGAACAGGGTGACGCCGCGTTCGAGGGCGGCCTGGACCGTGGCGATGGCCTCGCCACGGTCGGCGGCGCCATAGAGATCGGACATGCCCATGCAGCCCAGACCGAGCGTGGATACCAGGGGGCCCTGCTGGCCCAAGCGACGCTGTTGCATAAGGGATTCCTCGTCAGATGGATGAGGCTTCACTCTAGTCGCCAGGGTGCCGTGCGATAATCCGGTCGTGACACAACGACCTGTTCGCCTAGCCGTACAATGGGGGCATCTTGAATCTGGATGACCTGGCGGCCTTCGCCGCCGTGGCCGAGGCCCGCAGCTTTCGCGGCGCTGCCTATGTGCGTGGCGTGGCCGCCTCTTCGCTGAGCGATGCGGTGCGGCGGCTGGAGCAGGAACTGGATGTGCGGCTGCTACACCGCACCACCCGCAGCGTGACGCCCACCGCGGCTGGCCAGCGCCTGCTGGAACGCCTTACCCCGGCCCTGCGCGAGGTGCGCGGCGCGCTGGACGCGATCAATGCCGAGGGCGAAAGCCCGGTGGGCAGCCTGAGACTCAATGTGCCCACCATCGTCGCCCGGGTGCTGCTGCCGCCGCTGATCGGCCCCTTCCTGGCCCGGTATCCGGGCATTCGCCTGGAGGTGGTGGCCGAGGACCGGCTGATCGACGTGCTCGCCGCTGGTTTCGATGCCGGGGTGCGCTACGACGAGCACCTGGAAGCCGACATGATCAGCGTGCGGCTGGGCCCGGTCACCCAGAGATTCGCCGTGGCCGGAACCCCGGCCTACCTGGAACAGCATGGCGTACCGGCGCATCCCGCCGACCTGGTCCGGCATTCCTGCATCGGGCATCGCTTCGCCAGCGGCCTGGTGGCGCAATGGAGTTTCGAGCGCGGCAGCGAGGTCATCAACATCGCGCCGGGCAGTCGCCTGCTGGCTTCGGCACTCGACCTGGAACTGCAGGCCGCCCTCGACGGCGTCGGCCTCATCTATTCCTTCGCCGACTACCTGGCTGCGCCCCTGGCCGACGGCCGCCTGGTGGAAGTGCTGGCGGACTGGTCCCCGTCCTTTCCCGGTCCGCGGCTCTACTACGCGGATCGCCGCCAGCTGCCAGCCCCGCTGCGCGCCTTCGTGGCCTTCCTGCGCGAGCATCACGGCTAGGCGGGCGCGCGGGGCGCCGCTACCCTGAGCGCCAGTCCGCCGCCTGGAGCCCCTATGACGCCCCTGTTCTCCCGCCTGGTATCGTCCCCATGATCATCGGCACCGCCGGCCACATCGACCATGGCAAGACCGCGCTGATCCAGGCCCTCACCGGAGTCGCCGGTGACCGCCGCCGTGAAGAGCAGGCGCGTGGCATCACCATCGACCTGGGCTATGTCTATGCCGATCTGGGCGACGGCGGCCTCACCGGCTTCATCGACGTGCCCGGCCACGAGCGCTTCGTGCACAACATGCTGGCCGGTGCCAGCGGCCTGGATCTGGCCCTGCTGGTGGTGGCGGCCGACGATGGCGTCATGCCCCAGACCCGCGAGCACCTGGCGATCCTCGAATTGCTCGGCATTCCCCGGCTGCTGGTGGCCCTGACCAAGGCCGATCGGGTGGACGCCGAGCGGCTGGCGCAGGTGGGTCAGGAGGTCAGTGCGCTGCTGGCTGCCGGGCCCTTCGCCGGGGCGCCGCTGTATCCGGTGGCCAGCCCCAGCGGCGCCGGTATCCCCGCGTTGCGCGCCGCCTTGCTTGCGGCCCTGGACCAGGTGCGCCAGCGCAACGTCCGCGGTGGCTTTCGCCTTGCGGTAGACCGGGTGTTCAGCGTCGCCGGGGCCGGGGTGGTGGTCACCGGCACCGCCTTCGCCGGCCAGGTGGCCGTTGGTGACGAGCTCATCCTCACCCCGCGCGGCCAGCGACTGCGGGTGCGGGGGCTGCATGCGCAGAATCGCGCGGCAGAAACCGCCCAGGCCGGTCAGCGCGTATCGCTCAATCTGGCGGGCGAGCGCCTGAGCACCGACAGCCTCGCCCGCGGCGACTGGCTGGTGGCCGAGGCGCTGCACGCGCCCACCACCCGCATCGACGTGGAGCTGCGCCTGCTGCCCGGCGAGGCGCGCAACCTGACGCACTGGACGCCGGTGCACGTGCACCTGGGCGCCCAGGATCTCACCGGGCGCGTCGCCCTGCTGGAAGGTGACAGCCTCGCCCCGGATGCCACTGCCCTGGCGCAACTGGTGCTCAATGCGCCTTTGCACGGAGTGCACGGTGATCGCCTGGTGCTGCGCGACCAGTCCGCCCAGCGCACCCTGGGCGGTGCGCGGCTGCTCGATCCCTTCGCCCCGGCCCGCCATCGCCGCACCCCGCAGCGTCTGGCGCAACTCCAGGCGCTGCGGCAGGGCGGCCTGGAGGAAGCCCTGCCCGAACTCCTGGCCCAGGCCGCAGGCGGGCTCGATCCGCGACTGCTGGCCCGGCAATTCAACCGCCCCGAAGGCGACTGGCAATTGCCCGCCGATACCCTGAGGGTGGACACGCGGGTCGGTCCGCGGCTGTTCGCGGCGGCTCTGTGGCAGGCGGCACTCGAGCGCCTGGGCGTGGCGCTGGCTACCTTTCACCAGGAGCAACCCGACGAACTGGGACCGGATCGGGATCGTCTGCGCCGCATCGCCGCGCCGGAACTGGAGCGGCCCGTCTATCTGGCGCTGCTGGAGACGGCCCTGGCCGAGGGACACTTGCAGAGCAGCGGTCCCTGGCTGCACCTGCCCGATCACCGGGTACGCCTCACCGAAGCGGAGGAGGGGCTCAAGGCCCGGCTCTGGCCGCTGCTGGAGGCCCAGCGCTTCGATCCGCCCTGGACCCGCGATCTCGCCAAGAGCCTGGGTCAGCCCGAGGCCGAGGTGCGCCTGTTGCTGCGCAAACTGGCCCGGCTGGGGGAACTGACCCAGGTGGTCAAGGATCTCTTCTATCCCCAGGCGAGTCTGGAAGCCGCGGCCAGTGAGGCATTGCGCCTGGAGCGCGAAGCAGGGATCATTCGCGCCGCGGCCTTTCGCGATGCCCTCGGCATCGGTCGAAAGCGCAGCATCCAGATCCTCGAATGCCTGGATCGCATCGGTTTCACCCGTCGCTTCGGCGACGAGCGCCGGGTCCGCCCGGACAGCGCCTGGGCCCGCGCCGCCGAGGGCTAGCGCAACAGAGGAAGGCAATCACGCCCGGTGGCGTGGCCGGGCTTCAAACCCGGTTGGGGACGGCAGCCGTTCCCGGGTGGGTTCGACTCCCACTGCCTTCCGCCATTTCCTGAGCTCAGTGCCCGTCCACCGGGTGATGCAGCACCGCGCCCTCCCGCTGCAACTCCTGCAGAAACCAGTCGGCCGCCCAGAGCTGTTCGGGCATATAGAGACCGGACGGCAGTGGCTCTCCGCCCACCAGGCCCAGCGCCCGCTCCAGCGACAGCACCAGCCCGAGGGCAGTCAGCGAGGCCTGCCCCTGGCTGAATTCCAGCACGGACCGTGCGGTGGTGGTCTGGCCGTCCCTTTCGCCGGTCACCCTGACCGCGATCTCGGCCGCCGTTTCCGCGCCCCGCCGCCGGCTGGAGGACTCGCCCATGGCGATGTCGAAGCGGAGCTCCGGCGCGGCGGTGGTGGCCCAGAGGCTCAACAGATCGATGGAGCCAAAGGCCGTGGCGGCCAGCGTGCGACCGTCCAGCGCCGTGACGCTGCCCTGCAGGTCGGCACCGCTCAGCCAGTGGCGGCGCCCATGCCGAAACGCCAGGGCCGCGGGCGCCGAGCTGTGCACCCGTTCCATGTCTTCCCAGGCCAGGGGACCGGCCGGATCTTCCTCATCCAGCAAGACCTCCACCCCGATGGCCGCGACCCGGGTGAAGCGGCGGGCGAGATCGAGCGCCAGCGCCAGGGCGGCGCCCGAAGCCCAGTGACTGGACAGCACCAGGGCATGGGCGCCGGGGTGGTGCATGAACTGGGCGACTTCCGGCCCCAATTCGGTGACGCCGGTGTTGGCATTGAGATAGGGGATGCCCAGGCGCTGGGCGAGACGCAGGCCGTGCAGGGCCTGATCCGGTGCCAGCATGATGATGGCTGCCGGGGTGAGGGCGGGATCCAGTCCCAGCCCCGGCTGGTCGAGATCCAGGCCCACCGCTCGGGCCTGGCCGGCGGCCTGGGCGACGTCCTCGGCCGTGGCGAGGTTGCGGCCCCCCACCAGCAGCGGCCAGTCAGGCTGGCGCTGGCGGAACCAGTGGACGGCCTGGCGGCCTACCGTGCCCGAACCGCCGGCAAAGAGTATGGGTTGCAGTGGCATGATGCTGTCCTCGTGGCTGCAGTGCTGAGATCGCGGAGACCGCACCGCCAGCTGGCCAGCAGCTGCTCCCCGCGTTAACCTACCAAGAGTAGGTTCTAAATCAGAATTAACCTACCTTTAGTAGGTTTTCAAGAAGACGTGACCAGTGGCAGAGCGATCCACCCCTGAAAAACCGATCTCCGATGGTGCCGGGCGGCGTCTTTCTAAGGCGGCGCGGCGTCAGCAATTGCTGGAAACAGCGCGGCTCATCGTCCGGGAAGAGGGCGCGGATCGCCTGACCCTGGGCTATCTGGCCGTACAGGCAGGCGTCTCCAAGCCGGTCGTCTACGAGCATTTCGGTACCCGCTCGGGACTGCTCATCGAACTCTATCGCTGGCTCGATCTGGCGCAGATGGATGCCTTTCGCCAGGCCATGACGGCCCGGCAGCAGAGCGCCGAAGAGGCCACCGCGGCGCTGGCCGAGGGCTACATCCGTTGCGTGACCGACATGCAGGGCGAGGTCGGCGTGCTGGCGGCGGCCCTGGCAGGGAGCGAGGAAAAGACCGCGGTGTATCAGGAGTTGCTGGAGCACGGCACCCGGATGGTGGCGGCGGTGCTCACGCCGCACAGCACGAGGTCCGCCGCGGAGTTGCAGGTGTCCTGCATCGGCCTGGTCGGCGCCGGCGAGGCCCTGGCCGCGGCCGTGGTGCGCGGGGCGCTGGGCGAGCGCGAGGCCATCGAGGCCTTTACCCGCCTGGTGCGCGCGGTGCTATAGCGACTGGCGCTAGTAGACGTCCTTCAGATAGCGCTTCTGCTCGCTCATCCCGCGCACATAGTCGGCGGCGGCCTCGTCGCTGAGGTGGCCATGGGTCGCCACCACCTGGCGCAGGGCCTGGTCGACGTCCCTGGCCATGCGGCTGGCATCGCCGCAGACATAGACGCGGGCGCCGTCCTGCAGCCAGCGCCAGACCTCGGCGCCGCGTTCGCGCAGGCGATCCTGCACATAGATCTTCTCGGCCTGGTCGCGGGAAAAGGCCAGGCTCAGTTCGCTCAGCAGGCCATCGCGCTGGAAGGCTTCCAGCTCGTCGCGGTAGTAGAAGTCATGGGCGGCGTGCTGTTCGCCGAAGAACAGCCAGTTGCGGCCCTGGTCGCCCCGGGCGCGGCGCTCATGGAGAAAGCCGCGGAAGGGCGCGATGCCGGTGCCGGGGCCGATCATGATCAGCGGGACGTCGCCCTGGTCCGGTAGGCGAAAGTGACGTGAAGGCTGGACATGCACCTCGGTGGTGGCGTCCTGCAGACGGTCGGCGAGAAAGGTGGAGGCCACGCCCTTGCGCTGACCGTAGCGCACCGCCGAGACCGTGAGGTGCACCTGGCCGGCATGGGCCAGGGGGCTGGAGGCGATGGAGTAGAGGCGCGGTTGCAGGCGCTTGAGGCTGCCGAGCAATTCGCCGGCATCGTGGCGGGCGGGATAGCGCGCCAGCACATCGGCCAGTTGCCGGCCCCAGAGCCAGGTCTTGAGTTCATCCCGGTTGCCCAGCAGGGCGTGGCACTCGGCAGCGCCACTGCGCTCGGCGATCAGCGCCAGGGTCTCGGGGTTGGGACGGGCGATCTCATAGTGTTCGCTCAGCGCCTGGCGCAGCGACAGCTCGCCGACCTTGGCCACCGCGACTGCTTGTTCGCCGTCCAGGCCGGCGAGGGCGAGCACCTCCTCGACCAGTTCCGGGCAGTTGCGCGCCTTCACGCTCAAGGCGTCGCCGGCCTGGTAGGTCAGGGGCTGCGCGGATTCGAAACCGAACATCCGCACCTCCTTGTTCGATCCGGCACCGTTGAGTCTTTGGTTGATGACCAGCCGCGCGGGCACCGCCGTCGGGCGACCGCTCGTGGTCGGAGGGGCGACGGGCACCTGGGCGGCCTGGGGCGCCAGCTGCCCTTGCAGGGCGGTCAGCCAGGCGTCGGCGGCGTCGAGGCCATCGGCGTCGCAGTCAAGGCGCGGGCAGAGGCGGCGGGCGCCGAGTTCGGCCAGGCGGGCGTCGAGGCGCTGGCCGTGGCCGCAGAATTGCTCGTAGGTGGAATCACCCAGGGCCAGCACGGCGTAGTCCAGCTCGGCGAGGGAGGCATCGAGGCGACCGAGGCCCTGCCAGAAGGCCTGGCCATTGTCCGGGGCCTCGCCGTCGCCAAAGGTGCTGCTCACCAGCAGGACGCGGCGGGCACCGCGCAGGCGTTCCACGGCATAGGCGGCCATGTCGTGCAATTCGACGGTGAGACCGGCCTGGCACAGGCGGGCGACGCAGCGCTCGGCCAGGGCTTCGGCGTTGCCGGTCTGGGACGCCCAGAGCACCACCAGATCGGCCGGCGCGGTAGCGGTCTGGGGCAGGCCGGCACTCTGGCTTTGCGGCAGGCGGCTGAATAGCCCGGCGAGCAGGCCATCGAGCCAGAGGCGGGTGTCGGCGGCCAGCGGCGCCTGGGCCGGCAGGCAGGGCACGCCCTGGGCGCCCCCGTCGCGCAGGCCGTCCATGAAGCCGGCCAGGTAGGTGCGTTCGGCCGCGCTGAGCTGGGGCCGTACCGCGGTGGCGACCCCGGTGAGATCGGCCAGCCGCGCCAGGGCGGGTTGCTGGACGCTCTCGGTGACCGGCTCGTCGGCCGGCAGCTGGCGGTGGGGGATGGTGGCGACCCGGGTCAGGCGCACCGCGCAGACCTTGAGTTCCGGTTGCAGCGAGAGCGGATCGACGGCGTCGCTGGTGACGGCATTGATGGCCAGGTCGCTGCCCTGGACGTCGGCCCAGTGAAAGGGGGCGAAGCAGTTGCCGGGCTGCACCCGGTCGCTGATCGTCACCGGCAACACCGCACGTCCACGGCGGGAGGCGATTTCCAGGCGATCGCCGTCCTTGAGTGCTAGGGCCTGGGCGTCCTGGGGATGTACCTCGACGAAGGGCGCCGGATTGAGGCGATTCAGCGCGGCGATCTTGCCGGTCTTGGTGAGCGTATGCCACTGGTGCTGCAGACGCCCGGTGTTGAGCACGAAGGGGTAATCGGCATCGGGCAGTTCCGCCGGGTCCAGGTGCGGGCGAGCGAAGAATTGCGCCTTGCCGCTGGGGGTGGCGAAGTTGAGCGCGCTGGGTTCGCCGGTCTCGTCCAGCCGCAGGGTCTGGCTGCGGCCGTCGTTGCGATAGCGGATCGGCTGGCGCGGATCGCTCTCTGCGCTGGGGCAGGGCCATTGCAGCGGCGTCTCGCGCAACCGGGCATGGCTGGCGCCGCGGATGTCGTAGCCGGTCTGGGGGTTGTGGAATTGCCTGATCTCGTCGAACACCTCGGCGGCCGAGGCGTAGGTGAAGTGTTCGCCATAGCCCAGGGCGCAGGCCACGTCGGCGATGATTTGCCAGTCGGCGCGGGCCGCGCCGGGCGGGTTGACGGCCTGGGGGGCCAGGGTCAGGTTGCGCTCGGAATTGATCATCACTCCGTCGGCCTCGGCCCAGAGCGCGCCGGGCAGGAGGATGTCGGCGTATCTGTTGGTCTCGGTGTCGAGAAAGGCGTCCTGGGTGATCACCAGTTCGGCGGCCTGCAGCCCGCGGATGACCGTGTCGCGATTGGCCACGCTGGCCACCGGATTGGTGCAGATGATCCAGCAGGCCTTCACGGTGCCGGCGGCCAGGTCCTCGAACAGGGCGACGGTGCCCTGGCCCAGGCGGGTGTGCAGGGTGCCTTCCGGAATCTTCCAGGCACGCTCGACGAAGGCGCGGTCGGCGGCGGACAGCAGGCTGCGCTGGCCGGGCAGGCCGGGCCCCATGTAGCCCATCTCGCGTCCGCCCATGGCATTGGGCTGGCCGGTCAGGGAGAAGGGGCCGCTGCCGGGGCGGCAGATCTTGCCGGTGGCCAGGTGCAAATTGCACAGGGCGTTGGTGCTCCAGGTGCCATGGGTGCTCTGGTTCAGGCCCATGGTCCAGAGACTGGTCCATTCACCGGCCTCGCCGATCCAGCGCGCCGCGGTGCGGATGTCCGCCTCGGCCAGCCCGGTCCCGGCGGCCACGCGCGCCGGGCTGTAGTCGGCGAGAAAGGCCGGCATGGCCGCCCAGCCCTCGGTATGGGCGGCGATGAAGGCGTCGTCCAGATAGCCCTCGGCGTGCAGCAGGTGCAAGAGGCCATTGAGCAGCAGCAGATCGGTGCCCGGACGCAGTTGCAGGAAGAGATCGGCCTTCTCGGCGGTGGCGGTGCGCCGGGGATCGACGACGATCAGCCGGGCGCCGCGCTTGATCCGGTCCAGCAGCCGCAGGAAGAGGATGGGATGGCAGTCGGCCATGTTGGCGCCGCTGACCAGGAAGAGGTCGGCGCGGTCGAGGTCGTCATAGGAACCGGGTGGACCGTCGGCGCCGAGGGACAGCTTGTAGCCGGTGCCGGCACTGGCCATGCACAGGCGGGAATTGGATTCGAGCTGGTTGGTGCCGATGAAGCCCCGCGCCAGCTTGCTCGCCAGGTACTGGGCCTCCAGCGACATCTGCCCGGACACATAGAAGGCGATGGCGTCGGGTCCGTCGCGTTCGAGGATGGCGCGCAGGCGCTCGGCGGTGACGGCGACGGCCTGCTCCAGCCCGGTCTGCACCGGTTCGTGGGAGCGGTCGTGGCGGACATAGGCCTGCTCCATGCGTCCGCTGTCCACCAGCGCCTGGTGGCTGGTGCTGCCCTTGGTGCAGAGGCGGCCGCGGTTGGCGGGGTGGTCGCGATCGCCGCTGACCTTGGTGACCCGACCGTCTTCCACCTGCATGACGATCCCGCAGCCGACGCCGCAGTAGGGGCAGACGCTCTTGAGGTGGGTAGTGGTCATGGCAAGGATCCTTCGAAAACCAGAAAGCGAAAAGGCGCCGGTCGCGCTCCCCGGAGGGAGGCGAACACGGCGCCTTTGTCGTGAAGGGGGCGATCGACGTTGACCGCTCCATGCCAGGGATTTAGCAAGGCTCGCGCCAGCTTGGTCCGGTGCGCGCGGGGAGCGCATGACTGTTGGCCTGGCGGGGTGGCGGTGGCGCTTGGCGGGGTCGCAGCCCTGGCGGTCGAGATGCGCCGGGACAGGGCAGGCTGGCCCTGCCTTGCACCGTTGTGGTTCCAGTCGGCAGCCGTCCGGACCGGCGCCGGCAAGCCGCTTGGCGGGCTGCAGCCCGCGCCAGTGGCCGATCTGCGGGCCAGCCGACGAAACTGGCACAACCGATGCAAAAGCTCTGGCAGACCCGCCCATTCGGGTCGCCCGGTCGATCAACGGCGATCGACAGCCACTGCAGGCGACGGGCACGGAGCAGAGCCAAGGGCTCCTCCCTACTAGAACAGGCAAAGGCGCCTGAGACCGCAAGGTTTCAGGCGCCTTTTTATTTGCCGCGAATCAACCTGATTGGCCTCGGCCGGGGGATAGCCTCCATGAACAGCATCGTGACCCGCAAAGAACGCCTGATCGTCGTCGGCAACGGCATGGTCGGCCATCACCTCGTCGAGCAGCTGCTGGCGGCCGGCGCCCTGGACCACTACGAGATCCATGTCTTCGGCGAAGAGCGCCAGCGCGCCTATGACCGGGTCCATCTCTCCGAGTACTTCGCCGGTCGCGATGCCGAATCCCTGGCCATGAGCGAAGCCGGTCTCTATGCCGTGCCCGGCCTGGTGCTGCACCTGGGCTGCGCGGTGACCGCCATCGACCGCGAGCAGCGCGAGGTGCTGACCCCCGAGGGCGCCTTTGGCTACGACCGCCTGGTGCTGGCCACCGGTTCCTATCCCTTCGTGCCGCCCATCGAGGGCGCCGAGGGCGATTCGCGCCTGGTCTATCGCACCCTGGACGACCTGGACACCATCCGCCTGGCCGCCGCCCGCGCGCGCCGCGGCGTGGTGGTGGGCGGTGGCCTGCTCGGCCTGGAAGCGGCCAATGCGCTGAAATCCCTGGGCCTGGAAGCCCACGTGGTGGAGTTCGCCCCGCGGCTGATGCCGGTACAGCTGGACGATCTGGGCGGCGCCGCGCTCAGGCAGCGCATCGAGGACCTGGGCGTAGGCGTGCACCTGTCCAAGGCCACCCAGAACATCACCGCCGGCAGCGAGTACCGCTACCGCATGAACTTCGCCGGCGAGGATTTCCTCGAGACCGACCTGATCCTGTTTTCCGCCGGCATCCGTCCCCAGGACGCCCTGGCCCGCGGCTGCGGCCTGGAACTCGGCGCCCGCGGCGGGGTGGCCGTGGACAACGGCTGCCTGACCAGCGACCCCTTCATCCATGCCATCGGCGAGTGCGCCGCCTGGAACGGCAGCATCTTCGGCCTGGTCGCCCCGGGCTACCAGATGGCGCGCCTGGTGGCCGCCACCCTCTGCCACGGTCAGGCCACGCCCTTCACCGGCGCCGACATGTCCACCAAGCTCAAGCTGCTGGGCGTGGACGTGGGCTCCATCGGTGATGCCCACGGCGCCACGCCCGGCGCGCGCAGCTATCGCTACATCGACGAAGCCAGCGCCAGCTACCGCCGCCTGGTGGTGTCCGCCGACGGCAAGCACGTCCTCGGCGCCGTGCTGGTGGGCGACAACAGCTACTACGACACCCTGCTGCAATACGCCCAGAACGGCATCCCGCTGCCCCAGGATCCGGCCAGCCTGATCATGCCGGTGGGCGAGGGCGCCCCGACCCTGGGCGCCGATGCCCTGCCGGCCACCGCCACCCTCTGTTCCTGCCACAACGTCACCAAGGGCGCAGTCTGCGCCGCCATCGACGCCGGCTGCACCGATCTGGCCGGCATCAAGAGCTGCACCAAGGCCGCCACCGGTTGCGGCGGCTGCGCGGCGCTGGTCAAGCAGGTGTTCGAGCACGAGCTGATCGCCCGGGGCGTCGAGGTCGACAAGAGTCTCTGCGAACACTTCGCCCATACCCGCCAGGAGCTCTATCACCTGGTGCGGGTGGAGGGTATCGAGAGCTTCGAAGAGCTCCTGGCGCGGCATGGGCGCGGGCACCATGGCTGCGACATCTGCAAGCCGGCGGTGGGCTCCATCCTGGCGTCCTGCTGGAACGCCCCCATCACCGATCCGCACCTGGTGCCGCTGCAGGACACCAATGACACCTTCATGGCCAACATGCAGAAGAACGGCACCTACTCGGTGGTGCCGCGCATCCCGGGTGGCGAGATCAGCCCGGAAGGCCTGATCGCCATCGGCCAGGTGGCGAAGAAATACGACCTCTACACCAAGATCACCGGCGGCCAGCGCATCGACCTGTTCGGAGCCCAGCTGCACGAATTGCCGGATATCTGGGGCGAGCTGATCGCCGCCGGCTTCGAGACCGGCCATGCCTACGGCAAGTCGACCCGCACGGTGAAGAGCTGCGTCGGCAGTACCTGGTGCCGCTACGGGGTGCAGGACAGCGTCAAGATGGCGCTGGACATCGAGCACCGCTACAAGGGCCTGCGCGCCCCGCACAAGCTCAAGTTCGCGGTCAGCGGCTGCACCCGCGAGTGCGCCGAGGCGCAGAGCAAGGACATCGGCGTGATCGCCACCGAGAACGGTTGGAACCTCTATGTCTGCGGCAATGGCGGCATGCGCCCGCGCCACGCCGAGCTGTTCGCCACCGACCTCGACGACGAGACGCTGATCCGCTACATCGACCGGCTGCTGATGTTCTACATCCGCACCGCCGACCGCCTGCAGCGCACCTCGGTGTGGCGCGAGTCCCTGGAAGGCGGGCTGGACTACCTCAAGCAGGTGATCATCGACGACAGCCTGGGCCTGGGCGCCGAGCTGGAAGCCCAGATGCAGCTGGTGGTGGATCGCTACGAATGCGAATGGGCCAACGCCCTGAACGACCCGGACAAGCTCAAGCGCTTCCGTACCTTCGTCAACCAGCGCGGCAGCGACCCGGACATCCATTTCGTCAAGGAGCGTGGCCAGCGTCGGCCGGCGCGCCACGGCGAACTGCACCTGATCAACCTGACCGAGGAGGCCTGACCATGACCCAGACCACTACCGCGCGTGCCCTGGAACCCCGCTGGCAACCCCTGTGCAGCCTGGCCGACCTGGTGCCCCAGTCCGGCGTGGTGGCCCTGCACGAGGGCGAGCAGGTGGCGCTGTTCTACCTGCCCGACACCGAGCAGAAGGTCTTCGCTGTGGGCAACCGCGACCCCAAGTCCGGCGCCAACGTCATCGGCCGCGGCATCGTCGGCCAGCTGGGCCCGGATCTGGTGATCGCCTCGCCGCTGTACAAGCAGCACTTCCGCTTGGCGGACGGTGGCTGCCTGGAGTACCCCGAGCAGGCCCTGCCCACCTGGGCGGTGCGGCTGAACGGCGAGCAGGTGGAGATCGCCTGACGCGGCTCGACCCTCACCCCAACCCTCTCCCAGCGGGAGAGGGGGCGGTCCGGAGTGGGGCGGGGATTAGTGCGTAGCCTGGACAAAGGCGCAGCCTTGTCCGGAAATGGTCAAGGCGATGCCAGGTGACCCTCACGCCAACCCTCTCCCGGCGGGAGAGGGGCGGTCCGGAGTGGGGCGGGGCTTCGTGCGTAGCCTGGACAACGGCGCAGCCTTGTCCAGCAATGGTCAAGGCGGTGCCAGGTGACCCTCACCCCAACCCTCTCCCGGCGGGAGAGGGGGCGGTCCGGAGTGGGGCGGGGCTTCACGCGTAGGTGCGTAGCCTGGACAACGGCGCAGCCTTGTCCGGAAATCGCCAAGGCGAGGCCAGGTGACCCTCACCCCAACCCTCTCCCGGCGGGAGAGGGGGCGGTCTAGAGTGGGGCGGGGCTTGGCGCGTAGCCTGGACAACGGCGCAGCCTTGTCCGGGATCTCCACCCTTCGCCCTAGCCCACTGTTGCACCCACCGCAGTGCAGCTTTGCGCAATCGGGAGCTGCGCGGGGCGGCGAAATGACTTCCAAGGGTCGATACTCAAGGAGCGGGGACGCTGTCTGCCGATCCTGGCAATCGCCTCGCGGGAGGTCACCATGCGCCTGACAAGAACAATTCGCTCCGCGCTGTTCATCGCCCTGCTTCTGGCCCTGGCCGCCATCGCCCTGCTGGAGGGCTGGCGCGCGCAACCGGTGGGCGAACCCACGCTGCGCGCCGATCCGGTCTGTACCCATGGCTATGCGCCCTATGGCTGCTATCCGGTACCGGCCCGCGGGGGCGATCTGGGGTGGCTGGAGCGCCTCTAGGTCGTCATCCCGGCCGCTGTTCGGTAGCCAGCAGCAACGCCAGGTCGTTGACCGCCAGGACCGGGCCGAACAGCGGGCCCTGGACCTCGTCGCAGAGGTGCGCCCGCAGCCAGTCCAGCTGGACCGGCGTCTCCACGCCCGTCGCCGCCAGCCGCAGGCCCAGGGTCCGTCCGAGGCCGATCAGGGCCTGGGCGATGGCGGCATCGGCAGGCTGGTCTTCCAGACGAGCGACGAGACGGCTATCCAGACTGATGCCATCCAGCACGGACTGGCGCAGCGCCTCGAGGCCGCCTGAGCCGCTGCCGAAGTCGGCCAGGCTCAGGCGCACGCCCAGGGCCTTGAGCGCCTGCAGCTGAGTGAGAGACACGTCTTCCGCCTGCAACAAGGCCTCGGGCACTTGCAGCTCCAGGCGTCCCGCTGCCAGACCACTGGTCTGCAGGGCGCTGGCGACCGCCTCCACCAGGGCCTCGGCATCGGCGCACTGGCGCGCCGACAGACTGATGACCAGCCGCAGCGGCACGGGCCAGGCCGCGGCGGCGCGACAGGCGCCGTCCAGCAGCCACGGCCCCAGGGCAACGCTGAGTCCGGTCTCTTCGGCTAGCGGCAGGAAGGCGGCGGACGGCAGCAGACCGCGCAGCGGATGGGCCCAGTGCAGCTGGACCTCGACGCCGCTCAGGTCACCCGTGGCGACGCCTCTGCGCGGCAGGTAGCCCAGGCGCAGCTGGTCGAGCGCCAGCGCCTGGCGCAACTCCTGCTCCAGATCCCGCCGCTGGCTGAGCTGGGCGTCCATCGCCGGCGCATGAAAGCACCAGCCGTTGCGACCCGCGGCCTTGGCCTGGTAGAGCGCGATATCCGCCAGACGCAGCAGGTCCTCGACCTGGGTGGCCTGGTCCGGGGCCTGGGCGATGCCAATGCTGGTGCCGACGCTGACCGACTGCTCCTCCAGCAGAATCGGCCGGCCGACGGCGTTTACCAGGCGGGCACAGATCTGGTCGACCGTCGCCACGTCCAGGTGACCGAGCAACACCACGATGAATTCGTCGCCACCCAGGCGCGCCACCAGGCCGCCGGGCCTCAGACTGGCCTGCAGGCGGCGGGCGATTTCCTGCAGCACCCGATCGCCGGCGGCATGGCCGAGGCTGTCGTTGACCGGCTTGAAGCGATCCAGGTCCAGGCTGAGCAGCGTCAGCGGCGTTCTGGATTGCGCCAGTTTGCGCGCCAGGTAGTGCTGCAATTGCAGCCGGTTGGCCAGGCCGGTCAGGCTGTCGTGTTGCGACAGGTGTTCGATTTCCGCCTGGGCATTGACCGCGGCGGTGATGTCGCTGGCGGTACCGCGAAAGCCGGCGCCCTCGGGCAGCGGCCGGGCGGTGATCTCGCAGACCCGGGCGTGACCCTGGCGGTCGCGATAGTGGCAGCGCAGCACCTGACGCTCGTCGCGCTGGTGAACGTTGTCCTGGAGCCAGTTGGCCAGGCGGGTGGTCTCGCTGCTGAACAGCTCCGTGAGCGGCCGGCCGAGCCAGCTGCCGGGCGCATGACCGGTGATGCGGGCGAAGCGTTCGGAGAGATAGGTGATACGGCCTGCGGCGTCGCTTTCCCAGAGCCAGTCGGAGGCGGCCTCGGCGAGTTCGCGAAAGCGGCTTTCGCTGCGGCTCAGTTCGGCCTGGCTGGCGACCAGGGCATCGAATTGCCGGTCGAGCTGGCGGGCCGAATTCAGCGCATGACGGATCAGCAGGGCCAGCACCAGCCCGAGCAGCAGCACCCCGGCCAGAAAGATCGGCAGGGTGCGGCGCAGGAGCTGGGCACCGGGTTGCGGCGGTTGCCAGTTGAGCAGCAGCGGCGAATCCAGAAACTGCAGGTATTGGTGATCGGCGAGGGGCGCCCGCGACGCCTCGAGTCGCGGCAGGCCATAGGTGTCGCTGAGATGGGCCAGGGTGTCCGGATCGAGCACGTTGACGAACAGCATCACCGAGGGCGCGCCGGGGCCAGGGGCCACGCTGTAGCTCGCGCCCGGCGTGATGGTGGCCGCGGCGACCAGCGCCGGGACGCCGCCCACGCTCAGCACCCGGACCAGGCTTTCGGTCTCGCCGGGGCGCTGGCGGGTCTCCGCCAGCAGACCGGCCAGATCGCCTTCGAGCCATTGCGCCGCCGCGCGCTCGGTCGGCCGACCATCGATCACCGCGTAGATGGTCCGGTCCTGCGGATCCAGTACGAAGACCCCGTTGTAGCCGTAGAGCTCATAGGGGATGTCGCCGACGTTGCGCTCGTCGTTGGCCCAGAACAGATCGACCGTCAGGTGCAGGTGCTTGTAGGCCTCGCCCCACTTGGCGTAGTTGATGATGTTGTGGCCGATTTCGTTTTCCACCTGCACCAGGGTGCGCTCGATATAGGTGCGGGCGCGTTGCTGGACGTCGGCGTCCTGGCTGGTGGCGGTCCTGATCAGCAGGTAGCAGCCGAGGCCGAGCAGGATCGGCAGGGCGCAGATGACCGGAAAGAGGCGCAGCAGCAGATTGTGGCTGCGGCGGGTGGCGATGGGCGTGGACGTCATGATCAACCTGGGCGGCGCTGGAGACAGTCAGGTTCCCCGCAAGCGGGCCACAGACGACGCGCGGGGTACCTGGCCAGAGGCCATTATCCGTTACCGCCCAGCGGCCGTCTGCTCAGCGTCGGACCGGGGGCAGCCAAGAGCCGCCCGGACGGTCAACCGCTCAAGGCCGCGGCGGATAGCTGACGAGCAGGTCGCCGATCAGCCGGCTGAAGGCGGCGCTGCGCTGGGCCGGGGTGGCGTTCTGGTCGTCCAGCAGGCGCTCTTCGCTGGCGCGCCAGACCAGCTTGCCGTCACGGCCATCGAGCATGTCGAGTTGCACCGTCATCACCGGGTAGGTGACGGTCTGGGTGCGCACATAGCTCGGCCCCCAGGGACCGGGACCCCAGGCGGAGCCCCAGGGGCCACCCCAGCCCGGGCCCCAGTAGGGATCGGCATAGCTGAAGCTCTGCTGGCGCTGATCGAGGATCACATAGAGCTTGATCTTCAGGTCCGGGCGCGCGCCGGCCGGTGCGGGACGCAGCCCGCGCTGGTCGAGCCCGCTGCTGACCGAATCGCGCAGGCGCTGTTCGGTGAGATCGCTACGTACCCGCGGATCGTTGGGGCGGTACTCGATGGCGGGATCGGCCCAGCCCCAGCTGCGATAGGCGGCGAAGTCGCGGCTGGCGTCATAGTCCAGGTTGCGCGGGCCGCGCTCGGCGCAGGCCGCCAGCAAGAGGACCGCAAGCAGCAGGAGGCAACGTTTCATGGGCGATCCTCTGGGTCAGGGGACTAGTCTGCTTGGACTGGCTTAAGGGCGACTTATCGCGTCAGTTGGGCGGATAGTTGGCCAGCAGGCGGCGGGTGGTATCCCTCAGGGTACGCGCGCGTTCGCCGCTATTGCCGCCGCTGGCCTGTTCGGCGGCCGAATGCCAGAGCACGCGGCCGGTGGCGGGATCGAGCAATTCCACCTCCAGCACGTCGACCAGAAAGGTCCGGGTGCGGGTCCGCGCCTGGCCGACGCTGGCGCCATAGCCCGGGCCGTAGCCATAGGGCCCGTAGCCGCCGTAGCCATAGCCCGTGTCGTAGTAGTCGGTGTACTGCTCGCTGCGCTGCTGCTGGGTAAGGCGGGCCCGCACCTGCAGATCGGCGCGGGCACCGCCAAGGGCCGGTCGCAGCCCACGCTGGTCAAGACCGTCGGCCACCGCCTGCTGCACGGTCTGGCCATCCAGGCCGCCGCTGACCACGGCGGCGCCGGGGGCCCAGCGCCAGGTGCGATAGCGACTCCAGTCACGCGGTGCCGGCGGATAGGCCGCCGGATCCTGCTGCGGCAGCACCGGCACCGAGGCTTCGGGCAGGCTGCTGGCGACATAGGGATTGGGCGTCTGGCAACCGGCCAGGGCGAGCAGCGTGAGCGACAGGCAGAGCAGGGGGCGACGCATGACCGGTTCCTCGAAGGAATGCTGGCCAGAGCATACCGCGCCCGGGGTCATCCTGCCTTAGCTTGGCAGAGCCAATGCAGATAGCGGCCGAGACCGGCGAAGGCCGGATGCCGTCGATGGGCCAGTTCCATGGCCACCAGCTCCTCGCCCGCGGCGCGCGCCTGGAATTCCGGCGGCATGTAGTCATGGAAGACCCGTACGCCACTGCGCGCCCGGATCCGCCAGTCCGGCGCCAGCCAGGCCTCGACCTCGCGAGGGTCCAGCGGTTGTTGCGGCGTGAGGCCGCGTTGGCCCGCGCCGGCGTATTCACCCTGCCGGAGTTTGCGAAAGTGCCCCTTGAGCAGGTTGCGATAGATCAGGGCATCGCGGTTGTAGAAGGCCAGCGACAGCCAGCCGTCCGGCGCCAGGCAGCGTTGCAGGGTCGGCAGGATCGCCGTGGGCGTTTCCAGCCACTCCAGCACCGCGTGGCAGAGCACCAGATCGAAGGGTTCGGCGAAGGCGGGCAGCTCCTGCCAGGGCAGCGCCAGCCAGGCGGCGTCGAGGCCGGCGGCGGCGAAGGCCTCCTGGGCACCCGCCAGCATGGGCGCCGAGGGTTCGGCCAGGGTCACCGCATGGCCCTGTTGCGCCAGCCAGAGACTCATGTGGCCGAGCCCGGCGCCGATGTCCAGCACCCGCAGCGGGCGTTGCGGCAGCACCTCGGTCAGATCCGCCTGCAATACGGCCAGGCGGATGGCGCCCTTGGTGCCGCCATAGATGTTGGCGGCGAAACGGGTGGCGCGGTCGTCGAAGAAGGTATCGCTCACGGCAGGAAGCGCCTCTCGTTATCGGCCAGCTTGGCCAGCACCGCCTGTTCCACGTCCAGTTCCAGTTCGCTGCCCAATTGCAGCAGATAGAGCAGCACATCGGCGATTTCCTGGCCGGCGTGTTCGCGCTCGGCGGCGCTCAGGGCGCGAGCTTCGACATCGCTCTTCCACTGGAAGATCTCCACCAGTTCGGCCATCTCGACGCTGGCGGCCATCGCCAGATTCTTGGGGTTGTGATAGCGCCGCCAGGCGTTGGCGTCGCGGATCGCGTGCAGGCGGGTGAGCAGGGCGGGGAGATCCATGGGCGTCCGGGGGTCGAAAAAAACGCCATTCTCCCATGGCTGAACGCGCGGGCGGCAGTGCCTCGTCCGCCGACCCGCGAGACAGCCTGGCGCCGCTGCTCTACCCTGGGCGCAACACCGATACGCTGGCTGCGGGAGCCCTGATGAAAGCTTGTCTGTCCGGACTGGGGTTGGCCCTGCTGCTGACCACCGGCGTCGCCCATGCCGAAAAGCTGCTGCTGGAAGGCACCCTGGGCCAGGCCCGGGTGGTGGTGGAGCTCGATCCCACCGCCAATGACGAAGCCTATGGGCGCTATTTCTACGACCGCTATCGCCGCGACCTGCGCCTGAGCGGTCCGGCCCAGCCGGGCGACCGGCTGGAGCTGGAGGAGGGCGCGCCCTGGCAGGAGGGCGCCAAGGCCAGCTGGTCGCTGACGCGCGGCACCGACAGTCGCTGGACCGGCAGCTGGAGCGGGGCCGGCAAGACCCTGCCCCTCGCCCTGGCCCCGCTCCACCTGGCGCAGCCCGCCGCGGACGATCGCTATCGGCAGCAACTGCGCCGGGACGATCCCTACGAATATCGCCGTCTGCAGGGACTCCAGCTGGAACCGGGCGAGCGCCAGACCTTCATGGGGCGTGAGCTGCGCGGGTGGCGCGAGCCGGTCTCGGGCATGCAGCTGTTTACCGTGGAGGGTGCCAGCGAGGCGGCCAATGCCGTGCTGCGCGAACGCCTCTGGGCGGAGGTGGACGCCCATCTGAGCTGCATCGGTCCTGACGGCGAGCACAGCCTGCAGGTGACCCCGCAGTTGCTCACCGAGCGGGTGCTCAGCGTCAATCTGTTCAGCCAGTACAGCTGCAGCGGCGCGGCCCACCCAGATTTCGGCAGCGCGCCCCTGACCCTGGATCTCCAGACCGGCCAGGAGCTGGCGCTGGAAGACATTCTCTGGCTGGGTCACGGCCAGCCGATCCGCCCGCAGCCGGAAGATCGTTATTCCCAGGCCCTGGCGGACTATCGGGAACAGACCCTGGCGCCCTGGGTGATCGGGCTGTTCACCCGCCTGTATCCAGAGCTGATGCAGGCGCCGGCCGATGGCGACGGCTGCGATTATCGTAGCGCCGACGTCTGGCAATTCGCGCCCTGGTACCTGACGCCCAAGGGTCTCTACCTCGGTCCGACCTTCTTCCGCGCCGCCCGCAACTGCGACGAGCCCGGCGGCACCCTGGTGCCCTACGCCGAGGTCCGCAAGCATCCGGGGCCGTTGGTGGGGCTGCTGCCACGCTAAACGCAGGTTGGGTTGAGCCCAGCGAAGCCCAACAGCAAGGAAAAGGTCTGGGATGTTGGGCTTCGACGATGAAGCCGTCTCAGCCCAACCTACGGCAGCGGGTGGCACGCTCGTGGGTTGGCGCTGAGCCTGTTGAAGTCCAGGATCGCCACCTGGCTCGGCAGTCCGATGGCCGGATGGCCGCGCTATGGCCCGAGGCCGCCGGGAGGTGGGTGCCGATCGCCGGCCTTTGCTACTTGCGTAGCAGCTTTTGCAGCCGGGCGTGCTGCCAGAGGGCGATTCGGTCGCGCAGGAAGAAGGTCTGGATGCCGCGGCCCAGCAGCAGAACTCCCCAGATGGCGGCGACCCACCAGGACCAGTGGCTGTCGGGCGAAGTCTCGCGATTGAGCACATAGAGAAAGATGCAGATGACCAGGCCTCGCAGCACCTGCCAATAGAAGCCGATCTCGGCGGCCACCTGTTCACGAGCATTGGCGATCCGCTCGTCTGCGGCGGATCCTGCTTCCTGGGAGGTTTGCTCGGTCAGATCGCTCACCCTGATCTCCAGGACGGCGGCCAGGGCGCTCAGCGTCTCCAGACTGGCCTGCTCGCCATTTTCGAGGCGTTGCACCGTACGGGTGCTGATGCCCGCGAGTTCGGCCAGCTGCTCTTGCGACCAGGCTCGCGCCAGGCGGTGTTCCTTGATCCTGTTGGGCAGTTGCATCTCGATTTCTCCAGCGATGAGGGACGAGGGAAAGCCTAGCCGCAGACCCCTCTGTCCGACACGACGGCAACCCGACAGCAGCCTGACAGGGAGACGACAGGGACCTGACGGCCTCGCCGGCAGGGGGATTCGGAAGCCCGTCTCCTCAGAGGATCCGTCCACTCTACACCGGCTATACCTGGTGGAAACCGTCCAGGGTTTCCACAACAGGTTCGGCTGCGCGTGGGTAAGGCTGCGCCGTTACCCACCCTGCAGTCAGCTGTCAGTCCATAGCGTGGAAAGCCGCGAAGCGTTTTCCACTGGGCATTGAGTATCGGCAGCGGACAGGGCTTCGCCTTCTTCCACTCTAGTCGTCGGCGATCAGCCGCTTGCCCAGGGTGACGACCTCGGCCTCCACATAACCCAAGGCCGCATAGAAGCCGAGGATCGCCGCGTTGTCCCGGCGCACCATCAGCTGCAGTTTGGGGCAGCCGCGCTCGGTGAGCAGCTGTTCGGCGGTCGCCACCAGTCGCCGGGCATGACCGCGCCGCTGGTGGGCGGGAGCCACCGCCAGGTAGTAGAGCCAGCCGCGATGGCCATCGGTGCCGACCATGGCGCTGGCCATGAGCACGCCGTCCGCTTCGCCCACCAAAAACAACTCGGGTTGCTCGGCGAGCTTGCGCTGGATGTCGCGGTAGGGATCGTTCCAGGGACGGGTCAGACCGCAAGCCTGCCAGAGGCTGACCATGGCTTCGGTGTCGGCGGGCTGGAAGGGGCGGATGTGCATGGGAAGTCCGGCAGCGGGATGAAGCCCAAAGATAACAAGTGCGTTCGAGGATGCTGCTGGCTTTAACGGCTCTATCGCGGCCATGGGCCGCTCCTACGGGTTCTGATCACCATGTAGGAGCGGCCCATGGCCGCGATAAGAGAGTTGCTGCTACGTACCAGCGTCAGTGAGTAGGTTGGATTGATCGCCAGTGAAGCCCAACGGCGCCGTTGGCCTACAGAAAATTCTCCGCATAGTGGCAGGCCACCTGGCGGGCTTCCACGTTGCGCAGCGCTGGGACCTCGGTCTTGCACTTTTCCGTCGCATAGGGGCAGCGGCGGTGGAAGACGCAACCGGGTGGCGGATCCAGCGGATTGGGCAGTTCGCCCTGGATGCGGATGCGCGGCTTGCTCGGATCCGGGTGCAGACTCGGGGTGGCCGACAGCAGCATCTGGGTATAGGGATGCAGGGGCCGCTCGAACAGCAGGTCGCGACTGGTCTTTTCGACGATGCAGCCCAGGTACATCACCATCACCTCGTCAGCGATGTGGCGCACCACCGAGAGGTTGTGGGAGATGAACACATAGGCCGTGCGGTACTGCTGCTGCAGATCCATGAACAGGTTGAGCACCTGCGCCTGGATGGACACGTCCAGCGCCGAGGTCGGCTCGTCCGCCACCAGCACCTTGGGCTGCAGCATCATGGCGCGGGCCACGGCGATGCGCTGGCGCTGGCCGCCGGAGAACATGTGCGGATAGCGCTGGTAGTGCTCGGGCCGCAAGCCCACCTGCTGCATCATCGCCTGCACCTTCTCGCGCCTTTCGGTGCGCGACAGGCTGGTGTTGATCTGCAGCGGCTCGGCCAGCTGGTCGCCGATCTTGCGCCGCGGATTGAGCGAGGCGTAGGGATTCTGGAACACCATCTGCACCTCGCGGCGCAGCTCCTTGCGGCGGGCGGCGTCGGCCTGGGCCACGTCCTGGCCGCCGATGACCAGGCTGCCGGCGGTGGGCTGCTCGATCAGCGTCAGGGCACGGGCCAGGGTGGACTTGCCACAGCCCGACTCGCCCACCACGGCCAGGGTGCGCCCGGCCTGGAGGTCGAAGGAGACGCCGTTGAGCGCCTTGACCGTGGCGCTGTCCTTGAACAGCCCGCGGGAGATTTGATAGTGCTGGGTCAGGCCCTTGGCTTCGAGCACGAGGTGCTCGGGCGCCTGCTCCGGGGCAGTGGAGCGGGCGAGGACGGTGGCTTCAGACGGCGCCATGGCGATCCTCCGGCAACTGGCTGGGACGTTGATGTTCGGGCAGCACCTCGGGGGCTTCGCCCGGGGCGACGTTGCGCGGGAAGAAGCAGCGCACCGCACCGCGGTCATAGGGCTCCAGCGCCGGACGCTCCTGGCAGCGTGGCTGCACATAGGGGCAGCGCGGACTGAGCAGGCAGCCGGCCGGCCGGTCATAGCGACCGGGGACGATACCGGGCAGGGTGTGCAGGCGGTCCGTCTGGCTGTGCTCGGGGATAGCCGCCAGCAGGGCTTCGGTATAGGGGTGGGCGGGGGCGTCGAACAGCGTCGGCACCACGCCTTTCTCCACCGCCTGGCCGGCGTACATCACCACCACGCGCTGGGCGGTCTCGGCCACCACGGCGAGGTCGTGGGTGATGAGGATCAGGCCCATGCCCTCGTCGCGCTGCAGATTGACCAAGAGCTCCATGATCTGCGCCTGGATGGTCACGTCCAGGGCGGTGGTGGGTTCGTCGGCGATCAGCAGGCGCGGCTCGGCGGCGATGGCCATGGCGATGGCGACGCGCTGGCTCATGCCCCCGGACAGCTGGTGCGGATAGGCGCCGAGACGGCTGGCCGCGGCCGGGATCTCGACCTTTTCCAGCAATTCCAGGGCGCGCTGGCGAGCGGCGCGACCCTTGAGGCCCAGATGCTGGCGGATCACCTCTTCCAGCTGGAAGCCCACGGTGTAGCTGGGGTTGAGCGCCGTCATCGGGTCCTGGAAGACCATCGACAGCTCCTTGCCGATCAGGTGGCGCCGGCGGCGACCCTTGAGGCTGAGCAGGTCCTGGCCGTCGAAGGCCAGGCGGTCGGCGGTGATGCGGCCGGGGTGATCGATCAGGCCCATCACGGCCATCATGGTCACCGACTTGCCGGAGCCGGACTCACCGACGATGGCGACGATTTCGCCCTGATCCACCGTGAGATCGAGGCCTTCCACCACCGGCGGAGCGTCGGCGCCGCCGAAGCGCACCGAGAGGTTCTGGATTTCGAGGAGGCTCATGACTGCACCTTCAGACGCGGATCGAGGGCATCGCGCAGGCCGTCGCCCATCAGGTTGATGGCCAGCACGGTGAAGAGGATGGCGAGACCCGGCAGGGTCACCACCCACCAGGCGCGCTCGATGTAGTCACGGGCCGAGGCCAGCATGGTGCCCCACTCGGGAGTGGGCGGCTGCACGCCGAGGCCGAGGAAGCCCAGGGCGGCGGCATCGAGGATCGCCGAGGAAAAGCTCAGGGTGGCCTGGACGATCAGCGGCGCCATGCAGTTGGGCAGCACGCTGACGAACATCAGCCGCAGGGTGCCGGCGCCGGCCAGCCGCGAGGCGGTGACGTAGTCGCGGTGCAGTTCGCCCATCACCGCGGCGCGGGTCAGGCGCACATAGGACGGCAGCGAGACGATGGCGATGGCCACCACGGTGTTGATCAGGCCTGGGCCGAGGATGGCGACGATGGCCACGGCCAGCAGCAGCGACGGCAGCGCCAGCATGATGTCCATCAGGCGCATGATCACCGGACCGGCGCGATTGGGCGAGAAGCCGGCGACCAGGCCGAGCAGGATGCCGGGGATCAGCGAGAAGACCACCGAGGCCAGGCCGATCAGCAGCGACAGCCGGGCGCCGTGGATCAGTCGGCTGAGCAGGTCACGCCCCAGCTCGTCGGTGCCCAGCGGGAACTGGCTGTTGCCGCCCTCCAGCCACAGTGGCGGGGTGAGCATGAAGTCGCGGAATTGCTCGCTGGGCGCATGGGGGGCGACCCAGGGCGCGAAGAGCGCGCAGAACACCACGATGACCATGAAAATCAGCCCGCCGAGGGCGCCCTTGTTGCGGGCGAAGGCGTGCCAGAACTCCTTGAAGGGAGAGGGATAGAGGGCGCTCGGGTCTTGAGCGGCCGGGGTGTTTACCGTTGTCATAGGCTCTGTCCGTTTGGGCGCATCAACGCTGGTGGCGGATGCGCGGATTGACCAGGCCGTAGAGGATGTCCACGACGAAATTGACCAGGATGACCAGGGTGGCGATCAGCAGGATGCCGTTCTGCACCACCGGGTAGTCCCGGGCGCCGATGGCCTCGATCAGCCACTTGCCGATGCCGGGCCAGGAAAAGATGGTCTCGGTGAGCACCGCGCCGGAGAGCAGGCTACCGACCTGCAGGCCGAGCACGGTCAGCACCGGGATCAGGGCGTTGCGCAGGGCGTGGACGAAGACCACCCGCTTGGGCGACAGGCCCTTGGCGCGAGCGGTGCGCACATAGTCCTCGCGCAGCACCTCGAGCATGGCCGAGCGGGTCATGCGCGCGATCACCGCCAGGGGAATGGTGCCCACCACGATGGCCGGCAGGATCAGGTGCTTGAGGGCATCGACGAAGGCGCCGGGCTCGTCGGAGAGCAGGGTGTCGATGAGCATGAAGCCGGTGCGCGGCGGGATGTCGTAGAGCAGGTCCAGGCGACCGGAGACCGGAGTCCAGCCGAGCTGCACCGAGAACAGCATGATCAGCAGCAGGCCCCACCAGAAGATCGGCATGGAGTAGCCGGTCAGGGCCACGCCCATCACCCCGTGGTCCACCGTGGAGCCGCGCCTGAGGGCGGCGATGATGCCGGCCAGCACGCCGAACACCGTGGCGAACAGCATGGCCGCCACCGAGAGTTCCAGGGTGGCCGGGAACAGAGTCAGGAATTCGTCCCAGACCCCGACGCGGCTGCGCAGGGATTCGCCGAGGTTGCCCTGGGCGAGATTGCCGATGTAGTCGAAATACTGCTGGTACAGGGGCTTGTCGAGGCCCAGGCGGTGCATGGCTTCGGCGTGCATCTGCGGATCGACGCGGCGTTCGCCCATCATGACTTCCACCGGATCGCCGGGGATGAGGCGGATCAGGGCGAAGGTCAGCAGGGTGACGCCAAAGAACGTCGGTATCAGCAGCCCGAAGCGACGGGCGATGAAGGCGAGCATCGGAGGGGGTATCTCCTCTTGAGGCTGATCAAGACGGCGCGAGTACGTGCCCGGCCGCGTTTTTAAGTGAAAGCCCGCTCAAAAGCCCGCAGGCTTTTGATCTGACTCTCAGACGGGGGTCCGGATTCATCCCTGCGCGGACCGTCCTGGTCCGCGACGAACGCGGCCTGCCAGCGGCAGCCTCGTTCGGTCCTACGAATAGGTTCGAAGAGCGCTCTGGGCCAGCGCTCCAAACCCGGCAGACTACCACGTTGCCACGGCCGTCGATATCCTCGACATGGCCAGGGCTTCGCCGGTGTTCGCGACGCGATCCCGGCGAGATGCCGGGCGCTGCACGAAATCCGCCGGGTTTCGTCATCACAGCAGGTTGAACGGCAGGGTGGAGACTAGGCGCAGCTCCTTGACGTTGCCGTCGACCTGGTTCTGGCTGGCGCGGTGATCGGTCAGCAGCAGGCGGAAGCGACTGTCCTTGAGCGTGCCCTGCTGCACCTTGTAGGTGGTGACCAGGCCGATCTCGTGGTGCTTCTCGCCATCCTGCTGCAGGACCTCGGCATAGTTGGCGTACTTGCCGGCGCCGGCGTCGTAGTGGGTGCCGTCGATGTCCCAACCCTTGGCGTACCAGACGCCGGTGCTCAGGCCAGGCACGCCGAAGTAGCTCCAGTCGGTTTCGTAGCGGATCTGCAGCGACTTCTCGTTGGGGCCGTTGTAGTCCGAGACCAGGGAGTTGGCCAGGTAGATGGCCGCGGTCTCGTGGGCGTAGTCGAAGTACTCGTTGCCGTCGATCTGCTGGTAGGCCAGGGTCAGGCTGTGGGCCTGGTGGCTGCCGGTGAACGCCAGGCTCCAGGCGGTGTTGTCGATGTCGCCGGCCTTGGCGCTGCCGGCGTCGACGGTGCGATAGGCGTTGGCCACCGCCTTCCAGGCAAAGGTGTCGAGCGAGCCGCCGGCCTGGGTCACGCTCAGGAAGTACTGGTTCCAGACGTCTTCGAAGTTGGCGCCATAGACGCTGACTTCCCAGCCCTGGGGCAGCTTGTAGTTGCCACCGAGAAAGCTCAGGCGGTCGGCGGTGACCTCGCGGGTGCCGTACTCGGTGGTCCACTTCTCGTCGCCGGCACCGGTCCGCGGACTGACGCGGGTGAAGCTGCCACCCTGCAGCGAGAGGTTGTCCCATTCGTCGCTGGTCAGGGCGAAGCCGTCGAAACCGGAGGGGAAGGGCCGGTTGTCGTTGTAGCTGATCACCGGGGTGTCGAGCATGAAACGACCGATCTTGAGCTCGGTGTTGGAGACGCGGAAGCGCGCGTCGGCGATGCCCAGCTTGGACCACTCGGCATGGCCCTCGCCCTCGGCGTTGGCCAGGGTGCGGTTGCCGCCGCCACCGATCTGACCCTTGCCCCGCTCCAGGTTGGTGGCCTGATAGCCCGCCACGTCGATGCCGAAACCCACCGGGCCCTGGGTGTAGCCGGAGCTGTACTTGAGCGCCGTGGCCTGGACCCAGGTATTGCGCGAGTGGGTGCGCACCCGGGTACCGTTCTTGGTGTAGCTGAAGATCGGATCGGAGCTGGTCTCGCGGGCGAAGAAGTTGCGCGTGGCCAGGGTCAGGCTGTCGTCGGCGAAGAAGCCCTTGGCGCCTTCCTGGCCCTTCACCGGCTTCTGCACGTTGGGCAGGGTCTGGACCTCGTTGGCGTAGCTGGGATCTTCCGGCGCCGGGGACTGGGCGTGGGCGGTCAGGGCCAGGGTGAGTAGCGAGAGGGCGAGGCCTCCACGGTGGATGTTGGTCATCAACTGTGCTCCAAAGCGGTCGTTTTTCTGTTTTTTTGGGCGTTTCCGGCACGACCGAACCCGTCGCGCCGAAACACGGCGCGAGGCGGGAAAGGTCGAGGGGCGGGCCGCCCGGGCCCGGTCGCTTACGGCATCAGGTGCCGATCAGTCGAGGGTCACCGTGGAGAAGTCGTAGACCCCCAGCGGACTCTGCACATAGCCCTGTACCTTGGGTTGCAGGACGTCGGTGAACAGCGGATGCGCCAGCGGAATCCAGGGCATCTGCTGGTGGAAGATCTGCTGGGCCTGTTCGTAGAGGGCGGTACGCTGAGCCGGGTCGTTGATGCGCTTGGCCTTTTCGATGGCGTCGTTGAAGGCCTTGTCGCACCAGAAGGCGCGGTTCTCGCCGCCCTGCACCGCGGCGCAGCTCAGGTTGTTGGTGAGGAAGTTGTCCGGGTCCCCGTTGTCGCCGGTCCAGCTCATCATCATCAGGTCGTGCTCGCCGGCCTTGGTGCGCTTGACGAATTCGCCCCACTCGAACTGGGTGATCTCGGCCTTGATGCCGATCTTGGCGAGGTCGCCCTGGATCAGCTGGGCCACCAGCGCCGGACTGCCGCCCGGGCCGGTGCCGGTGCTGATGTAGTACTTGAGGGTGAAGCCATCGGGATAGCCGGCTTCCTTGAGCAGCGCCTTGGCCTTCTCCACGTCATGGGGCCAGGGCTTGATGTCCTTGGCGTAGCCCAGCAGCGAAGAGGGATAGGGATTGATCGCCGCCTTGGCGCCGCCTTCGCCGAACACCGTCTTCAGGTAGTTCTGCTGATCGAAGGCCATGGCGATGGCCTGGCGCACCCGCACGTCGCTCAGCGCCTTGTGCTTGGTGTTCAGCGCCAGGTAGGAGGTGGTCTGGCTTTCCACCTGGGCCAGCTTGAGGCTCTTGTCCTGCTTGAGCATCGGCACGTCCTGCGGCTTGACCGTCAGGCCAATCTGGCACTCGTTGTTGCGCACCCGCTGGATGCGCACATTGGGATCCAGGGTCACCGCCAGCACCAGGCCGTCCATCTGCGGCTTCTTGCCGAAGTAGTCTGGATTGACCTTGTAGCGGGTGTTGGAATCCTTGGCATAGCGCTGGAAGACGAAGGGACCGGTGCCGATGGGCTTCTGGTTGATGTCGTCGGTCTTCTTGCTGGCCAGCAGGCTGTCGGCGTATTCCTTGGACAGGATCGAGCCGAAGGCCATGGCCAGGTCGGCGAGGAAGGGCGCCTCGGGCTGGTTGAGGGTGAAGCGCACGTGGCTGTCGTCCACCTTGTCGATGGACTTGATCAGGGTGCCCATCTCCATGGCGGCGGCATAGGGATAGCCGCTCGGGGAGAGGTTGTACCAGGGATTGTTCTTGTCGAGCATGCGCTCGAAGCTGAACACCACGTCGTCGGCGTTGAAGTCGCGAGTGGGCTTGAAGTAGTCGGTGGTGTGGAATTTCACCCCCTGGCGCAGGGTGAAGGTGTACTGCAGGCCATCCGGGGAGACCTCCCAGCTTTCGGCCAGGCCCGGCTCCAGCTCAGCGGTGCCCTGCTTAAATTCCACCAGGCGGTTGTACAGCGGGGTGGCCGAGGCGTTGAAGGTATAGCCGGAGGTGTAGCGACCCGGATCGAAGCCTTCCGGATTGGCCTCGGTGCAGACCACCAGGGGGCGTGCCAGGGCGGCATTGGCCGTCAGGCAGAGGAGGGCGGCGAGAGACAGCGAGAATAGCGGTTTGGACACGGAAGGCTCCTCGTGAAGGCCCGCGAGGCGGGCCGGACAGGGTCAGCGGTCGAGGCTTACGCCATAGAAACCGGTGACGCCGAAGGGGTTGATCTTGAAGCCCTGCACTTCTTTGCGCATGGGCTGGGACACCACCGAGTGGGCCATGGGGCTCACCGGCATCTGCTGGCGAATGATCTGTTGCGCCTGCTCGTAGAGACGGGTGCGTTCGGCGCGATCATTGCTGGTCTTGGCCTTCTGGATGAGGGCGTCGTAGCTCTTGTCGCACCAGCGCGCATAGTTGCTGCCGCCGATGGCGCTGCAGCCATAGAGCACGCCCAGCCAGTTGTCGGGATCGCCGTTGTCGCCGGTCCAGCCATAGGTCAGCACATCATGTTCGCCGGCCTTGGCTCTCTTGATGTATTCACCCCATTCGTAGCTGACGATCTTGGCCTTGATGCCGACCTTGGCCCAATCCTGCTGGATCATCTGCGCCGACTGGCGGGCGTTGGGGTTGGAGGCGCGCTGTACCGTCATGGCCCAGAGCGCGATCTCGGTGCCGTCCTTGATCCCCGCCTGCTTGAGCAGGGCCTTGGCCTTTTCCGGGTCGTAGGGCGCGCCCTTGATGTTCTTGTCGTAGGACCATTGGTTCGGCGGGATCACGTTCTGCGCGACCTGGCCGGCGCCCTGGAACACGGTGTCGACGATGGCCTGCTTGTTGATGGCCATGTCCAGGGCACGCCGCACCTCGGGCTTGTCCAGCGGCGGATGCTGGACGTTGTAGGCGAGGAAGCCGACGTTGAAGCCCGGCTGCTGCAGCACCTTGAGCTGCGGATCCTGCTTCATCTCCACCAGGTCCGCCGGACGCGCATAGCCGCTCACCTGGCATTCGTTGGCCTTGAGCTTCTGCAGGCGGGTGGCGGCATCGGGGGTGATGGCGAAGATCAGGTTGTCGAGCTTGACGTCCTCGGGCTTCCAGTAGTCCGGATTGCCCTTGAATCGGATCACCGCATCCTTCTGGTAGCGGCTGAAGACGAAGGGGCCGGTGCCGATGGGCTGCTGGTTGAGCAGCTCGGGCTTGCCCGCCTTGAGCAATTGCGCGGCGTACTCCGCCGACTGGATGGAGGCGAAGCTCATGGCCAGGTCGGCGGCAAAGGCGGCGTCGACCTTGTTCAGGGTGAAGACCACGGTGTGGTCGTCGACCTTGGCCACCTTGGCGATGTTCTGGTCCAGCCCCATGTCGGTGAAGTAGGGGAATTCCGTGGGATAGGCCTTACGGAACGGCTGCTCCTTGTCGAGCATGCGCTGGAAGGTGAAGACCACGTCGTCGGCGTTGAAGTCGCGCGTGGGCTTGAAGTAGTCGGTGGTGTGGAATTTCACGCCCTGGCGCAGGTGGAAGGTATAGGTCTTGCCATCCGCGCTCACGTCCCATTGGGTCGCCAGGCCCGGCTCGAGGGTGGTGCCGCCACGCTGGAACTGCACCAGGCGGTTGAAGACCGTTTCGGCCGAGGCATCGAATTCGGTGCCCGAGGTGTATTGCGCCGGATCGAAACCGGCCGGGCTGGCTTCCGAGCAATAGACGAGGTTGCTCGCCGCCTGGGCGAGCGGAGCACAGGCGAGCAGGCTCGCCGCCAGCAACGAGTAGGCGTAGGGAAGGCGCATGGGTCTCACTCCATCAGTCAAATGAACGGCCAGGGTCGGGAGTCTAGCTCCCGACCCTGGCCAAGAGGCTTCACTTGCTGACGCTGACGCCGTAGAACTCGTTCAACCCGAAGGGGCTGATCTTGTAGTCCTGGACTTCCTTGCGCATCGGCATGTAGACCGTGGAGTGCGCGATGGGCGTCATGGGTACCTGCTGCTTGAGCACCTGCTGGGCCTGTTCGTAGAGCTTGGTGCGCTCGCCCTGGTCGGTCACGCGCTTGGCCTTGACCACCAGGTCCTCGAACGGCTGGTAGCACCAGCGGGAGAAGTTGTTGCCACCGATGGCCTTGCAGCCGAAGAGGGTCGCCAGCCAGTTGTCCGGGTCGCCGTTGTCGCCGCTCCAGCCGATCAGCATGATGTCCTGCTCGCCACTCTTGGAACGCTTGATGTACTCGCCCCATTCGTAGCTGACGATCTTGGTCTTGACGCCGATCTTGGCCCAATCCTGCTGCAGCATCTCCGCCATCAGGCGCGCATTGGGGTTGTAGGGACGCTGCACCGGCATGGCCCAGAGGGTGAGCTCGGTGCCTTCCTTGAAGCCGGCTTCCTTGAGCAGGGCCTTGGCCTTTTCCGGATCGTAGGGCGCGTCCTTGATGGACTTGTCATAGGACCACTGGGTCGGCGGCATGCTGTTGACGGCTACCTGACCGGCGCCCTGGTAGACGGCGTTGATGATGGCTTCCTTGTTGACCGCCATGTCCATCGCCTGGCGTACCTTGAGCTTGGCCAGCTCGCCGTGCTCGACGTTGTAGGAGATGTAGCCCAGGTTGAAGCCTGGCTGCGACGGCAGCTTGAGATTCGGGTCCTTCTTCAGCCCGTCCAGGTCGGCCGGACGCGGATAGACGGTGATCTGGCACTCGCCGGCCTTGAGCTTCTGCATCCGCACCGAAGGATCGGTGTTGATGGAGAAGATCAGGTTGTCCACCTTGGGTCCATCGACCTTGTCCCAGTAGTCCGGGTTGGCCTTGTAGCGGATCACCGCATCCTTCTGGTAGCGGCTGAAGACGAAGGGACCGGTGCCGATCGGCTTCTGGTTGATCTCGGCCGCCTTGCCGGCCTTGAGCAGCTTGTCGGCGTATTCGGCCGACTGGATCGACGGGAAGGGCATCGCCAGATTCTGCAGGAAGGCGGCGTCCACTTCGTTGAGGGTCATGCGCACCGTGTAGTCGTCGACCTTTTCCACCTTGGCGATGTTCTGGTCGAGGCCCATGTCGGTGAAGTAGGGGAATTCGGTGGGGTAGGCCTTACGGAACGGATTGTTCTTGTCCAGCATGCGCTGGAAGGTGAACAGGACGTCATCGGCATTGAATTCGCGGGTCGGCTTGAAGTAGTCCGTGGTGTGGAATTTCACGCCCTTGCGCAGGTGGAAGGTGTAGACCTTGCCGTCTTCGCTGATGTCCCAGCTTTCCGCCAGACCCGGCTTGACCTGGGTACCGCCGCGCTCGAACTGGGTCAGCTTGTTGAAGATGGTTTCCGCCGACGCATCGAAGTCGGTGCCGGTGGTGTATTGCGCCGGATCGAAGCCGGCCGGGCTGCCTTCGGAGCAGAACACCAGGTTGGTCGCCTGGGCCAGGGGTGCGCCGGCCAGCAGACCGGAAGCGAAGAGGGCAGCGAGTACGTTCTTGTGCATGGAGACCTCATGTCGGGGACGGCGCAACACGATGTGGCGTTGCGAAACAGAATGCCGATGTCTTGTGGACAGATGAGCCCACATGCACAGCCTGTGCCCATGTCCATAGCTCAGGCGAGCTATTGACCCCAGGCGACCCAAACACAAAACAGATGTCGCAAAGATGTAAGACAAGGTGTCGCGGCAGGAAGTCGGTGCGCACCAAAAGTGCGCACCGAAACAGCGTTGTTACTTTTCTGCACTAGATCAGGGCATCTGTACTTCGATGGTACCGCCCGCGGTCACTTCGACGGTGGTGGTGCCGGGGGCGACATCCGGGGTCACGGCATCGCTGGCGGCCTTCATCGCCGACATGCGCAGCATCGGCAGCGGCTGGGGTACGCCGCTGGTACCCAGGTCCAGGCTGACGATGCGATAGCCCGAGCCACCCAGGGCTTCGGTGGCCAGCTGGGCGCGCGCCTTGAAGGCGGCCACGGCGTCCTTGAACAGGGCATCCTCCTGCTGCTTGCGGGTGCCATCGGCGATGGTGAATTGCAGATTGCCCATCTTCAGGCTGCCCAGCAGCTCGCCGGTCAGCTTGGACAGGGCGGCGAAGTCGGCGCTTTCCAGGCGCAGTTCACCGCGCTCGCGCCAGGCGTTGATGGCGCGGCCCTGGTCTTCATAGACCGGATAGGTGTTGCGATTGCCCAGGGAAACGTCCACCCCCTTGACCTTGCGCGCCTGCTCCAGGGCGGCGTTGAGGGTCTTGGTGGTGTCGCTGGCCAGGGCGGCCGGATCCTGGCCCTGGCTTTCGGTGTAGAGCATGACCTGCATGCGGTCGCGCGGGACCTCGCGGCTGACCTCGGCCCTCAGGCTGATCTGGTTGTAGCGCGGCTCATCGGCCTGGACGCCGGTGGCGAGCAGGGTGCTGAACAGCGCGGCGCCCAGCACGAGCGGGCGTAGGGGAAAGGTCATGGTGTTCTCCTGATTGGCAGTCCGAAAGCGGTGTGACCGCGGACCTGGCGGATGGTGCGTCGCTTTGCCGCGTCGGCGGCTGCGGGCGGATACCCATCGCTATAATGCCAAGTCTGCTCTGACCGGCAGCCCCGCGGGGCTGTCGTCTCGATCGTTTCTTGCGCCTGGAACCTCGCATGTTCTCCTTGCCTGTTCAATGGTTGTCCGCCAATCGCCAGAATCTCGGGCGCCTGGTCATCATCCGCGTGCTGGTGCTGGCCGCGCAGGCCGGCTCGGTGGGCATCGCCCGACTGTCGGGCATCGTCCAGCTGCCCTGGACGGCCCTGGCCATCACCCTGGGCGTCTCGGCCGTACTCTGCCTGTTCGCCGCCCTGCGGCTGACCCGCCCCTGGCCGGTCACCGAGCAGGAATACGCCGCCCACCTGGGCTGCGACCTGGCCATCCACAGTGCCCTGCTGTATTTCGCCGGCGGTCCGACCAACCCCTTCGCCTCCTATTACCTGGTGCCCCTGACCATCGCCGCGGCCACGCTGCCCTGGCTCTATACCCTGGTCCTGGCGGCCCTGACCCTGGCGGTCTTCTCGCTGATGCTGCTGTCCTACGAGCCGTTGCACCTGCTGGTGGCCAACGACGGCGCGGTGCTCAGCTACGGCATGTGGCTGAGCTTCGCCCTTTCCGCCGCGGTCATCACTCTGTTCGTCGCGCGCATGGCCACCGCCCTGCGCGAGCAGGAGAGCCTGCAGGCCCAGCGCCGCGAACAGGCCATGCGCGATCAGCAGCTGCTGGCCGTGGCCACCCAGGCCGCCGGCGCGGCCCACGAGCTGAGCACGCCGCTGTCCACCATGAGCGTGTTGCTCAAGGAGCTGCAGCAGGAGTACGCCGGTCAGCCGACCCTGAGCGAGGACCTGGCGCTGTTGCAGGCCCAGGTCGGCCAGTGCAAGCAGACCCTGCAGCAACTGGTGCGTGCGGCCGAAGCGGACCGCCGCCAGACGGTGCAGGAGCAGACCGCCGTTGAGTGGCTGGAGGCGACCATGGATCGCTGGCACCTGATGCGACCGGAAGCCACCTACAGCTTCGAGGTGGTCAGTCTGGGCACGCCACCGCGCCTGACCCCGCCGGTCGAACTTACCCAGGCACTGCTGAATCTACTCAACAATGCCGCCGATGCCTGCCCGGAAAACCTGGCCATCCGTCTGCACTGGGATGCGCGCGAGCTGTGCCTGTCGATCCGCGATCACGGTGCCGGCGTACCCCTGGCCATCGCCGAACAGCTCGGCAAGCCCTTCTTCACCACCAAGGGCAAGGGCTTCGGACTGGGCCTGTTTCTCAGCCAGGCCAGCGTCACCCGCGCCGGCGGCACGGTGAAGCTCTACAATCACGAAGAAGGCGGCACCCTGACCGAATTGCGCCTGCCGCGGCACTACGCCCTGGCGTGAATGCCTGGAGAATTCTATGACTGACGACCTCAACAGCGGTTTCGACGACCAGCCCCACATCCTGCTGGTCGACGACGATCCCACCTTTACCCGGGTGATGGCCCGCGCCATGGATCGCCGCGGCTTGCGCGTGTCCATCGCCGACAGCGCCGAGGAAGGCCTGCAACTGGCCAAGGAAGACCTGCCGGACTACGCCGTGCTCGACCTCAAGATGGAAGGGGACTCGGGGCTGGTGCTGCTGCCCCAGCTGCTGGAGCTGCACCCGGAGATGCGCGTGGTGATCCTCACCGGCTATTCCAGCATCGCCACCGCGGTGGAGGCCATCAAGCGCGGCGCCACCAACTACCTGTGCAAGCCGGCGGATGCCGACGACGTCCTGGCCGGCCTGCTCGCCCAGCACGCCGATCTCGACACCCTGGTGCCGGACAATCCCATGTCGGTGGATCGCCTGCAGTGGGAGCACATCCAGCGGGTACTGTCCGAACACGAAGGCAACATCTCGGCGACCGCGCGGGCGCTGGGCATGCACCGCCGTACCCTGCAGCGCAAGCTGCAGAAGCGCCCGGTGCGCCGCTGAGGGCTGGCATCGCCCACGATCGCCGTGGGTGACAAACTGTTACATTGTTTCAGTCAGAATTCGTTCAGGCTTTCCGGCATAGGCTGTGCAGGCGTCTCGTTGAGCAGTCCTTGAGAGTCCGAGCATGTCCGAATCCGCCGTACCCGTGCCCTCCGTCTACGGGGCTTCCCGTGGGCATTTCCTGGCCCGCGTCTGGGCTTTGATCACTCCCTACTGGCGCAGTGAAGAGAAAGGCAAGGCCTGGCTCCTGCTGTCCGTGGTCATCGCCCTGTCGCTGGCCGGGGTCGGCCTGTCGGTGGCCCTGAACACCTGGTATCGCTACTTCTACGACGCCCTGCAGAATCGCGATCTGGCCGCCTTCATCCGGCTGATGCTGTACTTCTGCGGGCTGGCCGCCACCGCCATCCTGCTGGCCGTGTACCGGCTGTACCTCACTCAGGCGCTGACCATCAACTGGCGGCGCTGGCTGACCGAAAAGCACTTCGGCCTCTGGCTATCCGACCGCAACTACTATCAGCTGGAACGCGAAGGCGGTGCCGACAACCCCGACCAGCGCCTCACCGAAGACATCCGCGACTTCGCCGAAACCACCCTGAGCCTCGGGCTGGGCTTCATCCGCACCGTGGTCAGCCTGGTGTCCTTCAGCGTCATCCTGTTCGGCATCTCCGGCGACATCACCCTGTTCGGCATCACCATCCCGGCCTACATGTTCTGGGCGGCCCTGATCTACGCCACCGTCGGCACCTGGCTGACCCATCTGATCGGCCGTCGGCTGATCGGTCTCTACAACCAGCAGCAACGCTATGAAGCCGACCTGCGCTTCGGCCTGATCCGCGTCCGCGAGAAGGCCGAGAGCGTGGCGCTGTTCCGCGGTGAGGCCAACGAGCACCGCCGTCTGCTGGATCGCTTCGGCTATGTCTGGGGCAACTACCACCTGGTGATGAACTACACCAAGCGGCTGACCTTCTTTACCGCTGGCTACAGCCAGATCGCCATCATCGCCGGCTTCGTCCTGGCGGCGCCGCGCTATTTCTCCGGCAAGATCCAGCTGGGCGATCTGATGCAGATCAACTCGGCCTTCGGCAATGTCCAGGAAAGTCTCAGCTGGTTCGTCGACGCCTACGTCAGCCTGGCCGGCTGGCGCGCCGTGTCCGATCGTCTGCTGACCTTTCGCGAGACCATGGCCGAATTCAGCCAGGAGACCGACATCCTGGTGCCCCATGCCAGTAGCAGCGACCTGGTCCTGGAAGGTCTTTCCCTGGGTGCCGCCGGCCGGTTGCTGCTGCATCCCACCGATCTGCGTATCGCCCGTGGCGAACACCTGCTGATCGAAGGCGCCTCGGGCAGTGGCAAGAGCACCCTGCTGCGGGCCCTGGCCGGACTCTGGCGGCAAGGGCAGGGCGGGATCGGCGTCCCGCCGGGGCGTCAGCTGTTCCTGCCGCAACAACCCTATCTGCCCATCGGCACCCTGCGCGAAGCCCTGGCCTATCCGCAGCCGGCGGATGCCTATTCCAACGAGCGGCTGGCCGAGGTGCTGCAGCAGTGCCGTCTCGATCACCTGCGCGAGCACCTGGATGAAGCCCGCCACTGGGAACGCACCCTGTCGCCCGGCGAGCAGCAGCGGGTAGCCCTGGCGCGGGCGCTGCTCTACGCCCCCGACTGGCTGTTTCTCGACGAAGCCAGCTCGGCGCTCAGCGAAGCGGACGAGCATGCGCTCTATGAGCGTCTGCTGGCGGAAAATCCGGGTCTCACCCTGGTCAGTGTCGGCCATCGTCCGAGCCTGCGCGCCTACCATCGCCGCCACCTGCTGCTGGAGGGCCAAGAACTGCGTCCTAGAGCGGTTGGCGAGGGTCGCTGATATGGACTAAGCGGTCTAAATCGGGCGTTTTCGGGAAGGGGGGTGCTATGATTCCAGAGTCCCTTCAATCGGTACGAGAATCCATGTCAGCAGCTACCGTATCCCGCCCCCGAAAAAGACCCCGCAGCCTGGCAGAAGAGGTCGTCGGAGTGCTTATTCAGCAGATCGGCGACGGCCAATTCCAGCCTGGCGACAAGCTCCCCACCGAGTCGGCCATCATGCAGGCCCAGGGCGTGAGTCGCACCGTGGTGCGCGAGGCCATTTCCCGGCTGCAGGCCGGGGGTTACGTGGAAACGCGCCACGGCATCGGCACCTTCGTGCTGGAGCGGCGCCCCGAGTCGCCATTGCCGATCGATCCGGCCACCATCACCACCCTCAAGGACGTCCTGGCGATGCTCGAATTGCGCATCAGCCTGGAAGTCGAGGCCGCCGGCCTGGCCGCCCAGCGCCGCTCGGCCGAGCAACTGCAGGCCATGTGGGCGCTGCTAGAAGCCATGCGCACCGGCGTCGAGCAGCCCGATCGCGCGGTGAGCGCGGATCTGGAATTGCACCTGCTGATCGCCAGTTCGACCGGCAATCGCTATTTCAGCGACATCATGAGCTACCTGGGCACGGTGCTGATTCCGCGCACCCGGCTCAATTCCGCCTATCTTGCCCACGACGACCAGCAGCTCTATCAGAAGCGGCTGGATGCCGAGCACGAAGCCATCGTCCAGGCCATCGAAGACGGCAACCTCGAGGCGGCTCGTTCGGCCATGCGCCTGCACCTGAGCAACAGTCGCGAGCGGCTCAGACGCGCCCATGAAGAAATGGAACGCCAGGCGGAAGAGGTCTGAAGCAGGGCTTTGACGTCGCGATAGGCATTTTTCTGGTTGGGGCTTGCCCCTTCCACAAAGGAGGTTGTACGATGACTTACAACGGGTAGCGGACCTGCCGCACCCTAGTCCAACCTATGCCGAGGCACTCAAGATGACTCCACAAGAACTCAAACACGTCCTCTCTTCCGGTCTGCTGTCCTTTCCGCTGACCGACTTCGATGCCAACGGCGACTTCCGCCCCGACACCTATGCCAAGCGCCTGGAGTGGCTGGCCCCCTACGGTGCGACCGCACTGTTCGCCGCTGGCGGCACTGGTGAATTCTTCTCGCTGGAAGCCAGCGAATACAGCGGCATCATCAAGACCGCGGTGGACACCTGCCAGGGCAGTGTGCCGATTCTCGCCGGTGTCGGTGGCTCCACCCGCCAGGCCATCGCCTATGCCCAGGAGGCCGAACGGCTGGGCGCCAAGGGTCTGCTGCTGCTGCCGCACTACCTGACCGAAGCCAGCCAGGACGGCGTGGCCGCCCATGTCGAAGCCGTCTGCAAGTCGGTCAAGATCGGCGTGGTGGTCTACAACCGCAACGTCTGCCGCCTGCAGCCCCATCACCTGGAGCAACTGGCCGAGCGCTGCCCGAACCTGATCGGCTACAAGGACGGCCTGGGTGACATCGAACTCATGGTCGCCATTCGCCGCCGCCTGGGCGATCGCTTCAGCTACCTGGGTGGCCTGCCCACCGCGGAAGTCTATGCCGCCGCCTACAAGGCGCTGGGCGTGCCGGTCTATTCCTCGGCCGTGTTCAACTTCATCCCCAAGACCGCCGTGCAGTTCTACGAAGCCATCGCCCGTGACGATCACCAGGCGGTCGGCAAGCTGATCGACGACTTCTTCCTGCCGTACCTGGAAATTCGCAATCGTTGCGCCGGCTACGCCGTCAGCATCGTCAAGGCGGGCGCCCGCATCGCCGGCTACGACGCCGGCCCCGTGCGCACCCCGCTGACGGATCTCAAGCAGGACGAGTACGAAAAGCTCGCCGCCCTGATGGACAAGCTCGGTCCCCAGTAAGATCCGCTTTTCGAGAGGGGCTCCGGCGCCTCTCCCCCCGTTGCACAACCCGCGGCCAGTCGCTTGGTCGCGGGCTTTTTTTTGGCTGGTTTTCCTGGCGGCTGGCAGGACGCCAGCGTCAGAGGGCTACCCTGGGCGGCCGACTTAAGGCGTTGCTAAGGCGCGGGTGCCAGGCTGGGGGGGACACCAGCCCAGTCGTGCCACCGCCAGCCAGGGGATTCCCGCCATGAGCGCTGCCTTGCTGTATCTCGCCCTGGCCGCAGCACCCGGGCATTCGACCTGCCTGGCCGCGACGCCACCCTCGGCCGCGGCGCTGGCACTGGCGGTCAGCCGGCCTCCGGCGCCGGAGCCCCAGGCGCTGCCGGTGATCCATACCGCGGGGACCCTGCCGCACACCGGCATCCACGATCAATCCGCCGCGGCGGTGCGCGACTTCGGCTACATGCTCGATCTGGCGCTGGCCTGGCGGGACAGTCGCGATGCCGCGGCCCTGGCACGTCTGGCCCGCTATCTCGATGCCTGGCTGCCAGGGTATCGGCCCAGCTTCCAGCCCATCGACGAAACCAACCTGGGCGGTCTCATCCTCGCTTATCGCATGACCGCGGCGGACCTGCCCCTGGCCACGGCCCAGCGCACCCGCGCGTTCATCGAGACCCTGGCCGAGGGCTATCTGCAGCAGATGGAGGCGCATCGTGGGGATGCCCGTGGCGTCTGGAGCAACAACTGGCAGAGTCACAGGATCAAGCTGGCGACCCTGGCGGCGGGTGCCCTGGATGACCCCGCGCTGTTCGCCCGGGCGCGGGCGGCCTTCGTGGCGCAGCTGTCGGTCAATCTCAAGCCCGATGGCGAGGTGCTGGACTTCGGCGAGCGCGATGCCCTGCACTATGTCGTCTACGACCTCGAACCCCTGGTGCTGGCGGCGGCGGTGGCCCGGGGGCGCGGCGAGGACTGGTTGCACTTGCGGGGCCGCGATGGTCAGACCCTGGCCAGGGCGCTCGACTGGCTGCTGCCCTATGCGCAAGGCCAGCGCAGTCATGAAGAATTCCGCAAGACGACAGTACATTTCGATGTGCAACGCGCCGAGGCCGGTCTGCCCGGCTATGCGGGGCGCTGGGATCCGCAGAACGCCAGAAACCTGTACTGGTCGGCCAGTCTGCTCGATCCGCGCTATGCCTCCATCGCCCGACAGCTCGCCGCGGCGCCGCCACGGCTGCTGTGGGCCTTTGCCCCGGCCTGTCAGGGCTAGCGCCCCTATCAGTCGAGGCTGCGGATGCTGACCCGGGAGGTCCCGTCGGCCACCATGTCGAGACGATCGGCCGCACTGCGCGACAGGTCGATCAGCCGGCGGCGGACCGTCGGCCCTCGATCGTTGATGCGCACCACCACGCTGCGACCGTTGGCCAGGTTGGTGACCTGGACCCGGGTGCCGAAGGGCAGGGTGCGATGGGCCGCGGTCAGGGCCCCGGGATCGTATTTCTCGCCGCTGGCGGTGCGGCGCCCGGCATGCCACTTGGAGTAGAAGGACGCCATGCCGGTGTCCTGATAGTCATGGGCAGCACTGGAGGACAGCGTGGGCGGGAAGCTTTCCTGACTGGCGCAACCGGCGAACAGCAGGACCAGCGACAGCAGTCCGGCACGGTGGATCCGATGCATCTCGATGCCTCCTGGCAAAACGACCGGCAGCAGCTTAAGGGGTCGGAGCAGGGCTGTCAGCCCCGCTCCGTAACCCCTAGGTTCTGTACGAAGAGTGCCTGCGC
The DNA here is from genome assembly GCF_000510745.1 of Pseudomonas sp. MOIL14HWK12:I2. NCBI lineage: Bacteria > Pseudomonadati > Pseudomonadota > Gammaproteobacteria > Pseudomonadales > Pseudomonadaceae > Pseudomonas > Pseudomonas sp. MOIL14HWK12:I2. Next base: position 438,037 of record NZ_AZOA01000003.1, on the reverse strand, counting down.
TCGGTGATGCTTCGTTGAAAAGCGCCTGGATCGCCAGCCCGGTCGGAATACTCATTTACCGCTCGTAAACTCGCTCGCGAGCCCGGTCCGCTTCCTCAGCGCTTTTCGCCTCGCCTGACCTTCGCTCGGCGACTTTTCGTACAGAGCCGTGCGACCGCCGTCAGCCTTCCAGTTTCTGCTTGAGCAGCTGGTTGACCTGGCCGGGGTTGGCCTTGCCCTTGGAGGCCTTCATGGCCTGGCCGACGAAGAAGCCGAACATCTTGCCGCGCTTGGCTTCGTCGCTGGCGCGGTATTGCTCGACCTGGGCGGCGTTGGCCGCCAGGACCTCGTCCAGCATGGCCTCGATGGCGCCGCTGTCGGTAACCTGCTTGAGGCCCTTGGCTTCGATGATGGCGTCGGCGCTCGCGCCTTCGCCGGCGGCCAGCGCCTCGAACACCATCTTGGCGATCTTGCCGGAGATGGTGCCGTCCTTGATGCGCAGAATCAGGCCGCCCAGCTGGGCCGCGCTCACCGGCGCCTGGGCGATGTCCAGGTCCTGCTTGTTGAGCAGGCTCGACAATTCGCCCATCACCCAGTTGGCGGCCAGCTTGGCGTCGCCGCTCACCCGCTGGACTTCCTCGAAGTAGTCGGCCAGTTCGCGGCTGGCGGACAGCACGCTGGCGTCGTAGACCGACAGCCCGTACTCGCTCTGGAAGCGATCGCGCTTCTCGGTCGGCAGCTCGGGCAGCTGGCTGCGCACCTCGGCCAGGAAGGCCGGCTCGATCACCACCGGCAAGAGGTCGGGGCAGGGGAAGTAACGGTAGTCGTTGGCTTCTTCCTTGCTCCGCATGGAGCGGGTCTCGTCCTTGTTGGGATCGTACAGGCGGGTTTCCTGCACCACGGTGCCGCCGTCCTCGATCAATTCGATCTGGCGCTGGACCTCGTGGTTGATGGCCTTCTCGATGAAGCGGAAGGAGTTGACGTTCTTGATCTCGGCGCGGGTGCCGAAGGCTTCCTGGCCCTTGGGGCGTACCGAGACGTTGCAGTCGCAACGCAGCGAACCCTCGGCCATGTTGCCGTCGCAGATGCCCAGGTAGCGCACCAGGGCATGGATGGCCTTCACATAGGCCACGGCTTCCTTGGCGCTGCGGATGTCCGGCTCGGAGACGATCTCCAGCAGCGGCGTGCCGGCGCGGTTCAGGTCGATGCCGCTCATGCCGTGGAAGTCTTCGTGCAGGCTCTTGCCGGCGTCTTCTTCCAGGTGCGCGCGGGTGATGCCGATGCGCTTGACGGTGCCGTCTTCCAGGGTGATGTCCAGGTGGCCCTTGCCGACGATGGGATGATCCATCTGGCTGGTCTGGTAGCCTTTGGGCAGGTCCGGGTAGAAGTAGTTCTTGCGCGCGAAGACGTTGCGTTCGGCAATCTCGGCGTCGATGGCCAGACCGAACTTGCAGGCCATGCGCACCGCTTCGGCGTTGAGCACCGGCAGGGTGCCGGGCATGCCCAGGTCGACCAGGCTGGCGTGGGCATTGGGCTCGGCGCCGAAACTGGTGGCGCTGCCGGAGAAAATCTTCGATTGGGTGCTGAGCTGAGCGTGAATCTCAAGCCCGATCACGGTTTCCCATTGCATGTTTCTATCCTTCCTCAGAAGCCGCTCGGCGCCTGGCGATGCCAGTCGCTGACCTGCTGGTACTGGTGGGCGACGTTGAGTAGCCGGCCTTCCTGGAAATAGTTGCCGAGCAGCTGCACGCCCACCGGCAGGCCGTCGACGAAGCCGGCCGGCATCGACAGGCCGGGGATGCCGGCGAGGTTGGCGGCGATGGTGTAGAGGTCTTCGAGATAGGCGGAGACCGGGTCGTTGCTCTTCTCGCCGAGTTTCCAGGCCAGGTTCGGCGTGGTCGGGCCGAGAATGACGTCGACCTCGGCGAAGGCCGCGACGAAGTCGTTCTTGATCAGCCGGCGGATGCGCTGGGCCTTGAGGTAGTAGGCGTCGTAGTAGCCGGCCGACAGGGCATAGGTGCCGACCATGATGCGGCGCTTCACTTCCGCACCGAAGCCTTCGCCACGGGATCTCTTGTAGAGATCTTCCAGGTTGACCGGATTCTCGCAGCGATAGCCGAAGCGCACGCCATCGAAGCGCGACAGGTTGGAGCTGGCTTCGGCCGGGGCGATGACGTAATAGGCCGGAATCGCGTGCTGCAGGGTGGGCAGCGAGATGTCCTTGACGGTGGCGCCGAGCTTCTTCAGCTCCTCGACCACAGCCAGTACCTTGTCACCGATGCGGGCGTCCAGGCCGGCGCCGAAGTATTCCCGCGGCAGGCCGATGCGCAGGCCGCTCAGCGGCTGCTGCAGGGCAGCCTGGTAGTCGTCCACAGGCTGGTCGACGCTGGTGGAGTCCTTGGGGTCGAAACCGGCCATGGCCTGCAGCAGCAGGGCGCAGTCCTCGGCGGTGCGCGCCAGGGGACCGCCCTGGTCGAGGCTGGAAGCGTAGGCGATCATGCCCCAGCGCGAGACGCGGCCGTAGGTGGGCTTGATACCGGTGAGGTTGGTCAGGGCCGCCGGCTGGCGAATCGAGCCGCCGGTGTCGGTGCCGGTGGCGGCCGGCAGCAGGCGCGCGGCCACGGCCGCGGCGGAACCACCGGAGGAACCGCCCGGGACCCGGGTGAGGTCCCAGGGATTCTTCACCGGGCCGTAGTGGCTGGACTCGTTGGCCGAACCCATGGCGAATTCGTCCATGTTCAGCTTGCCCAGGGAGACGGTACCGGCCGCGGCCAGGCGCTCCACCACGGTGGCGTCATAGGGTGCCTTAAAGCCGGTGAGGATCTTCGAACCGCAGCTGGTGAGCACCCCCTGGGTGCAGAACAGGTCCTTGTGGGCGAGGGGCGCACCGAGCAGGGCGCCATTCTCGCCAGCGGCGCGTCGGGCGTCGGCGGCCCGCGCCTGGGCCAGGGCCGCGTCGGCGGTCACGGTGATGAAGCTGTTGAGCTGGGGGTCGAGCTGCTCGACCCGCTGTAGCAGGCCGCGGGTCAGTTCCTCGGCGGAAAAATCCTTCGCGGCCAGGGCGGCGGCGATTTCGGTCAGGGTCAGCTGATGCATGTCGTGTCTCACTCGATCACCTTGGGGACCAGGTACAGGCCGGCTTCCACGGCCGGGGCGATGGCCTGGTAGGCCTCGCGCCGGTCGCCTTCGGTGGCCTGGTCGGGGCGCAGACGCTGGGTGGCCTCCAGCGGGTGGGCGAGGGGATCGATACCCGTGGTGTCCACGGCCTGCATCTGGTCGACGAGGCCGAGGATGTCGTTGAGGGTGGCGGTGGTAGCGGCGAGATCCGCTTCATCGAGACCCAGACGGGCCAGGTGAGCGATCTTTTCGACGTCGGTGCGTTCGAGCGCCATCGGCTTCTCCAAGCAGGAAGGCGGCGTGACCCGGTCGGTGGCCGCGTATGCTGGAGACGGGCTGGGCGGGTCGGGCGCCGCGTTGAACAGGGGCTTAACGGCCCGGAAAAGCTCTCAATCTAGCATATCGGCGCCTTGCCCTAAATCCCTGCGATTGATAGAGTCTGCCGCACTTTTTTACCCGCACGTTTGTCCTGTCGCGTGCCTGCTTGTCACCGCCTAGGGTCACCTCATGTTCAAGAAATTGCGTGGCATGTTCTCCAGCGATCTGTCGATCGACCTGGGAACCGCCAACACCCTTATTTATGTCCGCGAGCGTGGCATCGTGCTCAACGAGCCGTCGGTCGTCGCCATCCGTACCCACGGCAACCAGAAGAGCGTCGTCGCCGTCGGTACCGACGCCAAGCGCATGCTCGGCCGGACGCCGGGCAACATCTCCGCCATTCGCCCGATGAAGGACGGCGTCATCGCCGACTTCAGCGTCTGTGAAAAGATGTTGCAATACTTCATCAACAAGGTGCACGAGAACAGCTTCCTGCAGCCCAGTCCGCGGGTGCTGATCTGCGTGCCCTGCAAGTCGACCCAGGTCGAGCGTCGCGCCATTCGCGAATCCGCGCTGGGCGCGGGTGCCCGTGAGGTGTTCCTGATCGAGGAGCCGATGGCCGCGGCCATCGGCGCCGGTCTGCCGGTCGAGGAAGCCCATGGCTCCATGGTCGTCGACATCGGTGGCGGCACCACCGAGATCGCCCTGATCTCGCTGAATGGCGTGGTCTATGCCGAATCCGTCCGCGTCGGCGGCGATCGCTTCGACGAAGCCATCGTCACCTATGTGCGCCGCAACTACGGCAGCCTGATCGGCGAATCCACCGCCGAGCGCATCAAGCAGGAAATCGGCACCGCCTACCCGGGCGGCGAGGTCCGCGAGATCGACGTCCGTGGCCGCAATCTGGCCGAAGGCGTACCGCGCAGCTTCACCCTCAATTCCAACGAGGTGCTCGAAGCCATGCAGGAATCCCTGGCGACCATCGTCCAGGCGGTCAAGAGTTGCCTGGAGCAGTCGCCGCCGGAGCTGGCCTCCGACATCGCCGAGCGCGGCCTGGTGCTGACCGGTGGTGGCGCCCTGCTGCGCGATCTGGACAAGCTGCTGTCGCTGGAAACCGGGCTGCCGGTGATCGTCGCCGAAGACCCGCTGACCTGCGTGGCCCGTGGCGGCGGCAAGGCGCTGGACATGATGGATCGCCACGCCATGGACCTGCTGTCCACCGAATAAGGCAGTTCCAGGCTACAGGCCCCGCTCCGGCTGCCCCTGGCGGCCGGAGCGCCGGGCGCGTTCTGCGAGGAACTCACCATCAAGCCGATTTTCAGCAAAAGCCCGGCGCTGGGCATTCGTCTGCTGATCCTGGCCGCCCTTTCGGTGGGTGTCATGGTCACCGACGCGCGCTTCGACTACCTGAAACCGGTACGCAGCGAACTGGCGCTGGTCCTCTCGCCCCTCTATGAGGTGGCGGGCTTTCCCCTGCGCGCCTGGGAAGGCGTCAGCGATCAGTTTTCCAGCCGCACCGAGCTGATGGCGGAAAACGAGCGACTCAAGGCCGAGCAGCTGCTGCTGCAGCGCCGTCTGCAGAAACTCGCCGCCCTCACCGAACAGAACGTGCGCCTGCGCGAGCTGCTCAATTCCGCCGCCCTGGTGGACGACAAGGTGCTGGTCGGCGAGCTGATCGGCGTCGACCCCAATCCCTACACCCATCGCATCATCATCGACAAGGGCGCGAAGGACGGCGTCTTCGTCGGCCAGCCGGTGCTCGACGCCAGCGGCCTGATGGGGCAGGTGGTGGAGGTGATGCCCTATTCGGCGCGGGTGCTGCTGCTCACCGACGTGACCCACAGCATTCCGGTGCAGGTCAATCGCAACGGCCTGCGCGCCATCGCCGTGGGCACCGGCAATCCCGAGCGCCTGGAATTGCGCTATGTGGCCGACACCGCCGACATCAAGGAAGGCGACCTGCTGGTGAGCTCCGGCCTGGGGCAGCGCTTCCCGGCCGGCTACCCGGTGGCGACCGTGTCCAAGGTGATCCACGACTCGGGGCAACCCTTCGCCGTGGTGCGCGCCATTCCCACCGCCAAGCTCAATCGCAGTCGCTACATGCTGCTGGTGTTCAGCGACACCCGCACGCCCGAACAGCGCGCCAATGACGCCGCCGAGGCCCAGGAAGCCGCCGATCGCCACGCGGCCCAGCGCCCTGCTGCCCCGGCGAATCCGCCTCCGGCCGGCGCCTCGGCCGCTCAACCGGCGGCCGCCAACGCCACCCCGGCGCCTGCGGCCAGCAGCGGCAGTCGCAGCGCGACCCCGACCAAGCCACCGGTGGGGCAGGGCGGCAGTTCGGCTCATCCCGCCACGCCGACCAAGCCGCCCGCCAACGGCAGTGCGGCGCATCCGGCGACGCCGGCCAGGCCGGCGGCCCAGGGCGCGACTGCCACGCCCGCTCAGCCGGCGCCAGGCGCTAGCCAGTCGCAGCGCCGGCTCCAGCAACCCGCGCCGGAATTGCCCGACGAGGGTGATCGTTGATGGCGCTGCGCATCGGCCACAACGGGTGGGTGATCTGGCTCACCCTGTTGGTCGGGTTGCTGCTGTCCGTGGTGCCCATGCCCGAGTTCATGGAGATCGGCCGGCCGCTGTGGCTGGCCATGCTGCTGACCTTCTGGACCCTGACCCTGCCACACCGCGTCGGCCTGCTCACCGCCTGGGTGATGGGCATCGCCGAAGACGTGCTCTACGGCAGTCTGCTCGGCCAGACCGCCCTGGTGCTGAGCCTGGTGGTCTTTCTCGTGCGTTCCCTGGCGCAGCGGCTGCGGGCCTTTCCGATCTGGCAGCAGAGCTTCGTGCTGCTGGTGGTCTATGGCATCGCCCAGCTGCTGGCGCTGTGGCTCAACGCCCTGGCCGGCAGCCGGCCGCCGACCCTGGTGTTTCTCACGCCCTCGCTGGTCAGCGCGCTGCTCTGGCCGTGGATCTATCTGCTGCTCCGCGGGCTGCGCCTCAGATTCGGCGTCAACTGAGGCTTGTCTGAGGAGTCGCCGAGCGACGGGCAGGCAAGGCGCAACGACCAACGGGAGTAACAGCCGAAGGCTGGCCCGAAGGGTGAGCGCTAGCGAATCAAATCAGCGAGGAAGCGGAGTTTACGAAGGGTAAATGAGCATTCCGAGTTGATTTTTAACGCCGCATGACCGAGCGCAGGCACTTCTCAGACAAAGCCTAAGCTGGTTTCACCTGCAACAGGCTGGCATTCTCCCGTCATCCCCTGTCGTCTGGTTGTTGTCGATGCCCCAGCTCTACCTTGCCTCCGCTTCGCCCCGCCGCGCCGAACTGCTCGAACAGATCGGCGTGGGCTTCCAGAAGGTCGCCGCAACCGTGGACGAAACCCCGCATCCGGGGGAAGCCGCAGACGCCTATGTCGAGCGCCTGGCGCGGGCCAAGGCGGCGATGGGCTGGCAGGTGCTGGCCGGTGCCTCCAGTGGCTGCGTGCTGGGCGCCGACACCTGCGTGGTGCTCGATGACCGGCTGCTCGGCAAGCCCCGGGATCGCGCCGACGCCCTGGCCATGCTCGCGGCGCTCAGTGGACGCCGGCATCGGGTGGTGACCGGCGTCGCCGTTGCCGATGGCGAGCGCTGCCTGAGTCGCGTGGTGTCCGCCGAGGTGGAATTCCGCCCCCTGGCGCCCGGCGAGGCCGAGCGCTACTGGGACACCGGCGAGCCGGCCGACAAGGCCGGCAGCTACGCCATCCAGGGCGCCGGCGCAGTCTTCGTGCGCAGCCTGCACGGCAGCTACAGCGCCGTCGTAGGGCTGCCGCTGTGCGAGACCGCGGAACTGCTGAGCGCTTTCGCCATCCCTTGTTGGCGGTCTGTCGGACGGCCGACCGCCCAGTCCTGAGGCGCCCGGCGCCTCGGCCTCCCTTCCGCCCTTCCACGTCGTCCAAGAGTCCTCCATGAGCGAAGAGATCCTCATCAACATCACTCCCATGGAGTCCCGTGTCGCCGTCGTGGAAAACGGTGTGCTGCAGGAGGTGCACGTCGAGCGCACCCTCAGGCGCGGCATCGTCGGCAACATCTATCGCGGGCGGGTGGTGCGGGTGCTGCCGGGCATGCAGGCGGCCTTCGTCGACATCGGCCTGGCCCGCGCGGCCTTCATCCATGCCGCCGAGATCTCTCAGCGCGAAGGCGCGGCGGTGGAAAGCATCAACGCCCTGGTGCGCGAGGGCCAGACGCTGGTGGTCCAGGTCACCAAGGACCCCATAGGCACCAAGGGCGCCCGCCTCACCACCCACCTGTCGATCCCTTCGCGCTACCTGGTCTATATGCCGCGCACCTCCCACGTCGGCATCTCGCTGAAGATCGAGGACGAAGCCGAGCGCGAGCGGCTCAAGGCGATCATGGCGCGCTGCGTGGAGAGCGAGGGCATCGAGCACGAGGGCGGCTTCATCCTGCGCACCGCTGCCGAGGCGGCGCGCGAAGAAGACATCCTCGCCGACATCCGCTACCTGCGGCGGCTCTGGCAGCAGATCTCCGGCAATCTCCAAGGGCCCACGCCGGTGCCCATCTACGAAGACCTGACCCTGGCCCTGCGCGCCCTGCGCGATCTGGTCGGGCCGCGCACGGAAAAGATCCGCGTCGACAGCCGCGAGAATTTCCAGCGCATCGGCCAGTTCGTCGAAGAGCTGATGCCCGAGGTGGCCGCGCGCCTGGAGCACTATCCGGGGGAGCGGCCGATCTTCGACCTCTATGGCGTGGAAGACGAGATCCAGAAGGCCTTGGAGCGCAAGGTGCTGCTCAAGTCCGGGGGCTATCTGGTGATCGATCCCACCGAGGCGATGACCACCATCGACGTCAACACCGGCGCCTTCGTCGGCCATCGCAATCTGGAAGAGACCATCTTCAAGACCAATCTGGAGGCGGCCACCGCCATTGCCCGCCAGCTGCGGCTGCGCAATCTCGGCGGCATCATCATCATCGACTTCATCGACATGGAAGACGAAGAGCACCAGCGCCAGGTGATCCGCACCCTGGAAAAGCAGCTCGAACGCGACCATGCCAAGACCAACATCATCGGCATCACCGAACTGGGCCTGCTGCAGATGACCCGCAAGCGCACCCGCGAGAGCCTGTCCCAGGTGCTCTGCGAGCCCTGCGCCAACTGCCAGGGCCGCGGCATCCTGCGCACCGCGGAAACCATCTGCTACGAGATCTTCCGCGAGATCCTGCGCGAGGCGCGGGCCTACCAGGCCAATTCCTATCTGGTGCTGGCCAACCAGAAAGTGGTGGATCGACTGCTGGACGAGGAGTCGGGCAACGTCGCCGACCTTGAAGCCTTCATCGGCCGCACCGTCAAATTCCAGGTGGAGACCATGTATTCCCAGGAGCAGTACGATGTCGTGCTGCTCTAGGTCCGCGTCTTGATGGCCTTGCTCAAACGCGGCGCGCTGGGTCTGGCGCTGCTGGCGCTCGTTCTGGTGACGCTCTACCTGGGCCTGGGTCGGCTGCTCATGCCCTGGGTCGGCGAATACCGCAACGAGGTCGAGGCGCGCGCCGCGGCGGCGCTCGGCGAACCGGTGCGCCTGGGCCGGCTCGAAGGGCGCTGGGCCCGCTGGAATCCGGTGCTGATCCTGCGCGACCTGTCCCTGGGTCGCGGCGAAGGCACGGTGCAGCTGGATCATCTCCAGGTGGTGCCGGATGTCTTCGGCAGCCTCTGGCACCGCCAGCTGCGACTCAAGTCCGTGCAGGTCGATGGCGTCCATCTGGTGTTGCAGGAAAACCCTCAGGGACACTGGCAACTGCGCGGCCTGCCGCCCCGGGCACCGGAGGCCAAGCCCTTCGATCCGGGTCCGCTGCTCGATGGCCTGGCGCGTCTGGGCCATGCCAGTCTGCTGGACAGCCAGCTCAGCCTGATTCCCCAGCAGGGTTCGCCGGTGACCCTGAGGTACGCCGAGGCCAGTCTGTCCCGGCAGCTCGGTGGCGCTCTGGAACTGGCGACCCGATTCCGGTTGCCCGATGGCGGCACGGTCGCGGCGCACTTCACCGCCACGCCGCGTCCCGAGGACTGGCGCGCCAGCACCCTCGAAGGCTATCTCAGCCTGCCCGCCAGCGACTGGTCCCGCTGGGTGCCGGCGGCCCTGACCCGGCAGTGGCAACTGCGGCGTGCCCAGGCGGAAGGCGAGCTGTGGTTCGCCTGGGGCGAAGGGCGGCTGCAGCGTTCCCACCTGCGGCTGAAGGCGGATGACCTGACGCTCGCCTATGCCGACCATCCTCCGGTGCGCCTGCAGGCCCTGACCCTGGACGCCGACCAGCAGGCCGGCGACGCCAGCCAGTACCAGGGGTCCCTGGCGCTCAAGGCCCAGCTCGATGGCAAGCCGCTGGAGGCCCGCTATGGCCTGGGCTATGACAGCGCCGCCCAGCACCTGCAGGTGCGCGGCGACCAGCTGGATCTCAGGCAGGCTGCCCGGCTGGCGCGGGATCTGGCGCCCCTGCCGGCGCCGGTCGCCCAGGCGCTCCAGGCACTGGCGCCCCATGGCCAGCTGCGTAACCTCAACGCCGACTTCTATCCGCAGAAGCCGTTGCGCGAGCGCCTTTCCTATGCGGCCAACCTGGAGCGGGTGGGCTTCACCGCCTACCACGGCGCGCCGGCCGCCGAGGGCGTTACCGGCAGCCTGAGCGGCAGCCTGGGCGGCGGCGAGCTGCGCCTGGACACCACCGATTTCATGCTGCACCTGAGCGATCTCTTTCCCGAACCCTGGCGCTATCGCACCGCCAGGGCACGGCTGACCTGGAGTCTCGACGACCAGCGCTTCACCCTGGGCAGTGCCCTGATGCAGGTCACCGGGCCGGAAGGCGCCGCCAGTGGCGACATGCATATCCAGCTTGGCCTGCATCCGGAGGTGGACAGCTACATGGACCTGCGCGTCGGCCTCAAGGATGGCGACGCCAGCTACACCCGCAAGTACCTGCCGACCAAGCTGCCGGCCACGGATTTCAGTCCGGAGCTGGCCCAGTGGCTGACCACCGCCATCGTCGGCGGTCGCATCGACGAGGGGATCTACCAGTACCAGGGCTCGCTGCGCCACGGCTCGCCGGCGCATTCGCGCACCATGAGTCTGTTCTTCCGGGTGCACGACGCCCAACTGGCCTATCAGCCCGGCTGGCCCGCCCTGCGCGAGGCCCGCGGCGATGTCTTCATCGAAAGCGACGGGGTCAAGGTGCAGGTCCCCGAGGGACGCATCCTCGACACCCGGGTCCGGGACGTCGAGGCGCGCATCCCGCTGCTGCACGATGGCAGCGCGCCGCACCTGCGGCTCGGCGCGCGACTCGACAGCAGCGTGCGCGATGGCTTGAAGATCCTCCAGGACACGCCGTTGCCGACCGCCAAGGTGTTCGCCGGCTGGAAGGGCGAGGGTGCGCTCGCCAACAGCAGCCTGAATCTGGACATTCCCCTGGCCAAGGGGCAGCCACCGGTGGTGGTGGTCGAGCTGACACCGGACAAGGCGCGTCTGGAATTGGCCGATCCCCAGCTGACCCTCACCGACCTGCGCGGCAGCTTTCGCTACGACACCCGCAGCGGCCTCAGCGCCCCCGACATCCAGGCGCGGGTCTTCGACCAGCCGATCCGCGGTCAGGCCCTGGCCGAAGGCAAGCCCGACGATCCCCGCACCCGGCTAGTGGTGGATGGCCGCGTCGACGTCGACCAGTTGGCACGCTGGCTGGGCAGCGAAGGCCGACCCATCCCGGCGCGCGGCCTGCTCGGCTATCGCCTCGGTCTGATCCTGGCCGAGCACAGTGAGCTGGCGGTCACCTCGGATCTGCGCGGAGTGACCGTCGACCTGCCGGCCCCCTTCGGCAAGAAGGCCGACGAGCCACGCGAAGGCTTCTTCAGCCTGGCGCTCAACGACGGCGAGCGGCGGGTGGAGGCGACCTACAAGGGCCTCGCCGACGCCGTGCTGATGCTCGACCCCAAGGCCATCGCCAAGGGCCGCGGCGAGATCGTGCTGGGCGGCGGCACCGCCAATCTGCCCACGGCCGCCGGCTACGACCTGCGCGGCCAACTGGCGGAATTCGACCTGGCGGCCTGGCAGGACGTCTATCAGCGCTATGGCAAGGCCAGTGGCGGTGGCAGTGCTGGCGCAGGGCAGGGCGGTGGCAACACCCTGGACATCTCTAGCCTCGGGCGGGGCGATCTCGGCTTCGGTCGTTTCCTGGCGTTCGGTCAGCAGATCGACAACCTGCGCCTCACCTATGAACCCCAGGGCAATGCCTGGCAACTCGGCCTGGCCAGTCAGACCATCGCCGGCCAGGTACGCATTCCGCGCCAGACCGGCCAGCCGATCGACATCAACCTGCAGCACCTGCGCATTCCCCAGACGCCGGCGGATCCCTCGGTGGAAAGCGCTGCGCCGCGTCCCGATCCCCTGGCCGACGTCGATCCGCGCGCCCTGCCGGCGCTGAATCTGGCCATCGACCGTCTGGAGCTGGGCGGCAGGCTGGTCGGCGCCCAGCGCCTGCAGCTCAGGCCCTCGCCGTCAGGCGCCAATTTCAACGCCCTGGATCTCGACCTGCGCGGCCTCAAGGTGCAGGGCGCCCTGCGCTGGGAAGGGGCGCCGGGGGCGACCCACAGCTACTACCAGGGGCGTCTCGCGGGCGGCAACATCGCCGATATCCTGCTGGGCTGGAATTTCGCCTCCAGCGTCACCAGTCGCGATTTCCGCCTGGATGCCCGGGTCGACTGGCCCGGCTCGCCGGCCTATGTCGCCCTGGCCCGCCTCAATGGCAGCCTCGATGCCCGCTTCAACGACGGCCAGCTGCGCCAGGTGGAGGGCACGGCCTCGGCGCTGCGCATCTTCGGCCTGCTCAACTTCGAATCCATCCGCCGCCGCCTGCGACTGGATTTCTCCGATCTGTTCGGCAAGGGCCTGAGCTACGACAGCATCACCGGCGTGCTCGATGCCCAGCAGGGCGCCTTCCGCACCCGCAAGCCCATCAGCCTCAGCGGGCCGGGTGCCGAGATGAGTCTGCAGGGCCTGCTGGACATGGCCAGCAACCGCGTCGACGCCAATCTCAAGGTCGGCTTGCCGGTCAGCAACTCCCTGCCGCTGGCCGCGCTGATCGCCGGGGCCCCGGCCATCGGTGGCGCGCTGTTTATCGTCGATCGGCTGATCGGTGATCGCATCACCCGCATGGCCAGCATCAACTATCACATCGAAGGCCCCTGGCAGAATCCGACCATGACCACGGGCAAGCGCGATTGAGCATTGCCCTGCGGCCGCCCCGCTGCTTAGGATGGACGCTCCCTTCTGGAGTGCCTGCATGTCCATAGCCATCCTGCAGATGGTCAGCGGCCCCGCGGTGACGGCCAATCTGCGCGCCGCCGAGCGCCTGCTCGAACGCGCTGCCGGGGCGGGCGCGCGCCTGGCGGTGCTGCCGGAAAACTTCGTCGCCATCGGCCATCCGGCACCCGCCGAGCTGGCGCGGGCCGAGGCGCTCGGTCAGGGCGAGATCCTGCCCTGGCTGTCCAGCCGGGCGCGCGAGCTGGGGCTCTGGCTGCTCGCCGGGACCCTGCCGCTGCTGCCCGACGGCGCCACCGAGGGCAAGCCCTGCGCCTGTTCGCTGCTGTATGACGACCAGGGCCGCCGCGTCGCCCGCTACGACAAGCTGCACCTCTTCGATGCCGACGTCAGCGACAGCCAGGGCAGCTATCGCGAATCCGACCACTATGCCGCCGGCGAGACCCTCACGGTGGTGGACACCCCGGTCGGCCGCCTGGGCCTGAGCGTCTGCTACGACCTGCGCTTTCCCGAACTCTACGGCGCCCTGCGCGCTGCCGGGGCGGAGCTGATCAGCGCGCCCTCGGCCTTTACCGTGCCCACCGGCCAGGCCCACTGGGAGCTGCTGCTGCGCGCCCGGGCGGTGGAGACCCAGAGTTATCTGCTGGGCGCCGCCCAGGGCGGGGTCCATGCCAATGGCCGCAGCACCTGGGGGCACGCCATGGCGGTGGATCCCTGGGGCGAGGTGCTCGCCGTCCAGGCCAGCGGCGAGGCGGTGCTGCTCATCGAGCGCGATGCCGAGCGCCAGGCGGGGTTGCGTCAGCGGATGCCGGTGACCCGGCACCGCCGCTTCCTGCCGGCGCGCCTGGCCGAACGGCAATGACCGCCATTGGTCTTTTGCATCAGGGCACCGAGACTTCCGCGAGTAGGCTAGAGGCCAGGTCGCGACCCTTTCATCGTTCCGACGTCCATTGTGGCGTCGTCTGGAGTTTCCATGAGTGATTACCTGAATAGCGTCGGCTCGGCCCTGCTGGGTCCCGGCGGACTCGCGGTGGACGATCTGCAACCCGTGCTGCAGCGTCTGGCCGGTCCCGGCATCGACGCCGCCGACCTGTATTTCCAGAGCATCGTCTCCGAATCCTGGCTGCTGGAAGACGGCATCGTCAAGGAAGGCGGCTTCCACCTCGACCAGGGCGTTGGCGTGCGCGCACTGTCCGGCGAGAAGACCGGCTTCGCCTATAGCAACGCCATCACCGGCGAGGCCCTGGATCTGGCCGCCCAGGCCGCGCGGTCCATTTCCCGCAGCGGCGCCGAGGGCCACGTCCAGGCGTTTCGCGCGGTGGAGCCGGCGCAGCGCCTCTATGGCCAGGACAATCCGCTGGACGTGCTGGATCGCGCCACCAAGGTCGCCTTCCTGAAGCAGCTGGACGAGGCGACCCGTGCCCTGGATCCGCGTATCCAGCAGGTCACCATCAGCCTGGCCGGGGTCTGGGAGCGCACCCTGGTGGCCGCGGTCGACGGCACCCTGGCAGCCGATGTGCGCCCACTGGTGCGCCTGGGCGTCAGCGTCATCGTCGAGCAGAACGGCCGCCGCGAGCGCGGCAACAGCGGCGGCGGCGGTCGCTGCGACTACCGTTATTTCCAGCGTGATGACCGTGCCCTGGGCTACGCCCGCGAGGCCGTGCGCCAGGCGCTGGTCAACCTCGAAGCCACCGCGGCCCCGGCGGGCACCCTGCCGGTGGTGCTGGGCGCCGGCTGGTCCGGCGTGCTGCTGCACGAGGCGGTCGGCCATGGCCTGGAAGGCGATTTCAACCGCAAGGGCAGCTCCAACTACAGCGGCCAGCTCGGTCGCCAGGTGGCGTCCTCGCTTTGCACCATCGTCGACGACGGCACCCTGCCGGATCGCCGCGGCTCGCTATCCATCGACGACGAGGGCACGCCCAGCGGCTACAACGTGCTGATCGAGAACGGCATCCTCAAGGGCTACATGCAGGACAAGCTCAATGCCCGGCTGATGGGCGTGGCGCCCACCGGCAATGGCCGCCGTGAATCCTATGCCCATCTGCCGATGCCGCGCATGACCAACACCTACATGCTGGCCGGCCAGAGCGATCCGGCCGAGATCATCGCCTCGGTGGAGAAGGGCATCTATTGCGCCAGCCTGGGCGGCGGTCAGGTGGACATCACCAGCGGCAAGTTCGTCTTCACCACCAACGAGGCCTACCTCATCGAGAACGGCAAGCTCGGTCGCCCGGTGAAGGGCGCCACCCTGATCGGCAACGGCCCCGAGGTCATGAACCGGGTGTCCATGGTCGGCAACGACCTGGCGCTGGATGCGGGGGTAGGGACCTGTGGCAAGGACGGCCAGTCACTTCCGGTGGGTGTGGGGCAGCCGACGCTGAAGATCGATGCCATCACCGTGGGCGGCACTGGCGCCTGATGCGGGCACCGGCCGTGGCCATCGCGGACGGAAACCTAGCGCAGACCGCGCTGGGTTTCGTCGAGGGTGCGGATGTACTTGAAGACCTTGCGCGCCGCCGCCGGCGGCTTGTTGTGCGCCGCTTCGTGCTGGGCATGCCGCACCAGGCCGCGCAGGTGCTGGCGGTCGGTCTCCGGGTAAAGCGCCACGAAGGCCTCCAACGCCTGGTCGCCTTCGGCGATCAGCCGGTCGCGCCAGCGCTCCAGGGCGTGGAAGCGCTCGTTGTACTGCCGTGTCGAGGTGTCCATCTGGTCTACCAGTACCAGGATGGCTTCCAGGTCCTGGTCGCGCATCAGCTTGCCCAGGTACTGGACATGCCTTTTGCGCGCGATGTGCGTCTTGTGCTTGGGCGCCTCGGCCAGGGCCTTGCGCAGCGGATCGGTCAGCGGCAGGCGGTCCAGCTGCTCGGCCGGCAGCCCGGCCAGGCGTTCGCCCAGATCCTGCAGCGCATGCAGCTCGCGCTTGACCTGTGTCTTGCTCTTTTCGCCCAGCGGCGCGTCGTCGTCGTAAGAATCAACCATGAACTATGGGGTCCAGCTAAGAATGGGCGCCATCATAACGAGTTGCCGCACGGTTGTCCGGCCTGGCCGGCGCCGTCCGTAAGGAGAACGTCATGAATCGCAACGCCGCCGTGGGTCCCGCTGCGCTCCCCGAATTGCGCGAACAGGTCGAGGCCATCCTGGCCGAGGCCCGGCGCCAGGGCGCCAGTGCCGGTGAAGTGGCCGTCTCGGTCGACCAGGGTCTGTCCACCTCGGTCCGCAAGGGCGAGGTGGAAACCGTCGAATTCAATCGCGACCAGGGCTTCGGCATCACCCTCTATGCCGGTCAGCGCAAGGGCTCGGCCAGTACCTCCGCCACCGGTCCCGAGGCGATCCGCGAAACCGTGGCCGCGGCCCTGGCCATCGCCAAGCACACCTCCGAGGATCCCTGCGCGGGTCTGGCCGACGCCGAACTGATGGCGCGCGGCGAACTGCCCGATCTCGACCTCTATCATCCCTGGGACATCACCCCCGAGCAGGCCATCGAGCAGGCGCTGGCCTGCGAAGCCGCGGCCTACGCCGCCGACAGCCGCATCGGCAATGCCGACGGCACCACCCTCAATACCCACCAGAGCTGCCGGGTGTACGGCAACAGCCACGGCTTCGTCGGCGGCTATGCCAGCACCCGGCACAGCCTGAGCTGCGTGATGATCGCCGGCAGCGGCGAGGCCATGCAGCGCGACTACTACTACGACGTCAATCGGATCGGTCACGAGCTGATGAGCGCCGAGGAGATCGGTCGCCGCGCCGCCGAGCGCGCCGTGAGTCGCCTGGGGGCCAGGCCGGTGCCCACCGCCAAGGTCCCGGTGCTGTTTTCGCCGGAAATGGCCGCCGGCCTGTTCGGTACCTTTCTCGCCGCCATTTCCGGCGGCAACCTCTATCGCAAGTCGTCCTTCCTCGAAGGCGCCCTGGGCCAGCAGGTGTTTCCCGACTGGCTGACCCTGGACGAGCGGCCGCACCTGCCACGCGCCTTGGGCAGCGCCGCCTTCGACGGCGAAGGCCTGGCCACCTACGCCAAGCCCTTCGTCGAGAACGGCCAACTGGTGTCCTATGTGCTCGGCAGCTATTCCGCGCGCAAGCTGGGCCTGCAAAGCACCGCCAATGCCGGCGGCGTGCACAACCTGCACGTCAGCCATGGCACGGCCGACCAGGCCGAGCTGATCCGGCAGATGGGCACGGGCTTTTTGGTCACGGAAATGATGGGGCAGGGCACCAACCTGGTCACCGGTGACTATTCCCGGGGCGCCGGCGGCTTCTGGATCGAGAATGGCGAGATCCAGTTTCCGGTCCAGGAGGTCACCATCGCCGGGCGGCTGGGCGACATGTTCCGCCAGATCCTGGCGGTGGGCAGCGACGTGGAACGCCGCGGCAGTCTGCGCACCGGTTCGGTCCTGATCGATGGCATGACCCTGGCGGGCAGCTAGAAGGGCGGTGGAAGCCGTCGCGATGAGGAAAATCCTGTCGAACGGGAGACAGCCCACCCCGTTACTCGTTAGTATCCTAGCAATGCACTAGGACATAGCCGTGCGGTCGAATCCACTGACCGGACGGCCAAGGCTTCAGACGGTGCGCCGTGGCGCACCAGCCGTACACCCCAACGCCCAAGGGCGTGGGTCCATACCAAAGCCACCATGGAGACAATCCGCATGCCGCATACTCTGCCTCAGCTGCCCTACGCCTACGACGCGCTGGAACCGCACGTCGATGCCCAGACCATGGAAATCCACCATACCAAGCACCACCAGACCTACATCAACAACCTGAACGCGGCGCTGGAAGGCACCGAGTTCGCCAACCTGTCGGCCGAAGACGTGGTTCGCCAGCTGGACAAGCTGCCCCAGGACAAGCGCGGCGCCGTGCAGAACAACGGTGGCGGCCATGCCAACCACAGCCTGTTCTGGACCGTGATGGCCCCCAATGCCGGCGGCAAGCCCGAAGGCGCCCTGGCCGAAGCCATCGAGTCCCAGCTGGGCGGCTTCGACGCCTTCAAGGAAGCCTTCACCAAGGCTGCCCTGACCCGCTTCGGCAGCGGCTGGGCCTGGCTGAGCGTCACCCCCGAGAAGAAGCTGGTGGTCGAGAGCACCGGCAACCAGGACAGCCCGCTGATGACCGGCAACACCCCGATCCTCGGCCTGGACGTCTGGGAGCACGCCTACTACCTGCGCTACCAGAACCGTCGTCCCGAGTACATCGGCGCCTTCTTCAACGTCATCAACTGGCCGGAAGTGTCCCGTCGCTACGAAGCGGCGCTGAACGCCTGAGTCGACGCCCAATGAAAAAGCCGCCCTCGGGCGGCTTTTTTTATCGGAGCTGCGACTGGCGCGGGGGGCCTGTCACTCGCCCTCGTCGAAGTAGTTGTTGATCAGCTCGACCAGGGCGCGCATGGCCTCGTCGCTCTGCTCACCCTCGGTTTCCAGCTGCAGGACCGTGCCCTTGCCGGCGGCCAGCATCATGACCGCCATGATGCTCTTGCCATCGACCGGCGATTCGCCACTGCGGCCGACGCGGACGCTGGCGGGATAGCGGCCGGCCACGCCGACGAACTTGGCCGCCGCACGGGCGTGCAGGCCCAGCTTGTTGATGATGGTGATCTGTTGGGCAGGCATTGAGTCTGTCCTTGTCGAAACAAAACGGGCGTCAGAGATCGCGGTGACGGATCTGGACGTTCTTGAGCAGGTTCTTGAGTTCGCGACCCAGGCGATCGGCCAGATAGACCGAGCGGTGATGACCACCGGTACAACCAATGGCCACGGTCACATAGGACCTGTTGTTGGCGGCAAAACGCGGCAACCACTTCACCAGGTAATCGCGGATGTCATTGTACAGGGTCTCTACCTCGGGCTGTTGCTCGAGATAGTCCCGCACCGGGGCATCCAGTCCGGAAAAGTCGCGCAGGTCCGGTTTCCAGTAGGGATTGGGCAGAAAGCGCACGTCGAACACCATGTCCGCGTCCACCGGCAGGCCCCGCTTGAAGCCGAAGGATTCCACCAGATAGGCGGTGCCGGGCTCTGGGGCGTTCAGCAGGCGCAACTTGAGGATGTCGCGCAGCTGATAGAGATTCAGGTGAGTGGTGTCGATCTTCAGGTCGGAGAGGTCGGCGATGGGCGACAGCAGCACCTGCTCGTCGTGAATGGCCTCGGCCAGGGATCTTTCCTGGTTGGACAGCGGATGCCGGCGACGCGTCTCGGAAAAGCGCTTGAGCAGCGTCTGGTCATCGGCGTCCAGATAGAGGATGTCGCAGCGGATGTTGCGGCTGCGCACCTGTTCGAGCAATTCGGGAAAGCGTTGCAACTGGCTGGGCAGATTGCGTGCATCGATTGACAGGGCGACCTTGGGCTGGGGCCGCTCCATGTCGGTCAGGGCATGCTGGGCCAGATCGGGCAGCAGACTGGCCGGCAGGTTGTCGATGCAATAGAAGCCATTGTCCTCAAGCACGTTGAGCGCCGTACTCTTGCCCGACCCGGAACGTCCGCTCACGATGATGAGGTGCATGTCAGTGTCCGCTCTGGGCCTCGACGACGATCTGATAGAGCGCCTGGCTATCCTTGGCCTTGCGCAGCCGCTCGCGGATGTCGGCGCGATCCAGGATGCCGGCGATCTGGCGCAGCAGGGTGAGGTGCTGTTCGGTGGCGGCTTCCGGGACCAGCAGGACGAACACCAGGTCTACCGGCGCGCCGTCGAGGGAATCGAAGTCCACTGGTTGCTGCAGGTGGAAGAGCACGCACAGCGGTTGCTGCAGACCCGCCAGGCGGCAGTGGGGAATGGCGATGCCATTGCCGAAACCAGTGGAGCCCAAACGCTCGCGCGCCATCAGGCATTCGTGGATGTGCGCGGCGTCGTGGCCGGGCAGTTCCTGCGCGGCCAGCTCGGCGATGCGTTCCAGTACAGCGGCTTTGCTGCCGCCCGGCGCACCCGTCTGGGTGCGGCCGGGGGTCAGGATGTTTTCGAGTCTGATCATAAAGCGGCGATCGAAACCTCAGCGGACGCCGACGCCCTGCTGGCGTTCGATCGATTTTTCCTTGTGTTTAATCAGTTGGCGGTCGAGCTTGTCGGCCAGGAGATCGATGGCGGCATACATGTCGTCGTGCTCGGCATTGGCGACCACTGCGGCGCCGGCGACGTGCAGGGTGGCTTCGGCTTTCTGCTTGAGCTTGTCCACTTCCAGGATCACCTGGACGTTGGTAATACGGTCGAAGTGCCGTTCGAGGCGGGCGAGTTTCTCGCCGATGTAGTCACGCAGGGCTTCTGTCACTTCAAGCTGATGGCCACTGATGTTGACTTGCATACCGCTTCTCCTTATTGCCGGGCTACGATCGGCGAAGCTGCTCGCCGACATGACAAGGGTCGATCGAGGCACGGTCACATCAGGACGCGTCAGATGAGACGCTTGCGTTCGCTGGACGGAGCGATACCCAGGGATTCCCGATACTTAGCCACCGTGCGACGAGCGACTTGTATACCTTGCGATTCCAGTAAACCAGCGATCTTGCTGTCACTCAACGGCTTTTTCGCGTTTTCCGCCGCCACCAATTTCTTGATGATCGCGCGGATCGCGGTGGAGGAACATTCGCCCCCCTCGGCGGTGCTGACGTGGCTGGAGAAGAAGTACTTGAGTTCGTAGATGCCACGCGGGGTGTGCATGAACTTCTGGGTGGTCACCCGGGAGATGGTCGACTCGTGCATGCCCACCGCCTCGGCGATGTCGTGCAGGACCAGCGGCTTCATGGCCTCTTCACCGTATTCGAGAAAGCCCCGCTGGTGCTCGACGATCTGGGTCGCCACCTTCATCAGGGTCTCGTTGCGGCTTTGCAAGCTCTTGATGAACCAGCGCGCTTCCTGCAGCTGGTTGCGCATGTAGGTGTTGTCGGCGCTGCTGTCGGCGCGCTTGACGAAGCCGGCGTACTGGGGATTGACCCGCAGGCGCGGCACGGCTTCCTGGTTGAGCTCCACCAGCCAGCGCTCGTTGTGCTTGCGCACGATGACGTCCGGCACCACGTATTCGGCCTCGCCGGACTCGATCTGCGAGCCGGGGCGCGGGTGCAGGGTCTGGATCAGTTCGATGACGGGCTTGAGTTCGTCTTCCTTGATCTTCATGCGGCGCATCAGCTGCGCATAGTCGCGACTGCCGAGCAGATCCAGGTAGTCGCCCACCAGGCGCTTGGCCTCGCCGAGCAGGGGGAGGTTAGCCGGCAGCTGGGCCAGCTGGATCAGCAGGCACTCGCGCAGATTGCGCGCGGCGACGCCGGCCGGCTCGAATTGCTGGACGCGTCGAAGCACCACCTCGACTTCGTCGAGATCGACTTCCAGTTCGGGATCGAGGGAGGCATGGATGTCTTCCAGGCTTTCCTGCAGATAGCCATCGGTGTCGATGCCGTCGATGATCGCCAGGGCGATCAGGCGGTCGAGATCCGACATGGGCGCCAGGTTGAGCTGCCAGAGCAGGTGGGTCTGCAGGCTTTCGCCGGCCGAGGTGCGGGTGGTGAAGTCCCACTCGTCGTCGTCGTTGCTGGGCAGGCTGCTGGCGCTGGTCTGGTAGATGTCTTCCCAGGCGGTGTCCACCGGCAGCTCACTGTCGCTGGGGATGCGTTCGCTCCACTCGGACTCGTCGGCCATCTCGTTGGTGGCGACCGAGGTTTCCTTGAAGTTGATTTCGGTACCGCCGGGATTCGCCAGCTCGTCGCCTTCGCCCGAGGCGTCGCTCTGGTCGAAGTCTTCACCTTCTTCCTGGCGTTCCAGCATCGGATTGGATTCCAGGGCTTCCTGGATCTCCTGCTGCAGGTCGAGCGTCGAGAGCTGGAGCAGACGTATGGCTTGTTGCAGCTGCGGCGTCATCGTCAGCTGCTGGCCCATCTTGAGGACTAGCGATGGTTTCATGGCTGCGGAAATACACCTTGTCTACCGACGCGAACAGCGCCACCGAACCTCGCGAACCCTGCGAGCGTTAGCAAATTATATGCCTTGTTTCCCCGGGTTTGCCTAGAGGCGGAATTCGTGGCCCAGATAGACTTCCTTCACCAGCTCGTTGGCGAGGACTTCCTCGGCGGTACCCTCGGCGATGAGCTGGCCATCGTTGACGATATAGGCCGTCTCGCAGATGGTCAGGGTTTCCCGGACATTGTGGTCGGTGATGAGGACACCGATGCCCTTGGCCTTGAGGTGACGAATGATCTGCTTGATGTCGCCCACGGAGATGGGGTCCACGCCGGCGAAGGGTTCGTCCAGCAGGATGAACTTGGGCGCGGTGGCCAGGGCGCGGGCGATCTCGACACGGCGCCGCTCGCCACCCGACAGGCTCATGCCGCGGTTGTCGCGGATGTGGGTGATGTGGAATTCCTGCAGCAGGCTCTCCAGCTCACGCAGCCGGCCGGCCTTGTCCAGGTCCTTGCGGGTTTCCAGGATGCCGAGGATGTTGTCGGCTACGGTCAGCTTGCGAAAGATCGAGGCTTCCTGGGGCAGGTAGCCGATCCCGGCACGGGCACGGCCATGCATGGGCAGGGCGGTGACGTCCTGGTCGTCGATCAGCACGCGACCCTGATCGGCCTTGACCAGGCCGACGATCATGTAGAAGCAGGTGGTCTTGCCGGCGCCGTTCGGACCGAGCAGGCCGACGATCTGCCCGCTGTCGATGCTGACGCTGACGTCGCGAACGACCTGACGACCCTTGTAGCTCTTGGCCAGATGCTGGGCTTTGAGCGTAACCGTCATTGTCCCTGCCCCGACTGCTGCTGATCCTTGGGCTGGATGACCATGTCGATCCGCGGCCGCGGCGTGGTGACCTTGCTGCCGTTGGCACGCCCGGCGTTGACGATCTGGCGCTGGGTGTCGTAGACGATCTTCTCGCCTTCGAAGGTGTTGCCCTGTTGGACCACCTTGGCCTGATCGATCAGGATGATGCGATTTTCCTGGGCGAAATACTGGATCGTCAGACCATAGGCCTTGACGATGTCCTTGTCCGCCGAGGGCTTCTGCTCGTAGTAGGCCGGTTTGCCCACTGCGGTGGCGACCTTGATGTTGCCCTGGTTGTCCTGGGTCAGGGTCACCGTGTTGCCGGTGATCTTCATGCTGCCCTGGGTGATGACCACGTCTCCGCGGTACACGGCCACGCCCTGCTTGTCATCGAGCTCGGCGCTATCGGCCTGCACGCGGATCGGCTGGGTGCGATCGGTCGGCAGGGCCCAAGCCGCGGCACTGCCAAAGGTGGCGCCGAGGGTGAACAGGAAGGGGAGGGTTTTAACGAACCTCATGCTGGCCTCTTACGTTGGACAGCAGGAGCATTCTGCCGTCTTCTAGATACGCTTTCATGCCATTGGCCGTGGTCACCCCATTGGCGGCCTCGATTCTAACGGCTTGCTCGGTTTGCGCATATTGTTTGTCAGGAAAGACGGTCATGCGGGTGGTGGTCAACACCACCGGGCGGCCTTTCTCATCGGTACGCTCGACGCGCACGTCATCGATCAGCTCCGCCTGACTGCCACCGGGGGCGACCTCGGCGCGGGCACTGCGAATGTGCCAGGGATAGTCGGTACCGCGAAAGGCCAGCATGTCGGGGCGGGTCACCAGGGTGACGTCGGTCGCCTTGACGTGTTCGCTGCGCTCGGCCTTGAGTTCGTACTGGATCTTGCCGTCCAGGCGATACTGAATCGTCCGGGTATTGAGGGCATAGCCATCGATGGCGCTGTCTTGCGGGGTCGCCGAGGCCGGGGCATCGACGAAGCGCTGCGGCAGGATGTTCCAGTAGCCGATCGCGATGAGCGCGGCGGCGATCAGGACCAACAGCACGGGGCGGCGCAAGCTGCGAAACATGAGGGTACCTGTGGTGGGCCGCACCAGGGGGCGGCGGGTTGAACACGAGATGTCGGCGCATTTAGTCGAGCAGTATAACCCGGCCTACAGCACCCCGGCGCGTAGCAGGTCACCCATGTTGAGGGCGCCGATCGGGCGGCGCTCGTCATCGATCACCACCAGGGCGTTGATCTTGTGCTCCTCCATGATCTTCAGCGCCTCGGCGGCGAGCATCTGCGCCCTGGCGGTTCGACCGCCGCGGGTCATCACGGTTGCGATCGCCGTGGTGCGCACGTCGATGCCGCGATCCAGGGCGCGACGCAGGTCGCCGTCGGTGAAGATGCCGGCGAGACGGCCATCGGCGGCCAGCACGCTGGTCATGCCCAGGCCCTTGCGCGACATCTCCAGCAGGGCGTCGGAGACCAGGGTGTCCTCGCCGACCTGCGGCAGGTCGGCGCCGGCATGCATGACGTTCTCCACCTTGAGCAGCAGGCGCCGGCCGAGGGCGCCACCCGGGTGGGAAAAGGCGAAATCCTCGGCGGTGAAGCCGCGCGCCTCGAGCAGCGCGATGGCCAGGGCATCGCCCAGTACCAGGGCGACGGTGGTGGAGGAGGTGGGCGCCAGATTGAGCGGGCAGGCCTCGGTGGCGACGCTGGTGTCCAGATTGACGTCCGCGGCCTTGGCCAGGGGCGAGGCGGGATTGCCGGCAAAGCTGATCAGCGGGACGCCCAGGCGCTTGATCAGCGGCAGCAGGGTCAGGATCTCGCTGGAGGTGCCCGATTGGGAGATGGCGATGATGACGTCATCGCGGGTGATCA
Organism: Pseudomonas sp. MOIL14HWK12:I2; assembly: GCF_000510745.1. Lineage (NCBI taxonomy): Bacteria > Pseudomonadati > Pseudomonadota > Gammaproteobacteria > Pseudomonadales > Pseudomonadaceae > Pseudomonas > Pseudomonas sp. MOIL14HWK12:I2. Next base: position 413,749 of record NZ_AZOA01000003.1, on the reverse strand, counting down.
TGCCCATGTCGCCATGGCTGGCTTCCGCCGGGTGCACGAAGAAGGCCGGGCTGCCGGTGCTGGCCAGGGTCGCGGCGATCTTGTTGCCGACATGCCCGGATTTGCCCATGCCCAGGACCACGATGCGCCCGCGGCAGGCCAGCAGCTGGCGACAGGCGGCGGCGAAGCTGTCGTCGATGCGTTCGCCCAGGGCGGTCACTGCCGCTCGCTCTACATCTATGGTGCGCTTGGCGGAGGCGATGAAATCTATTGAGTCGGACATGGGTCAGAAGGCAGGTGACGGGACAATCGGAAATTATATGCGCAAAGCCGCGACACTCAGCAACGCCGCCCGTGGCTCAGGAGTCTCATCGGCAACGAATGCTATAGTGCCGCCCTTTTGCCGGGGCCGCCGAACGCGAGTGTCGCGTGCCCTGAAGCGGCGGAGCGGCGTCTCCCTGCACAGAGTTGAACCTTAGGAGTCCTGATGACCGTCGATAGCCCGTACGCCGTGGAGCTGAAGGGCGTTTCCTTCAAGCGCGGCACGCGTCTGATCTACGACCGGGTCGATATCCGCATCCCGCGGGGCAAGGTCACCGGGATCATGGGACCGTCCGGCAGTGGCAAGACCACCCTGTTGCGCCTCATCGCCGCCCAGTTGCGACCGAGCAGTGGCGAGATCTGGGTCAATGGCGCCAACCTGCCGCAGCTGTCCCGCGGCGAGCTGTTCGAGATGCGCCGGCAGATGGGCGTGCTGTTCCAGAGCGGCGCGCTGTTCACCGATCTCGATGTCTTCGAGAATGTGGCCTTTCCCTTGCGTGTGCACACCAAGCTGCCCGAGGAGATGATCCGCGACATCGTCCTGCTCAAGCTGCAGGCGGTGGGACTGCGCGGCGCCATCGAACTGATGCCGGACGAACTGTCGGGTGGCATGAAGCGCCGGGTCGCCCTGGCGCGGGCCATCGCCCTGGATCCGCAGATCCTCATGTACGACGAGCCCTTCGTCGGCCAGGACCCCATCGCCATGGGCGTGCTGGTGCGCCTCATCCGTCTGCTCAACCAGGCGCTGGGACTGACCAGCATCGTGGTTTCCCACGACCTGGCCGAGACCGCCAGCATCGCCGACTACCTCTATGTGGTGGGCGATACTAAGGTGCTGGGGCAGGGCACGCCGAAGGAATTGCGCGAATCGCCGGATCCGCGGGTTCGCCAGTTCATGCAGGGCATCCCCGATGGCCCGGTACCCTTCCACTTCGCCGCGCCGGATCTGCGCGATGCCTTGCTGGGGAAACACTGATGCGTAAGGTCTCCGCCGTGGAGCGGATTCGTCGACTGGGCCGCGCCGGGCTGGATGTCGTGGCGGCCATCGGCCGCTCGGTCATCGTCCTGCTGCTGGCGGTGTTCGGTCGCGGTGGCGTAGGCAGCGGTCTGCAGCTGCTGGGCAAGCAACTCTATTCGGTAGGGGTGATGTCGCTGCCGATCATCGTGGTGTCGGGCTTCTTCATCGGCATGGTGATCGCCCTGCAGGGCTACAACATCCTGGTCAAGTACGGCTCCGAGCAGGCGGTGGGGCAGATGGTCGCCCTCACCTTGCTGCGTGAACTCGGCCCGGTGGTGACGGCCCTGCTGTTCGCCGGCCGGGCAGGCTCCGCCCTGACCGCCGAGATCGGCAACATGAAATCCACCGAGCAGCTGTCCAGTCTGGAAATGATCGGCGTGGACCCGCTCAAGTACATCGTCGCGCCGCGTTTCTGGGCCGGCTTCATTTCCATGCCGCTGCTGGCCGCCATGTTCAACGTGGTGGGCATCTGGGGCGCGGCCATGGTCGCCATCGACTGGCTCGGCGTCTATGACGGTTCCTTCTGGGCCACCATGCAGAACAGCGTGATGCTCAGCGACGTGCTCAACGGTGTGATCAAGAGCCTGGTGTTCGCCTTCGTGGTGACCTGGGTCGCCGTCTTCCAGGGGTATGACTGCGAGCCCACTTCCGAAGGCATCGGCCGCGCCACCACCCGTACCGTCGTCTATGCGTCGCTTGCCGTGCTCGGCCTCGACTTCATTCTTACCGCCCTGATGTTTGGAGATCTCTGATGCAAACCCGCACCCAGGAAATCGGTGTCGGACTCTTCCTGCTGGCCGGCGTGCTCGCACTGCTGCTGCTGGCGCTGCGGGTAAGCGGTCTGACGATGAGCGACCATCACGATACCTACAAGGTCTACGCCTACTTCGACAACATCGCCGGTCTCACCGTGAGATCGCGGGTGACCATGTCGGGCGTGACCATCGGCAAGGTCACCGCCATCGATCTCGACCGCAACAGCTACCGCGGCCGGGTCACCATGCAGATCGACAAGCAGGTGGACAACCTGCCGACCGACTCCATCGCCTCGATCCTGACCGCCGGCCTGCTCGGCGAGAAGTACATCGGCATCAGCGTGGGCGGTGACGAGCAGGTGCTCAAGGAAGGCTCGACCATTCGAGATACACAATCCTCGCTGGTTCTCGAAGACCTGATCGGCAAATTCCTGCTCAATTCGGTCAATAAAGACTCTTCCGCCAATAAATGATGAGAGGCTTTTCCATGCTCAAGCTACTTCGTCACGGAGTGATCGCGATCCTGGCCCTGCTGCCCCTGCTGCCCCTGGTGTCCCAGGCGGCGCCCTCGGCCCACGACGTGATCCAGCAGACCACCACCACCCTGCTCAGCGACCTCGAGGCCAACCGCGACAAGTATCGCAGCAGCCCGGAAGCCTTTTACGAGTCGCTCAACAACATCCTCGGCCCGGTGGTGGATGCCGAAGGCATCTCGCGCAGCATCATGACCGTGCGCTACAGCCGTAGCGCCTCGCCCGAGCAGATGGCGCGCTTCCAGGAAAACTTCAAGCGCAGCCTGATGCAGTTCTATGGCAATGCGCTGCTGGAGTACAACAACCAGGGCATCCGGGTGCTGCCCGAAGGGCCGTCCGACGGTCCCGACCGCACCAGCGTGGGCATGGAGGTCAAGGGCAACAACGGCGCCGTGTATCCGGTGCAATACAGCATGGTCAAGCAGGGCAACGAGTGGAAGGTGCGCAACGTCATCATCAATGGCCTGAACCTCGGCAAGCTGTTCCGTGACCAGTTCGCCCAGGCGATGCAGGAAAACGGCAACGACCTGGACAAGACCATCAACAACTGGGCGGGCACCGTGGCCAAGGCCAAGGATTCTCCCGAGGCCCAGAAGGCCAAGGTCGGTTCGTGAGTCGCGCCGCCATCACCGGCGAAGGCGCCCGACTGCAGCTGTCGGGCGTGCTCGATCACGCCAATGTGCCCACCCTGCGTGAGCAGGGCAGGGCGCTGATCGGCCAGGGCAGTGGTCCGCTGGTGCTCGATTGCGCCGGTGTCGAACGCTCCAACAGCGCCGGCCTCGCGCTGTTGCTGGCCTGGTTGCGCGATGCCCAGGCCGCGGGGCGCACGCTGACCATCGCCAGCCTGCCTTCCGAGTTGCGGCAGATCGCCGACGTCTCGGATGCCCTCGCCCTGCTGCCCCTGGCGGAAGACGCGCACGGGTAGCGGTCATCGCAGTCGCCGTACAGCCGGTTTTTTTGTATGATCGCCGGCTGTACTAGATTGCCGAGGTGCCGCCATGCAGGCCCAAGAAGTCAAAAGCCTCCTGGAGGCAAAACTGGCCGATACCCAGGTCGAAGTGGAAGGCGAGGGCTGCAACTTCCAGCTCTACCTGATCAGCGACGAGCTCCAGGCACTCAGCCCGGTCAAGCGTCAGCAGCAGGTCTACTCCCATCTCCAGCCGCAGATCGCCGATGGCAGCATCCATGCTGTCACCATGAAATTCTTCACCCGTGCTGCCTGGGCCGAACGCGCCTGATTCGCAGCGCCGAGAACTCGCTATGGACAAACTGATCATTACCGGCGGCAACAGCCTGAACGGTGAAATTCGCATTTCCGGGGCCAAGAACTCCGCCCTGCCGATCCTGGCCGCGACCCTGCTCGCCGACACCCCGGTGACCATCGCCAACCTGCCGCACCTGCACGACATCACCACCATGATCGAGCTGTTCGGCCGCATGGGCGTCCAGCCGGTGATCGGTGAAAAGCTCAATGTCGAGGTCGATGCCTCCAGCATCAAGACCCTGGTCGCGCCCTATGAGCTGGTCAAGACCATGCGCGCCTCGATCCTGGTGCTGGGCCCGATGGTCGCCCGCTTCGGCGAAGCGGAAGTCGCCCTGCCCGGTGGTTGCGCCATCGGTTCGCGGCCGGTCGATCTGCACCTGCGCGGCCTGGAAGCCATGGGCGCCAAGATCACCGTCGAAGGCGGCTACATCAAGGCCAAGGCGCCGGCCGGCGGCCTGCGCGGCGCCCACTACTATTTCGACACCGTCAGCGTGACCGGTACCGAGAACGTGCTGATGGCCGCCACCCTGGCCAAGGGTCGCAGCGTCATCCAGAACGCCGCCCGCGAGCCCGAGGTCGTCGACCTGGCCAACTGCCTGATCGCCATGGGTGCCAACATCCAGGGCGCCGGTACCGACACCATCACCGTGGAAGGCGTCGAGCGCCTGGGTGGCGCCACCTATTCGGTGCTGCCGGACCGCATCGAGACCGGCAGCTACCTGGTCGCCGCCGCCGCCACCCGCGGTCGCGTCAAGCTCAAGGACACCGATCCGACCATCCTGGAGGCCGTGCTGGCCAAGCTGGAAGAGGCCGGTGCCCACATCGCCACCGGTAGCAACTGGATCGAGCTGGACATGAAGGGCAATCGCCCCCGCGCGGTCAACATCCGCACGGCGCCCTACCCGGCGTTCCCCACCGACATGCAGGCCCAGTTCATCTCCATGAACGCCGTCGCCGAAGGCACCGGTACCGTGGTCGAGACCATCTTCGAGAACCGCTTCATGCACGTTCACGAGATGGTGCGCATGGGCGCCAACATCGCCATCGAAGGCAATGCCGCCATCGTCACCGGCGTGCCCAGCCTGAAGGCCGCCCCGGTCATGGCGACCGACCTGCGCGCCTCGGCGAGCCTGGTCATCGCCGCCCTGGTGGCCGAAGGCGATACCCTGATCGATCGCATCTACCACATCGACCGCGGCTACGAATGCATCGAGGAGAAATTCCAGCTGCTCGGCGCCAAGATCCGTCGCACGCCCAAGTAAGGACCTCCGATGCTGACCATCGCCCTGTCCAAGGGCCGTATCCTCGACGACACCCTGCCGCTGCTGGCGGCGGCGGGGATCGCTCCGACCGAGAATCCGGACAAGAGCCGCAAGCTCATCATCCCGACCACCCAGGACGATGTACGGCTGCTCATCGTCCGCGCCACCGATGTGCCCACCTATGTGGAACATGGCGCCGCGGACCTGGGCGTGGCCGGCAAGGACGTGCTGATGGAATACGGCGGCGACGGTCTCTATGAGCCGCTGGACCTGCGCATCGCCCGCTGCAAGCTGATGACCGCGGGCGCCGTGGGCGCTCCGGCGCCGCGTGGCCGGCTGCGGGTGGCGACCAAGTTCGTCAATGTCGCCAAGCGCTACTATGCCGAGCAGGGTCGTCAGGTCGACATCATCAAGCTGTACGGCTCCATGGAGCTGGCACCGCTCGTAGGCCTGGCCGACAAGATCATCGACGTGGTCGACACCGGCAATACCCTCAAGGCCAACGGACTCGAGCCCCAGGAGCTGATCGCCCATATCAGCTCGCGCTTGATCGTCAACAAGGCCTCGATGAAGATGCAGCATGGCCGCATTCAGGCCCTCATCGAGACCCTGAGACACGCCGTCGAAGCGCGCGGCGCCTGAGAACCTGTTCAAAGCCTGCTACGCGTCGGCCAAACTGCGTTAAAAATGGCTTCGGAATGCTCATTTACCACTCGTAAACTCCGCTTCCTCAGCCATTTTTGCCTTGTTTGTCTCTAGCTCGCGAGACTTTGAACAGGCTCTACGTCCTGGCCGGCATGCCGAATGCCGGCTCAGACTGCTTCCATCCCTCCAGCTTCGCCTATCCGTGCCATAGCCAAATTGTCGGGCGCCCACACGGAACCGGCTGTTACTCTCGGGCGCCCCTTTCGCTCTCCTGAAGAGGATCCGCCATGACCGCTCCGCTCGCCATCCGCCGACTCGCCGCCGCCGCTCCGGATTTCGCCGAGCATCTGGATCATCTGCTGAGCTGGGAAGGGGTGTCGGATGCCGACATCAACCAGCGGGTCCTGGCGATCATCGCCGACGTGCGCCACCAGGGCGACGCCGCGCTGCTGGAATACACCCGGCGCTTCGATGCCGTCGAAGCGACCGCCATGAGCGATCTCATCCTGCCGCGGGCGCGTCTGGAAGAAGCCCTGGCCCGCATCACGCCGGAGCAGCGCACCGCGCTGGAAGCCGCTGCCGAGCGAGTCCGTCGTTATCACGAAAAGCAGCGCCAGGATTCCTGGCAGTACCAGGAGGCTGACGGCACCGTGCTCGGCCAGCAGGTCACCCCGCTGGATCGTGCCGGGCTCTATGTGCCGGGGGGCAAGGCCTCCTATCCCTCCTCGGTGCTGATGAACGCCATCCCCGCCAAGGTCGCCGGCGTAAAAGAAGTGGTCATGGTGGTGCCCACGCCCCGCGGCGAGGTCAACGAACTGGTGCTGGCCGCCGCAGCCCTGGCCGGTGTCGATCGCGTCTTCACCATCGGCGGCGCCCAGGCCGTGGCCGCCCTGGCCTATGGCACCGAAAGCGTACCGCCGGTGGACAAGATCGTCGGCCCCGGCAACATCTATGTCGCCACCGCCAAGCGCCACGTATTCGGCAAGGTCGGCATCGACATGATCGCCGGCCCGTCGGAGATCCTGGTGGTCTGCGACGGCCAGACCGATCCCGACTGGATCGCCATGGACCTGTTCTCCCAGGCCGAGCACGACGAAGACGCCCAGGCCATCCTGGTCAGTCCCGACGCCGCCTTCCTCGACGCCGTGGCGGAAAGCATCGCCCGCCTGCTGCCGGAGATGGAGCGTGCCGAGATCATCCGCGCCTCCCTGGAAGGCCGCGGCGCCCTGATCCAGGTCGCCGACATGGCCCAGGCCATCGAGGTGGCCAACCGCATCGCCCCCGAACACCTGGAATTGTCGGTCGCCGAACCCGAGCAGTGGTTGCCCAGCATCCGCCACGCCGGCGCCATCTTCATGGGTCGCTATACCGCCGAGGCCCTGGGCGACTACTGCGCCGGTCCCAACCATGTGCTGCCGACCTCGGGCACCGCGCGCTTCTCCTCGCCGCTGGGCGTGTACGACTTCCAGAAGCGTTCCTCGATCATCCACTGCTCGGCTACGGGCGCTTCCGCGCTGGGCCGGGTCGCCTCGGTGCTGGCGCGTGGCGAGTCCCTGACCGCCCACGCCCGCAGCGCCGAATACCGTATTCAGGAGGAGCAGGCATGAGCGAGCTCTGGAGTCCCTTCGTCAAGAACCTGGTGCCCTATGTGCCGGGTGAGCAGCCCAAGCTGACCAACCTGGTCAAGCTCAATACCAACGAGAATCCCTACGGTCCGTCACCGCGGGCGCTGGACGCCATTCGCGCCGCGGCCACCGACGACCTGCGCCTCTATCCCGACCCCAACGGTCAGGCGCTGAAGGACGCCGTCGCCCGCTACTACGGCCTCCAGAGCGAGCAGGTGTTTGTCGGCAACGGCTCGGACGAGGTGCTGGCGCACATCTTCCTGGGTCTGTTCGGCCATGGCCGCCCGATCCTGTTTCCGGACATCAGCTACAGCTTCTATCCGGTCTATTGCGGCCTCTACGACATCGCCTTCGAGACGCCGGCGCTGGACGAGGATTTCCAGATCGTCCCCGAGGACTATCTGCGCCCCAATGGCGGGATCATCTTCCCCAACCCCAATGCGCCGACCGGCAGCGCCCTGGCGCTGGACGCCATCGAGCGCATCGTCGCCGGCAATCCGACCTCGGTGGTGGTGGTGGACGAGGCCTATGTCGACTTCGGGGCGGAGTCGGCGGTCGCCCTGATCGAGCGCCATCCCAACCTGGTGGTGACCCAGACGCTGTCCAAGTCCCGTTCGCTAGCCGGTCTGCGGGTAGGGCTGGCCCTGGGACAGGCGCCGCTGATGGAAGCCCTGGAGCGGATCAAGAACAGCTTCAACTCCTATCCGCTGGATCGCCTGGCCCTGGCCGGCGCGACCGCGGCCTTCGAGGATCGCGCCTATTTCGACGAGACCTGCCGGCAGGTGATCGAGAGTCGCGAAGCGCTGGTGGGCCAGTTGCTGGAGCGCGGCTTCGAGGTCCTGCCTTCGGCCGCCAACTTCATCTTCGCCCGTCATGTGCAGAAGAGTGGGGCGGCGCTGGCCGCGGGCTTGCGTGAGCACGGCGTCATCGTGCGCCACTTCAGCCGCCCCGAACGCATCGCCGACTTCCTGCGCATCACCATCGGCACGCCGACGCAGAATCAGGCGCTGATCACGGCCCTCGACACCCTCTGAGCCTCGTTCGCGGCTAGCGCGCCTTCTCCATCAGGGGGCGCATCCCGACGGTCACCTTGACCTGCACGGTCTTGTCCTGGCGCAGCACCTCGATGGGAATGCTGTCGCCAGGCTGCTTGCGGGCGATCTGGTTCATCGCCAGCCGGCCGTCCCTGATCGGTTGGCCAGCCAGCTTGACCAGCACGTCGCCCGCGCGCAGACCGCCCTTGTGCGCCGGTCCATCGGGATCGATGTCGGTCACCACGATGCCCTGGTCGACTTTGAGGCCGTAGGTCTTGACCAGCTCCGGGGTGATCACCTCCACCGCCACGCCCAGCCAACCACGGATGACCTGGCCGTGCTGGATGATCGAGCGCATGACCTCCATGGCCAGCTTGATCGGGATGGCGAAGCCGATGCCCTGGGAGCCGCCGGAGAGGATGGCGGTGTTGATGCCGATCAGATTGCCGCTGGCATCCACCAGCGCCCCGCCGGAATTGCCCAGGTTGATCGCCGCATCGGTCTGGATGAAGTCCTCGTAGGTATTGAGACCCAGCTGGTTGCGACCGGTGGCGCTGATGATGCCCATGGTCACCGTCTGGCCGACGCCAAAGGGGTTGCCGATGGCCAGCACCACGTCGCCGATGCGGATGGCGGTCGAATCGCCCACCGAGATGGCCGGCAGGTTGGGCAGGTCGATCTTGAGCACGGCCAGGTCCGTGGCCGGATCGTTGCCGATGAGCTTGGCCAGGGTCTGACGACCGTCGGCGAGGGCCACCACGATGGATTCGGCGTCCAGGGTCACGTGGTTGTTGGTCAGCAGATAGCCGTCATGGCTCATCAGCACGGCGGAACCCAGGCTGAGTTCTTCCACCGGCTTGGTCGCGCCCTTGCGGTCGCTGGCCGTATCCCCGGCCTTGCCCGGCTTGGCGGCCTTGGTCGAGCGCAACGACACCACCGCGGGCGCGGCGCGACTGGCCGCGTCGGCATAGGAAACCGGTCCCTCCTGGCGCGAAGTGGCGGGCGCCTGGGCGGCCTCGAACAGCGGCGGCTGGGCGGGCAGGCCGAGCCACTGGGGATAGCGCTGCATGATCAGGGCTGCAACGAGCAGACCGCACAGCACGGGCCAGCCGAGATAACGCAAAGCCTTGTACATCGATCACATCCTTGAATTTGTCCACCCGGGGTGCGCCGGATAAGCTGGCGGCCATTATAAGGAGCGGCGCCAGCCGAAGACACGCTGGCGCCGCCAACGAGGAGGTAAGCCGCACGTGACCCTGTCCCTTGAGCAACTGGTAGAGACCGCCGACCGCTACCTGGAATCGGCCCGGATCCAGGATTACTGCCCCAACGGCCTGCAGGTCCAGGGCCGTGAGCAGGTGCGCCTGCTGGTCAGTGGCGTCACGGCTTCCCAGCAGCTGCTGGACGCCGCCGTCGCCGCCGGTGCCGATGCCATCCTGGTGCACCATGGCTATTTCTGGAAGAACGAGGATGCCCGCCTCATCGGCATGAAGCACCGGCGGATCAAGACGCTGCTGAGCCATGACATCAGCCTGCTGGCCTACCACCTGCCCCTGGATGTCCATCCCGAGGTGGGCAACAACGTCCAGCTGGGACGCCGCCTGGGGCTGCAGGATATCCGGCCGCTGCCAGGCGATGCCAAGGGGCTGATCTGGCAGGGGGAGTTGCCGCAGGCGCAATCCGCCGCGGACTTCGGTCGGCAGGTGGCGGACGTGCTGCAGCGCGAGCCGCTGGTGGTCGACGGCGGGCGCTCGATCCGACGCCTGGCCTGGTGCACCGGTGGCGCCCAGGGCTATATCGACCAGGCCATCGCCGGCGGAGTGGATGCCTACCTGACCGGAGAGGTGTCCGAGCAGACGGTGCACAGCGCTCGCGAGAACGGCGTGAGTTTCTTCGCCGCCGGCCACCATGCCACCGAGCGCTATGGGGTGCAGGCGCTGGGCGACCATCTGGCCGCGCAGTTGGGGATCCAGCACCTCTTCATCGACTGCGACAATCCCGCCTGAGCGTCATAAGCATAGAACTTCTGGTTCTAAATAGCCTGGCGGGCCATAACCGTTGCCTATGGTAAGGTTGAGGTTCGTCCACGGCCCGCTCTGTCCGGTGTGTCCAGTCGACTGGATGCCGCAACGGACATCTCCTAGGCCACCTTTCTGCAATCGTGAGTAGCCATGCTCGACAAACAGACGCACCTCAAACAGCTTGAGGCGGAAAGCATCCACATCATCCGTGAAGTGGCCGCCGAGTTCGACAATCCGGTCATGCTGTATTCCATCGGCAAGGATTCGGCCGTGATGCTGCACCTGGCCCGCAAGGCCTTCTTTCCCGGCAAGCTGCCGTTCCCGGTACTCCACGTGGACACCGGCTGGAAATTCCAGGCCATGTACGAATTCCGCGATCGCATGGTCGCCGACATGGGCCTCGATCTGCTGGTGCACAAGAATCCGGAAGGGGTCGCCCAGGGCATCAACCCCTTCACCCATGGCAGTGCCAAGCACACCGACATCATGAAGACCCAGGGCCTCAAGCAGGCGCTGGACAAGTACGGCTTCGACGCCGCCTTCGGCGGTGCCCGCCGCGACGAGGAGAAGTCCCGCGCCAAGGAGCGCGTCTACTCCTTCCGGGACAGCAAGCACCGCTGGGATCCCAAGAACCAGCGTCCCGAGCTGTGGAACATCTACAACGGCAAGACCAACAAGGGCGAGTCGATCCGCGTCTTCCCGCTGTCGAATTGGACCGAGCTGGACATCTGGCAGTACATCTACCTCGAAGGCATCCCGATCGTGCCGCTGTACTTCGCCGCCGAGCGCGAGGTGATCGAGAAGAACGGCACCCTGCTCATGATCGACGACGACCGCATCCTCGAGCACCTCTCGCCCGAGGAGAAGGCCCGCATCCACAAGCGCCAGGTGCGCTTCCGTACCCTTGGCTGCTACCCCCTGACCGGCGCGGTGGAGTCCCAGGCGACCACGCTGACGGACATCATCCAGGAGATGCTGCTCACCCGCACCTCCGAACGCCAGGGCCGGGTCATCGACCACGATGGCGCCGGATCCATGGAAGAGAAGAAACGTCAGGGGTATTTCTAAGATGTCGCACCAATCCGATCTGATCGGCCAGGACATCCTGGCCTACCTCGCACAGCACGAACGCAAGGAACTGCTGCGCTTCCTCACCTGCGGCAACGTCGACGACGGCAAGAGCACCCTGATCGGGCGCCTGCTGCACGATTCCAAGATGATCTACGAGGATCACCTGGAAGCCATCACTCGCGATTCCAAGAAGGTCGGCACCACCGGCGAAGAAGTCGATCTGGCGCTGCTGGTGGACGGCCTGCAGGCCGAGCGCGAGCAGGGCATCACCATCGACGTGGCCTACCGCTACTTCTCCACCGCCAAGCGCAAGTTCATCATCGCCGATACCCCCGGCCATGAGCAGTACACCCGCAACATGGCCACCGGGGCCTCCACCTGCGACCTGGCGATCATCCTGGTCGATGCCCGTCACGGCATCCAGACCCAGACCCGCCGGCACAGCTACATCGCTTCGCTGCTGGGCATCAAGCACATCGTGGTCGCCATCAACAAGATGGATCTGCTGGGCTTCGACGAGGCGGTGTTCGAGCGCATCAAGGACGATTACCTGGCCTTCGCCCAGCGTATCGACCTCAACGCCAAGGATATCCACTTCGTCCCCATGTCGGCGCTCAAGGGCGACAACGTGGTGAATCGCAGCGAGCAGACGCCCTGGTACAGCGGCAAGCCGCTGATGGAAATCCTCGAGACCGTGGAGATCGCCGCGGATCGCAATCTCGACGATCTGCGCTTCCCGGTGCAGTACGTCAACCGGCCCAACCTCAACTTCCGCGGCTTCGCCGGAACCCTGGCTTCGGGCGTGGTCACCAAGGGCGATGCCGTGGTGGTCCTGCCGTCGGGTAAGGGCAGCCGCATCAAGTCCATCGTCACCTACGAAGGCGAGCTGGAGCAGGCCGGACCTGGCCAGGCGGTGACCCTGACCATGGAAGACGAGATCGACATCTCTCGGGGCGACGTCCTGGTGCATGCCGACAACCGTCCCCAGGTCACCGACAGCTTCGAGGCCATGCTGGTGTGGATGGCCGAAGAACCCATGCGGCCCGGCAAGAAGTACGACATCAAGCGCGCCACCAGCTACGTGCCCGGCTCGCTGCCGAGCATCGTGCACACGGTTGACGTCAATACCCTGGAACGTGGCGCCGCCAGCGAGCTCAAGCTCAACGAGATCGCCCGGGTCAAGGTGGCTCTCGATGCGTCCATCGCCCTGGATGGCTATGGCGTCAACCGGACCACCGGCGCCTTCATCGTCATCGATCGCCTGACCAATGGCACCGTCGGTGCCGGCATGATCATCGCCGACCCGGTAGGCCGGGGTGGCCATGGCCAGGGCGCGCACCAGCTGCACGTCGGCACCAGCGAGCGGGCCGCGCGCTTCGGTCAGCAGCCCAGCACCGTGCTCTTCACCGGTCTCTCCGGCGCCGGCAAGACCACCCTGGCCTATGCCCTGGAGCGTCGCCTGTTCGATGCCGGTCGTGCGGTCTTCGTGCTGGACGGTCAGAATCTGCGCCACGACCTGAACAAGGGTCTGCCACAGGATCGCGCCGGGCGTCGCGAGAACTGGTTGCGTGCTGCCCAGGTAGCCCGCCAGTTCAACGAAGCGGGTCTGATCGCCCTGGCGGCCTTTGTCGCGCCGGATGCCGAGGGCCGTGCCCAGGCCCAGGCGCTGATCGGTGCCGAGCGTCTGCTGACCGTGCACGTCAAGGCGTCGCCCAAGGCCTGCGCCGAGCGTGATCCCCAGGGGCTCTATGCCGCCGGTGGCGACAACATCCCGGGTATCTCCTTCGCCTACGATGCACCGGAAGATGCCGATCTGGTGATCGACACCGAGCAGCTGTCGGTGGAGGAGGGGGTCCAGCAGATCCTCGACGTCCTGCGTCGGCGCCAGGTGGTCTAGGGCGTCCAGCCATGAAAAAACCCGCCGAGAGGCGGGTTTTTTCATGGGCCCTTACCAGCGCGGGGGCGGGCCGTAGTAGTAGGCGCCGGGCGGCGGGCCGTAGTACACCGGGCGGGGTTCCACCACGCGATATTCGTAGACCGGTGCCGGCTCGTAGTAGACCACGCGCGGCGGCGGAGGCGGCGGCGGGGGGCCTTCGACATAGACCGGCTCGCGGGCGTAGGAATGGGAGACGATGGCTCCGCCGACCACGGCGCCCACTACGGCACCGAGAAAGGCCGGACCGGGGCCACGACCGTGGGCGGACGCCTGACCGGCGATGGCGAGGCAACCGGCAAGCACCACGACTTGAGTGATGCGACGTAGCATGATCTTTCTCCTGCGACCCGGGGAAATGAAACCGGGTATGTCTATCAGACCGCAACGGTGGCCAGTCGCCTAGATCGCCTCGGGTAAAGTTTGGGTAAAACCAAATCCGGGGACATCAGTCCCAACAACTCGAGGTCGACGTGTCCCCACTCCCGCGGGATGCATCTCCTGTATCTGGCACCGCGACCGGTGCCCTGACCACGAGACCACCGTGCAGATTCTCTATACCGCTCTGATCCTCTTGCTGATGGTGGGTGCCACCCGACTCAGCGCCCATCTGATTCCCATCCCGCTGCCGCTGATCCAGGTGGTGGTCGGCGCCTTGCTCGCCTGGCCCACCCTGGGGCTGCACGTGGCCCTGGACCCGGAACTCTTCCTGCTGCTGTTCATCCCGGCGCTGCTGTTCTCCGATGGCTGGCGCATGCCCAAGCGCGAATTCTGGCGGCTGCGCCGACCGATCTTCGTCCTGGCCTTTGGCCTGGTGTTCCTCACGGTGCTGGGTGCCGGCTGGTTCCTGCACTGGATGCTGCACCTGCCCTGGGCGGTGGCCTTCGCCCTGGCGGCGGTGCTGTCGCCCACCGATGCCGTGGCGGTGTCCAGCATCGTCCGTGGCCGGCTGCCCAGCGCCTTGCTGCATGTGATCCAGGGCGAGGCCCTGCTCAACGACGCCTCGGGTCTGGTGACCTTCAAGTTCGCCGTGGCGGCGGCCCTGACCGGCGCCTTTTCGCTGAGCCAGGCCAGCCTGGAATTCGTCATCGTCGCGGTGGGCGGCGGGCTGGTCGGTGGCGTGCTGAGCTGGCTGGTCGGGCGGGCGCGCGCCTGGATGGTGGTGAAGCGCGGCTGGAGCGACGCCGCGCCCCATGTGGTCTTCATGCTGTTGCTGCCCTTCGCCGCCTATGTCCTGGCGGAGCGACTGGGCGTTTCCGGCATCCTGTCCGCCGTGGCCGCCGGGATGATGCAGAGCCGGGTCGACATGCTGCCCCGGCAGACCGCTACCCGATTGCTCAACCACAGCGTCTGGGGACTGGTGGAATTCGCCTTCAACGGCCTGGTGTTCCTGATCCTGGGGCTGCAACTGCCGGACATCCTGGCGGCCGCGCTGCCGGCTTCCCAGGCGCTCTGGCCGGCCGCGGGCTGGCTGACGCTCTATGTGCTGGGTGCCTATCTGGTGATCATGGCCATCCGCTTCGGGGTCATCCTCGGCTATTGGCACCTGACCCAGCCTGGCAGCGGACCCATGACCATCGCGGGCGATCCGCGCCTGATCGCCGCCATCGCCTCCCTCAGCGGGGTGCGCGGCGCCGTGACCCTGGCCGGTGTGCTGTCGCTGCCGCTGCTGCTCTCGGATGGCACGCCCTTTCCCCTGCGTGACGTCCTGGTGTTCATCGCCGCCGGGGTGATCCTGCTGTCACTGGTGGTGGCGAGCATCGGTATTCCGCTGCTGCTGGCGCGGCTGCCGGAGCAATCCAACGACCTGCTGGAGCGGGAACGCTGCGAAGTGCGGATCAACGCCGCCCGCGCCGCCATCACAGCGCTGGAAGACGTGGAGTCCAGCGATGCCGACGAGCCGGCGCGGGCGGCGCTGCAGGCGGAGATCAAGGCCGGCATCATCGCCGAATTCCGTGACGAGCTGAGTTCCGCCGATGACAGCGAGGATGCCCGTTCCCTGGCACGTCTGCGGGACACCCTGGATGGCGAGCTGCGCCTGCTCGCCATCCGTGCCCAGCGTCGTGAACTCTATCGGCTGCGTATCGCCGGGGTGATCGATGACCTGGTGGTCACCGAATTCCTGCGCGAACTCGATATCCAGGAGACCGCGCTGATGCGCGATCAGGGCAACCGCTAGCCCTGGCAGAAGCGGCGGATGCGCTCCGCCGCTTCCACGCATTCGGCCAGAGGGGCGACCAGGGCCATGCGGATCCGTCCGGCACCCGGATTGACGCCCGCGACTTCCCGCGACAGGTAGGAACCCGGCACCACGGTCACGTGTTCGCGGGCGAACAGATCGCGAGCGAAGGCTTCGTCATCGCCCGGCGTCCTGGCCCAGAGATAGAAACCACCGTCCGGCAGTGACACCTCCAGGCTGCCCTGCAGGATGTCCAGCACGGCGGCGAACTTCTGCCGATAGAGTTCGCGGTTCTCGCGGACATGGGCTTCATCGCGCCAGGCCACGGCGCTGGCCTTCTGCACCTGCACCGGCATGGCGCAGCCGTGGTAGGTGCGATAGAGCAGGAAGCGCTTGAGGATGGCGGCATCGCCGGCGACGAAGCCGGATCTCATGCCCGGCAGGTTGGAGCGCTTGGACAGGCTGTGGAACACCACGCAACGGGCGAAGTCGGTGCGCCCCAGTTCGGCGCAGGCGGTCAGCAGGCCGGGCGGCGGGCTGGCTTCGTCGAAATAGAGTTCGCTGTAGCACTCGTCGGCGGCGATCACGAAGTCGTGGCGATCGGCCAGGGCGATGAGCCTTTTCAGCGTGGCCACCGGCAGCAGGGCGCCGGTGGGATTGCCGGGCGAACAGAGGAACAGCAGCTGGCAGCGCTGCCAGACCTCGTCCGGCACGCTGTCGAAATCGGGATTGAAACCCTTGTCCGCCAGGCACGGCAGGTAGTGCGGCTCGGCGCCGGCCAGCAGGGCCGCGCCTTCGTAGATCTGGTAGAAGGGGTTGGGGCTCAGCACCAGGCCGGCCTGGCTGCGATCCACCACCGCCTGGGTAAAGGAAAACAGCGCCTCCCGGGTGCCGGTCACCGGCAGCACATGACGCGCCGGATCCAGCCAGCCTGCCGGTACGCCAAAGCGCTGGCCAGCCCAGCTGGCGATGGCCTCGCGCAGCTCGGCGATGCCAAGGGTGGTCGGATAGACCGCCAGCTGATCCAAATTCGCCGTCAGCGCCTCGGCGACGAAGGCGGGGGACGGATGCTTGGGCTCGCCGATCGACAGCGGAATCGGCTTGAGGGCCGTCGGCGGGGTCACGCCGGCGAGGAGGGCGCGCAGCTTCTCGAACGGGTAGGGCTGCAGCAGGTCGAGGGTGGGATTCATCGTCGGGTGGTCCTTCGTTCGAGGCGTTAGATCAGGGAGCTAGATGCTGATGCGACTGAGTGGCGTCTGGCTGTCTGGCTCGCCCAGCTGCTTGATCAGGGCTTGCTGCAGGGCGCTGCACAGACCGGGATCCGCCAGCGGACGGCCATCGGCGTCGGTGACGTAGAAGACGTCTTCCACGCGCTCGCCGAGGGTGGCGATCTTGGCGTTGAGCACGGACAGGTCGAAGTCGAGGAAGATGCGGCCCACCCGTGCCAGCAGACCGGGGCGGTCCGGCGCCGTCAGCTCGATCAGGCTCGCCGAGCGCATGGTGTCGGTATAGATGTTCACCTGGGGCGAGAAGGCGAAATGCTTGAGCTGGCGGGTCACGCGCCGGTTGATGATGCTCGGGTATTCCTCGGGATGCTTGAGCGCCTCGATCAGGCCGCCGCGGATCTGGGCGATGCGCGCGGGATTGTTGCCAATCGAGCCACCATCGGTATCCAGCACGATGTAGGTGTCCAGGGTGAACTGGCTGGTGGAGGTGATGATGCGCGCGTCCTGAATGTTCAGGTTGAGCTGGTCCATCACCGCCACGGTCACCGCGAAGAAGTCGTGCTGGTCGGCGGCATAGATGAAGATCTGGGTGCCGCCTTCGGAGTCACGCTGGGTGGTCTCGCGGATCAGCACCAGGGGCTCGGCGGTATCGCCGTGGCCGAGGATGGCCTCGGTGTGCCAGGCGACATCCAGCGCGGTATGCCGCAGGAAGTAGGTGTCACCCAGCTGCGACCACAGCTGCTCGGCGTCATCGGCATCGATGCCGCGACGCATCAGGGTGTCGAGGGCCGATTGCTGGGTGCTGCGGATCTGCTCTTCGCGATTGACCGGATTCTCCAGGCCACGACGCAGGGCACGCTTGGTCTCGGTGTACAGCTGCCGCAGCAGGGTGGCGCGCCAGGAATTCCACAGCGACGGATTGGTCGCGGTGATGTCGGCCACGGTGAGGACGTACAGGTAGTCGAGATGGGTGTGGTCGCCCACCGTCAGGGCGAAGTCGTGGATCACCTGGGGATCGGAGAGGTCCTTGCGCTGGGCGGTGGTGGACATCACCAGGTGGTTGCGCACCAGCCAGCTGACCAGGCGGGTGTCCCACTCCGGCAACTGGTGGCGGCGACCGAAGGCTTCCACGTCTTCCGCCCCCAGTTCCGAGTGATCGCCGCCACGGCCCTTGGCGATGTCGTGGTAGAGACCGGCGACGTAGATCAGCTCCGGCTTGGGCAGCTTGTGGATCACCCTCGTCGCCAGCGGATACTTTTCCGCCAGGACGTCGTAGCTCATCTTGCGCAGGTGCTTGATGAGATTGAGGGTGTGGGCGTCCACCGTATAGATGTGGAAGAGGTCATGCTGCATCTGGCCGACGATCTGGCCGAATTCGGGCAGGTAGAGTCCCAGCAGTCCGTAGCGATTCATCCGCCGCAGATTGCGATGGATGCCGGATTCGCTCTTGAGCAGTTCGATGAACAGGCTGGTGTTGCGAATGTCCTGGCGGAAGGCGTCGTCGATCAGGTGGCGGCTGTCGCGCAACAGGCGGATGGTGCCGGCGCTGGGCCCCTTGATCGCCGGATTCTGCGCCAGCAGGACGAACAGCTCCATCAGGGCGAAGGGGGTGCGCAGGAACACCTGCGGATGCACCACCTCCAGATAGCCGTTGCGGATCTGGAATCTGTTGTTGAGCGGCGTCACCGCGGCGGGCAACTGCTCGTCGCGCAGATTCACTTCCTCGAAGTGCTGCATCACCACGTCGCTGAGCTGGGAGACGTCCATCACCACCCGGTAGTACTTCTGCATGAAGCGCTCGACCGCCAGCTTGGCGTCGTTGTCCTCGTAGCCGAGCAGGTTGGCGATGCGCCGCTGATGGTCGAACAGCAGGCGATCCTCCGGGCGACCGGCCAGCATGTGCAGGGCATAGCGGACCTTCCACAGGTATTCCTGGGCGGAGATCAGCAGGCTGCACTCGCTCTCGGTGAGAAAGCCCTGGCCCACCAGGGCCTGCAGATTGAGGGTGCCGAATTGCCGCCGGGCGATCCACAGCAGCGTCTGGATGTCGCGCAGGCCGCCGGGGGAACCCTTGACGTTGGGTTCAAGGTTGTACTCGGTGTCGTTGTACTTGGCGTGCCGGGCGCTCTGCTCGGCACGCTTGGCCAGGTAGAAGGCCCGTCCCGGCCAGAGGTGCTCGACGCTGGTGGCCGCCAGCATCGCCTGGCGCAGGTGCTCGGGGCCGGCGAGGGTGCGGCTTTCCATGAGGTTGGTGATCACCGTCAGGTCGGCCAGCGCCTCGGTGGTGCATTCGCGCAGGGATCTGACGCTCTGCCCCACGGCCAGGCCCACGTCCCACAGCAGGGTCAGGAAGCCTTCGATGGAGTCACGGAAGCGCTCCTGCTCTTCTTCGGCGAGCAGGATGAGCAGGTCGATGTCCGAGTGCGGATGCAGTTCGCCACGGCCATAGCCGCCCACCGCGAGCAGGGCGATGCCATCGTCCGGCCAGCTGAAGCGACTCCAGGCCGCGATCAGCATCTGGTCGATGAACCAGGCGCGATCCTCGACCAGCCGGCGCACGCTGCGCCCGGCCAGGAAGCGGGCATCGAGGGTGGCGTTCGCGGCCCGGATGAATTTCTTGAAGGCCGCGATGGGGCTGGCTTTCAGCGAAAGCTCAGCCTGGAACTGGCCGGCGTCGAACAACTCCGAATCGACCTGGGGCATGGGCGCTCACTCACGCAGAAACGCGGGGAAAGGTTTCGTCCTTTCTGAGGGTCAGGATCTCGTAACCCTGTTCGGTGACGAGCACCGTGTGCTCCCACTGCGCGGACAGCTTGCGGTCCTTGGTGATGGCGGTCCAGCCATCGCCCAGCAGGCGGGTCTCGTAGCGGCCCTGGTTGATCATCGGCTCGATGGTGAAGATCATCCCGGCCTGCAGCTCGAGGCCGGTGCCGGCGCGACCGTAGTGCACCACCTGCGGCTCTTCGTGGAAGCCCTTGCCGATGCCGTGGCCGCAGTATTCGCGAACCACCGAGAAGCCGTTCTTCTCTGCGTGCTTCTGGATGACCTCGCCGATATCGCCCAGGCGCGCCCCGGGGCGGACCAGGTCGATGCCCTTGTAGAGGCATTCCTGGGTGATCTGGCAGAGGCGCTCGGCCCACTCGGGCACGTCGCCCACCAGGTACATCTTGCTGGTGTCGCCGTGGTAGCCGTCTTTGATCACGGTGATGTCCACGTTCATGATGTCGCCGCTCTTGAGCGGCTTGTCATTGGGAATGCCGTGGCAGACCACGTGGTTCAGCGAGGTGCAGATGGATTTGGGATAGCCCTTGTAGTTCAGCGGGGCGGGGATGGCCTGCTGCACGTTGACGATATAGTCGTGGGCCAGTCGATCCAGTTCTTCGGTGGTGATGCCGGGACGCACGTGCTCGTCCAGCATTTCGAGCACCTCGGCGGCCAGTTGGCCGGCGATGCGCATCTTGGCGATGTCTTCAGGGGTCTTGAGGATGACGGTCATCGGAAATCTCTAGGTATCACGCCGGGTGTCAGCTTTCGATCCGCTATTCTATCAGAGCCGGCGCCCGCACTGTGGCCGCCGGCGCGGCCCCGGATCTCCGGTACCGGCAATCGCCGCTGGTGGTATCCGGCAAGGCGTGATATAAAGTCGCGCGCTTTTTCGGGGCTCCGCCCTTTAGCGCTCCTAACCCCACACACGCATCGACACGATGACCTGGGTGCTTCCCGATGGGAAGTTGGTCATTGGGATGCGTGGAGGCCCAACCCGACTACGAGGAACATCTAAATGTCTCAAGTCTCCATGCGTGACATGCTGAAAGCCGGCGTGCATTTCGGCCACCAAACCCGTTACTGGAACCCGAAGATGGGCAAGTACATCTTCGGCGCGCGCAACAAGATCCACATCATCAACCTCGAAAAGACCCTGCCGATGTTCAACGAAGCCCTGACCTTCGTTGAGCGCCTGGCTTCCGGCAAGAACAAGATCCTGTTCGTCGGTACCAAGCGTTCCGCCGGCAAGATCGTTCGCGAAGAAGCCGCTCGTTGCGGTCAGCCCTTCGTCGACCATCGCTGGTTGGGCGGCATGCTCACCAACTACAAGACCATCCGTGCCTCGATCAAGCGTCTGCGCGATCTGGAAGTCCAGTCCCAGGACGGTACTTTCGACAAGCTGACCAAGAAAGAAGCCCTGATGCGCACCCGTGACCTCGAGAAGCTCGAGCGCAGCCTGGGTGGTATCAAGGACATGGGCGGTCTGCCGGATGCCCTGTTCGTCGTCGACGTCGACCACGAGCGCATCGCCATCACCGAAGCCAACAAGCTGGGTATCCCGGTCATCGGCGTAGTCGATACCAACAGCAGCCCGGAAGGCGTTGACTACGTCATCCCCGGCAACGACGACGCCTTCCGCGCCGTTCAGCTGTACCTGAGCAGCGTTGCTGATGCCGTGATCCGTGGCGGCAACAACGGCGGTGCCAACGAGCAATTCGTCGAAGAAACCGCTGCCGAAGCCGTCGAGGGCTGAGCAGGTCGACCCTAGGGTCGAGCGGTTCGACGTGCGAGAAGGGGGCCTAGCCCCCTTTTTGCCT
Organism: Pseudomonas sp. MOIL14HWK12:I2; assembly: GCF_000510745.1. Taxonomy (NCBI): domain Bacteria; kingdom Pseudomonadati; phylum Pseudomonadota; class Gammaproteobacteria; order Pseudomonadales; family Pseudomonadaceae; genus Pseudomonas; species Pseudomonas sp. MOIL14HWK12:I2. The sequence goes on along the minus strand of NZ_AZOA01000003.1, from coordinate 392,300 downwards.
ACTGGCGTTTCATTGGCTCCGTCTCCGTGCGGAGTGACCTCGAAACCGATTCAAGAGGATTTCAAACATGGCAGAAATCACTGCAGCCCTGGTCAAAGAACTGCGCGAGCGCACCGGCCAAGGCATGATGGATTGCAAGAAGGCCCTGGCCGCTGCCGGTGGCGACATCGAGAAAGCCATCGATGACATGCGTGCCGCTGGCGCCATCAAGGCCGCCAAGAAAGCCGGTAACGTGGCTGCCGAAGGCTCCATCGCGGTCAAGGTCGCTGACGACCACAAGGCTGCCGTCATCATCGAAGTCAATTCCCAGACCGATTTCCTGGCTCTGCAGGACGACTTCAAGGGCTTCGTCGCCGCCAGCCTGGACAAGGCCTTCGCCGAGAAGATGAGCGATGCCGCTCCGCTGATCGCCGCTCAGGAAGCCGCCCGTGAGGCCCTGGTCGCCAAGTGCGGCGAAAACGTCAACATCCGTCGTCTGACCCGTGTCGAAGGCGATGTCGTTGGCGCCTACCTCCACGGTCACCGCATCGGTGTGGTCGTTACCCTGCAGGGTGGCACCGCCGAGCTGGCCAAGGAAATCGCCATGCACGTCGCGGCGAGCAATCCCCAGTTCCTGAATCCCTCCCAGGTTTCCGAAGAAGCTGTCGCCAAGGAAAAGGAAATCTTCCTGGCGCTGAACGCCGACAAGATCGCCGGCAAGCCGGAAAACATCGTGGAGAACATGGTCAAGGGTCGTATCAACAAGTTCCTGGCCGAAGCCAGCCTGGTTGAGCAGCCCTTCATCAAGGATCCGGAAGTCAAGGTCGGTGAACTGGCCAAGAAAGCCGGCGCCGAAATCGTCTCCTTCGTGCGTTACGAAGTGGGCGAAGGCATCGAGAAGGCCGAAGTCGACTTCGCTGCCGAAGTGGCTGCCCAGCTGGCTGCCAGCAAGCAGTAAGCCCGGCATCTGCCGTTGACCAGGAGGCCGCCCGCTTCGAGCGCGCGGCCTCTTTGTCAAATTGGAAGGCAGGTCTGATTTCTGCTCTTCCAAGGAGTTTTTTGCCGATTGGAGTGAACGCAACTGCGGTTGCGCTTTCCTATCGCTGGATCAAAATCCCCCGCACATGTTCATCGCCACAGGAGAGAGTGAATGGCACAGCAGATGAGTGGTCGCCAACCCCGTTACAAGCGTATTCTGCTGAAGCTCAGTGGCGAAGCCCTGATGGGAAGTGAAGACTTCGGGATCGACCCGAAGGTGCTGGATCGCATGTCGCTGGAGATCGGCCAGCTGGTGGGTATCGGTGTCCAGGTCGGTCTGGTGATCGGCGGTGGCAACCTGTTCCGCGGCGCAGCCTTGTCCGCTGCCGGTATGGATCGGGTGACCGGTGACCACATGGGCATGCTGGCCACGGTGATGAACGCCCTGGCCATGCGCGACGCCCTGGAGCGTTCCAACATTCCCGCCACGGTGATGTCCGCCATCTCCATGGTCGGCGTGACCGATCAGTACGATCGGCGCAAGGCCCTGCGTCAGCTGAAGGATGGCGAAGTCGTCATCTTCTCCGCCGGTACCGGCAACCCCTTTTTCACCACCGATTCCGCCGCCTGCCTGCGCGCGATCGAGGTCGAGGCCGACCTGGTGCTCAAGGCCACCAAGGTGGATGGTGTATACACGGCCGATCCCTTCAAGGATCCCAATGCCGAAAAATTCGAGCGCCTGACCTACGACGAGGTGCTCGACCGCAAGCTGGGTGTCATGGATCTCACGGCCATCTGTCTCTGCCGTGACCACAGCATGCCCCTGCGGGTTTTCAACATGAACAAGCCCGGCGCCCTGCTCAATATCGTGGTGGGCGGTGGTGAGGGCACCCTGATCGAGGAGGGAGCAGCATGATCAACGAGATCAAGAAGGATGCGCAGACGCGCATGACCAAGACCCTGGAAGCCCTGGGCCACGCCTTTGCCAAGATCCGTACCGGACGCGCTCATCCGAGCATCCTGGATAGCGTCATGGTGTCCTACTACGGCAGCGACACCCCGCTGCGTCAGGTGGCCAACGTCACCGTCGAGGATTCGCGAACCCTGGCCCTGAGCGTGTTCGACAAGAGCATGATCCAGGCGGTCGAGAAGGCCATCATGACCTCCGACCTGGGCCTCAATCCGGCCACCGCCGGTACCACCATTCGCGTACCGATGCCGGCGTTGACCGAAGAGACCCGCAAGGGCTTCACCAAGCAGGCGCGTGCCGAGGCCGAGCAGGCGCGGGTTTCCGTGCGCAACATCCGTCGCGATGCCCTGGCTCAGCTCAAGGATCTGCTCAAGGAAAAGGAAATCAGTGAAGACGAGGATCGTCGCGCTCAGGACGAAGTCCAGAAGCTGACTGATAAATTCGTCGCCGAGGTGGACAAGGCTCTGGAGGCCAAGGAAGCCGACTTGATGGCTGTTTGACAACGGTTGGGACGTAACATGGGCATGAGCAAGCCAGGCAAGGTGGTGCCACGTCACGTGGCGATCATCATGGATGGGAACAATCGCTGGGCGCGCCGTCGGCTGCTGCCGGGCGTCGCCGGTCACAAGGCCGGAGTGGACGCCGTGCGCGCGGTCATCGAGGTGTGCGGCGATGCGGGCGTCGAGGTGCTGACGCTGTTCGCCTTTTCCAGCGAGAACTGGCGGCGTCCGGCCGACGAGGTCGGCGCCCTGATGGAGCTCTTCCTGTCCGCCCTGCGGCGGGAGGCGAAGAAGCTGCACCAGAATGGCATCCGGCTGCGCATCATCGGCGATCGCTCGCTGTTCCATCCGGAGCTGCAGGCGGCCATGGCGGAAGTCGAGGCGCTCACTGCCCATCACACCCGGTTCGTGCTGCAGATCGCTGCCAACTACGGGGGGCAGTGGGATATCACCCAGGCCGCCCAGCAGCTGGCGGCGCGGGTCCAGCAGGGTTCGCTGCAGCCGAGCGAGATCACGCCCGAGTTGCTGCAAGGCTGTCTGGCGACTGCCGACCTGCCGCTGCCCGACCTGTGCATCCGCACCGGTGGCGAGCGCCGGGTCAGCAACTTCCTGCTCTGGCAGATCGCCTATGCCGAGCTGTATTTCTCCGACCTGTTCTGGCCGGACTTCAAGCACGAGGCCATGCACGCCGCCCTGGCGGACTTTGCCACCCGCCAGCGGCGGTTTGGCCGGACCTGCGAACAGGTGGAAGCGGAGCTACGCGCCTAATGCTGAAGCAGCGAGTTATCACGGCGATGGTGCTCCTGCCCATCGCCCTGGCCGGATTTTTCTGGCTGGAAGGGGCGGCTTTCGCCCTGTTCATCGGTGCGGTCGTGGTCCTGGGCGCCTGGGAATGGGCGCGGCTGGCGGGTCTGGAAGCCCAGCCGCTGCGTTGCGCCTATGCCGCCGTGGTCGCGCTGGCGCTGCTGCTCTGCTGGTGGCTCCCCGCCGGTGCCCATGGCCTGCTGTTCATCAGTCTGGCCTGGTGGCTCTATGCGACGGTGCTGGTGCTCACCTATCCCGACAGCGCTCGCGCCTGGCAGGCCCCCTGGCGGCGCCTGCTGATCGGTCTGGTGGTGCTGGTCCCGGCCTGGCAGGGGCTGATGCTGCTCAAGGCGGCACCGGGTGGCAATCTGCTGATTCTCGAGGTGATGATGCTGGTGTGGCTGGCCGATATCTTCGCCTATTTCTCCGGACGGGCCTTCGGCAAGCGCAAGCTGGCGCCGGCCGTGAGTCCGGGCAAGAGCTGGGAAGGTCTCTATGGGGGCCTGGCCGCCGCGCTGGTGGCTACCCTGGTACTCGGTCTGGTCCGTGGCTGGGGCCTGGGCGACCTCCTGCAAGCACTCATCGGCGCCGCCTGCGTGGTGCTGATCTCGGTAGTGGGTGATCTCACCGAAAGCATGTTCAAGCGTCAGGCCGGGCTCAAGGACAGCAGCCAGTTGCTGCCGGGGCACGGTGGCGTGCTGGATCGCATCGACAGCCTCACGGCCGCCGTACCGCTGTTCGCCCTGCTGCTCTGGTGGGCCGGCTGGGGTGTCCAGTGAGTCTCCAGCAGCTTTGTGTCCTGGGTGCGACGGGCTCCATCGGCGCCAGCACCCTGGATGTCGTGGCCCGGTATCCCGATCGCTATCGCATCTTCGCCCTCAGCGGGCATCGTCGGCTGAGCGAGCTGGCAGACCTCTGCCGGCGTTTCCAGCCGGTCTATGCAGCCGTGCCGGATCAGGCGTCCGCCGATCAGTTGGCCGCTTTGCTGCAAGGGGCTGAAGCCCGCCCCGAGATCCTGGTGGGGGAGGGTGGCCTGGAGGCCATCGCGGCCCATCCCCAGGTGGATACCGTCATGGCGGCCATCGTCGGCGCGGCGGGTCTGAAGCCCACCCTGGCGGCGGTCAAGGCCGGCAAGCGCGTACTGCTGGCCAACAAGGAAGCCCTGGTCATGAGCGGCGCGCTCTTCATCGAGGCCGTGCAGGCCAGTGGCGCGACCCTGCTGCCCATCGACAGTGAGCACAATGCCATCTTCCAGTGCCTGGCCGATCCGGCGACGCCCGGCCTGGCCCGCAAGGGCGTAAGACGCATCCTGCTCACCGCCTCGGGCGGCCCGTTCCGCGAGACGCCGGCCGAACAACTGGCCGCGGTGACGCCGGATCAGGCCTGTGCCCATCCCAAGTGGTCCATGGGGCGCAAGATTTCGGTGGACTCCGCGACCCTGATGAACAAGGGGCTGGAGCTGATCGAAGCCTGCTGGCTGTTCGAGGCGACGCCGGAGCAGGTCGAGGTGGTCATCCATCCCCAGAGCGTGATCCATTCGCTGGTGGACTACGTGGATGGCTCGGTACTGGCCCAGCTGGGCAATCCCGACATGCGCACCCCTATCGCCCACGCCCTGGCCTGGCCCGAGCGCATCGACTCCGGTGTCGCGGCGCTGGACCTGTTCGAGATCGGCCGGCTCGACTTCGAGCGGCCCGACGAAGAACGCTTTCCCTGCCTGCGGCTGGCGCGGGAGGCGGCTCAGGCGGGTGGTTGCATGCCGGCTACGCTGAATGCGGCCAACGAGGTCGCCGTCGAGGCCTTTCTCGAGGGGCGACTGGGCTTTACCGAGATCCCGCAGCTGATCGAAGCGGTGCTCAAGGCTGTCGAGCCATGTCCGGCCAGCGATCTCGACACGGTCTTCGCGGCCGACAGCACCGCTCGGCGGCTGGCTCGGGAGTGGCTGTCGAGACGCTGATCCCGCGCCTCGACACCTGGCCTGCGAGTCCGCAGAATCTGCACACTGAGGTAGCGGAGGCAGCCAATGTCCATCCTTTATACGATTCTGGGAACCCTGATCGCCCTGGGCGTGCTGGTGACCATCCACGAGTATGGCCATTTCTGGACGGCGCGCCGTTGCGGCGTCAAGGTCCTGCGCTTCTCCGTTGGCTTCGGCAAACCGCTGCTGCGCTGGCACGATCGCCAGGGCACCGAATTCGTGGTGGCCGCGATCCCGCTGGGCGGCTACGTGAAGATGCTGGACGAGCGCGAAGCGCCGGTGGCGCCTGAAGAACAGCATGCCGCCTTCAATCGCAAGACGGTACGCCAGCGCATCGCCATCGTCGCCGCCGGTCCGATCGCCAACTTCCTGCTCGCCATCCTGTTCTTCTGGGTGCTGGCCATGCTCGGCTCCCAGCAGCCGCGTCCGGTGGTGGGATCGGTCACGCCTGATACCCTGGCTGCCACCGCGGGTATCCCGGCGGGCGCCGAACTGACCGCGGTCGATGACGCGGCGGTAGACAGCTGGTCGGCGGTCAATCTGCGCCTGGTCGATCGCCTGGGTGAAAGCGGTCCGCTACGCCTGAGCTACCGGATCCCGGGCACCACTGCCGAGCAAAGCACGGTCATCCAGCTCGACGGCTGGCTGCGCGGCGCGGAAGATCCGGATCCGATCCAGGCGCTGGGTCTCAAACCCTGGCGGCCGCAGATTCCGGCCATCTTCGCCGAGCTGGATCCGGCCGGTCCGGCGAAAGCCGCTGGCCTCCAGGCGGGTGATCGCCTCATCGCCCTGAACGATACGCCCATCGGTGACTGGCAGCAGGCCGTGGACTGGGTGCGGGCGCACCCGGATCAGCAGGTCAAGGTGAGCTATGAGCGCGAGGGTCAGCGACGCGAGCTGTCCCTGCGCCTGGGCGCGCGGCGCGTCGATAGCGCCGAGACCGGTTACCTCGGCGCGGGTGTGGCGCCGGTCAAGTGGCCAGCGGAAATGGTTCGCGAAATCAGCTACGGACCCGTGGCGGCCGTGGGCGAAGGTATCAGCCGAACCTGGCAGATGAGCGTGCTGACGCTGGTTTCCCTGAAGAAGATGCTCTTGGGAGAGCTGTCGGTAAAAAACTTGAGCGGGCCGATAACCATTGCTAAAGTGGCGGGCGCTTCAGCTCAGTCAGGCCTGGGGGATTTCCTCAATTTTCTGGCGTACCTGAGCATAAGCCTGGGGGTTCTGAATCTGTTGCCTATCCCTGTGCTCGACGGCGGTCATCTGGTCTTCTACTTCGTCGAGTGGATTCGCGGGCGGCCCTTGTCCGAGCGTGTACAGACATGGGGCATGCAGATCGGTATTAGCCTCGTCGTGGGTGTGATGCTGCTGGCCTTGGTCAATGACCTCGGTCGCCTCTGACACTCTGCTGATTGCCGAATCTGCCGCCCCGTGCGGCAGATTCTTTATTTGCCAGTTGGAATAAAAGGGACTCATGAAACGCCTGCTGCTACCTGCGGTAATAGCCGCGCTGATGATCGGCGAGGTACACGCCGAGTCCTTCACCATCTCCGATATCCGCGTCAACGGACTGCAACGAGTATCGTCCGGTAGCGTCTTCGGTGCCCTGCCGCTCAACGTCGGCGAATCCGTCGACGACAACAAGTTGGCCGAAGCCTCCCGCTCGCTCTTCCGTACCGGATTCTTCCAGGACATCCAGCTGGGTCGTGACGGCAACGTCCTGGTCGTGAACCTGGTCGAGCGTCCCTCCATTTCCAGCATCACCCTGGAAGGCAACAAGGCGATCTCCAGCGACGACCTGATGAAGGGTCTCAAGCAGGCCGGTCTCGCCGAAGGCGAGATCTTCCAGCGCGCGACGCTGGAAGGCGTGCGCAACGAACTGCTGCGCCAGTACGTCGCCCAAGGTCGCTACTCCGCCAGCATCGACGCCGAGGTGGTGCCGCAGCCCCGTAATCGGGTGCAGCTGAAGATCACCATCAACGAAGGCGAGGTGGCGACCATCTCCCACGTCAACGTGGTGGGCAACACGGTCTTCGCCGAGGATGACCTGACCTCCCTGTTCGAGCTCAAGCCGAGCAACTGGCTGTCGTTCTTCCGCAACGATGACAAGTACTCCCGGGAAAAGTTGGCGGGTGACCTCGAGCGCCTGCGCTCCTATTACCTGGACCGCGGCTACATCAACATGGACATCACCTCGACGCAGGTGTCCATCACGCCCGACAAGAAGCACGTCTACATCACGGTCAATGTCAACGAAGGGCAGAAGTACACCGTTCGTGAAGTCAAGCTGTCCGGCGACCTCAAGGTGCCGGAGGAAGAGCTGCGCAAACTGATGCTGGTCCAGCCGGGCCAGGTCTTCTCGCGCAAGGTCATGACCAGCACCTCGGACCTGATCACCCGCCGGCTGGGCAACGAAGGCTATACCTTCGCCAACGTCAACGGCCTGCCCGAGCCCCATGACGACGACCACAGCGTGTCCCTGACCTATGTGGTCGATCCGGGCAAGCGTGCCTACGTCAACCGCATCAACTTCCGCGGCAACACCAAGACCGAGGACGAGGTGCTGCGTCGCGAGATGCGCCAGATGGAAGGCGGTTGGGCTTCCACCTATCTCATCGACCAGTCCAAGACCCGCCTCGAGCGCCTGGGCTACTTCAAGGAAGTCAAGGTCGAGACGCCCCAGGTACCTGGCACCGACGACATGGTCGACGTCAACTACAACGTCGAAGAGCAGCCGTCGGGCTCCATCACCGCCAGCATCGGCTTCGCCCAGAGCGCCGGTCTGATCCTGGGTGGCTCCATCAGCCAGAACAACTTCCTGGGTACCGGCAATCAGGTCAGCATCGGGCTGACCCGTTCCCAGTACCAGAGCCGCTACAACTTCAGCTTCACCGATCCCTACTTCACGCCGGATGGCGTGAGCCTGGGCTACAACATCTTCTATCGCAGCACCGACTACAGCAAACTGTACGACAGTGACGTCTCCTACTACTCGATCAACAGCCTGGGTACCGGTGTCACCCTGGGCTATCCGATCAGCGAGACCTCGCGCCTGACCTATGGTCTGAGCGTGCAGAAAGACGAGATCAATCCGGGTACCTACAGCGCCGACGAGATCTATGATTTCGTCCAGCGCGAGGGGGACAATTTCACCAACTTCAAGGCCAGCATCGGCTGGTCGAGCTCGACGCTGAACCGTGGCGTCCTGCCGACCCGCGGGGCTTCCCAGAGCCTGACCGGCCAGATCACCATCCCGGGCAGCGACCTGAGCTTCTACAAGCTCGACTATCGCGGCCAGCTGTTCACCCCGCTGACCGACAATACGGCGCTGCGCTTCCATACCGAGCTGGGTTACGGCGACGGCTATGGCAGCACCGATGGCCTGCCGTTCTACGAGAACTACTACGCCGGTGGCTTCAACTCGGTACGGGGTTTCGAGGATAGCAGCCTGGGTCCGCGGACCACGCCGCCCAGTCCGAATCCGAGATATGCCGATCAAGGCCAGGGCTATCGTGATCGTGACAACGACGAAGCCTTCGGTGGCAATGTCCTGATTACCGGCGGTGTGGAATACCTGTTCCCCTTGCCCTTCGTGAAGGACCAGAAGTCCCTGCGTACCGTGCTGTTCTGGGACGTGGGCAATGTGTTCAGCACCAAGTGCTACCTGAGCAGCACGCAGAATTGCGGCGACATCAGCTTCTCCAATATGGCCAGCTCCGTCGGTGTCGGTGTGACTTGGGTTACCGCCCTCGGTCCGCTGAGCTTCAGCCTGGGCGTGCCGGTCAAGAAGCCGAGCAACTCCGATCCGCAGGTCTTCCAGTTCTCGCTGGGTCAGACGTTCTGACCCAGGCTACACCTTTGCGCTTTACGCAGGAGTCAACTGTGCACAAGTACACCCGTTACGCTCTGTTCGCTGCCGTTCTCGTCGCCGCTCCGGTGTTCGCCGATACCAAGATCGCTGTCCTGAACTACCAGATGGCTCTGCTGGAATCCGACGCTGCCAAGAAGTACGCGGTGGATTCCGAGAAGAAGTTCGGTCCCCAGCTGAACAAGCTCAAGGGTCTGGAAAGCTCCGCCAAGGACATCCAGGACAAGCTCAACAAGGGCGGTGACAAGATGGCCCAGGCCGAGCGCACCCGCCTGGAGAACGACTTCCGCCAGAAGGCCCGTGACTTCCAGTTCCAGTCCAAGGAACTCAACGACGCCAAGGCGGCCTCGGATCGCGACATGCTCAAGCTGCTCAAGCCGCGCCTGGACAAGGCCGTGGAAGAGGTGCTGAAGAAGGGTGATTACGATCTGGTGCTGGAGCGTGGCGCCGTGGTGGACGTGAAGCCGCAGTACGACATCACGCGCCAGGTCATCGAGCGCATGAACGCGGGTCGTTGATGAGCCATAGCACCTTTACGCTGGGCGAACTGGCGCAGTGGCTGGAAAGCCGCCAGTTGACCGTGGAGTTACGCGGTTCGTCCGAGCGCCTGGTGACCGGTCTGGCTACCCTGCCCGAGGCCGGTCCTGAGCAGTTGAGTTTTCTCGCCAATCCGCAGTACCGCCGCTACCTGGCCGACACCCAGGCCGGGGCCGTGCTGCTGACGGAAAAGGACGCCGACGGCTACACCGGCGACGCCCTGATCCTGGCGAATCCCTATCTGGCCTATGCGCGCCTTTCCCATCTGTTCGATCGCAAGCCGCGCAGCGCAGCCGGTATCCATCCCACCGCGCTGGTCGCGGCGGATGCCCAGGTCGATCCGACGGCGGCCATCGGTCCCTATGTGGTGATCGAGGCCCAGGCGCGCATCGGCGCCGGTGTCAGTCTGGGCGCCCACTGCGTGGTGGGTGCGCGCAGCGTCATCGGTGCCGACAGCTGGCTGGCGCCGCGGGTCACGCTCTATCACGACGTGACCATTGGCGAGCGTGCCGTGGTGCAGTCGGGTGCCGTGATCGGCGCCGAGGGCTTCGGCTTCGCCAACGAGCGCGGCCAGTGGCAGAAGATCGCCCAGCTGGGTGGCGTACTGATCGGCGACGATGTCGAGATCGGTGCCAACACCACCATCGACCGGGGCGCCCTGGCCAACACGGTCATCAGCAATGGCGTCAAACTCGACAACCAGATCATGATCGCGCACAACGTCCAGGTCGGTGAGCACACCGCCATGGCCGCCTGCGTCGGCATCTCTGGCAGCACCAAGATCGGCAAACACTGCACCATCGCCGGCGGCGTGGGCATGGTCGGTCATATCGAGGTGTGCGACCACGTGTTCGTCACCGGTATGACCATGGTGACCCGCTCGATTACCGAGCCCGGCGCCTATTCCTCCGGTACGGCCATGCAGCCGGCCGGCGAATGGAAGAAGAGCGCCGCGCGGATTCGTCACCTCGACGACATGGCCCGCCGTCTGCAACATCTGGAAAAAATCGTTGCTACCGTGACCTCGCGGGATGACGCTGCTTCTGATGCTTGATTCTGCATCGGATGTTTCCCCTTTCTGAACAGGCCTTCCCCGACCATGATGGACATCAACGAGATCCGTGAATATCTCCCGCATCGCTATCCCTTTCTATTGGTGGATCGCGTGCTGGAGCTGGATATCGAAGCCAAGCGCATTCGTGCCTACAAGAACGTCAGCATCAACGAGCCCTTCTTCACCGGCCACTTCCCCCAGCATCCGATCATGCCGGGCGTGCTGATCGTCGAAGCCATGGCCCAGGCTGCCGGCGTGCTCGGTTTCAAGATGATGAATTCCTCGCCGGCCGATGGCACCCTGTACTACTTCGTCGGATCGGATAAGCTGCGGTTTCGCCAGCCGGTGACGCCGGGCGATCAGCTGATGCTCGACGCTCGCTTCATCAGCACCAAGCGCGGCATCTGGAAATTCGAATGCCACGCCAGTGTGGACGACAAGCCGGTCTGCTCGGCTGAAATCATCTGTGCGGAACGCAAGCTATGACGTTGATTGACCCCAGGGCTATCGTCGACCCCAAGGCACGGCTCGCCGCCGATGTCCAGGTCGGCCCCTGGTCGATCATCGGACCGGATGTCGAGATTGGCGAGGGGACCGTCATCGGGCCTCACGTCATCCTCAAGGGTCCGACCGTGATCGGGCGTCACAACCGTATCTTCCAGTTCTCGTCGATCGGCGAGGATACGCCCGACCTCAAGTATCAGGGCGAACCGACCCGGCTGCGGATCGGCGATCACAACACCATCCGCGAAGGGGTCACCATCCATCGCGGTACCGTGCAGGATCGGGAAGAGACGACCCTTGGCGATCACAACCTGCTGATGGCCTATGTGCACATCGGCCATGACAGCGTGATCGGCAATCACTGCATCCTGGTCAACAACACGGCCCTCGCCGGGCACGTGCACGTCGACGACTGGGCGATCCTGTCCGGCTATACCCTGGTGCATCAGTTCTGCCGCATCGGCGCCCACAGCTTTTCCGGCATGGGCACGGCCATCGGCAAGGACGTACCGGCCTATGTCACGGTGTTCGGCAATCCGGCCGAAGCCCGCAGCATGAACTTCGAAGGCATGCGCCGCCGGGGTTTCTCGGCTGAAGCCATCAAGGAATTGCGCCGCGCCTACAAGGTGGTCTACCGCCAGGGCCTGACCGTCGATGACGCCCTGCGCGAGCTGGAGCCGGTGGCTCAGCAATTTCCCGAAGTGGCGGTGTTCCGCGATTCCATCCTGAGTGCGACGCGTGGCATCACCCGCTGAGTTCGCCCAGCGCCCGCTACGCGTGGCGCTGGTGGCAGGGGAGGCGTCGGGTGATCTGCTCGGCGCCGGTCTGATGCAGGCGCTGCGTGCTCAGCATCCGAATATCTCCTTCATGGGCGTGGGCGGTCCGCGGATGGAAGCCGAAGGGCTGGTGTCCGAATTTCCCATGGAACGCCTGGCGGTCATGGGGCTGGTCGAGGTGCTCGGCCGCCTGCGGGAACTCCTGGGTCGGCGCAAGGCGCTGATCAGTCAGTTGCTCGACGCCCGTCCCGATGTCTTCATCGGCATCGACGCCCCGGATTTCGTCCTCGAGATCGAAGCCCAGCTGCATCGCGCCGGCATTCCGGCCGTGCACTATGTCAGTCCCTCGGTCTGGGCCTGGCGACAGAAGCGGGTGCTGAAGATCCGCGACGGCTGCGACCTGATGCTGACCCTGTTTCCCTTCGAGGCGCGTTTCTACGAAGAACAGCAGGTGCCGGTGCGCTTCGTCGGCCATCCGCTGGCCGATACCATCCCTCTGGACAGCGACCGCCTGGCGGCCCGGCAGGCCCTGGGCTTGCCGGAAGAGGGGCAGGTCGTCGCCCTGTTGCCGGGCAGTCGCGGTGGTGAAGTAGGGCGCCTCGGTGCGCTTTTCCTCGACGCCGCCGCCCAGCTGCTTGCCGTACGTCCTGATGTGCGCTTCGTTCTGCCCTGTGCCAATGCCGCGCGGCGGGCGCAGGTGGAGCAGTTGCTGGAAGGCCGGCCGCCGCTGCCGCTGCTGCTGACCGATGGGCGATCCCATGAGGTGCTGGCCGCCTGTGATGGCGTGCTGATCGCCTCGGGCACCGCGACCCTGGAGACGCTGCTGTTCAAGAGACCCATGGTGGTGGCCTATCGGGTGGCCCCGCTGACCTATCTGATCCTCAAGCAGCTGGTGAAGAGTCCCTACATCTCGCTGCCCAACCTCCTGGCCGGGCGCAAGCTGGTGCCCGAGTTGATCCAGCACGAGGCGACGCCGGAGCGGCTGGTGGCCGAACTCCTGCCGCTGCTGGAGCAGCCGCAGCAGCAGACCGACAGCTTCTCCGCCATCCATCACAGCCTGAGGCGCGATGCCTCGGTCCAGGCGGCCGCTGCCGTGCTGGATCTCCTGCGGCAGCGTGGCTGATGCAACTGGGCCTGGATTTTAACCTGGTCGAGGCGCTGGTCGCCGGGGTCGACGAAGTCGGTCGTGGTCCGCTGTGCGGCGCCGTGGTCACGGCCGCGGTGATCCTCGATCCGGGCAAGCCCATCCTCGGCCTTAACGATTCGAAGAAGCTGTCGCTGGCGCGCCGCGAAGCCCTGTTCGACGAGATCCAGGAAAAGGCCCTGGCCTGGTGCGTGGCCCGCGCCGAGGTCGCCGAGATCGACCGGCTGAACATCCTGCACGCCACCATGCTGGCCATGCAGCGCGCCGTGGAGGGGCTCCAGGTGCAGCCGCGGCTGGCCCTGATCGATGGCAATCGCTGTCCCAAGCTGGCGGTGCCCAGTGCGCCGGTGGTGAAGGGCGACAGCCAGGTCCCGGCGATCGCCGCGGCGTCCATCCTGGCCAAGGTGACCCGCGATCGCGAGATGCAGGTGCTGGATGCCCTCTATCCGGGCTATGGCCTGGCCGGGCACAAGGGCTATCCCACCGCCGAACATCTCGACGCGCTCCGGCGCCTGGGGCCCACGCCCATCCACCGGCGCTCCTTCGCGCCGGTGCGCGATGCCTGGCACGCCCTCGAGACCCAGGCCTCCACCCAGATCATCGCGACCTACTGACGGCCGTCGCGGCGTTCTGACCCCGGGTCGACAATCCAGTACAATCTCGCGCCTCATGCATCAAGGGGTCTCTGCCATGTCCGCATCCTTCGTCCACCTGCGTCTCCACACGGAATACTCCCTGGTCGACGGGATCGTGCGGGTGAAGGGGCTGGTCAAGGCTGCCGAAGCCGCCGGGATGCCGGCCGTGGCGGTGACCGACCAGGGCAACCTCTGTTCGCTGGTCAAGTTCTACAAGGCGGCCATGGGCGCCGGGATTAAGCCCATTGCCGGCGCCGACATCTGGCTGGCCGGCCGCGAAGGCGACGCGCCCCTGAGCCGCATGACCCTGCTGGTCATGAACGCCAAGGGCTATCGCAACCTCACCGAGCTGCTGTCCCGCGGATTCCAGGAAGGCCAGCAGGACGGTCAGATCGTCATCCAGCGCGACTGGGTGAAGGACGCCAGCGAAGGCCTGATCGCCCTGTCCGGTTCCAAGGAGGGCGAGATCGGCCTGGCGCTGCTCGAAGGCGACCTGGCGCTGGCCGATCAGCTGTTCGAGGAATGGCAGCAGGTCTTTCAGGATCGCTTCTATCTGGAGGTGCAGCGCACCGAGCGAGTCGGTGACGAAGAGCACCTGCATGCCGCCGTGGCCCTGGCCGATCGCTGCGGGGGCGCCCTGGTGGCGACCAACGATGTGCGCTTTCTCAAGGCCGAGGACTTCGAGGCCCACGAGACCCGCGTCTGCATCGGCGAGGGCCGGCCGCTGGACGATCCCCGGCGCGAGCGCAAGTACAGCGACCAGCAGTACCTGAAGTCGGCGGCCGAGATGGCCGAGCTGTTCAGCGACCTGCCCGAGGCGCTGGAAAACACCGTCGAGATCGCCAAGCGCTGCAACATCGAGATCCAGCTGGGCAAGTACTTCCTGCCCAACTTCCCGATCCCCAACGGGATGACCATCAACGACTACCTGCGCCATGTGTCCTTCGAGGGCCTGGAAGAGCGCCTGGCCGTGCTCTGGCCGCGCGAGACCACGCCGAACTACGAGGAAAAGCGCCAGGAGTACGTCGACCGACTCAACTTCGAGCTCGACATCATCATCCAGATGGGCTTCCCCGGTTACTTCCTCATCGTGATGGACTTCATCAAGTGGGCGAAGAACAACGGCGTGCCGGTCGGCCCCGGCCGGGGCTCGGGTGCCGGCTCCCTGGTCGCCTACGTACTCAAGATCACCGACCTCGATCCGCTGGCCTATGACCTGCTGTTCGAGCGCTTCCTCAACCCCGAGCGGATCTCCATGCCCGACTTCGACGTCGACTTCTGCATGGACGGTCGCGACCGGGTGATCGAATACGTGGCCGACCTGTACGGCCGCGAGGCGGTGAGCCAGATCATCACCTTCGGCACCATGGCCGCCAAGGCGGTGGTGCGCGACGTGGCGCGGGTGCAGGGCAAGTCCTATGGCTTGGCCGACCGCCTGTCGAAGATGATCCCTTTCGAAGTGGGCATGACCCTGCAGAAGGCTTTCGAGCAGGAGGAGCCGCTGCGCGACTTCCTGGCGACCGACGAGGACGCCAAGGAAATCTGGGACATGGCTTTGAAGTTGGAAGGCATCACCCGTGGCACCGGCAAGCACGCCGGGGGCGTGGTGATCGCGCCGACCAAGTTGACCGATTTCTCGCCCATCGCCTGCGATGAGGACGGCAATGGCCTGGTGACCCAGTTCGACAAGGACGACGTCGAGCAGGCCGGTCTGGTCAAGTTCGACTTCCTCGGGCTGCGTACCCTGACAATCATCAAGTGGGCGTTGGAGACCATCAACCGCACGGAAGTGGCAGAGGGGCGCGAGCCGCTCAATATCGACTTCATCCCACTGGACGACAAGCCGACCTACGCCCTGCTGCAGAAGGCCGAGACCACTGCCGTCTTCCAGCTGGAATCCCGCGGCATGAAGGAGCTGATCAAGAAGCTCAAGCCGGACTGCCTGGAAGACCTCATTGCTCTGGTGGCGCTGTTCCGCCCGGGTCCGTTGCAGTCGGGCATGGTGGACGACTTCATCAACCGCAAGCACGGCCGCGCCGAGCTGGCCTATCCGCATCCGGACTACCAGTACGACGGCCTGCAGCCGGTGCTGGCGCCCACCTACGGCATCATCCTCTACCAGGAACAGGTGATGCAGATCGCCCAGGTCATGGGCGGCTACACCCTGGGCCAGGCGGACATGCTGCGCCGCGCCATGGGCAAGAAGAAGCCCGAGGAGATGGCCAAGCAGCGCGGCGGCTTCATCGAAGGCTGCACCAACAACGGCATCGATGCGGACTTGGCCGGCAACATCTTCGACCTGGTGGAAAAATTCGCCGGCTACGGCTTCAACAAGTCGCACTCGGCGGCCTATGGTCTGGTGTCCTACCAGACCGCCTGGCTGAAGACCCACTATCCGGCGCCCTTCATGGCCGCGGTGCTGTCGGCGGACATGCACAACACCGACAAGGTGGTGATCCTCATCGAGGAATGCCGCCACATGAAGCTGCGCATCGACACGCCGGACGTGAACATCTCCGAGTTCAAGTTCACCGTCAACGACGGCGGGCGCATCGTCTACGGCCTGGGGGCGATCAAGGGTGTCGGTGAGGGCCCGGTGGAGGCCATCGTCGAGGCGCGTGCCGAGGGACCGTTCAAGGATCTCTTCGACTTCTGTGCCCGGGTCGACCTCAAGCGCATCAACAAGCGCACCCTGGAAGCCCTGATCCGCTCCGGTGCCCTGGACCGCCTGGGTCCGCACTACCATGACGAGCTCAAGGCCTATCAGGCGACCATCGACCAGAATCGCGCCGTGCTGCTGGCGGCCATGGAAGAGGCCATCGCCTCGGCGGAGCAGACCGCCCGCAGCCACAACAGCGGCCATGTCGATCTCTTCGGTGGCGTCTTCGCCGAACCCGAAGCCGACGTCTATGCCAACCACCGGCGCGCCCGCGAGCTCAATCTCAAGGAGCGCCTGCGCGGGGAAAAGGAAACCCTGGGGCTGTACCTGACCGGTCACCCCATCGAGGAATACGAAGGTGAGGTGCGCCGGCTGGCGCGCCAGCGCATCGTCGACCTCAAGCCGTCGCGCGAGACCCAGACCGTGGCTGGGCTGATCGTCAACCTGCGGGTGATGAAGAACAAGCGCGGCGACAAGATGGGCTTCGTCACCCTGGACGACAGGTCCGGGCGCATCGAGGCCTCGCTGTTCGCCGAAGCCTTCAACGCCGCCCAGGCGCTCTTGCAGACCGATGCCCTGGTGATCGTCGAGGGGGAGGTCAGCCAGGACGATTTCTCCGGTGGCCTGCGTCTGCGCGCCAAGCGCGTGCTGGGGCTGGAAGAAGCCCGGACCGCCCTGGCGGAAAGCCTCAGGATCGCGGTGCGTAGCGAGGCACTGGCCGGCGACCGGCTGCGCTGGCTGGGCGAGTTGTGCGGCCGTCATCGCGGCGCCTGTCCGGTGACCATCGACTACCAGGGCCCCACCGCGCGGGCGCTGCTGCAGTTCGGCGAGAACTACCGGATCGACCCGGCCGACGGCCTGATTCAAACCCTGCGTGACCAGTTCGGCAGGGAGAACGTCTTTCTGAACTATCGTTAAGTCCGAGCGCCTCGTGCGCTTCGTCCCAACCCTCGCCAGCGGCGGGTGCCGGTGACGTGGCAGGAGTCTCGACCTGTCCCGTCCGATCCCTTAAGGTAGGCGCCCCGGCCCTTGGCTCTAGATTGCACTAACGGATGCCCATGAACCCGAACTATCTCGATTTCGAACAGCCCATCGCCGATCTCCAGGCCAAGATCGAAGAACTTCGACTGGTCGGTAACGACAATGCGCTGAACATCAGTGACGAGATCGCCCGGTTGCAGGAGAAGAGCCAGGCGCTCACCAAGAGCATCTTCAGCGACCTGTCCAGCTGGCAGGTGGCTCGTCTGGCGCGTCATCCGCTGCGTCCCTACACCCTCGACTACATCAACTACCTGTTCAGCGATTTCGAAGAGCTGCACGGCGACCGCCACTTCGCCGACGATCCGGCCATCGTCGGTGGCATCGCCCGTCTGGAAGGCCGTCCGGTGATGATCATCGGTCACCAGAAGGGTCGTGAAGTCCGCGAGAAGGTCCGTCGCAACTTCGGCATGCCGCGTCCGGAAGGCTATCGCAAGGCCTGCCGCCTGATGGAAATGGCCGAGCGTTTCAAGATGCCGATCCTGACCTTCATCGATACCCCCGGCGCCTACCCGGGCATCGACGCCGAAGAGCGTGGCCAGAGCGAGGCCATCGCCTGGAACCTGCGCGTCATGGCGCGCCTGAAGACCCCCATCATCGCCACCGTGATCGGCGAGGGTGGTTCCGGTGGCGCCCTGGCCATCGGCGTCTGCGACCAGCTCAACATGCTGCAGCACTCCACCTACTCGGTGATTTCGCCGGAAGGTTGCGCCTCCATTCTCTGGAAGACCGCCGAGAAGGCGCCCGATGCCGCCGAGGCCATGGGCATCACCGCCGAGCGACTGAAGAGCCTGAACATCGTCGACCAGGTGATCGACGAGCCCCTGGGTGGTGCGCACCGCGATCCCCAGGCCATGGCCAACAGCCTGCGCACCGCGCTGCTGGAACAGCTGGACGAACTCAAGGGCTACGACATGCCGGCGCTGCTGGAACGTCGCTACGAGCGCCTGATGAGCTACGGCATCGCCTGATCCCGCCCCTATGAGTCTGCTGGATCGGCTGCGCGCCCGCCTGGAGCGGCAGCCGCCCACCCGTCACTGGCGGGTGGGCTTTTCCGGCGGACTCGATTCCACCGTTCTCCTGCACCTCTTCGCGCGACTGCGCGAGCGCGGCCTGTTCGCCGATCTGCAGGCGGTGCATGTGCACCATGGTCTGCAAGCCGCGGCGGATGCCTGGGTCTCGCACTGCACCCGGGTCTGCCAAGCGCTGGCCATTCCTCTCGATATCCTGCACGTCCACATCGATGGCGCCGCCAGTCTCGAACGGGCTGCCCGCGAGGCGCGCTATGCCGCCTTCGCCCGGGTGCTGCCCAGGGAGGGCTGCCTGGTGCTGGGCCAGCATCGCGACGATCAGCTGGAGACCCTGCTGCAGCGGCTGGTGCGCGGCGCGGGGGTCAAGGGCCTGGCCGGCATGCCCGAGACCCGTTCCTTGGCCGCCGGTCGGCTCTGGCGACCGCTGCTGGACGAGCCGCGGCGCGCGCTGCTGGCCTATGCCGAAGCCGAGGGGCTGGACTGGATCGAGGATCCCAGCAATGCCGATACCCGGCTGGATCGCAATTACCTGAGGCACCAGGTGCTGCCGCGGCTACGCGACCGCTGGCCGGGCGTCGATCAGGTCATGGCGCGCAGTGCCCGGCATCTGGCCGAAGCCGACGAATTGCTCGGCGAACTGGCCAGCCTGGATCTGCAGCAGGCCCGGCGGGCCGAACAGCCTTTCCCCTGGATCCCCTTGCCCAGTCTGGCCCTGGCGCCCTTGCAGTCCCTGAGCGAGGCACGCCAGCGCAATGCCCTGCGGGTCTGGCTGGACAGCTTCACCCGCCAGCCCGACAGCGCCCACTGGGCCGGTTGGCAGGCATTGCGCGAGGCGGGCGAGGCCGGCGATCCCGTCTGGCGTCTCGAAGGTGGCAGTCTGCGCCGGGGGGCAGGGCGGATCTGGTGGGTGCCCGCGGCCTGGCCGGTCACGCCGTCACCCCAGGTCATTAACGGGCAGGAAACCACCCTGGAACTCCAAGGGAATGGTCGCCTGCGATTCAGCGTACCGGTCGTCGTATCCGGCTGGCGAATCGGCTATCGCCAGGGCGGCGAGCGGCTGGTCGTACCGGGTCGCGGCAGTCGCGATCTCAAGCGTCTGCTCAACGAACAGGGGGTGCCGCCGTTCCTGCGCGGCCGATTGCCGCTGCTCTGGCGCGGCGACGAACTGCTGGCGGTGGCCAACCTGCCCGGTCTGGATGGCCTGCCGGGGGGAGGGCGGCTTGAGTGGCAGCCCGCAGACGGCATGGGCGGGTTTGAGCTGGGATGACCTTTAGGCTAGACTACGCTCCCGTCTTATATCGCATTTTCCGCTCGCCCCGAGTGGACGGTGTGCATTGGTCCGGCGCCAGGCCGACCGCTCTCGCTTTCATCGGCGGCTCTCCGCCTCAACGCAGATTCTAGGAATTTTCATGACGCGCTTTATTTTCGTCACGGGCGGTGTTGTTTCTTCTTTGGGGAAAGGCATCGCCTCGGCCTCCCTGGGCGCCATTCTGGAAGCGAGAGGGCTGAAGGTCACCATGCTCAAGCTGGATCCCTACATCAACGTGGATCCCGGCACCATGAGCCCCTTCCAGCACGGCGAGGTGTTCGTCACCCATGACGGCGCCGAGACCGATCTGGACCTGGGTCACTACGAGCGCTTCATCCGCACCACCGTGACCCAGAACAACAACTTCACCACCGGTCGCATCTACATGGACGTCCTGCGCAAGGAGCGTCGTGGCGACTACCTGGGCGCCACCGTGCAGGTGATCCCGCACATCACCGACGAGATCAAGCGACGCATCATCAAGGGCGCCGGCGATGCCGACGTGGCCCTGGTGGAGATCGGCGGCACCGTCGGCGACATCGAGTCGCAGCCCTTCCTCGAAGCCATCCGCCAGCTGCGGGTGGAGATCGGCGCGCGCCGTGCCATGCTGATGCACCTGACCCTGGTGCCCTACATCGCCACCGCCGGCGAGACCAAGACCAAGCCGACCCAGCATTCGGTCAAGGAACTGCGCTCCATCGGCCTGCAGCCCGATGTGCTGATCTGCCGTTCCGACCACACCGTCGACAGCTCTTCCCGCCGCAAGATCGCCCTCTTCACCAACGTCGAAGAGCGCGCGGTCATCTCCCTGGAAGACGTCGACACCATCTACCGCATTCCCTCCGTGCTGCACGCCCAGGGCCTGGACGAATTCGTCGTCGAGCGCTTCGGCCTGGAGTGCAAGCCGGCCGATCTGTCCGAGTGGGATCGCGTGGTGGACGCCAAGCTCAACCCCGAGCAGGAAGTCACCATCGCCATGGTCGGCAAGTACATGGAGCTGCTCGACGCCTACAAGTCGCTGATCGAGGCCATGACCCACGCTGGTATCCAGAGCCGCACCAAGGTCAACCTGCGCTATATCGACTCCGAGCACATCGAGCAGCAGGGCACCCATCTGCTCAAGGGCGTGGACGCCATCCTGGTGCCGGGCGGCTTCGGCCTGCGCGGCGTGGAAGGCAAGATCGCCACCGTGCAGTACGCCCGCGAGAACAAGATCCCCTACCTGGGCATCTGCCTGGGCATGCAGGTGGCGGTCATCGAATTTGCCCGTAACGTGCTGGGCTGGAAAGACGCCAACTCCACCGAATTCGACAAGGCCAGTGGCCACCCGGTAGTCGGCCTGATCACCGAATGGCAGGATTCCACCGGCGCGACCGAGATCCGTACCGAAGGCTCCGACCTGGGCGGCACCATGCGCCTGGGCGCCCAGGAGTGCCAGCTGATCGGTGGTACCCAGGTGCACGACTGCTACGGCCAGGACGTCATCGTCGAGCGCCATCGTCACCGCTACGAGGTCAACAACAACCTCCTGCCGCAGATCGAGGCCGCCGGCCTGAAGATCTCCGGTCGCTCGGGCGACGGCGCCCTGGTCGAAGTGGTGGAAGCCCCGGATCATCCCTGGTTCGTCGCCTGCCAGTTCCACCCGGAGTTCACCTCCACCCCGCGTGACGGCCATCCGCTGTTCAGCGGCTTCGTCAACGCCGCCCTGCGTTACGCCAAGAAGGATTGATCATGACCGCTCAGAAGATCGTCCGCGTCGGCAACATCGAGATCGCCAACGACAAGCCCTTCGTGCTGTTCGGCGGCATGAACGTGCTGGAATCCCGCGACCTGGCCATGCAGGTGTGCGAGCAATACGTCAAGGTGACCGAGAAGCTGGGCATCCCCTACGTCTTCAAGGCCAGCTTCGACAAGGCCAATCGCTCCTCCGTGACCAGCTATCGCGGTCCGGGCATGGAAGCCGGTCTGCGCATCTTCGAAGAGCTCAAGGCCACCTTCGGCATGCCGGTGATCACCGACGTCCACGAGCCCTACCAGGCGGCGCCGGTGGCGGCGGTGTGCGACATCATCCAGCTGCCGGCCTTCCTCTCGCGGCAGACCGATCTGGTGGTGGCCATGGCCAAGACCGACGCCGTGATCAACATCAAGAAGGCGCAATTCCTCGCGCCCCAGGAGATGAAGCACATCCTCACCAAGTGCGAAGAAGCCGGCAACGACCAGCTGATCCTCTGCGAGCGGGGCTCCTCCTTCGGCTACAACAACCTGGTGGTCGACATGCTCGGCTTTGGCATCATGAAGAGCTTCGGCTACCCGGTGTTCTTCGACGTCACCCATGCCCTGCAGATGCCGGGCGGGCGTGCCGATTCCGCCGGCGGCCGCCGCGCCCAGGTCACCGACCTGGCCAAGGCCGGCATGAGCCAGGGCCTGGCCGGTCTGTTCCTCGAAGCCCATCCGGATCCCGAACATGCCAAGTGCGACGGCCCCTGTGCCCTGCGCCTGGACAAGCTGGAGCCCTTCCTGGCCCAGCTCAAGGCGCTGGACGAGCTGGTGAAGTCGTTCACGCCGATCGAAACTGCCTAAGCGGCGGCTGAACCAAAAGGCCCAGGCGCAGCCGAAGGCTGATCCGTCAATGACCGGTAACATGGAGATCGATACAAAAATGGCTAACATCGTCGACATCAAGGGACGTGAGGTCCTGGATTCCCGCGGCAACCCCACCGTTGAAGCGGACGTGATCCTGGACAATGGTATCGTCGGTCGCGCCACCGCGCCGTCCGGCGCGTCCACCGGTTCGCGCGAGGCACTGGAGCTGCGCGACGGCGACAAGAGCCGTTACCTGGGCAAGGGCGTCCTGAAGGCCGTGGGCAACATCAACGGCCCGATCCGTGACCTGTTGCTGGGCAAGGATCCGAGCGACCAGAAGGCCCTGGACCGCGCCATGATCGAGCTGGACGGTACCGACAACAAGGCCAAGCTGGGCGCCAACGCCATCCTGGCCGTGTCCCTGGCGGCCGCCAAGGCCGCTGCCGAAGACCAGGACCTGCCGCTCTACGCCCACATCGCCAACCTGAACGGCACCCCCGGTCAGTACTCCATGCCGGTGCCGATGATGAACATCATCAACGGCGGCGAGCATGCCGACAACAACGTCGACATCCAGGAATTCATGGTCCAGCCGGTTGGCGCCAAGAGCTTTGCCGATGCCCTGCGCGTGGGTGCCGAGATCTTCCATCACCTCAAAGCCGTGCTCAAGGCTCGTGGCCTGAGCACCTCCGTGGGTGACGAAGGCGGCTTCGCGCCCAACCTGGCCTCCAACGCCGACGCCCTGGCCGCCATCGCCGAAGCGGTTAAGAATGCCGGTTACGAGCTGGGCACCGACGTGACCCTGGCCCTGGACTGCGCCTCCAGCGAGTTCTACAAGGACGGCCAGTACGACCTGTCCGGCGAGGGCAAGGCCTTCGACGCCAACGGTTTCGCCGACTACCTGGCCGGGCTGACCGAGCAGTTCCCGATCATCTCCATCGAAGACGGCATGGACGAGTCCGACTGGGCTGGCTGGAAGGCCCTGACCGACAAGATCGGCAGCAAGGTGCAGCTGGTGGGCGACGACCTGTTCGTCACCAACACCAAGATCCTCAAGGAGGGCATCGAGAAGGGCATCGGTAACTCGATCCTGATCAAGTTCAACCAGATCGGCTCCTTGACCGAGACCCTGGAAGCCATCCAGATGGCCAAGGCCGCCGGCTACACCGCGGTGATCTCCCACCGCAGCGGCGAGACCGAAGACTCCACCATCGCCGACCTGGCCGTGGGCACCGCCGCCGGTCAGATCAAGACCGGTTCGCTGTGCCGTTCCGATCGCGTCTCCAAGTACAACCAGCTGCTGCGCATCGAAGAGCAGCTGGGTGCCAAGGCGCCTTACCGCGGTCGTGCCGAGTTCCGCAGCTAAAGGTTGCGCGACCGGGGAGGCGAGGACAGAGGTCGTCGCCTTCCGCCACGTCCGACGGACCACAGGATAGATGCCCAGTTTACAAGCGTAGAGCCGGGCTTCTATCCTGTTTTCGTCTCTGCCGCCGCCTTTGCGGCATCCGCCGTCCGCGAATCCGTTATCTCCCATGCGAAGTCCCTACTGGCTGTTCCCCTTCCTGCTCCTGCTGCTTGGCGGTCTTCAGTATCGCCTGTGGGTCGGTGATGGCAGCTTCGCCCAGGTGCGCGAACTCAAGCAGCAGATCGCCGACCAGAATGGTGAGAACAAGCGCCTGCTGGAGCGCAACGAGATCCTCGAAGCCGAGGTCGTCGAGCTCAAGAAAGGCATGGAGACCGTCGAGGAGCGTGCCCGCCACGAACTCGGCATGGTCAAACAAGGCGAAACCCTTTTCCTGCAATCCAAATAATGTCCCTTCTGCCTTCCTTCTGGGCGGTCATTCCCGCCGCGGGTGTGGGTGCGCGGATGCGTGCCGACCGACCCAAGCAATACCTCGATCTGTGCGGCCGCAGCCTGCTGGAGCGCACCCTCGACTGTTTTCTTGACCATCCGCGCCTGCGCGGGCTGGCGGTGAGCCTGGCGGCGGAAGATCCCTGGTGGCCGACGTTGGCCTGTGCCCGCGACGCCCGCATCCTGCGCGCCCCGGGTGGGCGTGAGCGCGCCGACTCGGTGCTGGGTGGCCTGCTGCTGCTGAGCGAGCAGGGCGCCAGCGATGGCGACTGGGTGCTGGTGCACGATGCTGCCCGGCCCAATCTCTGCCGCGCCGATCTGGATCGGCTACTGGCCGAACTGGCCCAGGACCCGGTGGGTGGTCTCCTGGGCGTGCCGGCGCGGGATACCCTCAAGCGCGTTGGCCGCGATGGCCGGGTGAGCGAAACCGTGGATCGCAGCCAGGTCTGGCTGGCCTACACGCCGCAGATGTTCCGCCTCGGTGCGCTGCGCGACGCCCTGAGCGCCGCTCTGGCCGCGGGCGCCGCCATCACCGACGAGGCCTCGGCCATGGAGTGGGCGGGGCATGCGCCGCGCCTGGTCGAAGGCCGCGCGGACAACATCAAGGTCACCACCCCCGAAGACCTGCAGCGACTGCAAAGTGTCTTCGCCGAGGCCTAGCCCTCAGGCCCGCAGCGGCACCTCAATGAGAAAGCGGAACAGCGCGCCATGCTGTTCCACCGCCTGACAATCGTAGCCCTGGCGCCGGGTATCTTCCGGAATGCCGTGGATCGACTGGGCGCAATCGGTGATCACCTCCAGGAGATCGCCGGGCTGCAGGGTCTGCAAGGTCTCCAGGGTGGCGATGGCGTTGTAGGGGCAGTGTTCGCCCCGTAGATCAAGCGACAGCGTCGGCGTCTTGGCGAGCGTCATGGACAGGCTTCCCGGGGCGAGTGAAACGGCGGGCGTTGAGTTGGACCAGCAGCAGGCAGAGGGCCAGGCCGGCAAAGGTCAGCAGCAGGCCGCTGCCGGGGCCTGCCTGCTGCAGCAGATTTATCCTGGGATAGGGCAGGGCGAGGGCGCTGCCCAGGCGGTCCCAGTAGACCGCCACCAGGGTCCCGCCGATGACGTTGCCCAGGCCCACCACCCAGAAATGCAGCTGGCCTTCCACCGCGCGGTACATCCAGCCGGTCTCGCAGCCACCGGCGAGGACGATACCGACGCCAAACAGCAGGCCACCGATCACGGCGTTGGGGCCCATCCAGAAGATCTTTGGCGCCATGCCCAGCTGGATGGCGCCAAAGGTGCCGAGGCAGGCCACCGCCATGCCCAGCAGGATGCCGGTCGCCGCCTGGGTGCGGCCGGTGGTCCAGAGGTCGCGGGCGGCGCTGGTGAAGCAGATCTGCGCCCGCTCGATCAGGCCGCCGAAGACCAGGCCGAAAAGGGTAGCCAGACCCAGTACCAGGGAGACCTCGAAGCGCCAGGCGGCGAAGAGCAGCGCCACCACCAGCACGGCGAGACCCAGCCGCGCCTGGCGACGCGCGCGCCGGGCCAGTTGCCCGGCATCGGGCAGGACGGCGGCGTGGGCGGTGACCTTCAGCGGAATGCGCAGCCAGGGCAGCAGGGTCAGCTTCACGCCAAGCCAGGCGCCGGCTACCGTGGCCAGCATGAAGGCCCAGGCGTGCAGCGAGAACATGGGGATGCCGGTAAAGAAGGCCGCCAGGTTGCAACCCATGGCCAGGCGGGCACCGAAGCCGGCGATGATGCCGCCAACCAGGCCCTGGAGCAGCCGGCGGCGACTGGTGGGCCAGCGCAGGCCGACGTTGCCGGCCCAGAGGGCGCAGGCCACGGCGCCCAGCAGCATGCCGATGATCATGACGCCATCGATGCGATCCAGGGGCGTGCCCTGCAGGCCGATCAGCCGGAAATAGCTCCAGTCCCTTACCGGGACGCCGAACCAGGCCAGCACATGGCCGCCCCAGCGGGTGAATTCGCCAGTCACAGCCCAGAAGGTTCCGGTCAGGGCGAAGTAGTAGGCCGAGGCGACGCCGAGGGCGATCAGCGTGGGCAGGGGCGCCCAGAAGCGCAGCAGATAGCGCTCGCGAAAGGCGGCTAGGGCAGACATGGTGACAACCTTGGCAGGGGCGGATTGGCGCTGAAGTCTAGTTCAAGCGCCAATCCGGTCCAGCGCAGCGGCTAGTAGCGATAGATGGCCGCCACGCCGGTGCCGCCCGGCATCCGCTCGCGCGGCAGGACCAGCACCTCGCCACCTTGCTGCAGGGCCTGGAAGCTGAGTTCGTCCAGCAGGTCGTCGGCATTGGCGCCCTCCGGCTTGGCCGGGACCAGCAGGCGCCGCTCCAGGTCCAGATAGCCCGGGATATGGCGATCGGCTTCCACCAGCAGGGTGTCGACCCGGGCGTCCAGCAGGGCGCCGCCGATGTCTTCCAGGCGATCCGAGGCCAGCCCCTGGCCATGACGCTGGGCGTAGGTATCCAGCAGGTCGTCGAGTCGCTGTTCCATGCGGGGCGCCATCACCGCCCAGGCCCTGGCACGCAGGGCGTCGTTGTCCAGGGGACCGGGATCACCGGCGATGCCTTCGGGCAAGAGATGGGGGTTCTGGCTCAGGCGGCGAAAGGCGGCCTGGTGCTCCGGCAGCGCGGCCAGCACCAGGGGTAGGCGAGCGGTGTTGCTGTGCACCCGGGTCAGGGCGCGGTCCAGGGCCAGGAAGTAGCGCTCGCGGTCGGCGTCCTGCTCATCATGCTTGCTGATGCCGCCGGCGTTGTGCTGCATGGAGTCGCCACGCTCGCCGGCCCGGCTGAAGCCCTGGGGTAGGCCGCGCTGGTTGCCTTCGGTCAGCTCGGTGCCAAGGGCGTCTTCCAGGGTGCGCGGCACCCCTTCGCCCAGCTCCACCTCCACCAGGTTGTCGCGGTTGCCTTCGAACAGGTGCGCCTGATTGCGGGTCAGGCACAGCACCTGATAGCGATCCCGCGCCTGGGCCAGGCGCAGCAGCGGCTGCAACTGGAAGTGGTGATTGACCCGGGCGGTCTCTTCCAGGGGATCCAGTACCTTGAGCACCCGGAGCTGATCGCGGTCGCGCAGGATGGCCAGGCCGCCGCGCGGGTAGTGCCAGAAATCGGCGTTGTCCACCAGGGTCTGCAGCGGCGCCAGCAGCGCGACGTGATCGGCTTCGGGAAAGCGCTCGACGAGATCCGCTTCCAGCTGCCGCAACAGATTCTTGAAGCGGATGACATTCTGCTCACGCTGCGGAAAGGCGCGCTCGGTGGGCATGTAGAGAGACAGGCATGGTGGGGTCGCCTCCTTCATCCAGGTGGCGAGTGCGTGATGATCGAGGGTGTCGTTCATGGGACCTCCGGCTGCAGGAGTCGCCGTGACGCCACCGGCAGGGCGGGGTCAGGACGACCGACACCCTTTCGAAGGCCGCTCGAAAGACCCGGTTCCTCCGCTGCGCTCAGCTTCCGGATGGGTGGCGAGCGCCGGGGCGCGGGGTGCTCAGGCCCTGTTTGAGGTGTTCCACCAGCAGGCGGATCTTCGGCGAGAGAAAGCGCCGCTGCGGGTAGAGGGCCCAGACCGCGCTGTTGGGCGGCTGGCGATTGTCCAGCAAGGCGCGCAGCTCGCCACGGGCCAGGTGCGGCAGCACGTAGTAGTCCGGCAGCTGGCACAGGCCGAAGCCGCGCAGGGCGGCGTCCAGCACCGCCTGACCGCTGTTGCAGCGCCAGGAACCCTGGACCCGGTGCAGCACCTCGCGATCGTTTTCGCGAAAGCTCCAGATATCGCTGGTGCCCACCAGGCAGCGATGGCGCCCGAGTTCCGACAGGGTATGGGGTGCGCCGAAGCGTTCCAGGTAGCTGGGCGCGGCACACAGATAGAGCTCCCGCGGCGCCAGACGGGTCGCTACCAGGCGGGAATCGGCCAGGCGCCCCAGGCGGATGGCCAGGTCGTAGCCTTCGTGCAGGAGATCGACGGTGCGATTGGTCAGGTCCAGTTCCAGGCTGACCTCGGGATAACGGGCGAGGAAGTCGTTGACCAGGGGCACGACGAAGCGCTCGCCATAGGTCACGGCGCAGGTCATGCGGATCAGCCCCTTGGGCTGGCTGGAGAGATCGCTGACCTCGCGCAGGGCTTCGTCGCGTGCCTCCTGCAGCCGGCGGCAGTGCTGCAGAAAGGTGTGGCCGGCTTCGGTGAGGGCGACGCTGCGGGTGCTGCGATAGAGCAGGCGCGCCTGCAGCCGTTCTTCCAGTCGGGCCACCTGCCGGCTCACGTGAGAGGTCGAGGTGCCGAGCCGATCGGCGGCCTGGCCGAAGTGCAGGGTGCTCGCCACGGCGACAAATTCGTCGATGCCCTCCCAGCCCATGATTGTTTCCCTGTGGCAAAAATGAATTCCAGTATGCCCGATTGTTCCAGGAATTCTGGCGTCTAAACTGGTCCTCTCGTTTTTTCGCCCCTCTGGAGTCGACCATGATCAAGTCCCGCGCCGCCGTAGCCTTCGCGCCCAACGAGCCCCTCAAGATCGTCGAAGTGGACGTCGAGCCGCCCAAGGCCGGTGAGGTGCTCATCCGCATCGTCGCCACCGGTGTCTGCCACACCGATGCCTACACCCTCTCGGGTCAGGATTCCGAAGGGGTCTTTCCCTGCATCCTCGGTCACGAGGGCGGTGGCATCGTCGAGGCGGTGGGCGAGGGCGTGACCTCGGTCGCAGTGGGCGATCACGTCATCCCGCTGTACACCGCCGAATGCGGTCAGTGCAAATTCTGCAAATCCGGCAAGACCAACCTGTGCAGCTCGGTACGCGCCACCCAGGGCAAGGGCCTGATGCCCGACGGCACCACCCGTTTCTCCTACAACGGCGAGCCGATCTACCACTACATGGGTTGCTCCACCTTTTCCGAGTACACGGTGCTGCCGGAGGTCTCGGTGGCGAAGATCCCCCAGGAAGCGCCCCTGGAAAAGGTCTGCCTGCTGGGTTGTGGCGTGACCACCGGCATCGGCGCCGTGCTCAACACCGCCAAGGTGGAAGAGGGCGCCACCGTCGCCGTCTTCGGCCTGGGCGGCATCGGCCTGGCCGCCATCATCGGCGCCAAGATGGCCAAGGCCAGCCGCATCATCGCCATCGACATCAATCCGTCCAAGTTCGACATCGCCCGTGAACTGGGTGCCACCGACTTCATCAATCCCAAGGATCACCAGAAGCCGATCCAGGAGGTCATCGTCGAGCTGACCGATGGCGGCGTCGACTACAGCTTCGAGTGCGTCGGCAACGTCAACCTGATGCGTGCAGCGCTGGAGTGCTGCCACAAGGGTTGGGGTGAGTCGGTGATCATCGGCGTGGCCGGGGCCGGCCAGGAAATCAGTACCCGGCCGTTCCAGCTGGTGACCGGGCGTGTCTGGCGCGGCAGCGCCTTCGGCGGCGTCAAGGGCCGCAGCGAACTGCCCGGCTATGTGCGCAAGGCGCAGAGCGGCGAGATCCCGCTGGACACCTTCATCACCCACACCATGGGCCTGGAGCAGATCAACGAGGCCTTCGAGCTGATGCACGAAGGCAAGAGCATCCGCACCGTCGTCCACTACTGATCGGCGGGAGGGCGCCCAGTGCGCCCTCTGCGCGGGAGATGACCATGAGTCTCGAACTGCTCTCCAGCAACAAGAGTTTCGGCGGCTGGCACAAGCGCTATCGCCATCGCGCCCGCAGTCTCGACTGCGACATGACCTTCGCCGTCTACCTGCCGCCCCAGGCGGAGGCGCGCAGCGACCTGCCGGTGCTCTACTGGCTGTCGGGGCTGACCTGCACCGACGAGAACTTCATGCAGAAGGCCGGTGCCCAGCGCCTGGCCGCCGAGCTGGGCCTGGTGCTGGTGGCGCCGGACACCAGTCCGCGCGGCGAAGGGGTGCCGGACGACCCCGAAAAAGCCTGGGATTTCGGCCTGGGGGCGGGGTTCTACGTCAATGCCACTCAGCAGCCCTGGGCCCGGCACTACCGCATGCACGACTATGTGGTGGAAGAATTGCCGGCGCTGATCGAGGCCAATTTCCCGGTCTCGGATCGTCGCGGCGTCAGCGGTCACTCCATGGGCGGCCACGGTGCCCTGATCTGCGCCTTGCGGCATCCCGGTCGTTATCGCTCGGTGTCGGCCTTTTCACCCATCGTCAATCCGCTGGATTGTCCCTGGGGGCACAAGGCGTTCTCCAACTACCTGGGCGAGGACCGCAGCACCTGGGCCGAGTGGGACGCCTGTGCGCTGCTGGCCAAGGCCGAGGAGCGCCTGCCGCTGCTGATCGACCAGGGCGAGCAGGACAGCTTCCTCGCCGAACAGCTCAAGCCCCAGGCGCTGCAGCGCGCGGCGGAAGCCGTGGGCCATCCGCTGGAACTGCGTCTGCAACCGGGGTATGACCACAGCTATTTCTTCGTCGCCAGCTTCATCGACGACCATCTGCGGCATCACGCGGCGGCGCTCACGGCCCCCTGAGGGCGACGGGAGCTGTCCCCAGCCGGTAGAATCGACGCCCTGTCAGTCTCAAGGGCGTCTCTTTTCATGCGCATAGGTCACGGTTTCGACGTTCACGCCTTTGGCGAGGGCGACTTCATCACCCTCGGCGGCATTCGTATTCCCCATCACCGTGGCCTGGTCGCCCACTCCGACGGCGATGTGCTGCTGCATGCCCTGGCCGATGCCCTGCTGGGCGCGGCCGCCCTGGGCGACATCGGCAAGCATTTCCCCGACACCGATCCGCGCTTCAAGGGCGCCGACAGTCGGGTGCTGCTGCGTCATGTGGTTGGCCTGGTCCGCGAGCAGGGCTGGCAGGTCGGTAACGTCGACGGCACCATCGCCGCCCAGGCGCCCAAGATGGCGCCGCACATCGAAGCCATGCGCCAGGCCATTGCCGAGGATCTGCAGGTCGAGCTGGGTCAGGTCAACGTCAAGGCCACCACCACCGAACGCCTGGGTTTCGTCGGGCGCGAAGAGGGCATCGCCGTACACGCCGTGGCCCTGCTGCTGCCGCTATGACCGAAGACCAGCTGCTCGGGCCGCGCGCCCATGGCGAGCCCTGCGGCCAGGCGATCCTCAAGGCCAGCGCCGAGGACTTTCAGGTGGACGAGGTGCTGGACATCCCGCTCAGCGGTGATGGCGAGCACCTCTGGCTGTGGGTCGAGAAGCGCGGCCTCAACACCGAGGAAGCGGTACGCCGCCTGGCGCGCGCCGCCGGGGTGCCGCAGCGGGCGATCAGCTATGCCGGTCTCAAGGATCGCCAGGCCCTGACCCGCCAGTGGTTCAGCCTGCACCTGCCCGGCAAGGCCGATCCGGATCTGTCGGCCGCCTGCGACGAGACGCTGGTAATCCTCCAGCAGGGTCGCCACCGCCGCAAGCTGCAGCGCGGCGCCCATGCCGCCAACGGCTTCCGCCTGCGGCTGACCGGGCTCCAGGCCGATCCAGTGGCGCTGGAGGCGCGGCTGCAGGCCATCGCCGCCGGCGGCGTGCCCAACTATTTCGGTCCGCAGCGCTTCGGCTATCAGGGCGGCAACCTGGCGGACGCTCAGCAGTGCGCCCGCGAGCAGCGCCTGCCCGAGCAACGCAATCGGCGCTCGCGCACCCTGTCCGCCGCGCGCAGCTGGCTGTTCAATCAGGTGCTGGCCGGGCGCATCGCCGACGGCTCCTGGAAGCGGGCGCAGGAGGGCGATCTGCTGGCCTTCACCGACAGCCGCAGCCACTTTCCGGCCACCGCCGCCGATCTGACCGATCCGCGCCTGGCGGCGCTCGATCTGCACCCCACCGGCCCCCTGTGGGGCGCCGGCGAGTCGCCGGTGCAGGGGCCGGCCGCAGACCTGGAGCGGCAGGTCGCAGAGGCCGCCGGAGAGCTGCCCGCCTGGCTGGCCGGTGCCGGCCTCTCGCATGAACGGCGCATCCTGCGCCTCCCCATCGGCGGCCTGACGTGGCATTATCCCGCTCCTGACATTCTGCAACTCGAATTCGTCCTGCCGGCCGGCTGTTTCGCCACCGCAGTGGTTCGCGAGCTGGTAACGCTCGGCGAGGCAGGGCAGACGGAACATCCATGCGACTTCTGATCGCCAACGACGATGGGGTGCTGGCCCCCGGTATCGCCGCGCTGCATGCCGCGCTCTCCGCCCGTGCGGACTACGAGTGCCAGGTAGTCGCGCCGCTCTATGACATGAGCGGTGTGAGCAGTGCCCTGACGCTGGACCGCCCCCTGCATCCGCAGCGCCTGCCCAATGGCTACCTGGGCGTCAACGGCACGCCTACCGATTGCGTTCACCTCGGCCTCAATGGCCTGCTGGAAGAGACGCCGGACATGGTGGTGGCCGGCATCAACCTGGGTGCCAACCTGGGCGACGACGTCCTCTATTCCGGCACCGTGGCCGCGGCCATGGAAGGACGGTTCCTCGATCGTCCGGCGCTGGCCTTCTCGCTGGTGTCGCGCAGTGCCGACAACATGGCGGTGGCGGCCGAGATCGCCGCCCGCATCGTGGCCCTGCACGAACGCTTCGATCTGCCGCCGCGCACCGTGCTCAACGTCAACATCCCGGATCTGCCGCTCGAGCAGATCAAGGGCCTGCAGCTGACCCGTCTGGGGCACCGGGCCCAGGCCAAGCCGCCGGTGCGCGAGATCAATCCGCGCGGCAAGGCCGGTTACTGGATCTCGGTTTCCGGCGATGCGGTGGATGGCGGACCGGGTACCGACTTCCATGCCGTGCTGGAAGGCTATGTCTCGGTGACGCCGCTGCAGTTCGATCGCACCTTCCGCGAGGGCTTCGCCGGCCTGTCGGCGCTGACGGAGCTGCTGGCATGACTCAGGGGCAAGAGCATATGCAAAGACACGGCATCGGCATGACCTCCCAGCGTACCCGGGAGCGGCTCATCCAGCGCCTCTACGAAGAGGGGCTGTCCAACGCCCAGGTGCTGGAGGTGATCCGCCGTACGCCGCGCCACCTGTTCGTCGACGAGGCCCTGGCCCATCGCGCCTACGAAGACACGGCGTTGCCCATCGGCCACAACCAGACCATCTCCCAGCCGTTCATGGTGGCGCGCATGACCGAGCTGCTGCTCGCCGGCGGGCCGCTGGACAAGGTCATGGAGATCGGCACCGGCTCCGGCTACCAGACCGCCATCCTGGCGCAGACCGTGGAGCGGGTGTTTTCCGTGGAGCGTATCCAGTCGCTGCAGGATCGGGCCAAGGAGCGTCTGCTCGAACTCAACCTGCGCAACGTGGTGTTCCGCTGGGGCGATGGCTGGGAAGGCTGGCCGGCACTGGCACCCTACAACGGCATCATCGTCACCGCTGCGGCGCGGGAAGTGCCCCAGGCGCTGCTCGACCAGCTGGCCCCTGGCGGTCGCCTGGTGATCCCGGTAGGCGTCGACGAGGAGCAGAAGCTTCTGCTGATCGTGCGCGAGGCTGAAGGCTTCGTCCGCCACGAACTCAACGCCGTCCGTTTCGTGCCCCTGCTCAACGGACCTCTGGCCCAGTGAGAGACAGGGAACGTTACCCCGGTACCGCGCTCCAAGGCTGCCTGACGGCAGCGGCCGCTTGAGGCCGGCAGGATGGCCGGACGGTAGATGATCAGACTCTGCGGGAGGAACGGGTGAAGGCCCGAGCGCAAGGATTTCCAGGACGAGGGCGTTCAGGCTGGCTGGCGACACTGCTCGTGGCCCTGCTGCTGACGGGTTGTTCGAGCAACGGCTCGCGAGCGCCGGTGGTCGACCGCGGCGATGGCCGCAGCAGCGTGCCCCAGGTCACCTCCGGGCAGTATCGCGTCAAGCGCGGAGACACCCTGTTTTCCATCGCCTCGCGCAACGGCTGGGAATGGCGCGCCCTGGCGGCCCAGAACGGCCTCGCTGCGCCCTATGTCATCCATGTCGGCCAGGTGATCCGCTTCGGCAATGGCGGCAGCGCCACGGGTTCCAGTCGCATCATTCGCCGGCCGGCCACGGGCTCGGCCACCCCTGTCGCTTCCGCGCCGGCACCCGGCAATCCGGTGGCGACCCCGGTACCCATTCCGCCGCCCGTGACCTCCAATCCCACCGCCGCCACCCCGGTGGTGACCCCGAATCTGCCCGCGGCACCGCCGCCGACGCCGGTGACACCGGCCCAGACGCCGACCCGTGACGTCCCCCAATCCGCCGCCGGTTGGGCCTGGCCGACGAAAGGTACGTTGATCAGTCGCTTCTCGGCCAGCAGCAGCCTAAACAAGGGAATAGACATCGCCGGCCAGGAAGGTCAGCCCGTGATGGCCGCCGCCGATGGCACCGTGGTCTATGCGGGAAATGGTCTACGGGGTTATGGTGAACTGGTTATCGTCAAACACAGCGAAACCTACGTCAGTGCCTACGGTCACAATCGTAGGTTGCTGGTTCGGGAAGGTGAGCGTGTCAAGATAGGGCAGACGATTGCCGAGATGGGTTCGACCGGGACCGACCGCGTCAAGCTCCATTTCGAGATTCGCCGTCAGGGCAAGCCGGTGGATCCCTTGCAGTTTTTGCCCAATCGCTGATTCGCTAGGCGCCGACTCGATCCCGCAGCTCTTTGGGGGCGAGTCATGGCGCATCGGCAACGTATCGATACGCCCTGGCTCGAAGCACAGACGAGCAAGGGTTACTCAAGATGATCCAGAACAAACAAGAAACCGAGTACGATCTCGGCGACGATGTCCTGCTTCTCGATTCCAATCCCTTCGGTGAGGAATCCGCCGATACCGCCATGACCAAGGCCCTGTCCGGGCGCGGCAACCAGGTCTTGCGCGGTGCCAAGCTGGCCGACTATGGCCGTGCACTCGACGCCACTCAGCTCTATCTCAACGAAATCGGCTTCTCGCCACTGCTGTCACCGGCAGAAGAGGTGCATTTCGCCCGTCTCGCGCAGCGCGGCGATCCCGCCGGTCGCAAGCGCATGATCGAAAGCAACCTGCGTCTGGTGGTCAAGATCGCCCGGCGCTACATCAACCGTGGTCTGTCGCTGCTCGATCTGATCGAAGAGGGCAACCTGGGCTTGATCCGCGCGGTGGAGAAATTCGATCCCGAGCGGGGCTTCAGATTTTCCACCTATGCCACCTGGTGGATTCGGCAGACCATCGAGCGGGCGATCATGAATCAGACCCGCACCATTCGCCTGCCGATCCATGTGGTCAAGGAGCTCAATTTGCACCTGCGCGCCGCGCGGGAGCTGACCCAGAAGCTCGATCACGAACCTTCTCCCGAGGAAATCGCCGCCCTGCTGGAAAAGCCGGTGGCGGACGTGAAGCGGGTGATGGGCCTCAACGAGCGGATCAGCTCGGTGGACATGGTCCTCGGCCCCGATTCCGACAAGACCCTGCTCGATACCCTGACCGATGATCGTCCCACCGATCCCTGCGAACTGCTGCAGGATTCGGATCTCAACCAGAGCATCGACCAGTGGCTGCTGGAGTTGCCGGAAAAGCAGCGCGAAGTGGTGATCCGGCGCTTCGGGCTGCGCGGTCACGAAGCCTGCACCCTGGAAGAGGTAGGGCAGGAGATAGGCCTTACCCGCGAGCGGGTCCGGCAGATCCAGGTCGAGGCGCTCAAGCGGTTGCGGGAAATCTTCGAACGCAACGGCCTGTCCAGTGATTCGCTGTTCTGATCGCGCCTAGCTGAATGTCAGCCAAACGGAGCCCGGATTTTTCCGGGCTTTTTTCTGCGTGTTCTTGTAAGCCAGGGCTTACAGCCTGCGTAAGCCTGTATCGCTTGGAGCTGCCAGAAAGCATCGCTTGATCAGCGCGAGAAGACGCCAAGTGCCTGCTACATAACGTTTTTCTGTTTCTGGTCGAAGCGCAAGGCGAGATCGAAAGGCGCACTATGGCAGATTGCCAGCCTGCGGGAGAAGCGTACTATCGGCGCTGTGTCTGGGACGACACGGATCGGCAGGATGCGGATCAGGAACACCTCAGGACGAGGTTCACCAGGATGGTGGCAGGATTACAGGGACAGGGACGAAGGGGGCGGAGCGATCCGCCCCCTTTTTTATTGCCTGGAAATTCCAGGCAAGGCCTAGCGTTCGAGCTGGGGGAGCTTGTTGGGCTTGCCATCCCACTCGGCGGCGTCAGGCAGGGCGTCCTTCTTCTCGGTGATGTTCGGCCAGATGTTGGCCAGTTCACTGTTGAGTTCGATGAAGGCTTCCTGGCCGGCCGGCACCTCGTCTTCCGAGAAGATCGCCTGGGCTGGGCATTCGGGTTCGCACAGGGCGCAGTCGATGCACTCGTCCGGGTGGATCACCAGGAAGTTGGGGCCTTCGTAGAAGCAGTCCACCGGGCAGACTTCCACGCAGTCGGTATATTTGCATTTGATGCAGTTGTCAGTGACGACGAAGGTCATCTGCTCGTTCTCCTCAGGCTAAGGCGGCGGATTCTAGCAGCATTGCCGGAACCCTCGTATCCGTTAACTCAGATACGCTTTTTCCATTCGTAGATAAGCTCCAGGGCCCGTCTGGGTGTGATGTCGTCCGGCTGCAGGCGTTCCAGTTCCTCGATGAGAGGATGGACGGCGCTGGCGAACAGATCGGCCTGTAGCGGACGATCCTTGGCTGGCGCGCTCACCGGCAGCGGCGTACCCACCTCACCGTTGAAACTGGCCGCTTCCAGGCGGGCGAGATGCTCGCGCGCGCGCAGGATGACGTCTTCCGGCACTCCGGCCAGCTGCGCCACGGCCAGGCCGTAGCTCTGGCTGGCCGGGCCGGGCAGCACATGGTGCAAGAAGACGATGCGGTCGTTGTGCTCGGTGGCGTTGAGGTGGACGTTGGCCACGCTCGGCTGGCCGTCCGGCAGCACGGTCAGCTCGAAGTAGTGGGTGGCGAACAGCGTCCAGGCGCGCAGTCGCGCCAGTTGCTCGGCGGCGGCCCAGGCCAGCGACAGGCCGTCGAAGGTGCTGGTGCCGCGACCGACCTCGTCCATCAGCACCAGGCTGTGTTCGCTGGCGTTGTGCAGGATGTTGGCGGTCTCGCTCATCTCCACCATGAAGGTGGAACGGCCGCCGGCCAGGTCGTCGCTGGAACCGATGCGGGTAAAGATGCGATCCACCAGCGACAGCTCGCAACTGGCCGCCGGGACGAAGCTGCCGACATGGGCCAGGAGCACGATCAGCGCGGTCTGGCGCATGTAGGTGGACTTGCCGCCCATGTTCGGACCGGTGATCACCAGCATGCGGGTGTCGTTGTCCAGGGTGACGTCGTTGGCGACGAAGGGCGTTTCCAGCACCTGTTCCACCACCGGGTGGCGCCCCTGGCCGATCTTCAGGCAGGGCTCCTCGACGAAGCGCGGCTTGTTCAGGTCCAGGTTGAGAGCGCGCTCGGCGAAGTTGGCCAGGACGTCCAGTTCGGCCAGGGCGGCGGCGCTGTCCTGCAACGGCGCCAGGTGGCCGATGAGCTCGTCGAGCAGGGCTTCGTAGAGCGCCTTTTCCCGCGCCAGGGCGCGACTCTGGGCCGACAGCGCCTTGTCTTCGAAGGCCTTAAGCTCCGGGGTGATGAAGCGCTCGGCGCCCTTGAGGGTCTGGCGGCGGATGTAGTCGGCCGGGGCCGATTCGGCCTGGCGGCTGGGGATCTCGATGAAGTAGCCGTGGACGCGGTTGTAGCCGACCTTGAGGCCCTGCAGGCCGGTGCGGGCCTTTTCCCGGGCCTCCAGGTCCATGAGGAACTGGCCGGCGTTCTCGCTCAGGGTCTGCAACTCGTCCAGCTCGCTGTCGTAGCCGCGCTTGATGACGCCGCCATCGCGGATCACCGCGGGCGGATTGTCGATGATGGCGCGGGCCAGGGTAGCGGCCAGCTCCGGATAGGTCTGGATGCTCCGGGCCAGGTCGAGCAGGTGCGGGGCGATCATCTGCGTCAGCCCCTCCTGCAGCATTGGCAACGCGGCCAGGGCATCGCGCAGGCGGGCGAGATCCCGCGGGCGGGCGTTGCGCAGGCCGATGCGGGCGAGGATGCGCTCCAGGTCGCCGATATCCTTGAGCTGCGGTTGCAGCGACTCGAAGCGATAGCCTTCCAGCAGGCAGGTGATGGCGTCCTGGCGGGCTTCGATGATGGCGCGATTGCGCAGCGGACGATTCAGCCAGCGGGTCAGCAGGCGACTGCCCATGGCGGTCTGGCAGCGGTCCACCACCGATTGCAGGGTGTTGTCGCGACCGCCGGCCAGATTGACGTCCAGTTCCAGGTTGCGGCGGCTGGCGCCGTCGAGGATGACGGTGTCGTCCAGGCGCTCGTGGCGGAGGCTGCGCAGGTGTGGCAGGGCGGTGCGCTGGGTTTCCTTGGCATAGGCCAGCAGGCAGCCGGCGGCGCCGAGGGCCAGGCCCAGCTTGTCGCAACCGAAGCCCTTGAGGTCACCGGTGCCGAATTGCTGGCAGAGGCTCTTGAGCGCCGAATCGCAGTCGAAATCCCAGGGCGCCCGGCGACGTACGCCGCGGCGCTTCTCGGCGGGCAGGCCGGCGGGCCAGTCGTCGGGGATCAGCAGCTCGGCGGGATTGAGACGGTCCAGCTCCGCCAGCAGGGTTTCCCAGCCGGCCAGTTCCTGGACGGTGAAGCGACCACTGGCGATGTCCAGCACGGCCAGGCCGAACAGGCGTTCGTCGCCCAGCACGGCGGTCAGCAGGTTGTCGCGGCGCTCGTCGAGCAGCGCCTCGTCGCTGACCGTACCCGGGGTAATGATGCGCACCACCTGGCGTTCCACCGGGCCCTTGCTGGTGGCCGGGTCGCCGATCTGCTCGCAGATCACCACGGATTCGCCGAGCTTGACCAGCTTGGCCAGGTAGCCTTCGGCGGAATGGAAGGGGATGCCGGCCATGGGGATGGACTTGCCGGCCGAGGCGCCACGGGCGGTCAGGGTGATGTCGAGCAACTTGGCGGCACGCCGGGCGTCGTCATAGAACAGCTCGTAGAAATCGCCCATGCGATAGAACAGCAGCTGTTCGGGATGCTGATGCTTGATCTTGAGGTACTGCTGCATCATGGGCGTGTGCGCGGAGAGGTCGCTCATGCGGGTGTTTCGATCCGGTTGCCTGTGGATAGCCGCGTATTGTCCATCAACTGGCGGCGTTTGTCGGCCCCGCTCGGCTCAGGGCAGCGGCATCAGGCCTGCGGCCGTTGTTCGCGGGCAGCCAGCAGCAGATCGATCTGGGTCATGAGCCTTTCCAGGGTAAAGGGCTTGGCCAGCACCTCGACGCCGGGGACCGGCAGGGGCTGACCGGGCAGGTCCGCCTCGGCATAGCCGGTAATCAGCAGGGTCATCAGGCCGGGGCGGCGTTCACGGGCCAGGGCGGCGAGCTGGCAGCCGCTCAGCCCGCCTGGCAGGCCGACATCGGCGATCAGCAGGTCCAGCGGCGTATCCGATTCCAGCACCTGCAGGGCGGTGGCGGCATCGGTCGCCTCCAGGGTGCGGATACGGTGTTCGCGCAGGGCCTCGTCCACGAGCGTCCGCACCAGCGGTTCGTCGTCCACCACCAGCACCGTCATGCCAGCGGGATAGCGCAACGGCGAGGTGCGCAGCGTCTCGACCGACGGCGGCGGGGCGTCCACCAGGCGCGGCAGATAGAGGGTAACGGTAGTGCCCCGCTCGGGTGCCGAGACGATATGGGCGACGCCGCCGGACTGTTTGGCGAAGCCATAGATCATCGACAGACCGAGGCCGGTGCCCATGCCCACCGGCTTGGTGGTGAAGAAGGGATCGAAGGCGCGTGCCAGGACCTCGGGTGGCATGCCGGTACCGGTGTCGAGCACCGCCAGGGTCACATAGTCGCCAGGCGGCAATTCCAGGGCGGCAGCCTGGGCGTCGTTGAGCCGGCGATTGGCGGTGACGATGCGCAGCGTCCCACCCTCGGGCATGGCATCCCGGGCGTTGATGCACAGGTTGAGCAGGGCGTTCTCCAGCTGGTGGGGATCGCACAGGGTGGGATTCAACGCCTCGGCCAGTTCGATGTGGATCTCGACCTGGGGACCGACCGAGCGGCGGATCAGTTCTTCCATGCCCAGCACCAGGGCGTTGGTCTGGGTGGCGGTGGGGTCCAGCGCCTGGCGGCGGGAAAAGGCGAGCAGGCGGTGAGTCAGGGCCGCGGCCCGTTCGGCGGCGCCCTTGGCGCCCGTGGCATAGCGTTCGAGATCGGTGTAGCGGCCCTGGGCGAGTCTCAGGCTGAGCATGTCGAGACTGCCGATCACGCCGGTCAGCAGGTTGTTGAAGTCATGGGCGATGCCGCCGGTCAGCTGGCCCACGGCCTCCATCTTCTGACTCTGGCGCAACTGTTCCTCGGTCTGGCGCAGGGCTTCCTGCTGCTCGCGGATGGCCGTCACCTCGCGTACCGCGGAATAGATGAGGCCATCCTGCAAGACCGAATTCCACGACAGCCAGCGATAGCCGCCTTCGCGATGCCGATAGCGATTCTCGAAGCCGAACACGGGTTCGCCAAGCGTCAGGCGTTCCAGCGCCGCCTCGGTGCGGGCGCGATCCTCGACGTGGACGAAGGCCATGAAGGGTTCGTGGCGCAGTTGCTCTGCGCTCCAGCCCAGGGTGCTGGTCCAGGCCGGATTGAGGTCCAGCAGCTGGCCTTCGAGGGTGGCCGTGCAGAGCAGGTCGGGGCTGGCCTGCCAGATCAGGTCCCGCTGCCGGGTGCGCAGGGCCACTTCTTCGCCGAGATTGCCGGCGAAGCGATGGAGGGACTCCAGGCTGCGGCGCTGGGCCGCGCAGACCATGGCCATGATGACGTTGACCAGCACGAACAGCGCATGGGACACCCAGCGTTCGGAGAACAACGCGAAATAGGCCGGGGCCTTGACGAAGAGGGTCTCGGCCAGCAGTACCGACAGCAGGGTGGCGAAGATCCCGGGACCGAGGCCGAACCAGAAGGCCCCGGCCATGATGAAGGGAATGAACAGCAGATAGGGCAGGCTGTCGATCCCCAGGCTCAGCCGGATGCCGGCCGCGACGGCGATGAGCAGGGCCGCGCCCAGATAGCGCAAGGGGGCAGGGGCGTCCCGCGGGGCCAGCTTGAGCAACCGGCCGAGCAGGATGTAAGGGGCGATGGGCACTGGCGCTAGACCTCGGGACGCGGGTCCGTCACGGTAGCGAAAGGCTGCACGAGCGGCAGGCCGATCAGGTGCCCTCGTGCCGCTCGAATTCCTCGACGGCACGCGCTACCTCGGCATTGTCCGCCGCCGTGCTGCGGGCTTGACGCTCGAAGGCGGTGGCCAGTTCGTTGACCAGCTGCAGCAGGCGCGGGATGTCGCCGCTGCGCTCGGCATCGGCGGCCTGCTCGCGCACGCGGTTGACGAAGGCTTGGGGATCGTCGAAGGCGGTCATGGGGCATTCTCCGTGGGGATGATACTTGTCTGACCACAAATGACGGCCAAGGCTCACTCGCGCCGCTGCCAGACCTCGGGATTCACCAGATTCGCCGGTCGTTGACCGCCCAGGGCGGCCAGCAGATTGTCCACCGCGCAGCGGGCCATGGCTTCACGCGTCTCCCGGGTCGCCGAGCCCAGGTGCGGCGTAGGCACCACGTTGGGCAGTTGCAGCAGGGGCGAGTCCGCTGCCACGGGTTCCTGATCGAAGACATCCAGGCCGGCGCCGCGTAGGCGGCCTTCCTGCAAGGCCGTGATCAACGCGGCCTCGTCGATCACCGGTCCGCGCGAGACGTTGATCAGGATGGCGTGGGCCGGTAGCCGCGCGAGCTCGGCGGCGCCCAGCAGGTGATGGGTCTCCTCGCTCAGGGGCACGGTGACGCAGAGGAAGTCGCAGCTCGCCAGCAATTCCGGCAGCGGCAGGAAGCGCGCGCCGAAGCGCTCGTCCACCTCGGGCTTGGCGGCGTGGGCGGTGTAGTTGACCTGCATGCCGAAACCCAGGTGGGCGCGGCGGGCGATGGCCTGGCCGATGCGGCCCATGCCCACCAGCCCCAGGGTCTTGCCATGGACGTCGCAACCGAAGTGCGCCTCGCCCAGACTGGCTTGCCACTGGCCGGCGCGCACCCAGTCGGCCAGCTCGACGATGCGCCGCGCGGTGGCGAGCAGCAGGGCGAAGGCGGCGTCGGCCACGCTTTCGGTCAGGACATCCGGGGTGTTGCAGAGCAGGATGCCGCGCCGCTGCAGATAGGGCAGGTCATAGCTGTCGAATCCGACCGAGACGCTGGCGATGGCTTCCAGCCGGGGCGCCAGATCCAGCAACTCGGGCGTCAGCTTGAAGCTGGAGCCGAGCAGGCCCTGAGCCTCGGGCAGACGCTCGCGCAGCCGGGCTTCGCCGCCCGGCGCCTTGACGTCGACGTATTCCAGGTCGAAGGCCTCTTCCAGGCGCGCGGTGAGCGCCGGGGACAGGGCCTTGTAGTGGATCACCTTCTTTTTCATGGACAGCGTTTCCTCTAGTGACTGGCGGCGGGCTTGAGCGCCGCGGCGCGGGCGACCGGCTCCTGGCGCAGCAGCAGGGTCAGGACCACGGCCACCAGCAGGGCGCCGCCCATGAAGCCGAAGGACGCCCCGGGACCGCCGGTCACGCCATTGAGATAGCCCACCAGGTAGGAGCCGGCAAAGGAGCCCAGGGCACCCATGCTGTTGATCAGCGCCATGGCGCCACCGGCCACGTTGCCGGGGAGGATTTCCGGGACGATGGCGAAGAAGGGGCCGTAGGGGGCGTACATGCAGGCACCGGCCACCACCAGCAGGGCATAGGACCACCAGAAGTGCTGGGTGCCGAGGGCGAAGGAGCCGAGGAAGGCCAGGGCGGCGATCAGCAGCGGCGGCCAGACGAACAGCTTGCGATTCTGCAGGCGATCCGAGGCCCAGGACACCCCGACCATGGCCAGCACGGCGGCGAGGTAGGGCAGCGAGGACAGCCAGCCGGCCTGGACGATGTCCAGTTGGGCACCCTTGCGCAGGATCGAGGGCAGCCAGATGACGAAGCCATAGACGCCAATGCTCCAGCAGAAATACTGCAGCGACAGCAGGATGACCTTGGGCGAGCGGAAGGCTTCAGCGTAGTTCTTGACCGGCTTCATGCCCTGCTGCTCGGCCTTCAGGGCTTCTTCCAGGCGGGCCTTCTCGGCCTGATCGAGCCACTTGGCATCCTTGGGGCGCTCGTCGGCGATCCGCCACCAGATAAAGGCCCAGATCACCGCCGGCAGGCCTTCGATGATGAACATCCAGCGCCAGTCCAAGGCATGGA
The DNA here is from genome assembly GCF_000510745.1 of Pseudomonas sp. MOIL14HWK12:I2. Taxonomy (NCBI): domain Bacteria; kingdom Pseudomonadati; phylum Pseudomonadota; class Gammaproteobacteria; order Pseudomonadales; family Pseudomonadaceae; genus Pseudomonas; species Pseudomonas sp. MOIL14HWK12:I2. Next base: position 348,963 of record NZ_AZOA01000003.1, on the reverse strand, counting down.
TCAGATAACCCGAGACCACCGACATCCAGAGGATGGTCACCGGATTGCCGAGGATCAGAAAGGTGTTGGCCCGGGAGCGCTCGCGCTTGGTGAACCAGTGGCAGAGATAGACCAGCATCGCCGGCATCACCGCGGCTTCCACCACACCGAGCAGGAAGCGGATGGCGATCAGCAGGGTGACGTTGGGCACCATGCCGGTCAGGGTCGCCAGGCCGCCCCAGCCGATCAGGCTCCAGAAGATCAGCCGCTTGACGCTGCGCTTCTCGGCGTAGATGGCGCCAGGCACCTGGAAGAAGAAGTAGCCGAGAAAGAACAGTGCGCCGAGCAGCGACGACATCGCCGGAGTGATGCCCAGGTCGTCGGCCATGCCCGAGGCGGCGGCGAAGCCGTAGTTGGCCCGATCGAGATAGGCCAGGCTGTAGGTGATGAAGACCACCGGCATCAGATACCACCAGCGGCGTGGAGCGAGAGGAGAAGCGTTCATGGGATCACCTGCTTGATTGTTCTTGTCAGGGGGTTGGGATCGATCAGGGGAGTTCGTGGCGGTAGGGCAGTCCTTCCATGTCGCCGACCACCTGCACGGCGCGGGCGCCGATCCAGTTGCCACGGGCGACGGCGGTAGCGACGTCGAGACCGTCGAGCAGGGCGCTGACGAAGCCGGTGGCGAAGCCATCGCCGGCGCCGACGGTGTCGACCACCTCGGCCACGGGCACGCCGGGGACCTCGCCCTCGGCGTCGGGCGTGCGCCAGTAGCCGCCCTCGGGGCCGAGCTTGATGGCCACGGCCTTGGCGCCACGGTCGAGGTAGAAGGCGGCGATGTCCGCTGGGGTGTCGTAGCCGGTCAGCAGGCGGCCCTCGGCCAGGCCGGGCAGCACCCAGTCGGCCAGGGCGGCGAGGTCGTTGAGTTCACGGCGCATCTGGTCTTCGCTGTCCCACAGCGACGGCCGCAGATTGGGATCGAAGGAGATGCTGCGGCCGGCGTCGCGCATGGCCTGCAGCAGGTGCCGGCTGAAGGCGCGGGCGCTGGGCGACAGCGCTGGCGGGATACCGGTGGCATGCAGGTGACGCGCCTGGAGCAGGCTGGGGTCGAAGTCTTCCTCGATGTTGAGGTGGCTGGCCGCCGAGCCGCGGCGGAAGTACTCGACCACCGGATCGCTGCCATCGGTGGCGCGAGACTTGAGCTGAAAGCCGGTGGGGTGCCGGGGATCGATCCTGAGGCGGCGGCAGTCCAGCCCCTCGGCTTCGAGGCTGGCGCGCACGAAGCGGCCAAAGGAGTCATCGCCGACCCGCGACAGCCAGGTGACCTTGAAGCCCAGGCGGCTCAGGCCGATGGCCACGTTGTTGTCGGCGCCGGCGATGCGCTTGCCGAACTGGCCGACCGTGGCCAGCTCGCCCGGTGTCTCGGCGACGAACATGGTCATGGTTTCGCCAAAGGCGAGGATGTCGATGTCAGCCATGCCGGCGCGCCTCCTGAACCTGGGCATCCAGGGTGCGCAACGCCGCCACCTGGCGACGGGTCTCGGCCAGCAGATCCGCACCCATCAGGGGAAATTCGATGGCCCGCCGCAGGCCGCTGGGGAAGTGCGTCATCAGCCCCTGCCAGGCCAGCAGGTCCGCGGCCTCCGGCGGCACCGCATGCAGGCCGCCGGCACGCCGGCGCACCGCCTTGCAATGCAGGTAACGGACGTCCGGGCCGAGCAGGCGGGCGGCCTGCAGCGGGTCTTCGTCCTGCCAGCGCCAGTTGCCGACATCGAAGGTCAGTCCCACCGGCAGCTGCGCTGCCCGCGCCGCCTGGATAAAGGCGCGCAGCGGTTCGATCCGACCACCCTGGGCGGTCTGGTCGTTTTCCACCAGCAGTTGAGGGCCCGCGTCGGTCAGCAGGGGGGCGAGCGCCGCCAGCTCGGCTGCGGCGCGATAGTACCCGAGGGACACCTTGAGCGTATCGGCGCCCAGCAGGCGGGCTTCGGCGAGGGCGGCGGGGAGGCGTGGCGAGAGCGCGGCGTCGGTTTCGGGCCAGAGCTCCAGGGGGACGGAATAGACGCAGCCCAGGCCGACGGCCCGGATGGCGGCGCCCAGGGCCGCGAAGTCGGGGGCCTCGGTAAAGAGTTCGGCGCGGATCTCCACATGGGAGGCTCCCGCAGCGGCGATCAGATCGAGCCAGGCGGCCTGACCCTGGGCACGGACCCCGTCGGCGCCAAAGGCCGAGGTGGTGATGGCGATCTCCGGTGGCATTGTTGTTCTCCTGAAACCGGTTTCAAAGAAAGACGCACAAAAGGACGAAAGGTGCCCCTAGGTTCTGGCGCGAGTCGACTGGCGGATACGCAACTCCGCGCCGAAGGTCTGCTGCACCGGAGCGCTGCGATCGCCGTCGATACGCCGCTGCAGGCGCTCGAAGGCGGCAACGCCCAGGGCATGGGTCGGCTGGGCCAGGGCACTGATACCGCCGCCCACCAGGGGAAACCAATCCAGATCATCCAGGGCCAAGAGACCGAAGCGCTCGAACAGGGGCTCGCCCAGGGCCTGCAGCGCCAGGGTGGTGGCCAGGGTGGCCACGCCGTTGGCGGTGAGCAGCGCCTTGGGACCGGGACCGGGAGCGGCGAGGAAGGTGGCGAGGGCGGTCTGCAGCGCCAGGGCATCGTCAGCCTGGGCGCAATGGGTACCACGGCAGCCGGGGTGTTCGGCCAGTGCCGTGTCGAAGGCCGTCAGGCGCTGGCGACGGGAGCTGGTGCCGTCCAGGGGTTCGCTGACCAGCAGCAGGTCGCGATAGCCCTGGCGTTGCAGGTGGGCGACCCCGGTGGCGATGGCCTGGTGGTTATCGAGGCCGACCAGATCGGCCTCGACGCCGGGCAGTTCGCGGTCCAGCAGCACCAGCGGCAGGCGGCTGCCCAGCTGGCGCAGGTCGGCGGCGTGCTGGCCGAAGGTGTTCACGATCAGGCCTTCGATGCTGTAGGACTGCAGCGCGGCCAGTTGTTGGCGCTCCTGGCGGGCGTCCTGGTCGGTGTTGCAGATCAGCAGCGAATAGCCCTGCTGGCGGCAGGCGGTTTCGACGCCATGCATGACCGCGGTGGAGTAGGGGTTGAGCAGGTCGGCCACCAGCATGCCGATCAGGCGACTGCGACCGCGCTTGAGGCCGCGGGCCATCTGGTTGGGCTGGAAATCGAGGGCGACCACGGCCTGTTCGATGCGCGCGGCGAGGGAGTCGGACAGCAGGCGGCGATCACCGCTGATGTAGCGGGACACGCTGGCCTTGGACACGCCGGCGGCGGCGGCCACTTCGGCGATGGTCGCACGGGTGGCGCGCGGACCGGGGAGGTAGACATCGTTCATGGCATACCGCTGTTAGGATTTTGTAGGTGCCTGAAACCGGTTTCAGTAAATCTTTTCTCACGCGCGGCGGCAAGCCGGTCTAAGGTGCAGGCCGACCAATGGTCGCCGCAGCCACTCGCTTGCCGCGGTCACCTTCTAAGTCTCTTTGCACAGGAAGCTTTCGATGGACCTCCTCGACAGCCTGGCCCAACGCCTGGGTGAAGCCCTGCAGGCGGCCGGCGCCCAGGTCACCACCGCCGAATCCTGCACCGGTGGCGGTATCGCCGAAGCCATTACCCGCATCGCCGGCAGCTCCGCCTGGTTCGAGGCCGGCTTCGTTACCTATTCCAACCGCCAGAAGACCTTGCAGCTGGACGTGCCCGAGGCCCTGTTCGAGCAGGTCGGAGCGGTCAGCGAAGAGGTGGTGACGGCCATGGCGCTGGGTGCGCAACAGCGCGCCGGGGCGCGCTTCGCCGTGGCGGTGAGCGGGATCGCCGGGCCGGGTGGCGCGGTGCCGGGCAAGCCGGTCGGCACCGTCTGGCTGGCCTGGCGCGACGGCGAGAAATTGCGCACTGAACGGCAGGTCTTTGCCGGCGATCGCGCCGCCGTCCGCCAGCAGACCCAGGTCCGCGCGCTGGAGGTTTTATTGGCGTTTCTGACCGAGGAAAAAGGCCCTCAGGTGTAGCAACCAGGGGGCGACTATGGTTTAATACTGTTCACTTATACAGGTATCCACGGCCGTCTGGCCCTTCTTTCTCCGAGAGGAATCTAATGGACGACAACAAAAAGCGTGCCCTGGCCGCGGCCTTGGGACAGATTGAAAAGCAATTCGGCAAGGGCACCGTGATGCGCATGGGCGATCACGATCGCCAGGCCATTCCGGCGATTTCCACCGGCTCCCTGGGTCTCGACATCGCCCTCGGCATCGGCGGTCTGCCCAAGGGCCGTATCGTCGAAATCTACGGTCCCGAGTCCTCGGGCAAGACCACCCTGACCCTGTCGGTCATCGCCCAGGCCCAGAAGCAGGGCGCCACCTGCGCCTTCGTCGACGCCGAGCACGCGCTGGACCCGGACTATGCCGGCAAGCTGGGCGTCAACGTCGACGACCTGTTGGTGTCCCAGCCGGATACCGGCGAACAGGCCCTGGAAATCACCGACATGCTGGTGCGCTCCAACGCGGTCGACGTCATCATCGTCGACTCCGTGGCCGCCCTGGTGCCCAAGGCCGAGATCGAAGGCGAGATGGGTGACATGCACGTGGGTCTGCAGGCGCGTCTGATGTCCCAGGCGCTGCGCAAGATCACCGGCAACATCAAGAACGCCAACTGCCTGGTCATCTTCATCAACCAGATCCGCATGAAGATCGGTGTGATGTTCGGCAACCCCGAGACCACCACCGGCGGTAACGCCCTGAAGTTCTACTCCTCGGTCCGTCTCGACATCCGCCGCATCGGCGCAGTGAAGGAAGGCGACGAGGTGATCGGTAGCGAAACCCGCGTCAAGGTGGTCAAGAACAAGGTGGCACCGCCGTTCCGCCAGGCCGAGTTCCAGATCCTCTACGGCAAGGGTATCTATCTGAACGGCGAGATCATCGATCTGGGCGTGCAACTGGGTCTGATCGAGAAGTCGGGCGCCTGGTACAGCTACCAGGGCAGCAAGATCGGCCAGGGCAAGGGCAATGCTGCCAAGTTCCTGGAAGACAACCCCGAGATCAAGGGCGCCGTGGACAAGGCGATCCGCGAGAAGTTGCTGAGCCAGCCGACCAATCAAAAGGCCGAAGTGGCCGCTGAAGAAGACGCTGACGTCGATTTCTGATCGCCGGCCAGTGCTCTAGACGACCCCCGCCCCGTGCGGGGGTTTTCGCATAAGGAGGATCACCCTTGGGCAATCCACTGGATACCACCGCTGCCATCCGTTTCGCCGCCATGGACCTCCTGGCGCGTCGCGAGCATGGCCGTGAAGAGCTGTCGCGCAAGCTGCGGCGGCGCGGGGCCGAGGAAAGCCTGCTCGGTCCGGTGCTGGATCGCCTGGCCGAGGATGGCCTGCTCGACGAAAGTCGCTATCTGGAGAGCTATATCGCCAGTCGTGCCCGTTCCGGTTACGGCCCCATGCGGATCCGCGAAGAACTGGGCCAGCGTGGCCTGAAAAGAGAGCAGGTGGAAACGGCCCTGCGCGAAGCGGATGTGGACTGGCAGGCGCAGCTGGAAGAGGTGTGGCGCCGGAAATTCGGTACACCGCCGGCCGACGCCAAGGAGCGCGCCAAGCAGGGCCGCTTCCTGGCCTACCGAGGTTATGCCATGGACGGGATCAACCGGGTGCTGAGCCGGCGGTAATGGGGCGTGGCTTGCGGTGTTGGGCTCCGCTGCGCTCAGCGCCAGCCTGCAGGTCCACTCCGCCCGCGGTGAGCGACTGATTGCGGAAAACGGCTAACCCCCCTCCCTGAGGGAGAGGGTTGGGGTGAGGGCGCGCGTCGCGGTGATGCCGAAGGGAAAGGGAGTCGCCATTTCCCGTGCTTTTGCCTGGAACGACTCGAGCTCAGCGCTATCGCGGCCATGGGCCGCTCCTACCCTCAACTCAGCGTCCGTAGGAGCGGCCCATGGCCGCGATGTCAGCAATCAACCTCGGTCGCGCAGGTTTGCCCTGAGCACAGTGCAACCCAACATCGGTTCTGGTGTTGGAGAGCGTTGGGCTTCGTTGCGCTCAACCCAACCTAGGTGGCTGCCCAATGCTCCGGCCGATTGATTTCGTCCACCAGTTCGCGCAGACGGCCATAGTGACGACCGTGGAAGTCGAAGGTGAGGCGTGTCAGGTGGGCGAACTCGGCTTCGTCGGCCTCGCCTTCGCCCGGGGCCAGCTGGGTGAAGCCCGGGGTCCGGCAGAGGTCGGCGAAATCCGTGGCCAGCTGCTCCAGGCAGGCAGGGGTCACGGCGTGCTTGAGACGGATATGCAGCAGGCCGTCACGCCGGCGGGTGGAGTGGTAGTTGCCGTAGAAGTGCTCGATCTCGGCCGCGGCGGCTTCCGGCGAACGCACCAGGCGCACCAGCTTGAGATCGGCGGGAAGGATGTAGCCTTCTTCCAGCAGATTGCGCTGCAGATAGGCCAGGGTGTCGTCCCAGAAATGGCCGTCGGGGGTGTCCAGCAGGACCAGCGGCACCAGGGGGCTCTTGCCGGTCTGGATCAGGGTGAGTACCTCGAAGGTCTCGTCCAGGGTGCCGAAGCCGCCGGGGCAGAGCACCAGGGCATCCGCCTCCTTCAAAAAGAACAGCTTGCGCACATAGAAGAAGTGAAAGGACAGCAGGTGATCCGTGCCTTCGATGGTCGGATTGGCGCGCTGTTCGAAGGGCAGGGTGATGTTGAAGCCGAGACTGGCTTCGGGCCCCGCGCCCTCGTGCGCGGCGCCCATGATGCCGGCGCCACCGCCGGTGATGACCATCATGTCGCGGCGGGCCAGGGCGCTGCCCAGCTCGCGGGCGAGGGTATAGAGGCCGTGATCGATGCGGGTCCGCGCCGAGCCGAACACCGTGACCTTGCGCCGCCGGCGAAAGCGCTCCAGGGTGCGGAAGGCCTGCTCCAGCTCCTTGAGCGTCTGCAGCATGATCTTGGCGTCCCAGCGCGCCGGATTGGTCTGCGCCATGCGCACCACCGTCACCAGCATCTCGCGGTAGAGGCCGAGATTGGGGCTGCCGCCCGGCAGGGCGTGCGCCAGCAATTCGTCGATGCGCTGACCGAGGTCCGCGGCGCTGGGCTCCACATGGCGGGCCAGGTAGCTGTCGTCGCTGTCCTCGGTCATGGCCGCGGTCTCCGCTTACTTGCCCAGGCCGCAGTCGGCGGCCTGGAAGCGCTCGACCATGACCGGCTTGTTGGTCTGGTATTCGGTGAAGTCATAGACCAGGGTGGCGCCGCGGGCCAGCAACTGGCGATAGCCGTTGTTCTGGCAGACGCTCTCGGCGAGCTGCACCCGCACCGTGGCCGGATTCTCGCGCATGCGGGCGGCATGGGCCGGGCGGACGCTGAGGTTGTTGATCAGCTGCTTGCCCTGCACGGTGTAGCCGCGGTCGAGGATGTCCTCGTTGATGGCGCGGGGCGTGCCCTGGCTGCTTTCGGTGGCCACCTTGCGCAGCATCTGGTTGAGCTCGTGGTCCTTGAGCGACTCGGCCGCCTGGACGGTGAAGGGCAGGGCGAGGGTCAGGGCGAGCAAAGCAAAACGAGGCATCGTGTTCTCCAGCGTAGAGGAGCCCGTTTCGACCGTGGTCGCGGGCGGGGGTTCGCAAGGCGTCTGCGCAGGGTAACCTGCCTGGCCGCCGCGGGCATCCCGATCGCTCTGGTAAACTGCGCTTTTGCCCGCGAGCCCGGCATGACCCCGATCAGCGACACCCCTCTGCATGCCGTGGCCCGTTTGCGCCAGGAGCGCCTGGCGCGCAGCATCAAGCCCTTCATCGCCCGTGGCTCGCGCATGGCGCGCTGCCCGAATTGCCGCCTGGCGCCCAGCCACTGCCTCTGCGACCTGCGTCCCCTGCGCCAGACCCAGGCCGGCATGTGCCTGCTGATGCACGACGTCGAGCCGCTCAAGCCGAGTAACACCGGCTGGCTGATCGCCGATGTGGTGGCCGATACCCACGCCTTCGGCTGGAGTCGCACGGCGGTGGATCCGGCGCTGCCGGAATTGCTCGCGCAGCCCGAGTGGCAGCCGCTGCTGGTGTTTCCCGGCGAATACGCCGCGCCCGAGCGGGTGGTCGAGAGCCTGCCGCTGGCCCCCGGTCAGCGCCCGCTGTTCGTGCTGCTGGATGCCACCTGGACCGAGGCGCGCAAGATGTTTCGCAAGAGTCCCTATCTGGACCACCTGCCGGTGCTGAGCTTTCAGCCCAATGCGCTGTCGCGCTACCGGTTGCGGCGCTCCACCCGCGGCGAGCACCTGTGCACCGCCGAGGTCGCCGCCCTGTGCCTGGAACTGGCCGGTGAGGCACCGGCCGGACGCCTGCTGGAGGCCTATCTGGATGTCTTCAGCGAGCGCTACCTGGATGCCAAGCATCACCTGCCGCTGGCGGCGGACAGCCCGGCCAGCCGGCAACTGAAGACCCTGCGCGCTAGTTGACCGGCTTGACCTCGACCGGCGCCTGGCGCGGCCAGAGCTGGGCGGCGAGCATGCCGGCGAACATCAGGACGCAACCCAGGTAGCCACGACCGCTGAGGGCTTCGCCCAGCAGCCAGGCACCAAAGAAGGCGGCGAACACCGCCTCCAGGGAAAAGATCACCGCCGCATGGGAGGCGATGGCGCCGCGCTGGGCAAACACCTGCAGGGTGTAGCCGATGCCGGCGGCGATCACCCCGCCATAGAGCAGCTCGGGCAGGGCCAGCACGATTCGCGTCGACTGGATCGGCTCGAACGCCAGCGCCAGCGCGAGGCTGAGCACGGCGCAGACGCCGAATTGCAGGATCGACAGCACCGTGGCGTCGTGGCGACTGGAATAGTGACCCACCAGCAGCACATGAACGCCCCAGGCCAGGGCGCCGGCCAGTTGCAGCAGATCGCCCGAGGCCACCTGGAAGTTGTCACCGATGCTCAGCAGGCCCATGCCCACCACCGCCAGGCTGGCGCCGATCCAGGTGCCCAGATGGCTGCGCTGGCCGAGCAGCAGCCCCAGCAGCGGCACCACGATGACATAGAGACCGGTGATGAAGCCGGAGTTGGTCACGCTGGTGAACAGCAGCCCCACCTGCTGCAGATTGATGCCCAGGGTCAGCACCAGGCCCATCAGCAGGCCGCCCTTGAGGGTGTCGCGGGTCAGGCGCTGCTGGCGGCCGCGGCGGCGCAGGAACAGCAGCAGCGGAACCAGGGTGAGGGCGCCCAGGGCGAATCTCAGGCCGGTGTAGAGAAAGGGACCGATGTGCTCCATGCCGCCGGTCTGGGCGACGAAGGCGCTGCCCCAGATGAGGGCGGTGAGCAACATGAGCAGATCGGCACGCAGGGCGGCGCTGGGCATGGGGCATCTCTTGGGCAAAACGGCAACTGTGCCGCAAACCGCAGGGCCTTGCCTACCGTCGGCGAGCCACCCGGCCTTGCTCCCGTCCGCGCCGTTCGGCATGCTTGCGTGCAGCCCGTGCGCCAGCTTCCTGGTCGATGGGGGCGCTCACGACAACAAGGAAAGCTACACCATGGCGGCTGCCTACCAGATCCTGATCGCCGACGATCATCCGCTGTTTCGCAGCGCGCTGCAGCAGGCCCTGACCCTGGGGCTGGGTGCCCAGGCGCGGCTCACCGAAGTGGCCGACATCGCCGAACTCCAGGCCTGCCTGGCCGAGCGCACCGACTGGGATCTGGTCCTGCTCGATCTCAACATGCCCGGCGCCTATGGCTTTTCCGGACTGGTCCTCTTGCGCGGCCAGTATCCCCAGGTGCCGGTGGTGATGATCTCGGCCCAGGAAGAGCCCGCCGTGGTGCAGCGCGCCCGGGAATTCGGCGCCAGTGGCTTCATTCCCAAGTCCAGCGATCTGAGCACCCTGCAACAGGCGGTCAGTCAGGTGCTGGATGGCGATACCTGGTGGCCACCCCAGGTGGAAGGCGCTGCCGCCCTGAGCGAGGAGGCCAAGGCCGCCAGTGCCGGCCTCGCCAGTCTCACGCCGCAGCAATTCCGGGTGCTCACCATGCTCTGCGAGGGGCTGCTCAACAAGCAGATCGCCTTCGAGCTAAATGTCTCCGAAGCCACGGTCAAGGCCCATGCCACGGCCATCTTTCGTAAACTCGGCGTCCGCACCCGCACCCAGGCGGCCCTGCTGCTGCAGCAGCTGGAGAGCACGTCCGGCTGATGTCCGCTGGCAGCGGCGCCCGGCGTGGGCGTGACTGCCCGCTTTCCCTTTTCCGCACCTGCCGTCCACGCGCGGCGGCGGTTCGCCCCTGCTGGATGGAGCTTTTTCGTGATCTCTCCCTACAAAGGCAAGACCGGTCTGCGCCGGGTCATCAACGCCACCGGCTATTCCCTGGCCGGCCTGCGCACGGCCTTTCGCCAGGAAGCGGCCTTTCGTTCGCTGGTGCTGCTCAACGTGGTGCTGGTGCCCCTGGCCTTCTGGCTGGATGTGAGTCGCGGCGAGCGGGCGCTGCTGGTGGCGGTCTGCCTGCTGTCGCTGGTGGTCGAATTGTTCAACGCCGCCATCGAGGCGGTGGTGGATCGCATTTCCCTGGACTGGCACGAACTTTCGAAGAATGCCAAGGATCTTGGCAGTGCCGCGCAGTTCGTGGCCATGATCATCATCGCCGTGGTCTGGGGCATCGTCCTGCTCGGCTGAGCAGGACGAAGATCACAGGGTCGCGCCCAGGGTGGCGCCGGCTGCCGTGTCGTCCGTGGCCAGGCCCTGTTCCAGCAGGCTGGGCTGGGCCGAATGGATGACCTTGTGGATGAAGTGCAGCTTGGCGATCACCGGAGCGGGCAGGGCGAAGGGATAGAAGTCCGGCTGGCCCATGCTGCGGGACAATTCGTTGAGCATGGCCGCCAGTTCGATCCAGGCATTGGCGAAGCCGAGGAATTCGTCGTCGCTGCGGTCTTCCGCCTCGTACAGCGCCTCGCGGGTAAAGGGCTGGAAGTCCAGCTGCAGGCTGCCGGCGTTCATGCCCAGGCTGGCGGCGGTGGCCAGGGTGTCCATCATGTGCAGGTAGTGCGCCCAGGTCTCCGCCCAGTCTTCCCAGGGGTGCATGGTGGCGTAGGCGCTGACGTACTGGCTTTCCCAGCCTGCCGGCGCGCCCTGCTGATAGTGGCGCTTGAGCGCTTCGCCATAGTCGGCGCGCTCGTCGCCGAAGAGTGCGCGGAAGGGCTCTTCCCAGTCGGTCCCGGCGACCAGACGATCGAAGTAGTAATGCCCGACCTCGTGGCGGAAATGCCCGAGCAGGGTGCGATAGGGCTCGTGCATGTCGGCACGGACCTTTTCCCGGTGGGCGTCGTCTGCCTCGAGGATGTTCAGGGTGATGAGGCCATTGGCATGCCCGGTGGTGGGGGTGCCGGTGGCGTCGGGGGCGAGGAAGTCGAAGGCGAGTCCGTGCTCGGCATCCACGGTCTGGGGGATCACCTGCAGCCCCAGGCCCAGCAGCTGGGCGACCAATTGCCGCTTGGCCAGCTCCAGCTTGCGCCAGCGCTCGCCGTTGCCCTCGAAGGACAGATCCGGAATGGTGTGATTGAGCTGGCAGGCGACGCAGAATTCGTTGCCGGAATCGGCCGGCACCAGCCAGTTGCAGGCGGCCGGCGTGTCCAGGTTGGCGCAACGGCGATAGAGGCCGCTGCCGGCCTCGGGCAACTGCCAGAGACCGCCTTCGCCCGGCAGCAGCGCCGTCGGCGTGCCCTGGTCCGGGGCGTAGCCCAGGGCGTTGCCACAGGCCAGGCATTCGCTGTTGGGAAAGAAGATGGCCTGGCCGCAGGTGCAGTTGGCGACCTTGCGCTGGACGGGCAGGGCGCGCAGGGCGTTGCGTTGCTGACGATTGGAACTGTAGCTTCCGAGAAAATTGCGCATGGGGGCTGATACCTGGCGAGAGCGGCCGCGTCGGACGCCGGCGGAGCGCTGGCGTCTTGCTAGCGAATTAGTAGAGCGGCCAGACCCTGGAGTTCCGGGTTGTTCGTCGCCTGGGACGACCGGCGAAGGCTCTGGGATCGGTCCCGGCAACCGCTGACGCTCCGCTGGCCGTGGTGGCCCGCGTTTGCGGTGGCGCATCCCGAGCCACACCACTACCCTAGTGACCATCGAAACGGGCGCGGGCGTTGCGGCGCCCCCGCCGCTGCGCGCCGTCCGAATCCGCTTCCGTACCCTGTCAGCCGTCCCTTGACCATGCCCCCGAACGCTTCCCGCAATGCCAGCGACATGACCGGCAGCTACCACGAACTCTGGAGTCCGCGGGGCGGCGTGCGGCCGCCCTGGCGCCGTTTCTACGGCCATCTGGCCGGGCTGCGACCCGCCCAGCTCGACCAGCGCCAGGCCCTGATCGCGCGGCAGATCCAGGAAAACGGCGTGACCTACAATGTCTACGCCGATCCCAAGGGCAGCGACCGGCCCTGGGCGCTGGACCTGCTGCCGCAACTGATCTCTGCGGAGGAGTGGGCGCCCCTAGCGGCCGGCGTGGCGCAGCGGGCCCGCCTGCTGAATCGGGTACTGGGCGATCTCTATGGCGAACAGCGCCTGTTGCACGAGCGGCTGCTGCCGCCGGAGCTGGTGTTCGGGCACAACAACTTTCTCTGGGCCTGCCAGGGGTTGCGTCCGCCGGGCGATACCTGGCTGCACGTCTATGCGGTGGATCTGGCGCGGGCGCCTGATGGCCGCTGGTGGGTGCTGGCCGATCGCACCCAGGCGCCGTCCGGCGCCGGCTATGCCCTGGAGAATCGCCACATCGTGGCGCGGGCCTTTCCCGAGTTGCACCGCGATCTGCAGGTCCAGCCGCTCAATGGCTACTTCCAGGCGCTGCAGCGCACCCTGAGCACCGGCCTGGACACCGGCGAGGAGGCGCCGCTGGCGGTGCTGCTGACGCCGGGGCGCTACAACGAGACCTACTTCGAGCACCTCTACCAGGCGCGGCAACTGGGCTTTCCGCTGGTGGAAGGCCAGGACCTCACGGTGCGCGACGCCTGCCTCTACCTCAAGACCCTGAGCGGGCTGAGACGCGTCCATGCGGTGTTCCGCCGACTGGACGACGACTTCTGCGATCCGCTGGAATTGCGTACCGATTCGGCGCTGGGCGTGCCCGGTCTGCTGGAGGCGGTGCGCCAGGGCAACGTCATCATGGCCAATGCCCTGGGCAGCGGACTGCTGGAGTCGCCCGGTCTGCTGGGCTTCTTGCCGGGGGTCTGCCAGGCCCTGCTGGGCGAGACCCTGGCGCTGCCTTCCGTTGCCACCTGGTGGTGCGGCGAGACGCCGGTGCGCGAAGCGGCCCTGGCGCGGCTGGCGGAGCTGGTGATCAAGCCGGCCTATCCGGCGCAGGGCTTCGAGCCGGTGTTCGGCAAGGCCCTGGATGCCGCGGGGCTGGCCGAACTGCGCGCGCGCATCCTGGCCACGCCCCACGCCTATGTGGCCCAGGAGCGCATCCAGCTGTCCCAGGCGCCGGTCTGGCAGGGCAGCAGTCTGCAGTCGCGGGCCATTGGCATGCGCGTCTATGCGGTGGCCAGCGAAGACGGCTACTGGGTGATGCCCGGTGGGCTGACCCGGGTCGCTCATGAAGGCGCCGCGGTGGTGTCCATGCAGCGCGGCGGGTCGAGCAAGGACACCTGGGTGCTGGGCGGCAGTCGCGGCGCCGCCGAGGTACCCGGGGCGCGGGTGCTGGGGGTGCGCGACCTGGTGCGCAAGGACCCCTTCCTGCCCTCGCGCACCGCCGAGAATCTGTTCTGGTACGGTCGCTACAGCGAGCGCTGCGAGGATGCCGCGCGCCTGCTGCGGATCGTCCTGAGTCGCTACCTGGACGCCGACGACGGCGGGCCGGCGGTGCAGTCGGCCATCGATCTGGCCACGGCCCTGGAATTGCTGCCCGCGGGCGGCCGGTTGGCGGAGCAGCTGCATGCCGCCCTGGGGCCGGGCGACTTTCCCAGCGGCCTGGGCGCCAATCTGCAACGGCTGCACTGGGCTGCGGCCCAGGTCCGCGGCCGGCTGTCGCCGGAGAACTGGCGCGCCATCCGCGAGGTGGAGCGCGAGGCCCATGGCCTGGGCCAGGTCGGCAGCGAGCCGGGCGAGGCGCTGCAGAGTCTCAACCGCCTGGTGATGGCGCTGGCGGCGGTGGCCGGCTTCACCTTCGACGACATGACCCACGACGAGAGCTGGCGCTTTCTGATGATCGGCCGGCGCATCGAACGGGTGCAATTCCTCGCCGGCAGCCTGGCGCACTTCCTCGAAGGCGGCGCCACCTGGGATGCGGCGGGCCTGGAATGGCTGCTGGAACTGGGCAACAGCATCATCACCTATCGCTCGCGCTACCAGGCGGCGCCCCAGCTGATCCCGGTACTGGACCTGCTGATGCTGCACGAGCACAACCCCTATTCGATCCGTTTCCAGCTGCATGCGCTGATCAACGCCGTGGAGCACCTGGAGCGCTATTACGGCCTGCCCCGCGATCCGGCATTGCACGATACCTACGACCGCCTGCGCCGCTTCGACCTCGGCACCCTGGAGAGCACCCTGTTCGGCGACGCCGGCCGGGTCGAGGTGCAGCAGGGCCTGGCGCGCCTGCTGCGACAGATCGCCGAGGCCAGCAGCCAGCTGTCCGAACGGGTCATCTATCGCTGCTTCGCCCATGTCGACGCCGTCAGCCAGCGCACGGTGTCCATGTGATGAGCCAGGTTCGCTACCGCATCCAGCACGACACCCACTATCGCTACGAGGCGCCGGTGTCGCTGTCGCAGCAGCTGCTGCACCTGTTGCCACGCGACTGCGCCTGGCAGCGCTGCCTGTCCCGGCAACTGGTGATCCTGCCGCAGCCGACCCAGCGCCAGGACGCCTGGGACGCCTTCGGTAATCCGCTGACCCGGCTGTCCTTCGAGCGGCCCCACGACGAACTCTATGTCGGCACCGAGCTGGAGGTGGAAGTGGACTCCCGCGCCGGTCTCGGGCTGGCGGATTCGCCCCCCTGGGAACAGGTGCGCGATGGCCTGCGCTATCCCGCGGACCGGGTGCCGCTGGACGTCCATCACTTCCGCTTCGAATCCCCGGCGGTGCCCCTGGACGGCATCTTCGCCCGTTTTGCCGAGGACTGCTTCCCACCGGGCCGCCCCCTGCTGCTGGGCTGCCGGGCGCTGATGGAAAAAGTCCACCGCGAATTCCGCTTCGACGCCACCGCCACCCAGGTGGCGACGCCGCTGCGCGAGGTGCTGGAGCATCGCCATGGCGTCTGCCAGGACTTCGCCCACCTGATGCTGGCCTGCCTGCGCGCCCTGGGGCTGGTGGCGCGCTATGTCAGTGGCTATCTGCTGACCCGGCCGCCGCCGGGCAAGCCGCGGCTGATCGGTGCCGACGCCTCCCACGCCTGGGTCAGCGTGCATTGCCCGCTGCTGGGCTGGGTCGACTTCGATCCCACCAACGATGTGCTGCCGGACCTGGAGCACATCACCCTGGCCTGGGGGCGCGACTTCACCGACGTCTCGCCGCTGCGCGGGGTGATCCTCGGCGGCGGCGACCACGATCCGGTGGTCGAGGTGACGGTGACGCCGCTGTAGCGTGCTTGGCTTGGCAAGCATTCCAGCTATGAAACACCTGCCTCCAGCGCTGTAGCGTGGAAAACGGCGCAGCCTTTTCCACCGGGACTGCGTGGCGAGTGTCGCCCTCACCCCAGCCCTCTCCCGCGGGGAGAGGGGGAGTCCGAGCAGGCGTTCAGCGCTATCTCCGAAACGCCTACCTGCAGCGCCGTAGGATGGAAAACGGCGCAGCCTTTTCCACCGGGACTGCGTGGCGAGGGTTGCCTCATCCCAGCCCTCTCCCGCCGGGGAGAGGGGGTGTTCGAGCAGGCGTTCAGCTCTGTCTCCGAAACGCCTACCTGCAGTGCTGTAGCGTGGAAAACGGCGCAGCCTTTTCCACTGGGACTGCGTGGCTAAGTTCGCCCTCACCCCAACCCTGTCCCGCGGGGAGAGGGGGTGTTCGAGCAGGAAGCTCTATCAGTCCGGGCAAGATCGCCATCAGCTGTCGCACCTGCTTGTAGAAGTAGAGGCGACGCTGACCGTGGTTATTTTCAAGATAGAGCCCTAGTTAGGCCGGCCTTCGCTGGGTCGTGGCAACGGGCGACCACTCTTGCGTCTCCGCTATTTATTATTGTCTATACAAAATGAGTATCGCCTTTCTCTGGTGCTGAGCTTCCGTAGCATCGCCATCAGCATTCTGCGTGCACCAAAGGTAGGGAGCAACTCCATGTGCTTGACGAGGGATCGACTCTGGATTAAATGTATATACATTAACCGGAGAAGTCACCATGTCCGTCGCTACCCAAGCGCTGCTCTGGCGCCATGTCACCCTGTTCGATGGCCTCCAGACCTGGCCCACGCCCATGGCCGTGCGGGTGGAGGCTGGCCGCATTGTCGGACTCTGGCCGGAAGCCGACTTCCAGGCCGCGCAGGGCGAGGGGGCCGAACTGGCCGGGAAAGGCGGGGTGCTGACGCCCGGGCTGGTGGATTGCCATACCCATCTGGTCCATGCCGGCCAGCGTGCCGGGGAATTCGAGCAGCGGCTGGAAGGGACGAGCTATGCCGAGATCGCCCGGGCCGGTGGTGGCATCCTCGGCACGGTGCGTGCGACGCGGGCGGCCAGCGAGGCAGAACTCTTCGCCGTTGCCCGACCGCGCTTGCAGGCGCTGATCGACGAGGGCGTCACCACCGTGGAGATCAAGTCCGGCTATGGCCTGACCGTGGCCGACGAACTCAAGCTATTGCGGGTCGCTCGGCGTCTGGGCGAGGCGCTACCGGTACGGGTAATTACCACGCTGCTGGGTGCCCATGCCGTACCCCCGGAATTCCAGGGCGATGCCGACGGCTACGTCGATCTGGTCTGTCGGGAGATGATCCCGGCCGCGGTGGCCGAGGGCCTGGCCGATGCGGTGGACGTCTTCTGCGAGGGCATCGCCTTTTCGCCGGCCCAGTGCGAGCGGGTATTCCTGGCGGCGCGCGAACACGGTCTGCCGATCAAGGCCCATGCCGAGCAGCTGTCCAACCTGGGTGGCAGCGCTCTGGCCGCTCGGCTGGGCGCCTTGTCGGCGGATCACGTGGAGTATCTCGACGAAGCCGGGGTGCGTGCCCTGGCCGCCGCCGGTACTGTCGCCGTGCTCTTGCCCGGTGCCTTCCTGATGCTGAGCGAAACCCAGCATCCGCCCGTGGAATTGCTCCGTCGGTACGGGGTGCCCATGGCCCTGGCCAGTGATGCCAACCCCGGCACCTCGCCGCTCTATCTGCCGACCCTGATCGCGCACCTGGGCTGCACCCTGTTTCGCCTGACCCCCCGCGAGGCCCTGGCCGGCATGACCGCCCATGCCGCCCAGGCCCTGGGTCGCCCGGAACTGGGCCGCATCCAGGTCGGCGCCCCGGCGGATCTCTGCCTGTGGGACGTCGGTCAGCCGGCCGAGCTGGCCTATGAGATGCGTCCGGGGCGCCTGCGGCAGCGCGTCTTCGCCGGGGAGGTGCAGCATGTTCGCTGATCGCCAGACCCTGGAATGCTGGACCGGTCGTACCGATCCGGAAGCCGACGCCTTGCGCTGGCACCAGTGCATCCAGCCGCTGGCCGTGGACAGCGCGCCGGGTATGGCGCTGCTGGGTTTCGCCTGCGACGAGGGGGTGCGGCGCAATCAGGGGCGCACCGGCGCTGCCGAGGGTCCCGTCGCCCTGCGGCGGGCCCTGGCCAATGTCGCCTGGCAGCGTCAGGGTCCAGCCTATGACGCCGGTGATATCCGCTGCGCCGACGGTGATCTGGAAGGCGCTCAGACGCGCCTGGCCGGGGCCGTGCGCGGTCTGCTGGACGGCGGTCATCTGCCGCTGGTGCTGGGCGGCGGTCACGAAGTCGCCTGGGCCAGCTGGTCGGGCCTGGCGCTGCACCTGGCCAAGACGCTACCCAAGCCACGCATCGGCATCGTCAATTTCGATGCCCACCTGGACCTGCGCGATCCGACGCGGGGACCCACCTCAGGTACGCCCTTCGCCCAGATCGCCGCGCACTGCGCCACCCACGGCTGGCCCTTCCACTATGCCTGCCTGGGCCTGAGCCTGGCCGCCAATACCCGCACCCTGCTCAGGCGTGCCGCCGAGCTGGATGTGTTGATCTGCGAAGACCATGAGATTCGCGAGGGCAGCCTGGAGCGCATCGGCGCCGAGCTGGACGCCTTCGCCGCCGGCTGCGATGCCCTCTATCTCACCTTCGACCTGGATGTGCTGCCCGCGGGCGAGGCGCCCGGGGTCAGCGCGCCTGCCGCCCATGGCGTCAGCCTCGCCCTGTTGGAACCGCTGATCCGTCGGCTCAAGGCCAGCGGCAAGTTGCGCCTGGCCGACGTGGCCGAACTCAATCCCGCGCTCGACCAGGACGGCCGCACGGCCCGGGTCGCGGCACGGCTGATCCATACCCTGGCACTGGACCTCTAGGGCCGAAAAACAAGAGAGGAAGACCCCATGACCCGCTTTCGTGAAGGTGAGATTCGCGCCCCCCGCGGCACCCAGCTCAATGCCAGGAGCTGGCTGACCGAGGCGCCGCTGCGCATGCTGATGAACAATCTCGATCCCGAGGTCGCGGAAAACCCCCAGGAGCTGGTGGTCTATGGCGGCATCGGCCGGGCGGCGCGCAACTGGGAGTGCTACGACAGGATCGTCGAGAGCCTCAAGGCGCTGGGTGACGACGAAACCCTGCTGGTGCAATCGGGCAAGCCGGTCGGGGTGTTCAAGACCCACGCCGATGCCCCGCGGGTGCTGATCGCCAACTCCAACCTGGTACCGCACTGGGCCAGCTGGGAGCACTTCAACGAACTGGATGCCAAGGGCCTGGCCATGTACGGCCAGATGACCGCCGGCAGCTGGATCTACATCGGCAGCCAGGGCATCGTGCAGGGCACCTACGAGACCTTTGTCGAGGCCGGGCGCCAGCACTACCAGGGTGACCTGCGTGGTCGCTGGGTGCTGACCGCCGGTCTCGGCGGCATGGGCGGTGCCCAGCCCCTGGCCGCGACCCTGGCCGGTGCCTGTTCGCTGAACATCGAGTGCCAGCAGAGCCGTATCGATTTCCGCCTCAAGACCCGCTATGTGGACGAACAGGCCAGCGACCTGGACGACGCCCTGGCACGCATCGCCCGCCACACCGCCGCCGGCGCCGCGGTGTCCGTCGCCCTGCTGGGCAACGCCGCCGAGATCCTGCCGGAACTGGTCCGCCGCGGCGTGCGCCCGGATATGGTCACCGACCAGACCAGCGCCCACGATCCGCTCAATGGCTACCTGCCGGCCGGTTGGAGCTGGGAGCAGTATCGTGATCGCGCCCAGACCGATCCGGCTGCCGTGGTCGCCGCGGCCAAGCAGTCGATGGCCGTGCACGTCCAGGCCATGCTCGACTTCCAGAAGATGGGCGTCCCCACCTTCGACTACGGTAACAACATCCGCCAGATGGCCCAGGAAGCCGGCGTCGCCGATGCCTTCGCCTTCCCGGGCTTCGTGCCGGCCTATATCCGTCCGCTGTTCTGCCGCGGCATCGGTCCGTTCCGCTGGGCCGCATTGTCGGGCGATGTCGAGGACATCCATCGCACCGACGCCAAGGTCAAGGAACTGATCCCCGATGACGCCCACCTGCACCGCTGGCTGGACATGGCCCGCGAGCGCATCGCCTTCCAGGGCTTGCCGGCACGCATCTGCTGGGTCGGCCTGGGCCTGCGCGCCAAGCTGGGCCTAGCCTTCAACGAGATGGTGCGCAGCGGCGAACTCAAGGCGCCCATCGTCATCGGGCGTGACCACCTGGACAGCGGCTCGGTATCCAGCCCCAACCGCGAGACCGAGGCCATGCAGGACGGCTCCGATGCCGTCTCCGATTGGCCGCTGCTGAACGCCCTGCTCAACACCGCCAGCGGCGCCACCTGGGTCTCGCTGCACCACGGCGGCGGGGTAGGGATGGGCTTCTCCCAGCATTCCGGGATGGTCATCGTCTGCGACGGCACCGACGCCGCCGCCGCCCGTATCGCCCGGGTGCTGCACAACGACCCGGCCACCGGGGTGATGCGCCACGCCGACGCCGGCTATGACATCGCCATCGACTGCGCCCGCGAGCAGGGCCTGAATCTGCCCATGATCGGCAAAGGAGTCTGATCGATGCACACCCTTGTCCTGAAACCCGGCACCCTCGATCTGGCCCAGCTGCGCCAGGCCTATCTGCAGCCGCTACGCATGGAGCTGGATCCCGCCGCTTATGCCGCCATCGACGCCAGCGTGGCATGCGTGGAAAGCATCCTGGCCGAAGGCCGGACCGCCTATGGCATCAACACCGGCTTCGGCCTGCTGGCCTCGACGCGGATTGCGCCGGCGGATCTGGAAAAGCTGCAGCGCTCCCTGGTGCTGTCCCATGCCGCCGGCGTGGGCGAGGCGCTGGACGATGACCTGGTGCGGCTGATCATGCTGCTCAAGGTCAACAGTCTGGCCCGCGGTTTCTCCGCCATTCGCCGCCAGGTCATCGAGGCGCTGATCGCCCTGATCAATGCCGAGGTCTATCCGCACATCCCGCTCAAGGGCTCGGTGGGGGCCTCGGGTGACCTGGCGCCGCTGGCGCACATGTCGCTGGTGCTGATCGGCGAGAGTAAGGCGCGCTACCAGGGCCAGTGGCTGCCGGCCCGCGAGGCGCTGGCGGTCGCGGGCCTCGAACCCATGACCCTGGCCGCCAAGGAGGGCCTGGCGCTGCTCAATGGCACCCAGGTGTCCACCGCCTATGCCCTGCGCGGGCTGTTCGAGGGTGAAGACCTGTTCGCCGCGGCCACGGTCTGCGGTGGCCTGAGCGTCGAGGCGATGCTCGGTTCCCGGGCGCCCTTCGATGCGCGCATCCATGCCGCGCGGGGCCAGCGTGGTCAGATCGACGTGGCCGCGGCCTATCGCGAGCTGCTCACTGACAGCAGCGAGGTGTCCCGCTCCCACGCCAATTGCGACAAGGTCCAGGATCCCTATTCGCTGCGCTGCCAGCCCCAGGTGATGGGCGCCTGCCTGACCCAGTTGCGTCAGGCCGCCGAGGTGCTGGAGGTGGAAGCCAACGCCGTGTCCGATAACCCATTGGTGTTCGCGGAAGAGGGCGACGTCATCTCCGGCGGCAACTTCCACGCCGAGCCGGTGGCCATGGCCGCCGACAACCTGGCCTTGGCCCTGGCCGAGATCGGCGCCCTGTCGGAGCGGCGCATCTCGCTGATGATGGATCGGCACATGTCCCAGCTGCCGCCCTTCCTGGTGGAGAACGGCGGGGTCAATTCCGGCTTCATGATCGCCCAGGTCACCGCCGCGGCCCTGGCCAGCGACAACAAGGCGCTGGCGCATCCAGCCAGTGTCGACAGCCTGCCCACCTCGGCCAACCAGGAGGACCATGTGTCCATGGCGCCCAATGCCGGCAAGCGGCTGTGGGCCATGGCCGGGAACGTGCGCGGCATCCTGGCCATCGAGTGGCTGGGCGCCTGCCAGGGCCTGGACTTCCGGCACGGCCTGAAGAGTTCGGAACGCCTGGAAAGGGCGCGCAGCCTCTTGCGCGAGAGGGTGCCCTACTACCAGGAGGACCGCTTCTTCGCCCCGGACATCGAGGCGGCTAGCGCGCTGCTAGCCAGTGGTTGCCTGAACGGGCTGGTCACGCCGCGGCTGTTGCCCAGTCTCTGAGGCGGACGCGGTCCGGCAGCCAGAACGCCGGACCGCGCGTTATCATCGGCTTTCCATTTTCCGGCCTGGAGTTCGCGTGAGCAGCACGACACCCCCGCGCTACAAGGTGATCGAGGACTTTCTGCTCGAACGCATCCAGGGTGGTGCCTACCCGGTGCATCACCAGATCCCCACCGAGGAGCAGCTGGCGCGGGATTTCGCGGTCAGCCGCATGACCGCCAACAAGGCCATCACCCGCCTGGTGCAGCAGGGCTACCTGACGCGCCAGGCGGGGCTCGGGACCTTTGTCATCGAGCGCAAGGCCGAGTCCTCGCTGCACGAGGTGATGAACATCGCCGCCGAGGTGCGCGCCCGCGGGCATGTCTATTCCAACGAGGTGCTGCGCAGCGAGGCCATCGCCGCCGACGACGAGGTGGCCCTGCGTCTGGGTCTGCGGATCGGCAGCCAGGTGTTTCACAGCATCCTGGTGCACCGCGAGAACGGCCTGCCCATCCAGCTGGAGGATCGCTACGTCAATCCGCGCTGGGTACCGCACTACCTGGAAAGCGACTTCAGCCGCCAGACGCCCAACGAGGTGCTGGTGGCCAGCTGTCCGATCAGCGATGTGGAACATATCGTCGAGGCGGTGCTGGCCACCGCCCAGACCGCACGCTGGCTGGACATCGCCGAGGGCGCGGCCTGCCTGTCGATGATCCGCCGCACCTGGTCGGACGAGCACCTGGTCAGCTATGTGCGGTTGCTGCATCCGGGCGACAGGTACAAGCTGAGCTCGACCACCCGGCATCGCTGAGGGACCTGGTGCGGGGAGGGGAGCTGGGCTTCGTGGTGCTCAACCCAACCTACGCGACTGTTCGCCCGCGCCGCTCTGCCCCCTCTCCCTTGGGGAGAGGGTTGGGGTGAGGGTGGCCCCTGCAGTCAGGGATCAGAGCCTGCTCACCAGGGTCACGGCGTCCTGTTTGGCCTGGTCGCGCGACGCCTGGTCGACTTCCGGCCCGAACAGGGTCTTTTCCACCACCACGGTGTGCATCCGATCGATACCGACCATCTCGCACCAGGTGCGCAGATAGGACTCCTGGTGCTCCTGGCGATCCAGGGCCGCACCGCGGGCCGCAATCACCAGCGCCTGGCGGCCGCCGAGCAGGCCGTTGAGGCCGCGGTCGTCGAAGGTGAACAGCAGGTCCTTCTGGCTGACCACGTCGAACAGCTGCTTGAGCTTGTAGGGGATGCCGAAATTCCAGCAGGGCACGCCGAACACCAGCACATCGGCGGCCTTGAAGCGCTGTGCCAGTGCCTTGGCCATCTTCCAGGCATGCTCCTGCTCGCTGCTGAGGGACTCGCCCTGGATGCCGGCGTACTTGGCGTCGAGGATGGGACCGTCGAATTCCGGCAGGTCGCACTGCCAGACGTCGAGGGTATCGACCTCGGCATCGGGGTGTTTGCCCTGCCAGGCCTGGATGAAGGCAGTGGCGACTTCCAGCGAGGCGGAGCGATCCTGGCGGGGCGAACCTATCACGTGCAACAGGCGAGGCATGGCAGATCCTTGAAGGATGGGGATTGCGATAACTATAAGCGTCTCGCTGGGGTGCGCCAGCGTCGGATAGGGTATGCCGATGGATGGTCTGGGAGGCGGTTCCTGGCGTGACGACTGATGTTGGGCGGGCCCTCACCCCAGCCCTCTCCCGGAGGGAGAGGGGGTGGTTGGTGTGGGCGGGAGGCTACGTGCGTGTAGGGTGGACAACGGCGCAGCCTTGTCCACGCGTTCGGGGTGGGCACAGGTGGAAAACGCTGCGCGGTTTTCCACGCTACGGCTGCGATTTGGGGCGGGCCCTCACCCCAGCCCTCTCCCGGAGGGAGAGGGCTGGTTGGTGCGAGCGGGAGGCGGCGTGCGGGTAGGGTGGACAACGGCGCAGCCTTGTCCACGCGTCCAGGGTGGGCACAGGTGGAAAACGCTACGCGGTTTTCCACGCTACGGCTGCGATTTCGGGCGGGCCCTTACCCCAGCCCTCTCCCAGTGGGAGAGGGGGGTGGTGTGGGCGGTCGGCTGCGTGCGGGTAGGGTGGACAACGGCGCAGCCTTGTCCACGCGTTCGGGGTGGACACAGGTGGAAAACGCTGCGCGGTTTTCCACGCTACGGCTGCGATTTGGGGCAGGCCCTCACCCCGGCCCTCTCCCGGCGGGAGAGGGGGTGGTTTGGTGTGGGCGGGAGGCGACATGCGGGTAGGGTGGACAACGGCGCAGCCTTGTCCACGCGTTCGAGGTAGGCACAGGTGGAAAACGCTGCGCGGTTTTCCACGCTACGGCTGGGTCAGGGCGAAGGCCAACAACCATCCATCCCCACCTCAGGCCGAACCGGCCTCCGTGCGTAGCGCCGGGCCGCGCAGGCCCAGCAGGGCGTCCACCACCAGGAACAGCAGCAGGCTGCCGCCCAGCACCGGCAGGCACAGGCCGAGCAGCAGGGCCGTCGCCGGGACCAGCAGACGCGGCAGGGGCGGCAGCTGGCGCCAGAGGGTGATCAGGCCGGGTTGTGCCGGATCGCGGCTGGGCCGGCGGCGCCACCAGAGCAGATAGCCCCAGACGGTCATCACCAGCAGGCCTAGGGCGACGACCGCCAGCACCAGCTGGTTGGCCAGGCCGAACAGCACGCCCATGTGGGCATCGATGCCCCAGCGGGTCAGCTTGGCCGGCAGCGAGTACTGGGCGAAACGCACCTGATCGACCACCTTGAAGCTGGTCGGGTCGACGGCGACGGCGTCCACCTGGGTCGGCCAGCGGCGGTCGATCTCGCTCACCGTCCAGGCCTTGTCGGCGCTGCGCCCCGGACGGATCTCCAGCTTGCCGGCGTCGATGCCGGCGGCGCGGGCGCTGGCCAGCACCCCGTCGAAGGTGGCCGGATCCAGAGCCGGTGCCTTGGCCATGTGCATGGCGCCATGGTGATCAGCGTGCTCGTCATGGGCCATGGCCGGCGCGGGTGCGGTGCCTAGGGCGGTCTTCACACCCGGCGTGGACCAGCCGTAGTGGGCGCGCAGCACGCCGATGTTGTCGCCGGCGAAGCGCGACCAGGTCAGACCGGTGGCGGAGAGGAACAGCAGGCCACCCAGCAGCCAGACCCCGGTGCTGGCGTGCAGGCCGCGCAGGCCGCGGGCCGGGCGGCGCTGGCGGCGGCGCACCAGCCACAGGGTCAGACCGCCGAGGGCCGCGACCCACAGCCAGGAGGCGGCCAGTTCGCTGTAGAGGCGACCGGGCTCCCCGAGCAGCAGGCTGCGGTGGAACTGGTCGATGGTGGTGCGCAGCGGCAGGATGCCGCTGGTGCCATAGACCGCCAGATCGCCGCGGATGGCGCCGGTGACCGGGTCGATGAACAGCGCCCGGTGGGTCGACTCGCCCAGCGACGGATCGTTGAACATCACCCGGGTGGTGTCGCCCTCGGCCGGCGCCGGGCGCACCGCGCCCAGGGTCAGGGTGGGGCCTACCGCGGCCTGGACAATATGGATCTGCTCGGCCAGCGGCAGGGGCTTGCCGCGACTGGGGGTGTGCAGGGCCTCGGCATAGAGGTGGGCCTCGAGTTGCGGCGTGAGGGCATAGATCAGGCCGCTGGCGGCGGCCACCAGCAGGAAGGGACCGACGAATAGACCGATGAGGAAATGCAGCCGCGCCAATAGTTGCAGCAGCGGCCCCGGCGTCTTGGTGGCCGGAGTGGAGGGGTGCGAAGTCATAGCGTTCACCACGGAGCGACGCGCGGCCAGCAAGGGGCCACGCGCAGGATTACGAGAAAGGAGGACAGCCGTCTTTCGTCGCCGGGGTGTCAGGGCGCCTGGGGATGCAGCGTGGAGCGCCGTGCGCGGGGTGGCGGCGGCAGGGCACTCTGGTAGCGAGGACGATGAGGATCGCCGGGGCGCAGCAGCCACTGCAGCACGACGGCGGCCAGCGTGGCGAGGAACAGGGTGGCGGCGAACACGCAGTCACCCGTGGGGGAAAGGGCGGTCACGCTGCCGCCCGGCAGGCCCGCATGCATGCCGGCCATGTCGTCCTGGGCGGTCTGGGCGTGCAGGCCGTGGTGGTGCTCGTGCGTCTGGGCCAGCGGCGGCGAGACCGGCAGGGTGAAGCGCGCCAGCATCTGGCCATGGCCCAGGGCGCAGACGAGTCCGTTCAGCAGGATGCAGGCGAGCAGCATCCAGGCGAGCGAGGCGCGCGGGGAACGGACGGTTATCATGGCGGGGGACTGTATCATCGTCGCGGGCCACGCACAGCCCGGCCGGTGCGAACCTGCGCCGAAATGTCGCGGCCCTGCCGCTGCTGGAGAGACGAACAGGACCATGAGCGAAGCGCCACCCATCACCCTCGAACGGCTCACCGTGGCGGATGACGAGACGCTGGGCTTTCTGCTGGCGAGCTATCGCGAGTTGTTCGGTAGCCGGGTCGAGGCGAACGCCGTACCGCGGGATCTACAGCGCTTCGCCGACCACTATGGTGCGGATCGTGGCTGCCTGCTGCTCGCCCGGGGCGCCGCCGGAGAGCCGATCGGCAGCATCGCCTATCGACCCTACGACCGACGCTTTCCCCAGCTGGCCTATCCCGGTGAAAGGGTGGTCGAAGTGGTACGGCTGTTCGTGGTGCCCCGGCAGCGGCGCCAGGGCCTGGCGCGACGGCTGTTCGGGGCGCTGCTGGCCCAGGCGCGGCGCGACGCGGTCGAGCGCCTCTACCTGCACACCCATCCCTTTCTGCCCGGGGCCGAAGCCTTCTGGCTCGACCAGGGCTTTCAGGTCGTCGCGCGGGAGACGGCCTTGCCCTGGCAGACCCTTCACCTGGATCGACGCCTGGACAGCCCTCAGGCGTCCGCCGGCCCCCGACAGAGCAGATAGGTGTCCATGATCCAGCCGTGCTCTTCACGCGCGGCGCTGCGCACCCGGTGGATCTCCTCGGCCACCTCCTGCAGCGGACCGGCGATAAGGATCTCGTCCGCCGTGCCCACGTAGGCACCCCAGTAGATATACAGGCCGGGTTCGTCCAGGCGGCGATAGGCTTCGTGGGAATCGAGCATCACCACCAGGCTGTCCAGGTGCGCGGGGAAGCGCTCCAGGCGCCGACCGGGGGTGATCTCCAGGGCCTGGCCGATGCGATTGAGCGGCACCCGGTGGCGCGCGGCCAGGGCCTGGACGCTGGAGATGCCGGGGATCACCTCGTATTCGAAGTCCAGCCGACCTTCGCGCCGGATCGCCGCCAGGATGCGCAGGGTGCTGTCGTACAGCGCCGGATCGCCCCAGACCAGGAAGGCGCCGCATTCGTCGTCCGCCAGTTCCTGCTCGATCATCTCCACCATCAGCGCCTGCTTGGCGGCGTTGAGGTCGTCCACCGCCTGGCGGTAGTCGCCTTCGCGGCGACGCTCGGGGATGGGCGCGGTGACGAAGCGATAGTCCGCCTGGCGGATGTGGCGGGCGCAGATGGTTTCGCGCAGGTGGATCAGGCTGTCCTTTTCCGTGCCCTTGTCGAACAGGAAGAAGGTACTGGCGCGATTGAGGGCGGCGATGGCCTGGAGGGTGAGGTAGTCGGGATCGCCGGCGCCGATGCCGATGACCAGCAGGGTTTTCATGGGATGGCCTCGAGAAAAGGAGCGGCGCCCAGTGTAACGGGGGATGTCACGTCCGTAGAGCCTCAGGCAATCGTCATGCTAATTTCGACCGGTTTGCCTGCCGCCAGGCAGGGATGGACGGGATCGAGAGGGACAGGGGCGTGACGATGACGGCGAGCTGGCGACGGATACCCCGAGGGGTCTGGATTCTGGGTGGAGTGAGCATGTTCATGGACATCTCTTCGGAGATGATCCACAGCCTGCTGCCGCTGTTCCTGGCCACCGGCCTGGGCCTGAGCGTGCTCTACATCGGCATCCTCGAAGGGGTGGCCGAGGCGACCGCGCTCATCACCAAGATCTTTTCCGGCGTACTCAGCGACTACCTGGGCAAGCGCAAGGGCCTGGCGGTGCTGGGCTATGGCCTGGGCGCCCTGAGCAAGCCACTGTTCGCCCTGGCCAGCGGTGCCGGCCTGGTATTCGGCGCGCGCTTCATGGATCGCATCGGCAAGGGCATCCGCGGCGCGCCGCGCGACGCCCTGGTGGCCGATGTGACGCCGCCGGAGATCCGTGGCGCCGCCTATGGCCTGCGCCAGTCGCTGGACACCTTTGGCGCCTTTCTTGGCCCGCTGCTGGCGGTGGGGCTGATGCTGCTCTGGGCCAACGATTTCCGCGCGGTGTTCTGGGTGGCGGTGATCCCGGCCTTCATCGCCGTGGCCCTGCTGGTTTTCGGCCTGGACGAACCCAGGGCGGCCATCGTCCAGGCGCGCACCAATCCGCTGACGCGCAGCCAGCTGCGCAAGCTGTCGGCGGCCTTCTGGCAGGTGGCGCTGCTCGGCGGCGTCTTCACCCTGGCGCGTTTCAGCGAAGCCTTCCTGGTGCTCAAGGCTGAGCAGGTGGGCGTACCCCTGGCGCTGGTGCCGCTGGTGATGGTGGGCATGCACCTAGTGTTCTCGCTGTCGGCCTATCCGCTTGGGGCGTTGTCCGACCGGGTCAGTCACCGCGCGCTGCTGGCCTGGGGCCTGGTGCTGCTGATCCTGGCTGACCTGGCGCTGGCCTTGAGCAGCGGCTGGAGCGGTCTGGCGCTGGGCATCGTGCTCTGGGGCCTGCACATGGGCATGACCCAGGGGCTGCTTGCCGCCATGGTCGCCCGCACCGCCCCGGCCGAGTTGCGCGGCACCGCCTTCGGCCTGTTCAACCTGGTCAGTGGCATCGCCCTGTTGCTGGCCAGCAGCATCGCCGGCGCGCTCTGGCACTTCCTCGGTTCCGCCGCCACCTTCCAGTTCGGTGCC
Source organism: Pseudomonas sp. MOIL14HWK12:I2 (assembly GCF_000510745.1). Taxonomy (NCBI): domain Bacteria; kingdom Pseudomonadati; phylum Pseudomonadota; class Gammaproteobacteria; order Pseudomonadales; family Pseudomonadaceae; genus Pseudomonas; species Pseudomonas sp. MOIL14HWK12:I2. Next base: position 320,506 of record NZ_AZOA01000003.1, on the reverse strand, counting down.
CTGGCGGCGGTGGCTTCCCTGCTGGTGCTGGCGGCCTGTCGCCGCAGCCTGGCACCGCTGGCCAGCTAGTCGAACAGGGGGCGCAGATAGGGCGCCGTGGGGCTGGCGGGATCGTCCGCCACCGCGCGGGGCGTGCCGCAGGCGACGATGCGGCCGCCGGCCGTGCCGGCGCCGGGGCCGATGTCGATCAGCCAGTCGCTGCCGGCCACCACCTGCAGATTGTGCTCCACCAGCACCACGGTATTGCCTTCGTCGACCAGGCCGTGCAGCTGGCGCATCAGGCGCTCCACGTCGGCCGGGTGCAGGCCGGTGGTGGGTTCGTCCAGCACATAGAGGGTGGTGCCACGGCTGGTGCGCTGCAACTCGGTGGCCAGCTTGATGCGCTGGGCCTCGCCACCGGAGAGTTCGGTGGCCGGCTGGCCCAGGCGCAGATAGCCCAGGCCGATGTCGGCCAGTACCCGCAGCGCTCGCGCCACCGGGGCTTCCTCGGCAAAGAAGGCCAGGGCCTCGTCCACCGTCAGGCCGAGCACCTCGGCGATGGTCTTGCCCTGCCAGCGCACCTCCAGGGTCTTGGGGTTGTAGCGGGCACCCTGGCAGGTGGGGCAGGCGGCATAGACGCTGGGCATGAACAGCAGCTCGACGCTGACGAAGCCTTCGCCCTCGCAGGTCGGGCAGCGGCCCTTGGCGACGTTGAAGGAAAAGCGTCCGGCGTCGAAGCCTCTTTCCTGGGCCTCGGGGGTGGCGGCGAATAGCTTGCGCACCCCGTCGAACAGCCCGGTATAGGTGGCGAGGTTGGAGCGTGGGGTACGGCCGATGGGTTTCTGGTCCACCGGCACCAGGCGACGAATGCCGCCGAGGCCACCTACCACCTGGCCGGTGGTGGCGGGCAGGGCATCGGCCTCCAGCTCCGTTGCCTCGTCACTGTCCTCGGCGGCGCGCTGGCCCAGCTCGACGCCCACCAGTTCCAGCAGCGCCTGGCTGACCAGGCTGGACTTGCCCGAACCGGAGACACCGGTCACCGCCGTCAGGCAGCCCAGCGGAAAGGCGGCGTCCAGGCCCTGCAGGTTGTTGCGGGTGACCCCGGCCAGCCGCAGCCAGCCCTGGGGCTCGCGCGGTGGCCGGGTCCCGCGTTGCGGCGCGGCGAATAGATAGCGCGCCGTCACCGATTCCTCGATCTCGGCGAGACCTGCGGGCGGACCGCTGTAGAGCACCCGGCCACCGCCTTCGCCAGCGGCGGGACCGACATCCACCAGCCAGTCGGCACGCTTCATGGTGGCCAGGTCGTGCTCCACCACGAACAGCGAATTGCCCTGGGCCTTGAGGCCGTCGAGGGCTTCCAGCAGGGATTCGCCATCGGCCGGATGCAGACCGGCGGAGGGTTCGTCCAGCACATAGACCACGCCGAACAGCTGGGACACCAGCTGGGTCGCCAGGCGCAGCCGCTGCAACTCGCCGGAAGAGAGGGTGGTGGTGCTGCGCTCCAGCGCCAGGTAGCCGAGGCCCAGGCGGGTCAGGGTCTGCAGCCGTTCCAGCAATTCGCTGGCCATGCGCTGGGCGGCCAGGCGTTTCTCCGGGGACAGATCGGGGGTGCGGCGCACGTCCGGCGCGCCGGCGTGGTCGCTGCCGCCGGCGGCCTTGCGCCGGGCGCGATCCTGCTGGCCGGTCTTGGCGTCCAGCACGCGGGCATCCTTCGCCTCGTCGAAATCGCCGGCCGCGACCCGGCGCAGCAGCACGGTGAGGTCGTCCAGCGGCAGCCGCGACAGCTCGCCGATGTCCAGGCCGGCAAAGGTCACCGAGAGCGCCGCCCGGGTCAGCCGCTTGCCATGGCACAGCGGGCAGGTCTGGCCGATCATGAAGCGCGCCGCGCGCTGCTTCATCTTGGCGCTCTGGGAATTGGCGAAGGTGTGCAGCACATGGCGCCGCGCCCCGGTGTAGGTGCCCTGGTAGCTGGGCTCGGCCTTGCGCTTGAGCGCGGCGCGGGTCTGCTCGGGGGTGAGGCCGGCATAGACCGGCACCGTGGGTTGTTCCTCGGTGAAGAGAATCCAGTCGCGCTGCTCTTGCGGCAGGTCGCGCCAGGGGATGTCGACGTCATAGCCCAGGGTGACCAGGATGTCTCGCAGATTCTGCCCGCCCCAGGCGGTGGGCCAGGCGGCGATGGCGCGCTGGCGGATGGTCAGCGCGGGGTCCGGCACCATGGAGGCCTCGGTCACCTCGTAGACCCGGCCCAGGCCGTGACACTTGGGGCAGGCGCCCTGGGGCGTGTTGGGCGAGAAGTCCTCGGCATAGAGCATCGGCTGGTCGGCGGGATAGCGCCCGGCGCGGGAGTAGAGCATCCGCACCAGACTGGACAGTCCGGTCACGCTGCCCATGGACGAGCGACTGCTGGGCTGGCCGCGCTGCTGCTGCAGGGCCACCGCCGGCGGCAGACCCTCGATGGCTTCCACCTGGGGTACCCCGACCTGGTCGATCAGTCGCCGCGCATAGGGCGCCACGGATTCGAAGTAGCGGCGCTGGGCCTCGGCGTAGAGGGTGCCGAAGGCCAGCGACGACTTGCCCGAGCCGGACACCCCGGTAAAGACCACCAGGGCATCGCGAGGGATGTCCACGTCGACGTTCTTCAGATTGTGCTCGCGGGCACCGCGGACGGAGACGAAACCGGGACGGGGGGAGGAGGGCATGGCGTGCGGAACCTTGGCTGAGAGCGTGCAGACTCGGACCGCGTCAGGGGGCAAAGGATCGCAGGGCAATGGCGGGCGACGGGACAGAGGTCTCGGCGCCCACCTGCCCAGGCTCAGAAGTTGTAGCTGACCGACAGCGTCGCGTTGCGCGGCGCACCGTAGTTGCCACTGGTGGCGTTGTTGTACAGCGACAGCAGGTATTTGCGGTCGGTGAGGTTGTTGACGTTGAGCTGGGTGCTCCAGTGCTCGTCGAAATCGTAGCTGCCCAACACATCCACCAGGGCATAGGCGTTCTGGTGGATGCGGCTGTTGTTGTCGTTCTCGATACCGCTCTGCCATCTCAGCCGCGCGCCGACCTTGGCCTGGGGCAGGCCTGGCAGGCGATAGGTCGCCAGGCCGCGCAGGGTGTGGCTGGGCACGAATTTGCGTGCCCGCTCGCCGTCCGCGTCGTCGATGCGAACATAGGTGTAGCCGGCCAGCAGGTCCAGCCCGGGCAGCGCTTCGCCGGAGACCTGCAGTTCCAGACCATGGCTGCGGTAGTCGGTGGTGTCGTAGAGATAGCGCGAACCGGCGAGCACGGAGGTGGCGGCCACGTTGCGCTGCGCGGTCTTGAACACTGCGGCGGTCAGGCTCAGGCGATCGTCGAACAGGCTGCCCTTGACCCCGGCTTCCAGGCTCTTGCCCTCCAGCGGATCGAGCAGCCGGCCATCCAGGCCGAAACTGTGTTGCGGGCTGAAGATCTTGGTCCAGCTGGCATAGAGGCTCCATTGCGGGCTCAGGTCGTAGACCAGGCCGGTGTAGGGGGTGACCTCGCCATGGGCACGGGTGTAGTAGGCGTCGCCGTAGCTCAGGCCGCTGGCATCGGCGCTGAGCATCCGCGCGCCGACGATCCAGTGCAGGTCGTCGATCAGATTGAAGCGGGCGCCGGCGAACAGGCTTTTCTGGCGGTCGGTGAAGTCCTGGGTATGACCAATGTCGTCGGTGTATTGCAGCGACGGCTCGGGAACGCCGGCCAGGGAGCCGGAGAGGGTGGTGGGGTAGTAGCCGTCCTCGGCGAGGATCTTTTCCCGCAACTTCTGGTGGGTCCGGCCGTAGCTGGCGCCCAGGGTGAGTTCGTGGTCGCGGCCGAACAGTTCGAAGGGACCGGACAGCCGGGCCTCGCCGATCAGCTGGTGGGCCTTGCTGGCGGAGTGGTCGCCGAAGGCGGTGGCGTCGTCGCCGTTGACGCCGAAGATGTAGTACATGTCGGCGTTCTGCCGCTCGGTCACGCCGGTCGCCGTGAGGGTACCCTGCCAGCCGTTGCCGAAGTCGTGGGTGAATTCGCCGAAGACCCGCTGGGTGTCCAGATTCCAGTAGGTCCAGTTCTGACCGATGCTGGAACTGCGGCGGCCGTAGTGCAGCGGATCGCCGTTCGCGTCGGCCAGCGGCAGGTTGCCCCAGGAGCTGCCGTTGGCGTCGCTGTTGTGCTGGGAGAAACCCAGGGTCAGGGTGTCGGCGTCGCTGAGGTCGAAGGCCACCAGACCGGCCGCTATGTTCTTTTCATGGCCATAGCGATCCAGCCAGGAATTGCCCTTGTCGTGCGCGTAGATGAAGCGTCCGCGCACGTTGCCGGTCTCGGTCAGAGGGCCGGAGACATCGGCATCCACCCGGCGATTGTCCCAAGAACCGACGCTGGCGCCGAGCTTGGCCTGGAACTCGGCGGTGGGCCGCTTGCGGACGAAGTTGACCGCGGCCGAAGGGTTGCCGGTGCCACTCATCAGGCCATTGGCCCCGTGCAGGACGTCCACTTGTTCGTATTCGGCCAGATCCTGATCACCCACCAGGGTGGTGCTGACGAAGGGCATGCCCATGCCGTCGTACTGGAAGCTGTCGATGTCGAAGCCGCGCGAAGTGAACTGGGTACGATCGGTCTCGGTCTGCTCGACGGTCACCGACGGGGCAGCGCGCAGGGCTTCCTTGATGCTCTGCAGGCGGAAGTCCTCGACCTGATCGCGGGTCAGGGTGGTGATCGCCTGGGGCGTCTGACGTTCGCTCAGCCCCAGGCGCGTGGTGCTGGTGCTCACAGGACGCCGGTAGCCGACATCGGCGCCGCCGCCTGCGGCACTGGCCTGGATGGTGGTCTCTGGCATGGCCAGGGCGGCCTCGGCGCTGCCACCTTCCAGGGCGTAGATACCGGCACCGCGTTCGCTCCAGCGATAGCCGCTGCCACGCAGCAGGTGCTCGAAGCCCTGGTCGAGGGTATAGCGGCCCTGCAGCCCCGGACTGCTGCGACCGGCCAGCGGCGCCGGATCGAACACCAGCTGGACGCCGGCCGTGGCGGCGAAGCGCGCCAGCACGGCGTTCAGTGGGCCCGCGGGAATCCGGTAGTCACGCCCCTCCGCGGCGGCCAGGGTCGGCAGGGGTAGCAGGGTCAGTCCGGTACCGGCCAGGGGTACGCCCTGCAGGGCGACGGCCAGGATCAGCTGGGTGAAGCTTCGGGTGCCGGATTGCTGCCGGTGGATCTTTGCCATGTCGTGTTGCCGTCCTCTAAAGCGCACCAGGCGCGGGCTGCCACCGCTCCCCATGAGGGTGTCTGCAGCTATCCCGGACGAGCGCGGCAAAGTGCTCAGGGGGCGCGGACTTTTTTTGCGACGTCGTTGACGTTCAAGGCGCGCCCACCGCCACCCAGTAGCGGGTGCGGCGGGTGATGCGGATCGGCAGGGTGCGTTGCAGCGCCAGCAGGGCCTGGTCGGTGTCGTCCAGTGACAGGGCACCGGACACCCGCAGCCCGGCGACGGCCGGGTCGCAGCGCAGCAGGCCAGGGCGATAACGACCCAGTTCGGCCAGCACCTCGGCCAGCGGGCGGTCGTGGGCGACCAGCATGCCGCGTGTCCAGAGGCTGGCATCCTCGTCCACCGGGGCGCGGCGCCGCACGCCGCGGGCATCGAACCAGGCCTGTTGCCCGGCAGCCAGCCGCACGGCAGCGCCCCGTTGCGGACGCAACTCCACGCCGTGGGCGAAGACCGCGACCTGGCACAACCCCTCTTCCAACCGCACGCTGAAGCGGGTGCCCAGGGCCTCGATCTCGCCCTGCGCCAGGTCGATCACGAAGGGCCGGCGCGGCATGACCGGATCGGCATGGGTGGTCACCAGCACCTCGCCGCGGCGCAGGTGCAGGAGGCGGATGCCTTCGTCGAAGCGTACGTCCAGGGCGGAGTCGCTGTTCAGCACCAATTGGCTGCCGTCGGCAAGCAGCAGGGAGCGCCGCTCGCCGATGGCGGTCGTCAGCTCGGCGCCCAGCGCATCCGGCGGCAGGGTGCGCAGGGCCAGCCAGCCGCTGGGAGCCCCTACCAGCAGGGCGGTGAGCAGGCGCAGGGTGCGCCGCCGGCTGAGGGCGCGGTCACCTGCGCGGCGTAGCGCCTGCTGACTGATATCCAGCGGAACGCTGGCGAAGGTACCCATGACCCGCTCGGCCCGTGCCCAGGCCGCGCGATGGGCCTCGCTCTGCGCCCGCCAGCGCTCGAAGGCCTGGCGCTGCGCCTCGTCGGTGTCGTCGAAGTTCAGCGCCAGTAGCCACTCGGCCGCTTCTTCGAGCAGCTGCGGCGCGGGAGGATTCATGCTTCGCCGGCCACCAGGCAAGCCACCAGGGCGCGCTGGATGTAGCGGCGTACGGTGATCACCGCCAGACCCAGCCGCACGGCGATCTCGGCCAGGGTCAACCGCTGGAATTGCGCCAGTAGAAAGGCCTCCCGTACCGGGCCGGGCAGGCCGTCGAGCATGGCATCGATGCGCAGCAGGGCGTCGACGATCAGCCAGTGCGTCTCTGGCGAAGGCACCTGGGCCTCAGGCAGATGGGCGATGGCTTCGCGATAGGCGCGCTCCACCTCCTGGCGTCGCCAGAGGTCGATCACCAGCCCCTTGGCCACCTGCACCAGATAGCGCCGCGAGTCTTCACGCAGCGGCAGCCGTCCGGAGCTGAGGATGCGCAGATAGGTGTCCTGGGCGATGTCCGCCGCATCTGGCGCGTTGCCCAGCCGCCCGCGCAGCCAGCCGCTGAGCCAGCCGTGATGATCGCGATAGAGCCGATCCAGGGCGACGGTGGGCGAGCCGGAAGACAGGGCAGGGCGCATGGAAGATCCTTGGCGCGAGCGCCGGCCTTAAATGATAAAGCGTCTCATTTTAGTTAAAGGCTGAAGGTCGCACAATGCGTGATTGAGCTGATCGATGAAGCGGGCAGGTGGGCGCTGCCTGCCGCTCCCGGGTTGGACCGGGCAGGTGGGGGGAAGGGGCGAGCGAAAAACGCGGCCCAAGGCGATTAGCCCCAGACCGGTTTCAGGGCGGCCTCAGTCCTGCGCATGCTCCAGCGCATAGGCGCGGCAGTGGGCGAGGTAACCCATTTCGTGGGCGCCTACCAGTTGCACCACGCTGCTCCACAGCCAGGAGGGGGCATCCAGGGTGCGGGTACGATTGCGTTGCAGGTCGCTCATCCACTCGACGCGGGTGGCCAGGTCCATCTGCCGGGCGTGGGCGCGGCCGACCACGCGGGCCAGGTAGGCGGCGGCGCTCATGGCTTCGCGGGCGCTGAGTTCGTCCAGCTCCAGCTTGAGATCCTGGGGCAGCAATTCGCGGATGAAGAAGGAGTGATCCAGCATGCGCACCGCCAGCATGCGATTGCCCAGGGCCGGGGAGAGCTGGCGGGCGCCTTCCACCACGCGCTTGCCGTTGTCGCGGGGCATGGTGGCATGGGCCACGCGCGGAGCGGCGGCGGCCACCGCCTGCTTGACGTCGATCAGGCAGTAGTCCTGGTCGTCGCCGTCGTCCACGCCCAGCAGCACGGCGTAGCGCCGCAGCCCCAGGGAGCTGCAGCCCTTGACCCAGTAGGCGCTGTCCAGCAGTTCGACGCGGCTGTCGTGGCTGCGGCCCTTGAGCGAGGTCACCAGGGCATGGATGCCCGGCGTCTCGCACAGATCGGCGATGGCCTTGCGCTCGTCCTTGCTCAGCTGCCAGAAGTGCTTGCCCAGCGGCAGCTTGGGGCGGGTGTTTTCCATGCGCTCCTTGGCCAGGTGCTTCCAGGTGCGCTGTACCGCGCTGCGCATCCCGGCCTTTACCTGGGCGGGGCGCGGGACCTCGCGCTCGAGATCGTCTTCGAAGGCCACCTCGTAGCCGCGCATCATCTCTTCGAGCATCCGCGCGGTGGTCACCCCCGGCAGGTCGGAGCCGCGCGCCGCCGTGGCCAGCGACAGCGCCAGGCGCACCAGGTCATGGGCTGGATTGCCGACCACGGTCTGATCCAGGTCGCGGATGTTGACGTCGGTGGAGCCGTGCAGATCGCCGGTGGGGCCCAGGTTGCCGGCATGGCAGTCGCCACAGATCCATACCGCCGGCCCATTGGGCAGGTTGCGGCCGGGCTGGCTGTGCAGCCACTCGTAGAACTGCACCGTGCTGCCGCGGACGTAGGCGTGGGCGGAGCGAGCCATTTTCAGATTGCGCAGCTGGTTGAGGCGGGGCAGACGATCGACGGGACGCGGGGTTTTCATGCAGGGCGCAGGCCTTGAGGGAGACGCCTTTGTGACCGTTGCGTTAAGAGAATGTTGCGAGGTGTTTCGGCGAGGCGATCCCGGCCAGGTACCGGGATCGATGGAAAGGCGGTGCGGGGGAGCCTGGCGCTAGCAGCGGAACTGCCCGATCTGGCGATTCAGGTCGTTGGCCAGGGCGTCGAGGGACACTGCGGTCTGCACCGTCTCGCCGATGGCTTCGCTGTTTTGCTGGGCCATCTGCGCCAGGCGCTCCACGGTACGGGCCACGTCGTGGCTGGCGGCGGTCTGCTCGCGCAGGGCCAGGGAGATCTGGTTTACCACCCGCACCACCTTGTCCGAAGAGGTGTTGATACTGACCACCGCTTCACCGGCCTGATTGGCCAGGTCGACCCCACCGTTGACCTGGCGCACGCCCACTTCCATGTCGCTCATGGCGGCCTGGGTCGCTGCCTGGATCTTCTCGATCATGGCGGCGATCTCCTGGGTGGAATTGGTGGTGCGTTGCGCCAGCTGGCGCACCTCGTCGGCCACCACGGCGAAGCCGCGTCCCTGTTCGCCGGCCCGCGCCGCCTCGATGGCGGCATTCAGCGCCAGCAGGTTGGTCTGGTCGGCGATGCCCTTGATCACGCTGACGATGGAGGAGACCCGCTCGGAATGCTCGCCCAGTTCGCCGATGCGGGCGGCCGAGGACTGCACCGTGCCGGCGATGGATCTCATGCTGTCCACCGAGGCCTGGATGGTCTGGCCACCGTCCTGGGCCAGTCGGCCCGACTGGCTGGAGAGGTCGTGGGCTTCCCCGGCGTTGTCGGAAACGTGGTTGATGCTCACGGTCAGCTCTTCCACGGTAGCCGCCATGCTGGAGGCGGCGCTGGACTGTTCCTGGGCAGCGGCGGCCAGCTGCTGGGAATTGGCCGAGATGCTGTGGGAGGCGGCCACCAACTGGTCGGTGCCCTGCTTGATCCCCTGGATCATGCCGCGCAGCTTGTCCTGCATCTGGCCGAAGGCGGCCAGCAGCTGGCCCAGTTCGTCGCGTCCGCCAGTGGGAATCGGCGAATCCAGCTGGCCGGCGGCGATGGTGCGGGCGATGGCGACGGTCTGGGTGAGCCGGCCCACGATGGTACGGGTCAGCGACCAGGCGATGCCCAGCGCCAGCAGGGCGGCGAGGATGCCACCACTGATGAGGATCGCCATGGCCTGCTGCTTGGCGTCGGCCATCGACTGGGTCCGGCCGTCCAGCAAGGCGTTCTCACGGGTCTTGATCTGCGCCAGCAACTCGCGCATGCCATCCATCCTGCCCTTGTCCTGGGCGGTGGCGATGCGGGCGGTCAGGGCATCCAGCGGCTGGGTACCGGCATTGACCTGCCGGCGCAACGCCAGGATCTGCTGGACGGACTCGCTATTCCACTGCTGCTTGGCCTGGCCCAGCTGGGCCAGATCGGCCTGCTGGGCGGGGTTGTCGCGAGTGAGCTGAGTCAGCTCCTGCAACTGCTCGGCGAAGCGCTGCTCACCCCTGTTCAGGGGTTCGAGAAACTCTTCCTTGCCGGTCAGGGCGAAACCGCGCATGCCGGTTTCCATGTTGACCAGCGCCAGCAGGGCCGCGTCCGAATCCTGCAGGACGTGGTAGGAGTGGATGTTCTGCTGAACCGCCAGATTGACCTGGTTGAAGCCCTGCCGGGCCGCCAGGATTAGCGCCAGGATGATGACCAGAATGGCACCGAAGCCGAGTCTGAGTTTGTTCGCGATGGTCAGCTGTTGCAGCATGGGAAGGCCTCACGCGCCAGGTTGTCGACTCACGCCCAGAGGGCAACGTTTTGGGAGTACAGCGAACGAGCGGAGGGAAACGCGACTGATCCGTGTCTTGCGTGGACGGCAGGGAAGCGTGGCTCCTGGTAGTGCAGGTATCGCGGGTGACTCCGCTCGCGCCGCTCCCTGCGGAGTGGGTGCCGAAAAAGGCTTTGTTTCCAATCAAGAGTGGCAGGCTAGAGCCTCCGAGCCTGGTCTTTGAACGGTCACACCTGAAAAAGTTTTATGTGACGCAATAAACATTTTTGCGCTTCGGGGCAGCCCCTGATGACGGGACGGGCGAAGGGCCGAGACGAACAGCGAGCGGTCAGGGCGCCAGCTGAGCCAGCCGCCGTGCCAGGGCTACGGCTTCCGCCGCGCTGACGACATTGGTGAAGCCCAGCAGCAGGCCCTGGGCACTGGGCGTCTCCAGATACCAGCGAGACAGGGCCTGGACCGCCAGGCCGTCGGCCTGGGCGGCCTCCGCCCAGCGGCGATCGTCGCCCTGGGTCAGGCGTGCCAGCAGGTGCAGGCCGCCGGCCTGCAGGTCGATCCGCATTGCGTCGCCCAGTGCGCTCGTCAGCGCCTCGGCCAGCCACAGGCGGCGCTGTCGGTAGAGGGTGCGCATGCGATTGAGATGGCGGGCGAAATGCCCTTCTTCGAGAAAGCTCGCCACCGTGCCCTGCAGCAGCAGGGGCGCGTGGTTGTGCAACCGATCGGCACTGCGACCGAAGGCGGCGACCTGGGCGGGCGGCACCACCAGGTAGGCGAGGCGCAGGCCGGGAAACAGCACCTTGCTGAAGGTACCGGTGTAGAGCACCCGTCCTCCGTCATCCAGACTCTTGAGCGCGGGCAGCGGCTTGCCCTGATAGCGGTATTCGCTGTCGTAGTCGTCCTCGATGATCCAGGCGTTCTGCCGCCCCGCCCAGTCCAGCAGTGCCAGCCGCCGGGGCAGGGCGAGAGACACGCCCAGCGGGCTCTGGTGACTGGGGGTGACCAGAGCGCAACGGGCGGTCGGTGCCCGGGCGAGGCCGGCGGCGACATCCAGTCCCGCTGCGTCCACGGGAACCGGCACCAGTTCCAGGCCGGCGTCCTGCAATGCCCGGCGGGCGATGAAATAGCCGGGCTCCTCGAACCAGCAGGCAGCACCCGGCGCCAGCAGCGTCTGCACGATCAGATCCAGGCAGGCGCGATAGCCCGCGCAGACGAACACCTGCTCCGGACGACAGGCGATCCCGCGGGACAGGCCGAGGTAGGTGGCGAGGGCGGCGCGCAAGCCGGCGTGACCCCGGGCATCGGGATAGACCAGACCCTCCAGTCCCTGGCTGCGCAGTTGCCGCGCGGCCAGGCGCGTCCAGAGCTTGCGCGGGAAGGCGTCCAGCGCCGGCAGACCCAGCTGCAGCGGCAACGGCGCGCCGCCGGCATGGGTTGCCGAGGCCGTCGGCGAGGAGGGTACGGCCGCTGGTGGAGCGGTCGGGCGACTCCACTGTGGCGAGACGATGGTCCCGGCCGGACCGCGCGGCAGTAGAAAGCCTTCGGCGATCAGCTGCTGGTAGGCCATTTCCACCGTGCCCCGGGCCACGTTCAACTCCGCCGCCAGGGCGCGCACCGCCGGGACCCGGTCACCGGGCCGCAGCTGGCCCTCGTCCAGCGCCTGGCGAAAGCGCTGGTAGAGCTGGCGATAGAGCGGCAGGGCAAGGCGGCTGTCGAGGGCGCCGTTCAGGGTCATGGCCTGGTCGTTTTTAGCTTTCTTGGCTCTATAGCCTAGGCCATTGGCTGCCTAGAGTGGCGGCATCTTTCCTGGAGACTCTCACCATGGCCCTGACCTTCCAGCCACTGCTGCCCGATCATCCCCTGTGCCAGGCCAGTCTGCCGCTGATGCATGTTCTGCGCCCCCATCTCGCCGACGCCGAGCGCTACCAGGCGCAACTTCAGCGCCAGGCGGCCCAGGGTTATCGGCTGCTGGCCGCCCTGGAGGAGGGCGAGGTGGTCGGCCTGGCCGGTTACCGCGAACTGGAAAATCTGCTCTACGGTCGTTTCCTCTATGTGGACGATCTGGTGGTGGCGCCGGCTCGCCAGCGCGATGGCCTGGGGGCCCGCCTGCTGGCAGCGGTCCGTAGCGAGGCCCTGGAGCGCGGCTGCTCCCATCTGATCCTGGATACCGGGCTGCATATGCCCCTGGCCCAACGCTTCTATTTCCGTCAGGGCCTGCTCGCCCGTGGCCTGCATTTCGCCGAGCGCCTGAGCGGAGAGGTGCCGGCATGAAGACCGTCCTCTACCTCAACGCCAGCCCGCGCCCGGCCGCCTCCCACGGGCATCGGCTGGCCGGCGAACTCCTGGCTGCCCTGCGCCAGGGCTATCCCCGCCTGCAGGTACTGGAGCGGGATCTGGCTACCGCGCCGCTGCCACCGCTGAGCGCCGACTATGCCGAGGCCCTGACCCGGCGGACGCCCCCGGAGGCGCCGGTATTCGCCCTGTCCGAAACCCTCATCGGCGAGCTGGAGGCCAGTGACCTGCTGCTGATCAATACGCCGTTGCACAACTTCACCCTGCCGGCGGCGCTCAAGCTGTGGCTGGACTTCGTGCTGCGCATCGGCCGTACCTTCGAGTCCACCGCCGATGGCAAGCGCGGCCTGCTGACCGACCGGCCGGTCTATCTGCTGGTCAGTTCGGGCGGTCATCACCGCGGGCCACGCGCACGGCAGCCGGATTTCCTGACCTCCTACGTGCGCCATGCCCTGGGCACGCTCGGGCTGTTCGACCTGCACTTCAGCTATCTGGAGGGCCTGGTCGGCGACCCGGCTGAGGTGGCCGACACCCTGGCGAGCGCCCGTGAACAACTCTCGCGCGAGGTGCCCTTCCGCCATCTCGCCCACCCTGTGACCACGACCCTGGAGTAAGCCATGAGCCAACTACGACTGCCGTTTTCCACCCTCTCGCCCGCCGCCTATCAGGGTCTGATCGCCACGGGCCAGGCCCTGGCGCAGAGCGCCCTCGGCCTAAAGCTGGTGGAGCTGATCTACCTGCGCATCTCCCAGATCAACGGCTGCGCCTTCTGCCTGGGCAAGCACGCCGAGACCCTGCGTGGGCAGGGCGTCAGCCAGGCCAAGCTGGATCGCCTGGCCGGCTGGCGCATCAGCGAGCTGTTCGACGCCCGCGAGCGCGCGGCTCTGGAATGGGCCGAGACCCTGACCGCCGTCGCCGAGAAGGGCGCGCCCGATGCGGCTTACGAACCGCTCAAGGCGCAGTTCAGCGACGCGGAAATCGCCGACCTGACCTTTGCCGTGGCCTTGATGAACGCCTTCAACCGGCTGGCGGTGGGCATGAAGCTCTAGCCGGTGACGCGGCCAAGGGCAGCGGCCGGGGCGAAAGGATCAGCCGAAACCCGGACGAACCGCGCCGAAGTACCCGATGAATGGCGGGCACAGGTGCCAGGTGAGTTCCACCCGAAGAACGCCAGGCGCTGGCGCGCTCGACCTTCCTGGCAGGCCAGTGTCGGCGGGCTGCCGGTGGCCTGCCGAGCCCCGCCATGGGGAGCGGATTTCACGCCCGCGAAGTCTGTCTTCGCGGCGCTGATTCGCGGTGGCTGCGCTTTTGACAGCTCTAGAATGCTGTGCTTAGGTTCTTTGGGTCCCGCAGACATAGGTCTTCATATGACAAGACTATAGTCGGCGGGGCGCCCTCGCTGTCGGGAGTTTCCTGCAGGGCAAGGTGGCGTAGCAGGTGGAGCCGTGGCTCGCCGGGCCGTTCGAAGGCCAGCCCGGACCCCCTTCACTTCGTTCCGCTCTCGAATCCCTGGTCGAAGGCGGCTCCCATGGAATACCTGCGGCAGATCTTGAATCAGGCACCGGAACTGGCCCTGTTCCTGTCCCTGGCCATCGGTTACTGGGTCGGCAGCATCCAGTTCGGCAAGTTCCAGCTGGGTGGGGTTGCCGGCTCGCTGCTGGTGGCGGTGGTCATCAGCCAGATCGGCATCAGCATCGACAACGGCATCAAGTCGGTGCTCTTCGCGCTGTTCATCTACGCCGTAGGCTTCGAGAGCGGACCGCAGTTCTTTCGCTCCCTGGGTCGGCAATCGTTGCGCGAGATCGTCCTGGCCGCGGTGATGGCGCTCAGCGGCCTGCTGACCGTCATCGCCTGCGCCCGCCTGTTCGGCCTCGACAAGGGCATCGCCGCGGGGATCGCCGCCGGCTCCATGACCCAGTCCGCCATCATCGGCACCGCCAGCGCCGCCATCGCCAAGCTCGACTTGCCGCTGGAGCAGATCCAGGCACTGCAGGGCAACGTCGCCGTGGGCTATGCGGTGACCTACATCTTCGGCTCCTTTGGCGCCATCATCCTCTGCGTCAATGTGCTGCCCTGGTTCATGCGGCGCAGCATCCGCGACGATGCGACCCAGGCCGAGGCCGAGTTGCTGGCCGGGGCTAAGGTCTATGGCCCGGGGGAGTTGCCCGCCATCCCGCCGCTGGTGGGACGGCTCTATCGCATCGACCAGGCGGCCGGCCAGACCGTGGCACAGCTGGAGGTCAGCGACCAGGGCGATCCCCAGGCGGCCCTCACCATCGAGCGCATCAAGCGCAGCGGCGCTCTGGTTGGGGTGACCCCGACGACGGTGTTGGAAGCCGGCGACGTGGTGCTGGTGGTGGGGCGGCGCGCCGGAGTGGTGGCCATCGCCGCGCGCCTGGGCGCCGAGTTGCAGTCCTCGCCCGACATGGACGTGGTGGTGGTGCAGCGCGACGTCAGCCTCGACAACCCGACCTTCGTCGGTCGCCGCGTGGCCGAGATCCGCCAGGCCGCCAGCCAGGCCCTGCGCCACGGCGTCTACGTGGTTGGCGTGAAACGCGCCGGGCGGCCCCTGGCGCTGGAGCCCGATACCGTCATCGAGGCAGGCGACCTGGTCACCCTCTATGGCACCCCGGACGACATTCAGAGAGTCGCCCAGCAGGTCGGCTCCATCATCGTTCCCAGCGACAAGACCGACTTCGTCTTCCATGGCTTCGGTCTGGCCGTCGGGCTGCTCATCGGCCTGGTCGTGATCCGCCTGGGCGCCATCCCCCTGACCCTGGGCAGCGGCGGCGGGGCGCTGATCGCCGGCCTGGTCTTTGGCTGGTATCGCAGTCGCCACCTGACCCGCGGCAACCTGCCGTTGCCGGCCTCGACCCTGTTGCGCGACCTTGGCCTGGCCGGCTTCGTGGCGGTGGTGGGACTGCAGTCCGGACGCCAGGCGGTGGAGACCATCGCCACCCAGGGCCTCTCCATCTTCCTCATCGGGGTGATGGTCTGCGTGGTGCCCATCGTCATCACCATCCTGGTCGGTCGCTATGTGCTGCGCTACCGCAACCTGGCGCTGTTCGCTGGGGCCGTCGCCGGAGCGCGCAGTGCCAACCCCGCCTTCGGCGAGGTGCTGGACAAGGCCGGCAACTCGATCCCCACGGTGCCCTTCGCGGTCACCTACGCCCTGGCCAACGTGTTTCTCACCCTGCTCGGGCCACTGGTCGTGGCCTTCGCCTAACCGAAGGAAACAAGTCATGAGCGAAGTTCAAGACGATTACGCCCAGTACGCCAAACTGAGTCCGTTCGAACTCAAGGACGAACTGATCAAGCTCGCCTCGGGCAGCGAGAACCGCCTGATGCTCAACGCCGGTCGCGGCAATCCCAACTTCCTGGCCACCCTGCCGCGGCGGGCCTTCTTTCGCCTCGGCCTGTTCGCCACCAGCGAGGCGGAACTGTCCTATTCCTACATGCCTCACGGGGTCGGCGGCCTGCCGCAGATCGATGGCATCGAGGCGCGCTTCGAGCGCTATACCGCCGAACACCGCGACCAGCCCGGCGTGCTGTTCCTGGCCAAGAGCCTGAGCTATGTGCGCGACCAGCTGGGCCTGTCGGCCTCGGCCTTTCTCCACGAGATGGTGGAAGGCATCCTCGGCGCCAACTACCCGGTGCCGCCGCGCATGCTCAAGATCTCCGAGCAGGTGGTCAGCCACTACATCGTCAAGGAGATGATCGGCGGCTACGTGCCCGCCGGCTCGGTCGACCTCTTCGCCGTGGAGGGTGGCACGGCCGCCATGACCTACATCTTCCATTCGCTGCAGCAGAACGGCCTGGTCAAGCGGGGCGACAAGGTGGCCATCGGCATGCCGGCCTTCACCCCCTACATCGAGATCCCGGAGCTGGAAGAATTCGGGCTGGAGCAGGTGCACATCCACGCCGATCCCCAGGCGAACTGGCAGTATCCGGACAGCGAACTCGACAAGCTGCGCGATCCGACGATCAAGATCTTCTTCTGCATCAACCCCAGCAATCCGGCCTCGGTGAAGATGGATGACCGCAGCCTGGCCACCGTCGCCCGCCTCGTCGCCGAGGCGCGTCCAGACCTCTTCATCCTCACCGACGATGTCTACGGCACCTTCGCCGACGACTTCCGTTCGCTGTTCGCCACCTGCCCGCGCAACACCCTGCTGGTGTATTCCTTCTCCAAGTATTTCGGTGCCACCGGCTGGCGCCTGGGGGTGATAGGCGCGCACAAGGACAGCATCTTCGACCAGGCCCTGGCCGAACTGCCCGAGGCGACCAAGGCCTCCCTGGATCGCCGCTATGGCAGCCTGCTGCCGGACGTGCGCGGCCTCAAATTCCTCGATCGGCTCGTCGCCGACAGCCGCACCGTGGCGCTCAACCACACGGCCGGGCTCTCCACGCCGCAGCAGGTGCAGATGGTGCTGTTCGCCCTGTTCGCCCTGATGGACGAAAGCGACGGCTACAAGACCGAGCTGAAAAAGCTGGTGCGGCGCCGTGAAGCCGCCCTCTATCGCGAACTGGGCGTCGCCCCGGAGAACGATCCCAACGCCGTCGACTATTACACCCTGCTGGATCTGGAAGACCTGGCGCGCAAGCTCCATGGCGACGCCTTCGCCACCTGGGTGAAGGCCAAATTCAGCAGTGGCGACCTGCTGTTCCGCATCGCCAGGGAGACCAGCATCGTGCTCCTCCCCGGCAAGGGCTTCGGCACCCAGCAACCGGCTGCCCGGGTGTCCCTCGCCAACCTCAACGAATACGAGTACGCCAACATCGGCCGCTCGTTGCGGGCCATGGCGGAGCAGTATTTCGCCGAATTCGAGGGGGAGGAGGGAGGCGCCCAGCCGAAGCCCTGAGTGGACTCGTGCCTGATCACCCGCGGGGCCAGGCGCGGGCTATACTGAGCCTCCCGACACGACCCCTCAGGACGCAGCATGGCCACCGATACCTCGAAGCTGGATCGAATCCTCGCCGAGACCCAGCGCGAGCGCGAACGCGGTTACCGCGACAAGGCGCTGAAGATGTATCCCCACGTCTGCGGTCGCTGTGCCCGCGAATTCTCCGGCAAGCGCCTGAGCGAGCTGACCGTGCACCACCGTGACCACAACCACGACAACAATCCCCAGGACGGCTCCAACTGGGAATTGCTGTGCCTGTACTGCCACGACAACGAGCACAGCCGCTACACCGATCAGCAGTATTTCAGCGACAGTTCCCTGAGCTCGCCCAAGGTGGCCCAGGCCACCCACAATCCCTTCGCCGGACTGGCCGGGCTGCTGAAAAAGGACTGAGGGTACCGAACGCCGATGCGCCCTGGCGGGTTAAGCCGACCTTAAGCCGCGCTATCTACCTTTTCAGGCCTGATGCCGAGAAGGGAGCGAGCAGGGATGAGACGTTCGACGCCTGCGCCACGGCTGTCCAGGGTCGTCCTGGCGCTGCTGGCCGCGAGCTGGGTGACGGAGGCTGTGGCCGACATGACCGTCATCCGCGGGGAGGGCGGAGCGGCCACTGCCGACACCGCCTCGGTGTACTTCAACGGTGGCATCAGCGATCGAGCGGTCAGCTCCCTGCTGGCCGCCCTCAGCGACATCGCTTTCAAATACCCCGCCGTCAAGAACGTCAATCTCTATCTCAACAGCCATGGTGGCGACCTGGAGGCGGGCTATGTGGCCTACGAATTCATCCGTCACTATCCGCTGCATCTAAACACCATCAATGCCGCCGCGACGGACTCTTCCGCCACGCTGATCTACTGCGCGACCGAGGATCGCTATGCCGCGCCGTTGTCCACCTTTCTCCTGCATCCGGCCGCGACGTCCATCGCCGTCAACGGCTACATGAAGCCCGACCAGGCCAGGCAGGCCTTCGAGGATGCGGAACGGGCGAACCTCAAGTTCAGTGAGATCTACAAGGGCTGCCTCAAGCTGGCGCCGGAGGAGCTCACCACCCTGCTGTCCTCCGAGAGCAACAGACGGCGCCTGGGCTACGATGCCGCCAAGGACATCGGCCTGATCAACCGAACCCCTGAGCAGTTGCCACGCGGCCTGGACCGGGCTACCTACTTCGTCACCGACGGCGGGGGGCACTGACCGCAGCGCTGCCGACGCAGGCCTGTTCAGTGAGCGGGCACCGTCCCGTCGCGGGTCTGCAACGCCTCTTCGAGAAAGTCGATGAAGGCGCGCACCTTGCCGGTCAGCGCCGAACGTTCGGCGATATCAGGTGGCGATGCCTGCGGCGTTCGTCTGCGTGCTGCTGGCCGCCGGTTACCCGCGTTCGTGCCGGGCCAGCCAGGCCAGGACCGCGAGCCAGCAGACGCCCGTGGCGTAGTTGAGGCGCTGGTAGAGGCCGAAGCCCTGGCCGTCGGTGACCGCTCCCGCCATCAGGGCCGCGGTGACCAGCGCTAGCGCGGTGCAGAGGATCGAGAAGCAGGCAAAGCCCGGCGAGGCCAGCAGGCGCCTGCCAAGCCAGCCCCAGAGTGCACTGGCCAGGGTCAGCGACAGGAACATCACCAGGCCTGCCAGGTTGTGCAGCGTTTGCGAGCGCGAGGGCTGCACCGGGGCGCAGCCCTGATCGCAGGGAAAGACGCCGGTGGCGAAGCTCGCCAGGCCATGCAGCAGGATCAGGGCCGCACTCAGGCGGGCCAGGCGCGAACCGCGAAAGCGCCGGGCCAGGCCCAGGGCCACCAGCACGAAGAGCACGCCGAGCGGCAGGTTATTGATCCAGGCGGAAAAGCCCTGGGTAGGCGCATCGATGGCGCCCAACCGACTCAGGGCGTGGTCGACATGGCTATAGCCGGGATAGGCCAGGGCGGTCAGTCCTACACCGATCGTCAGCCAGACAGGAATCACCAGACCCATGCCCAGCAGAACCCGGTCGACCCTGTTCAAGGTGGACGTCCTCGTCATCATGGCTCGCGCTTCCTTGGTCTTGCGGTCCGCTCATGCTAGGAGGCGCGGGCCGGCGAGCGTTACGGATTTTTTTGCAAGGCAGCTTGCCCAGGCGTCATCCTGTGCCGCCCCGCCGCCAAGGATGACCGCCGATGACTAGACGCCTGCCCAGCACCACGGCGCTGGTGGCTCTGGAAGCGGCTGCCCGCCATCTCAGCTTCGCCAGGGCCGCGCAGGAGCTGGCGCTGAGTGAGGGCGCCATCAGCCGGCAGATCGCCAAGCTGGAGGCTGCGGTGGGTGTCCGGCTGTTCAATCGGATCGGCAATCGCGTCGAGCTCTCCGCCGCCGGTGCTGGTTATGCCGCGCAGATGCGCACGGCGCTCGCAGACATCGAGCGCCATACCCAGCAACTGATCGCCCAAGCCCGCGGCGCCACGACGCTGGAGATCGGTGTCATCCCGACTCTGGCCGGTCGCTGGCTGATCCCCCTCCTGGCGCGTTTCCACGAGCGCCATCCGGAGATCCAGGTCAACCTGCGCGAGCGGACGCAGCCCTTCGCCCTGGAGGACAGCGGCCTGCATGCCGCGATTAACTACGAGCATCCGGCCTGGCAGAGCCTGAGGGTGCAACGGCTGTTCGAGGCGCAACTGGTCGCGGTCTGTCATCCGCGGCTGGCCGAGCAGCCGCCAGCCAGTCTGCCGTTGTTGCACAAGCGGGAGAGTCCGCACAGCTGGCGTCGTTATGCCGCGCTCACCGGACTGCCCTTGGGTGCCCAGGCGACCGGCCCTACCTATGATCGCTATTCGCTGCTGATCGAGGCCGCCAAGGCCGGTTTCGGCATGGCTCTGGTGCCCCAGCGCTACATCGAGGAAGACCTGGCCACCGGCCGCCTCCAGGCGCCCTGGCCGGTCATGCCCGAACTGCGCGAGCGCTATGTGCTGGTGACCCGTCCCGCGGAGGCCGTCGATCCGACGCTGGCGCTTTTCGAGCGGTGGTTGCTGGAAGAGGCCAGCCTGGAGTAGGGGAGTCGCTACCCGAGGGTGGATAAGGCTGTGCCGTTTTCCACCCTGCGCTGGGGTATAGCGGGTACGCCCCTCTCTCTGGGGATAGGGTTTGAGGTGAGGGATCTGCAGGGTGGTTTGCAGCGAAGCCGCTATCGCAGCGGGTTCGTCCGCGTGGAAAAGGCTGCGCCGTTTTCCACCCTGCGCGGGCCACACCGGGTGCGCCCCCTCTCCCTGGGGGAGAGGGTCGGGGTGAGGGAAGCCCCCGGCGCCAGACCTACACCTTGAAGCGCGCCGTCATCTCCTGCAGGCGCACGCCGATGCGGGCCAACTCCATGCTCGAGGAGGCCGTCTCTTCGCTGGCGGCCGCGGTCTGGTCGGAGATGTCGCGGACGTTGGTGACATTGCGGCTGATCTCCTCGCCGGCCGAACTCTGCTGCTCGGCGGCGCAGGCGATCTGTTCGTTCATCGATTCGATGTCCTTGACCGACTGGGTGATGCGCTTGAGCATCTCGCCCGCCTCGCGCGACAGGCCGACGCTGCTGTCGGTCAGCTGCACGTTGTGGTCGAGCACCGTCGCCATGCGGTCGGTGCTCTGGTGCAGGCCGGTGATGAGCTGGGCGATCTCGTCCGTCGAGGAGCGGGTGCGCTGGGCCAGGCCGCGGACCTCGTCGGCGACCACGGCGAAGCCGCGGCCCGCCTCGCCGGCCCGAGCGGCTTCGATGGCGGCATTGAGCGCCAGCAGATTGGTCTGCTCGGAGACGGCCTTGATCACGTCGAGCACGCCGCCGATGCTATCGGCATGGCCGCGCAGGGTGGCCATGGCGGCCTTGGTCGATTCCATTTCCCGGGCCAGCACCTCGATCTGGTCGACCGCCTTGCTCACCGACTGCTCCCCTTGCTGGGCCTGCCGACTCGCTTCCAGTGCGGACTTGGCGGCATTCCCGGCGTTGCGCGCCACCTCGTGGGTGGTGGCGGTCATTTCCTGCATGGCGGTGGCGATCTGGTCGGTCTCGACCTTTTGCGATTGCACGCCAGCACTGGTCTGCTCGGTGACCGCCGACAGCTGCTCGGCAGCACTGGCCACCTGAACCACCCCGTCGCGCACCTCGCCGATCAGGCGCCGCAGGTTGCCGGTCATGCCTTGCATGCTGGTCTGCAGGGCGCCCAGTTCATCCTTGCGCATGACCTGCTGCTGATGGGTGAAGTCACCGTTGGCAACCTGCTTGGCCAGGGTCACGGTGTCCTGCAAGGGCTTGACGATAGAGCGGGTGATCAGCCAGGCACAGGTCAGGCCCAGGGCGATGGCGACGGCCAGCCAGATCAACAGCAGCTGACGGGCACCGGCCACGTCGGCCGCGCGGAATTCCTGCTGGATGGCGGTGAGCTTGTCGGCGATGCCGAGCAGGGTGGTGATGGTGGTGGTGATACCGCCCTGCGCCTGATCCACCTGCGCCTGCGCGGCCACCAGCTGGTCGAGACGCTGCCCGTAGGCGGTGATTTCACCGACCAGCTTTTGCACGGTCTCGGTCGGCAACGCCGTGGTGCCGAGCGCCTTGGCCTGGGTGAGGGTGGCATTGACGGAGGTGCGTGCCGTCTGCTCAGTGTCCTTCCCGGGTAAGCTGGCGTAGCCGCGGAAATCGACCCTCATCCGCTGTACACCGATGAACAGCGCCGCCAGCTGCTGGCGATCGGCCTGGCGGCCGGTCTCGCCATTCGCCTCTTCGGCCAGTGCCAGCAGCTGGGCATTGGCCGCCTCTGCCGCATTGCTGGCGATCTTGCGGATGGATTCCCGCTCGCGGGTGGCGGTGATCGTCTGGTTGTAGAAGTCGCGATAGCGTTTGAGCGCGGCCCCGGCCTCGTCGAGCAGGGCCTTGTTCGCCGGGGAGTTGAAGTGCGGGACGATGGCCTGCAACTGGCCTTCTGTCTTGTCCAGGGCGGCGAGCCACTTGGCCGCCTGGGCGTCATCGGCCTTGGTGAAATACACCAGTCGCTCGATGCGCATGTCGCGGGCCAGGGTGCTGTAGCCGGCGATATCGTTCATGCGCTCGCTGCGATCGCGCAGGGTATCGGTGGCCGACCAGCCGGTGTAGGCCACCAGCAGGATCATGCCGATGAGCAGGGCGAAGCCAAGGCCCAGCTTGGCCCTGACGCTTATATTGCTTAATGGATTCCAGCCAACTTGCTGCATGTGGACTACCTGGATAGCGGAGCGTTGGATGATGCGGGCCTGGGGGCCTCACGCCTCGTGCTTCGCGGTTACGGCGGCCTCTGTCGATTCGTCAGCCAGCCGGCAGGACCGGACGGCGCGAAGGGGGCGCTTGGCAGCTTGTGCGGGTAACCACGGATTGACCCCAAGGACTCTTTGCGGGTACCGAGTCATCTGCCGTCGGGTCCCGATCCGCGACCTCGGCGAAGGCAGGGCGCTCGTCAGGACGGCTCAAGGACGGCAAGAACTCATCCACCGCGGTGCTTAAGGGTTGCTTAATAGAACGCGAATCGCCGCGATATTCGAGTCCGGACGATAGGCTGTGTGATTACCCGGATAGCCGGCAGGGTCTTGTGTGGTCCCACATCGTATCTGTTTGTTTTTTCAGGCTTTTTCTGCCTATTAGTTTGACGATATGGCGCCAGCTTGGATGGCGGAGAGGACTAACTGGCTGCTTCGGGCGCCATGAAAAACGCCCCGACCTGGAGGCCGGGGCGTCGTAGGGATCGCCGGGGCTAAGCGATTAGACCGCCGCGCTGCGCTCCTTGATGTCCTGATGCAGGATGCGGTCGTTCTCGGAGTAGTCCACCGGGCAGTCGATGACGTGGACGCCGGGGGTGTCCAGGCAGTGCTGCACCAGTGGCGCGAAGGCCGCCGCGCTTTCCACGCGATGGCCGTGGGCGCCGTAGCTTTCGGCGTAGCGGACGAAGTCCGGGTTGCCGTAGTCCAGGCCGAAGTCCTCGAAGCCCATCTGCGCCTGCTTCCAGCGGATCATGCCGTAGCCGTCGTCGCGCAGGATGATGACCACCAGGTTCATCTTCAGACGCACCGCGGTTTCCAGCTCCTGGCTGTTCATCATGAAGCCGCCGTCACCGCACACCGCCACGATGGGGGTGTTGGGGTGTACCAGGCGCGCGGCCATGGCCGACGGCAGACCGGCGCCCATGGTGGCCAGGGCGTTGTCCAGCAGCACCGTGTTGGGCATGTAGGCCTTGTAGTTGCGGGCGAACCAGATCTTGTAGATGCCGTTGTCCAGGGCGACGATGCCGTCGGACGGCAGCACGTGGCGCAGATCGGCCACCAGGCGCTGGGGATAGACCGGGAAGCGGTCGTCGGTGGCGCCTTCGGCGACATGGGCCTCGTTGGCTTCGCGGATGGTCAGGAGGCGGTCGAAGTCCCAGGTGGGCTGCACCTCAATGCGCTCCTTGATCTCCCAGATGGCGTTGGCGATGTCGCCGACCACCTCGACCTGCGGGAAGTACACCGGATCGACTTCGGCGGAGCGGAAGTTGATGTGGATGACCTCGGTGCCGCCACGGGTCATGAAGAACGGCGGCTTCTCGATCACATCGTGGCCGATGTTGACGATGAGGTCGGCGGACTCCAGGGCACGGTGCACGAAGTCACCGGCGGAGAGAGCGGCGTTGCCCAGGAAGCGCGGATGGCGCTCGTCGACCACGCCCTTGCCGAGCTGGGTGGTGACGAAGGGGATGCCGGTCTTCTCGATCAGCTGGCGCAGGACGCGCGCGGTCATCTTGCGGTTGGTGCCGGCGCCCAGCACCAGCACCGGGCTGCGGGCGTTTTCCAGCTTGGAGACGGCAGCGGCGATGGCCTTGGCTTCGGCGACCGGACGACGGCTCAGGCTCGGCGGGACCGGCAGACTCTCGGTGTGCTCGTCGGCGATGTCTTCCGGCAGTTCCAGGTGCACGGAGCCGGGCTTTTCTTCCTCGGCGAGGCGGAAGGCCTCGCGGATGCGCGACGGGATGTTGTCGGCGGAGGCGAACTGGTGGGTGTACTTGGTGAGCGGCGCCATCATGCGGCACACGTCGAGAATCTGGAAACGCCCCTGCTTGGATTTCTTGATCGGCTTCTGGCCGGTCAGCATCAGCATCGGCATGCCGCCCAGGTAGGCGTAGGCGCCGGCGGTGACCAGGTTGGTGGCACCTGGACCGAGGGTGGAAAGGCAGACACCGGTCTTGCCGGTGAAGCGGCCATAGGTGGCGGCCATGAAGCCGGCGGACTGCTCGTGGCGAGTCAGGATCAGCTTGATCTGCGAGGAGCGACGCAGGGATTCCAGCAGGTCCAGGTTCTCTTCGCCGGGAATGCCGAAGATGTATTCCACACCCTCGTTCTCCAAGCAGCGAACGACCAGATCGGAGGCCTTCATCATGAGTGTTGTATTCCTTGTAGGGTGGATGGCGAGCGCCTGAGGCGCCTCCTCTATGAGGCGCGGCGATCACTGTACTCAGGAACGACGAAACATTTCAAAACAAGGAACCACCCAGTTTTACTTCTGTGACGAATGGCCGCAGCGGAAACGATTCAGGCGATGCAGCGCTGTAGCGACGCCCGGGCGCGGCGCAGTTGCAGACCGGCGAACAGCAGGCCCAGCGCGGCGATCACCAGGGCCGGTTGCAGGTCGCCGGCGAAATGGCTGCTGGCCGCGCCGAGCAGCGGACCGAGCAACTGGCCGCTGGCGAAGCTGGCGGTGAGCACCCCGGCGTTGCGTTGCGGCGTGGCCGGCGCCAGCTCGCGGCCGTATTGCATCACCAGCTGCATGCAGGCGAGGAAGGGACCGCCACAGAGCAGCACGCCGAGGAACAGCGCCAGGCTGCCCGGCAGGAGGCAGAGCAGTACGCCCGCGGCCTGCAGCCAAAGGGTCGCGATCAGCCAGCGCCGGGTATCGGTGCCCGGGCGTCTCAGGCTGACCAGCACCACGCCCAGGGCCGCGGCCAGGCCGTAGCCGGGCCAGAAGAGGTCGGCCTGCCACTGGCCGTGGAAGCGGCTGGCGGCCATCTGCGAAAGAAAGGTCGCCGGCAGGATGTAGCCGACGCCCACCAGGCCATAGGCCAGGATCAGGCGGTTGAAGGCCGGGGAACGCTTGGCCGGTGCCGCGGTGACGGTGGCTAGCGGGGTGGCCGGACCGCGCCGTGGCAGCAGGGGCAGCAGTGCCAGGGTCGCCACGCTGGCGAGCAGCCCGTAGCTCAGCCACAGCTGATTGGAGTCACCGCCCAGGCGATTGCTGACCAGGGCCATCAACCCGCTGATGAGGATGCCCACCCCGGGACCGGTAAAGACCAGGGCGCCCAGGCGCGGCCGGCCGGCTTCGGCGGCCAGGGGCTGGCTGAGACCGGTCACCATCACCAGCACCCAGGCGCTGGCCAGGCCGGTGCCGAAGCGCAGCAGCGCCTGGGCGGCCAGGCCATCGGCCAGCAGCGACGCCAGGGTCAGGCCGGCGCAGAGCCAGAGGCCGCCGACCAGCCGCGCATGGGTCCGGCGGGCGAAGAGCGCATCCAGGGCGCCCAGCAGATAGCCCAGGTAGTTGGCCGCGGCCAGCAGGCTGGCGCCGGTGAGGTCGATCTGGCCTTCGGCGATCAGGTGCGGCAGGGCGGGGGTGAGGGCGAAGCGGCCGATGCCCATGGCGGTGGCCAGGGCGAGCAGGCAGGCCAGCAGGCGGGTGGTGGCGGTCATCGCAAGACTCCAGTAGCGAGCGGATGGGTACAGCCTAGGCCTTGAAGTTAATCAATAAAAACGAATAATAAAGAAATAGATATTCAGCTAAAGAGAAAGGTGGTGATCCATGGAATTCGCAGAGCTACGCATCTTCCAGGCGGTGGCCGAGGAGGGATCCCTGGTGAAGGCCGCCGAGCGGCTCAACCGGGTGCCGTCCAATCTCTCCACGCGCCTGCGCCAGCTGGAAGACAAACTGGGGGTGGAGCTGTTCCTGCGCGAACGCCAGCGGCTGCACCTGACCGCCGCCGGCCACCGGCTGCTGGACTACGCCCATCGCCTGTTCGCCCTGGCCGACGAGGCGCGCAGCGCGGTGCAGGGCGGCGAGCCGGCCGGTACCTTCGTGCTGGGCTCCATGTTCAGCACCGCGGCCATCCACCTGCCGGGGCTGCTGGCGCGCTATCACCAGCGCTATCCCAATGTGAATTTGCAGGTGCACAGCGGCCCCAGTGGCGAACTGGTCGAGGGCCTGCTGGCCGGTCGCCTGGACGCCGCCCTGGTGGACGGCCCGGCGCCCGACGCGGCGCTGGAAGGCCAGCCCTGGTTCGAGGAGCGCCTGGTGCTGATCACCGGACTGGAACTCGGTCCGGTGCGTTCGCCCGCCGACGTGGCGGGGCGCCCGGTGTTCGGTTTTCGCGCCGGCTGCTCCTATCGTCGCTACCTGGACACCTGGTACGCCGCCGCCGGGGTGCCCAGCGGACCGGTGATGGAGATCGAGTCCTACCACAGCATGCTGGCCTGCGTGATCACCGGCGGAGTGGCGCTGATGCCGGAATCCATGCTCGACAGCCTGCCCGGTCGCGAGCGGGTGCAACGGCATCCGATCCAGGCGCGCTTCGCCCGGGCCACCACCTGGCTGATGTGGCGCAAGGGCCGCGAGGGGGCCAATCTGCGCAGCTGGCTGGAGTTGCGCGAGAGCCTGCAGACCGACCGTGAAGCTGTTGCTTTGGTGTGATGATTGCCCGATCCTAGGCGGCGGTTTCCTACCGTCTACCGAGGACGATCATGATAAGAATAGCCATCGTCGGTTTGGGCAAGATCGCCCGTGACCAGCACCTGCCGGCGCTCGCCGCCAATCCCGACTACGAGCTGGTCGCCGTGGCCAGCCGCAATGCCCAGCTCGACGGCGTCGCCCACTATCCCAGCCTGAGCGCGCTGCTCGAAGACGGTCCGGCGATCGACGCCGTGTCGCTTTGCGCGCCCGCGGCGGTGCGCTACGAACAGGCCCGCGAGGCCCTGGCGGCGGGCAAGCACGTGATGCTGGAGAAACCGCCGGGGGCGACCCTGAGCGAGGTGGACGCCCTGGCGCGCCAGGCCGAGGCGGCCGGTCTTTCGCTGTTCGCCACCTGGCATTCCCGCCATGCTCAGGGCGTGCAGCCGGCGCGCGCGTGGCTGGAAGGCAAGCGCATCCAGGCGGTGCGGATCGAGTGGAAGGAAGACGTGCGCGTCTGGCATCCGGGTCAGGCCTGGATCTGGGAACCGGGCGGCATGGGCGTCTTCGATCCGGGCATCAATGCCCTGTCCATTGTCACCGCCATCCTGCCGCGGCCGTTCTTTCTCAAGGAGGCGACGCTGCAGGTGCCCGGCAACTGCCAGACCCCGGTGGCGGCGCAGCTGGCCTTCGTCGACAGCGCCGGGGTGCCCATCGCCGCCGACTTCGACTTCCTGCAGACCGGGCCCCAGACCTGGGACATCCACGTCGACACCGATGCGGGTCGCCTGACCCTGAGCAAGGGCGGCAGCGAGCTGTACCTGGACGGCCAACTGAGCCACCAGGGCCCGGACCAGGAATACGCCGGTCTCTATGCGCGCTTCGCCGAGCTGGTGGCGCAGAACCGCTCCGACGTGGACGTGGCGCCGCTACGGCATGTGGCCGACGCCTTCCTCTATGGCCGACGCGAGACGGTGGCGGAGTTTCACGAGTAGGGCCTCCCTCACCCCAGCCCTCTCCCGGAGGGAGAGGGGGCGCCACCTCGGGCTCGTGTAGGTTGGGTTGAGCGCAGCGAAGCCCAACAGGGATGGCTTGGCTTGTTGGGCTTCGACGGTGGAGCTGTCTCAACCCACCTACGGTACGGCTTCCCTCACCCCAGCCGTCTCCCGGAGGGAGAGGGGGCGCCACCTCGGGCTCTTGTAGGCTGGGTTGAGCGCAGCGAAGCCCAACAAGGGTGGCTTGGCTTGTTGGGTTTCGATGATGGAGCTGTCTCAACCCAATCTACGGCTCGGTGGCTTCCCTCACCCCAGTCCTCTCCCGCAGGGCAAGGGGGCGCCACCTCGGGCTCGTGTAGGTTGGGTTGAGCGCAGCGAAGCCCAACAAGGGTGGCTTGGCTTGTTGGCTTCCCTCACCCCAACCCTCTTCCCAAGGGAGAAAGGCGCTCAGCTGCGGCCTAGGGTGGAAAACGGCGCAGCCTTTTCCACGCGGGCTGGCTCGATGCTCAACGCCGCTCCAGCAACACCCCACTCTCCATGTGGTGCGTCCAGGGGAACTGGTCGAACAGGGCGCAGCGGGTGATGCGGTGGGTGTCCTGCAGCTGGGCGATGTTCTCGGCCAGGGTCTCCGGGTTGCAGGAGATGTAGAGGATGCGCTCGAAGCGGCGGGTCAGTTCGCAGGTCTCCGGATCCATGCCGGCGCGCGGCGGATCGACGAAGACGGTGCCGAAGTCGTAGCTCTTGAGATCCACGCCCGCCAGGCGGCGGAAGGGGCGGACCTCGTTGAGCGCCTGGGTCAGTTCCTCGGCGGAGAGGCGCACCAGGCTGACGTTGTCCACGCCATTGCTGGCCAGGTTGTGCAGGGCGGCGTTGACCGAGGTCTTGCTCACCTCGGTGGCCAGCACCTTGCGGACCCGGCTGGCCAGCGGCAGGGTGAAGTTGCCGTTGCCGCAATAGAGCTCCAGCAGATCGTCCTCGCGCTCGCCCAGGGCGGTATGGGCCCAGGTCAGCATCTTCTGGTTGACGGTGCCATTGGGCTGGGTGAAGCCGCCCTCGGGTTGCAGATAGCTATAGGTCTTCCCGGCCACCTCCAGTTCTTCGAGCACATGGTCACGCCCGATCACCAGGCGCTGACCGCGGGAGCGACCGATCAGACTGACACCGAGGTCGGCGGCCAGGCGCTCGGCGGCGCCCTGCCAGGCGGCGTCCAGCGGGCGGTGGTAGGCCAGGGTGATCAGCGCATCGCCGCTCAGGGTGGTGAGGAATTCTACCTGGAACAGCTTGAACGACAGCGCCACGTCCGCCTGCCAGCCGGCCTTGAGCCGGGGCATCAGGTCGTTGATGCGCTGGCTGGCGATGGGGAAGTCCTCGATGAGGATCGGCGTGTGCTTGTCGCCCGGGGCGAACATGGCGTAGTGGCGCTCTTCGTTCTCCCGCCACAGGCGGAATTCGGCGCGCAACCGGTAGTGCTGCAGCGGCGAGGCGAAGACCTCCGGCTCGGGCGCCTGGAAGGGCGCCAGCAGGTCGCGCAGGCGACCGGCCTTGGCATCGAGTTGGGTCTGGTAGTCGGCGGGGGCGAAGGAAGGCTGGGACATGGTAGATCCGGAGAGACGATAAGGCGGGGAAAACCCTCGGGACCAGGGCCCCGAGGGTGGAGGGTCAGGCGTTGAACCAGCCCAGCTTGATGACGAACAGGATCGACAGCACGATCAGCGCCGAATTCAGCTCGCGGGTACGGCCGGACAGCAGCTTGATGAACGTCCAGGTGATGAAGCCGAAGGCGATGCCGTTGGCGATGGAATAGGTCAGCGGCATGGCCAGGGCGGTGACCAGCACCGGGGCGGCGGTGGTCAGGTCGTCCCACTCGATCTCGGCCAGGCCCGAGGTCATCAGCACGGCGATGAAGAACAGCGCCGGGGCGGTGGCGAAGGCCGGCACGCTACCGGCCAGGGGAGCGAAGAACAGCGCCAGCAGGAACAGCACCGCGACCACCACGGCGGTGAGGCCGGTACGACCCCCGGCGGAAACGCCCGCGGCCGATTCGATGTAGCTGGTGGTGGTGGAGGTGCCCAGCAGCGAGCCGAACATGGCGGCGGAGCTGTCGGCGATCAGGGCGCGGCCCATCTTCGGCAGATGGCCGTCCTTGCCCATCAGGCCGGCGCGCTTGGCCACGCCGATCAGGGTGCCGGAGTTGTCGAACAGGTCGACGAACAGGAAGGCGAAGATGACGCTGATCAGGCCGACGTCCAGGGCCCCCCGGATGTCCAGCTGCAGGAAGGTCGGTGCCAGCGACGGCGGCATGGAGACCAGGCCGCCGAAGGCGCTGACGCCCAGGGCGATGGCGATCACGGTGACCACCAGGATGCCGATCAGCACCGCGCCGGTGACCTTGCGCGCCTCGAGCACGACGATCAGGAAGAAGCCGAGGATGGCCAGCAGCGGACCGGGTTTGGACAGGTCGCCCAGGCCCACCAGGGTCGCCGGATTACCCACCACGATGCCGGCGGTCTGCAGGGCGATCAGCGCCAGGAACAGGCCGATGCCGGCGGCGATACCCGAGCGCAGCGGGAGCGGGATGCTGTTGATGATCCATTCGCGGATGCGAAAGATCGACAGCAGGAAGAACATCAGCGCCGAGAGGAACACCGCGCCCAGGGCCACCTGCCAGGTATGGCCCAGGTGCAGGACCACGGTGTAGGTGAAGAAGGCGTTGAGGCCCATGCCGGGGGCGAGGGCGATGGGGTAGTTGGCGATGAGTCCCATGAGCGCCGAGCCGATGGCGGCGGCCAGGCAGGTGGCGACGAAGATCGCGCCCTTGTCCATGCCGGTCGCGCCGAGGATGCTCGGGTTGACGAACAGGATGTAGGCCATGGCCAGGAAGGTGGTCACCCCGGCCAGCAGTTCGGTGCGGACAGAGGTGTTGTGGGCCTTGAGTTGGAAGAGTCTTTCCAGCATGGGATGCCTCGTGCGCGCCGGTCTGATCGGAAAAAACGGCGCGCATCATAACAGGTCGGTTAACACGGGTAAGGCACTAAGACTTACCCCCAAATCGGCATCGGGTCGAGCACTGTCCGGTCGGTCAGCTTTTCGCAGTGTGGCCGCTGACCGAATCGCCTGCGTTGCGGGCCAGGCGGAAGGCATCCAGGGTGCTCAGGATGCCGAGCACGGCCACTATGCAAAAGGCTAGCCGGAAGTCCGACAACTGCGGATCGAGGTGGCCGTGCCACTCCATCGAGGCGCGCAGCAGCAGGGCGGCGATGGCCACGCCCAAGCCCATGGCCAGCTGAAAATTGGTGCTGAACAGGGTGGACGCATGGCTCAGCTGGGGTTTCGGGATGTCGGCGAAGGCCAGGGCATTGCTGGCGGTGAATTGCAGCGAGCGGGACACGCCGCTGGCGAACAGCAGCAGCACGATCAGCGGCAGCGGCCAGTCCGGGGTGAGCAGACCACATGCCAGCAGGCTGAGCGCGCTGAGCACGCCGTTCATGGTCAGGATGGCGCGCAGGCCGAAGCGGCGCATGGCGGCGGTGGTGAAGGGCTTGGCCGCCAGGTTGCCGGCAAACAGCGCCAGGAGCAGCAGGCCGGCCTGGAAGGCGTCCAGGCCAAAGGCCAGCTGGAACATCAGGGGGAGCAGAAAGGGCGCGGTCGCGATGGTGACGCGGAACAGGCCGCCACCGAGGATGGCGGCGCGGTAGGTGGGAATCCGCAGTGTGCCAAAATCGATCAGCGGACGTTCGATCTTCGTCATGTGACGCACCGCCTTGGTGCCGAGGATCAGCCCTATCCCCATCCAGGCCAGGTTGCTGCCCAGACTGCCGTGGTTCTGGCCGAGCCGTTCGACGCCCCACATGAAGGCGACGCAGGCCCCGCCCAGCAACAGGAAGCCGCGCCAGTCCAGCGGATGGCGCTGGGTCGGCAGGTCGGCGGGCACCAGGCGCCAGGCCAGCAGCAGGGCGATCGATCCCAGCGGCAGATTGAGATAGAAGATCCAGCGCCAGTCGGCATAGGTGGTGATCAGGCCGCCCAGGGGCGGGCCCAGCACGGGGGCCACCAGGCCCGGCCAGGTGATGAGGGCGATGGCGCGCACCAGTTCGTGCTTTTCGGTGACCTGCAGCACCACCAGCCGCCCGACCGGGACCATCAGCGCGCCGCCGAGCCCCTGGAGGATGCGCGCGGCGATGAATTGCTCGAGGGAGAGGGCCATCCCGCACAGCAGCGAGGCCAGGGTGAAGACGCCAATAGCCAGGGTAAAGACCGGTCGTGGACCGAAGCGCTCGGCGATCCAGCCGCTGACCGGGATGCCTACGGCAATGGCCAGCAGATAGGCGCTGATGCCCAGGTTGAGGTCCACCGGATCACGGCCGAAAGACGCCGCCATCTGCGGCAGGGCCGTGGCGATCACGGTGGCGTCGAGGTTTTCCATGAAAAAGGTAAAGCTCACCAGGCCGGCGAGAATCTTCCAGCGTTCCATGGGGCAGCGCCTCAGGCCAAGGGGTGGGCTACTCTGCCTGAGGTGCTGCAAGGCGCGCCAGCCCTGGCTTGCCGATAAAAAGTCAAAGGATTTGCCACCGTCTCTCGAACAGGCTGCTAAAGTCCAGAGGAGACAGGTTCGCTAATCGTCATCGCCATGAGGAAGCCGTTGCATGAAGGACGTGATCGATAGCCACATCATGGCCATGGCGGAAGCCCGGCGGCTGCTCGAACGGGGTAGCCAGGCCAAGCGCCAGCATCAGCGCTATTTCCTCAACTTCCTGACCCTGCGTCAGGAGGCCTCACTCCTCAGCCAGCAGTCCTATCGTCTGAGCTGCTCGCTGGACGCCTTTTCCACCCAGCGCTCACGCCAGTTGCCCCCGGTGCTGACCCTGGTAAAGGCAGACCGGGACGAATGCCAGTAAGGCCAAAGGCGTAGCCGTAGGTATTCGTGGAGCTTTTCCGCTGACCCCGGGGTCAAAACCTCGAATGCAGAGGAGAAACACCCCCATGATCAAGCAATCGCTGCTCTCTCTGGCCCTGGGTACCGTCGTCCTGACCGGCGCCCTGCAGGCCCAGGCCGCGCCCGAGGCCATGACCCCGGTCAAGCCCGCTGCCGACAAGGCGGCTTCGGAGCCCACCAGCTCGCAGTACCAGAACAAGGTCAACAAGAAGGATGCCAATCAGAGCGATGATGCCGTCACTCATGACCCTGATCATCCTACCTTTGAACTCGAAGAGGGTGGCCGGGCGCCGCGCAAGTACATCCGCGACGAGTACGTGATCAAGGACTTCAAGAAGCACGGCCTGGAGCAGCCGGGCGAAGACAGCCAATGGGTCAAGATCGGCTCCGACTATGTACTGATCAAGCGCAGCAATGCGGTGATCGACAAGATCGTCAAAGCCAAGCAGTGATCCACCATGGCCGGGGCCGATTCTCGACCCCGGTGGTATTCGGGGTGTCCAGGCGGCATGCTGAGGCACCCTTTTCGGAGTTTTTTGCATGACCAGTGAAATTCGCGTCGTCGCCATCCTGCAGGCCAAGCCCGGCCAGGCCGCAGCCGTCGAGAACGCCCTACGCGCCATCGTCGCCCCTTCCCGCGCCGAGGCCGCCTGCCATTTCTACACTCCGCACCGCGATCCGAGCCACGAGGGTCGCTATGTCTTCATCGAGCGCTGGGCCAGCCGCGAGGCCCTGGCCGAGCACGAGGAGACCGCGCACTTCAAGCAGCTGCTGAGCGATCTCGACGGCCTGCTCACCGATGCGCCCCAGGTGATGATCCTGGAAGAATTGCCGCTGGCCTGAGCCGGGCGACATAGCGCTGTCATTTGCCTGAGTCACCCTGGCCTCTTTTCGTGGAGGCCTGGATGAACCCCTCTCGACGTCAAGCGCTGGGTCTGCTCGGTCTGGGTCTGAGCGCGCCCTGGTTCGCCGGGTGCAACGCGCGTGAACCGCAACCGGATCCCTTCACCCTGGGCGTCGCCAGTGGCGATCCCGCTGCCGATGGCTTCGTCATCTGGACCCGCCTGGCACCGGATCCCCTGGCCGAGGATGGCCTGGGTGGTCTGCGTACCCCGGTCGAGGTGCGGTGGGAGGTCGCCCCGGATCCGGGGCTGCGCCAGGTGGTGCAGAGCGGTACGGTCCAGGCGCAGCCCCGGGCGGCCTTCAGCGTGTCCATCACCCTGGTGGGTCTGCTACCGGGGCGACCCTACTGGTACCGCTTCACCGCCCTGGGGCATCAGAGTCGCATCGGTCGCGGCCTCACGCTGCCGACGCCGGCCAGCGCGCCGCAGCGACTCAAGCTGGTGGCCGCCTCCTGCTCCCACTATGAGAAGGGCTTCTTCAGTGCCTATCGGCACATGGCCGACGAGCAGCCGGATCTGGCGCTGTTCCTCGGCGACTACATCTATGAGTCCAATGTGCCGCTGCTGCTGCCAGCGATCCGCCGCCACGGCCTGCCGGAAGCCCGCGACCTGGCCAGCTATCGGCGGCGCCATGCCCTGTACCGCACCGATCCCGATCTGCAGTACCTGCATGCCAATGTCACCAGCCTGCTGACCTGGGACGACCACGAGGTGCAGAACGACTATTCCGGTCCCTGGTCGGCGGATCCCCAGGTCAGTCTGGCCGCCTTCGCCGCGCGACGGTGGGCGGCCTACCAGGCCTTTCGCGAACACGCCCCGCTGCGCGCCTGGCGCACCCAGGGCAGCGCGCTGCGCCTCTATGACCGGTGGCGCTTTGGCGATCTGGCGGAGATCCACCTGCTCGATGGCCGGCAATACCGCAGCGAACCGGCCTGCGCGACGGCCAGGACCCGCGGTGGCCAGTTGGTCCATCCGGATTGCCCGGGCCTGCGTGATACCACGCGCAGCATGTTGGGGCGGGCGCAGGAGGATTGGCTGCTGGACGGCTTTCGTCATAACGGTACGCAGTGGAACCTCATTGCCCAGGACCTGCTGCTGGCACCCCTGCGGCAGCGCCTGCCGGATGGCGATCCGGCGCGCTGGACCGATGGCTGGGACGGCTATCCGGCCACCCGCGAGCGCCTGCTGGCGGCCATGGCCGCGAGTCGCCTCGCCAATCCGGTGACCCTGGGCGGGGACATCCATTCCTTCTGGGTAACGGATCTGCACCGCGATCCGGAGGACGAGCGGAGCCCGGTGGTGGCGAGCGAGTTCGTCGGCACTTCCATCACCTCGGACGGACCGGATTACCGACGCTTCCAGGCGCTGTTGCCGGAGAATCCCCAGGTGCGTTTCTTCGACAGCCGGGAGCGTGGCTATCTGGCCCTGGAGCTGACGCGGGAGCGGCTGCAGGTGGATCTGCGCACCATCAGTGACCGAACGCGCCCGGATGCCAGGCGCGGCACCCGGGCGAGCTTCGTGGTGGAGGCGGGACGGCCAGGGGCCGTCCCGGTCTAGCGGATCAGACGAACAGCGACAGCAGCATGATGAAGGCCAGGGCCACCACCGAGAGGATGGTTTCCATCATCGACCAGGTCTTGAACGTCTCGGCCACGGTCATGTTGAAGTACTGCTTCACCAGCCAGAAGCCGGCGTCGTTGACGTGGGAGAGGATCACCGAACCGGCGCCGGCGGCCAGCACCAGCAACTCCTTGTTCACGCCGGGGATCAGCGCCACCACGGGGGCGACGATGCCGGCGCCGGTGATGGTCGCCACGGTGGCGGAACCGGTGGCCACGCGGATCACCGCCGCCACCAGCCAGGTCAGCAGGATCGGCGAGATCTGCGTCTGCACCGCCAGGTTGCCGATCACCTCACCCACGCCGCTGGCCACCAGCATCTGCTTGAAGCCACCGCCGGCGCCGACGATCAGCACGATGGCCGCCACCGGCGCCAGGCTCTGGTCGAGCAGCTTGACGATCTTCTCGCGAGAGAAGCCGCAGGCGGTGCCGAAGCTGTAGAAGCTCAGCAGCAGGGCGGCGAGCAGGGCGGTGATGGGGTGGCCGATGAAGTCCATCCAGATACGGAAATGGTTGTCGGCGGCAAAGAAGATGTCGGCGAAGGCCTTGAGCAGCATCAGGATCACCGGCAGCAGCACGGTGAAGACGGTGATGCCGAAGCCCGGCAGGTTGCGGTTGTCGGTTTCCTGGGCGATCTGGGCGACCAGCTCGGGATTGGCCGAGCCGGGGATGCGCTTGGAGATCCAGGCGCCGAAGATGGGACCGGCGATCATGGCGGTGGGCAGGCCGACAATCAGGCCGTAGAAGATGGTCTTGCCGATGTCGGCACCGAACACCCCGACCGCCAGCAGCGGACCCGGGTGCGGCGGCACCAGGCCGTGCACGGCGGACAGGCCGGCCAGCAGCGGGATGCCCAGCTTGACCAGCGACAAGCCGGTACGGCGGGCGACGATGAACACCAGGGGCGCCAGCAGCACGAAGCCGATCTCGAAGAACAGCGGGATGCCCACCAGGAAGGCGGCGAACATCATTGCCCAGTGCACGCGCTTGATGCCGAAGGCGCGGATCAGCGTCTGGGCGATCTGGTCGGCGCCGCCGGAATCGGCCATCAGCTTGCCGAGCATGGTGCCCAGGCCGAGCAGGATGCCGACGAAGCCGAGCACGCCGCCGAAGCCGTCCTGGAAGGATTTCATGACCTTTTCCACCGGCATGCCGGAGGTCAGGCCGAGAAAGCCCGAGGCGATGGTCAGGGCGATGAAGGGATGGACCTTGAACTTGGTGATCAGTAGCACCAGGCCGACGATGGTGACCGCGGCGTCGAGCAGAAGGAAGCTGTTGTGGTCCATGCCGAACATGGCGCCTCTCCTATTGTTGTTGTGGGCGTTGCGGGTGATTGGATTGGGTAGCGCTGTCTCGTCAGGCCGGCTGGGCCAGGCGAGCCGAGGTGTTCCACCAGGCCGACACCTGGGTGCCGATGGCGGGCAGGGTGTCGCGAGCGTCCACTA
Organism: Pseudomonas sp. MOIL14HWK12:I2; assembly: GCF_000510745.1. Classification (NCBI taxonomy): domain Bacteria; kingdom Pseudomonadati; phylum Pseudomonadota; class Gammaproteobacteria; order Pseudomonadales; family Pseudomonadaceae; genus Pseudomonas; species Pseudomonas sp. MOIL14HWK12:I2. Next base: position 283,806 of record NZ_AZOA01000003.1, on the reverse strand, counting down.
CCAGCGTAGCCGGTTCACCGTGGGGTGCTTCGAGGGCGGCGAACTGGCTGTCGATCAGGCTGGCGGGCATGAAGTGCCCCGGGCGATTGGCCACGCGCTGGGCGGCGGTTTCGCGGGTCAGTTCGAGAAAGACGAAGCCGAGACCGGGCACGGCCTGGCGCAGCTGATCGCGATAGCGGCGCTTGAGTGCGGAACAGGTGAGTACCGGGCGTTCGCCCGCGGCCACGGCAGCGGCCAGTTCTTCACCGAGGCGGGTCAGCCAGCCGGCGCGATCCCCGTCGTCGAGGGGGATACCGGCGCTCATCTTGGCGATGTTGGCGGCGGGGTGGAAGGCGTCGCCTTCGATCAGGCGGCCACCGTCCTGCTCGGCGATGGCCGCGCCGACGCTGCTCTTGCCGCAGCCTGCGACGCCCATGACCACCAGCGCGGGAATGGGAGTGTTCATCGTCACCTCCGGTCTGGAGACAGCGCTACCCCGAAAAGCGAAAAAGGCAGCGGCTTCCAGTTCTTGTCGATCTTGTTAGGCCGAATGCCGACGCGGTGCGGAAGGCCACGTCAGGCTTGTAGTGTCTGCTGAGACAGCGCTACCTTAGGCGCGTTCTCCGTCTCTGACAAGCCTGAAACCATAACAATGAATCGAACGGGTTCTCGTAGTTCCGGTCGGCCCACCCTCACCGAGGTGGCGCTGCAGGCCGGTGTTTCTCCCATCACGGCCTCCCGTGCCCTGCGCGGTGTCGCCAGCGTGGCACCGGAGCTGGTCACCCGCGTGCAGGAGGCCGCCGCGCGCCTTGGCTATGTCACCAATCCGGCCGCTCGTGCCCTGGCCTCGGCCCAGGGGCATTCGGTGGTGGTGCTGGTGCCCTCGCTGTCCAACCACCTGTTCATCGAGCCCCTCGAGGCCATCCACGAGGTCCTGCGTCCCCGTGGCCTGGAGGTGCTGATCGGCAACTACCACTACGATCCCGAGGAAGAGGAAAAGCTGATCCGCAACTACCTGGCCTATCAGCCCCGGGGACTGCTGCTGACCGGCTTCGACCGCACCGACGCCGCGCGCCAGCTGCTGGCGGCCAGCGGGGTGCCGCGGGTGCACATGATGGAACTGGATCCGGCGGGGACGGTGCCCAGCGTCGGCTTTTCCCAGCGCGCCGCCGGGGCCGCCGCGGCGCGGCATCTGCTGGCGGCCGGGCGCAAGTGCCTGGGCTACGTCGCGGCCCAGCTCGACCCGCGGGCGCTGGCCCGAGGGGAGGGCTTTCGCGAGGTGCTGCGCGAGGCGGGCTGCTATGACCCGAGTCTGGATGTGCTGGATCCGCAGCCGTCGTCCGTGGGGCTGGGCGCCCGGCAGTTTCGCGAGCTGCTGGCCCGGCGGCCGGATGTCGACGGCTTGTTCTTCTGCAACGACGACCTGGCGCAAGGCGCGCTGTTCGAGGCGCAGCGGCTGGGCATCGCCATCCCCGAGCGGATCTCGGTGCTGGGCTTCAACGACCTGCCCGGCTCGGCGCACACGGTCCCCCGGCTGACCTCCATCCAGACCCCCCGCGCCGCGGTAGGGCGCCAGGCCGCGACCCTCCTACTGGGGCTGCTCGACGGCCGCCGCCAACCGACCTGCGTGGACCTGGGATTCGAGTTGGTGAGCAGGGAGAGCGTGTAGGGCTATGGCTTGGGTCGATCGTGACCACGGCGGTCCGTCGATGCAGCCAGAACGGTATCACTTTGCTTATCGCGGCCATGGGCCGCTCCTACTGGGCTTGACGCTTCTGTAGGAGCGGCCCATGGCCGCGATAAGGTTTTGCTCCGACAACGAATAATCCATCTTCTGGCATCCATAAGCTCCGCGGACCGTCATAACCGCGATCGCGGCGCAGCCAGCCTTACCGCAACGCCTTGGCCAATATCCGCGACTGCCCCCGGAAATCCTGGCGGGCGTAGAAGGCCTGGGCGTCCTCGTTGAATTCCATGACCTCAAGGCGCAATTCGTCGACGTCGTTGTCCCGCGCCCAGGCTTCCACCGCGTCCAGCAGCCGGGCACCCACGCCCAGCCGTCGGTGGCAGGCCGACACCACCAGGGTGCCGATCCGGCAGAGGATCAGCGGCTGCAGAAAGGAAATCGAGCGGGTGTCGGACAGGCGCGCGGTAACGAAGCCGACCAGTTCGTCACCGGCCTCGGCGACGAACAGCACCCCGTCTTCCGGCTCCAGCTGGGCGGCCCAGTAGTCCTGGTCGCGCCAGCCGCCGGAGGGTTCAGCGAAGGTCGCTGGGGCCTGCCGGTGATGCTGCTCGGCGAGTTGCTCGGCCAGCCGGCAGACGGCGGCGAGATCGGTGACGAAGGCGGGACGGATGCGCAAGAGCGGTGCTCGCAAGAGGAGTCGGCCGTTCACCTTACGCCGCGCGGAGCGGGTCAGGAAGCCTCGGCATCCAGCTGCCGGTACCAGTCGGCATAGGGGGTGTTCCTGGCCATCCGCCGGTTGTAGTCGGGCGCGCCATCGGTCCACCAGACCGGTCCGCGCTCGCCCAGGGCGTGCTTGGCGGCGTCCACCGCGGCGCGTGCGCTGCGCAGGGCGGCTTCGTCACCCTGACGCTTGGCCACGCCCACCTGACGGCGGGCATCCATCAGTTCATGGGTCAGCAGGTCGCGGCGGTCGTCGGGCAGACTGGGGTCGGTGCAGCGCCAGAGCCGGCCCCTGACCACGAAGTAGCGTCCGTCCGGGGTGGTGGGATAGCGCATGGCAAGGGCCCCTTGGTCAGTCGTCGATGTCGAGCAGACTGCGACAATCCGGATAGTTCGAGCAGGCCCAGAATTCCCGGCCCTGATGGCGACCGCTGCGCGCGCGGCGGCGGACCATGGGCGCCTGGCATTCCGGGCATTCCGGCGCCAGGGGCTGGCTGGGCGCTGCGGTTCGCTGGCGCGGACGGCGCCCGCCAAACACGGCGTCGCGTACGGCGGTGGCGGAATAGCGCGCCGCCGCCGGGATCTCCACCAGGCGCAACTGGGCGGCATCGCACACTGCGCGGACGAAGCGGTCGCGCTGCTGGCGATGGCGCTGCAGGTGCGACCTGTCGTTGAGTTCGACCACGGCGTGCACGGCGAGGTCGTCGCGGCGGCAGATGGCGAAGTCGAAGTGCTTGCAGTTGATGCGATTCTGCGCGATCAGATAGCGGCGGCGATCGCGCAGCGGCAGGGTCTGGACCACATCGGCGATGCGCACCTTGCCGAACACCCGGTAGTCGTCGCCCACGGCTTCGTCGAGCACCGCGAGAAAGGCCTGTTCGGCGGGGGTGAAGAGGGCTTCGACCTGGCGATAGGGAAAGGCGGCCTGGCGCCGGCGCTGCCACCACCACAAAGCCCCCAGAAGCAGCAGTCCGGCCGGGACCAGCAGGGGCAGGTAACGCTCGTACATCTCGAACTCCAACAGCGGGGCGCCATGATAGTGAGTTCCGGCGCCGGACAGCAGCGGTGGCGACGAAGCGTCAGTCGCGCCGCGGGAGTTGCCGTTGCAGATCGTCCAGCCGCAGCAGGGTCACCGACTTCAGACAACTCAGATACTGCAGCTGCTGCATGGCGCCCTGGAATCCGCGCGTCGCGTCAGCGCAGCGGGGGGCGCGGTCGCTTTGCCAGAGCTGCTGCAGGCGTTCGAAGGCGGGTCGTTGCGCAGCGGAGAGCGCGGCCAGGCGGCGGCCGTAGACGTCGGCCAGCCGGGCTTCGGCCAGGGCCAGATCCCCGGCGGCGCAGGCCGCCAGCTGCGCCTCGCTGCCCTGGCGATCGCAGTCGGCCGGGGGCTGCTCGGCGGCCAGGGCGGCGGTCGAGAGCAGCAGGGCGAGCAGGGCGGACAGGCGACAGGTGTTCATGCAGGCTGACTATTGCAGGGGCGGGCCGCCTAGACTGCCGTAAAAGCGCGGCTCTCACCAGGCGCCGCCGGTCTCCTGCGGCTCGCCCTGGGTCTCGCGGAATTGGCGGATCTGCACCAGCAGCCAGTCGATCCAGCGCTGTACCGGCGCGTCCACCGGGCCCTTGGGCAACACCAGGAAGTAGGCCTGGGTCGACAGCTGGTTGAACCGATCCGGCAGCGGGCGGACCAGGGCGCCGCTGGCCAGCAGGCGCTGGGCCAGCACGCAGCCGCCGAGGGCTACGCCCTTGCCGGCCGCGGCCTGTTGCAGGGCCATGCCACTCAGCGAATAGCGCGGACCGCGCAGACTCTCGCCCAGGGGTACCTGCTGGCTGGCGAACCAGTCCTGCCAGGCGTTGAAACGGCTGCTGGGTCGGCCCGAACGCCAGCCGCCGGGCCATTCGGCATGCAGCAGCGGATAGGCCAGCAAGGCGGCGGGTTCTGCCAGTGGCGCCGGGATCAGCGTCGGGCTGCACACCGGAAAGATCCATTCGCGCAGCAGCAGGCGCGTCTCGCCGTCCTGCCAGTCGCCCCGGCCATAGCGGATCGCCGCCTGGGCACCGCCCTCGGTACCCAGCGGTACGATGGCGGAGGAGGCATCGAGAAAGACCTCGATATCCGGATGCTGGCGCTGGAAGTCTTCCAGGCGCGGCAGCAGCCATTCCTGGCCAAAGGTGGGCGGCGCACTGACGGTCAGGACGCTGCTCTTGACCCGCGCCCGGGCGACGGCGCGGGTCAGGCCGTCGAGGTGCGGCGCGATCTCCGCCGCCAGGGCGCGCCCCTGGACGGTGAGGCGCACGCCCTGGGCCAGGCGCTCGAACAGCGGCTGCCCCAGCTCTTCTTCGAGCAGGCGGATCTGCCGGCTGATGGCACCGGCGGTGACGTGCAGCTCGTCCGCGGCCTTGGCGAAGTGCTGGTGTCGCGCGGCGGCGGCAAAGGCGCGCAGGGCGTTGAGGGGGAGGGCGGTGGTCACGGCAGCCTCGGCTTGTCTGAAAAGTGCCTGCGCTCGGTCATGCTGCGTTAAAAACCGGCTCGGAATGCTCATTTACCACTCGTAAACTCCGCTTCCTCACCGATTTTTGCCTTGCCTGACCTTCGCTCGGCGACTTCTCAGACAAGCCTTAGTTTTCCTGAGCCTGACGCCCATTAAACATCGTTTGTCCGACCTGTTCAGCCACCTTCACCATGCAGGCTCACTTTTTCCTGGAGCGACGCTCATGCGCAAGGAGCTGGATCTCCCGGCCGTGCTGGTCATGCTGGTGCTCTGCCTGGTTTGGGGTCTGCAGCAGACGGCGATCAAGGCGATCGCCGAGCAGGTGGATCCGCTGCTGCAGATCGGCTGGCGCTCGCTGCTGGCCGCCGGGCTGCTCTATGGCCTGGCGCGCTGGCGCGGCATCCGCTGCCTGGGTCGCGACCAGACGCTGCTTCCCGGGCTGCTCGCCGGGTCGCTGTTCGCCCTGGAATTCCTCTGCATGGCGGTCGGCCTGAAATACACCAGCGCCGCGCACATGGTGGTGTTCATCTACACGGCGCCGCTGTTCGCCGCCTGCGGCCTGCACTGGCTGGTGCCCGGGGAGCGGCTGTCGGGGCGGCAGTGGCTGGGCATGCTGCTGGCGGCCACTGGGGTGGTCTGCGCCTTTCTGATCGGCAAGCCGAGCGGCGGCACCAGCTGGCTGGGCGATCTGATCGGTCTGGCTGGCGGCGCCGCCTGGGGCGCCACCACGGTGCTGATCCGCCGCAGTGCCCTGGCCGAGGCGCCGCCGCTGCGCACCCTGTTCTATCAACTCGGGGTGACCGGCGTGGTGCTGCTGGCGCTGGCCCTGCCGCTCGGCAAGCGCCTGGATCTGGCCGGGCTGGATTCCCTGGCCTGGTCGAGTCTGGCCTTCCAGGTGTTCATCGTCGCCGGCATCAGTCTGCTGGGCTGGTTCGTGCTGCTCAGTCGCTATCGCGCGGCGCCCCTGGGCGTGCTGACCCTGCTGACGCCGCTGTTCGGTGTGCTGATGGGCGTCTGGCTGCTGGGCGAGACCCCGGGTCCGGGATTTCTCGCCGGCGCGGCCCTGGTGCTCAGCGGGCTGTTGATCGTCAGCTATCCTTCCCGCTCGCGAGTCGCGTCCCGCTGACTCGCCTGGCCCTGAGCATCCGATGTCGTCCACCTCGCTGAATCCCTGGTTGCTGCGCCTCATTCCCCTGGTGTTCCTGGCCCTGTGGTCCGCCGGCTTCGCCGTGTCCAAGGTGGGTCTGGCCTATGCGCCGCCCTTCACCCTGCTGGCGATGCGCTATGCGCTGGCCTTCAGCGTGCTGCTGGTGGCTTTCCTGGTCCTGCGTCCGCCGCTGCCACGAACGCGGCGGGAATGGGCGAATCTCGCCGTGGTGGGCTTTCTGATCCAGGGCGTCTATTTCGGCATGAGCTATGGCGCCCTGGTGCTGGGCGCCTCGGCCAACGTGGTGGCCATGGTTGCTTCGTTGCAGCCGATCCTGGTGGCCCTGGGCGCACCCCTGCTGGTGGGCGAGCGGGTGACGCCGCTGCAGTGGCTGGGGCTGGCCCTGGGGCTGCTCGGCGCCATCGGGGTGATCCTGGCCCGGGCCAGCGTCGCCGTGGAGTCCGTCCCGGGCATCTTCCTGGCGGTCGGCGCGCTGCTGGGCATGACCAGCGCCGTGCTCTACGAAAAGCGCCTGGGCGTGGCTCAGCATCCGGTCACCAACAACCTGGTGCAGTACAGCGTCGGCCTGGTCTGCTGCGCGCCGGTGGCGCTGCTGTTCGAGCACAATCCGGTGCACTGGGCGCCGGCCTTCATCGGCGCCCTGGCCTACCTGGTGCTGGCCAACTCGCTGCTGGCCATCAGCCTGCTGGTGTGGATGATCCGCGCCGGCGAGGCGGCGCGGGTCAGTGCGCTGTTCTTTTGCGTGCCGCCGGGCGCCGCCCTGAGCGCCTGGCTACTGCTCGGCGAGACCCTGCCGCCGCTGGCTTGGGTGGCCATGGTGATCGCCATCGGTGGGGTGCTGCTGGCGACCCGGGCGGGGGGCAAGGCGGCGCGCTGAACCGCGCCGCCCGCCGTCAGGCCGTCTTCAGCCCGGCCAGCACCTTGTCCACCGTCAGCGGATAGTCGCGGATGCGCACCCCGCAGGCATTGTAGACGGCGTTGGTGAGCGCGGCCCCGGCGCCGCAGATCCCCAGTTCGCCGACGCCCTTGATCTTCAGCGGATTGGCCTTGTCGTCCACTTCCGGCAGGAAATGGGCTTCGATGGCGGGAATGTCCAGGTGGCAGGGGTAGTGGTAGTCGGCCAGGTCATGGTTGACGAAATGCCCGTGGCGAACGTCGATCACCCCGTCTTCGTGCAGGGCGCTGCCCACCCCCCAGATCATCCCGCCAAGCATCTGCGAATGGGCGGTCTTCTCGTTGAGGATGCGGCCTGCGGCGAACACCCCGAGCATGCGCCGCAGGCGGATCTCGCCGGTGAGGGCGTGCACCCCCACCTCGGCGAAGAAGGCGCCGTAGCCCTGCTGGGAATAGTCCTTGAGGGTCTGGCCCGGCTTGATCTCGCCGATGGCCTGGAGATCGTGCTGGCGCGCCAGTTCGGCGAGGTCGCGACTGCCGTTGTCGGCGATCAGCCGACCACCGACGAAGCGGGCACTGGCCGGATCCAGGCCCGCCGCCTCTGCCGCCTTCAGCCGTAGATTCTCGCAGGCGACATAGACCGAGGAACCGGAACTGGCGGCGCCAAAGGAGCCACCCGACCCGGCTCCGGCCGGGTCGTCGCTGTCGCCCAGCAGCACCTTGACCCGCTCCACCGGCAAGCCGAGCGACTCGCCGGCGATCTGCGCCAGGATGGTGTAGGTCCCGGTGCCGATGTCGGTCATGGAGGTCTTGACCGTGGCCGTGCCATCGGCTTCCAGGCGCACCCCGGCCTGGGACGGCCTGAGCATGTTGGCGCGGCTGGCTGCCGCCATGCCCATGCCGATCAGCCAGTCGCCGTCGCGCACCTGGCCGGGCGAGGCCTTGCGCTGGCTCCAGCCGAAGCGGCGGGCGCCGTCCTGCATGCACTCCACCAACTTGCGGGAAGAGAAGGGGATGTACTTTTCCGGATCCTGGCTGGGCTCGTTGCGGATGCGCAGCTCGATGGGATCGAGACCGAGCATGACCGCCAGCTCGTCCATGGCGCTTTCGCTGGCGAGCATGCCCACGGCTTCGCCGGGCGCCCGGCAGGAGCCGGACTCGGGCAGGTCCAGCTCGACCATGCGGTGCGCCACCAGGCGGTCGTCGCCGGCATAGAGGGTGCGCGAGGACAGGCCGGTGGGTTCGTAGTAGGTGAGGCCGCGGGCGGAATGGGACCAGCCTTCATGGGCCATCGCCTGGATACGGCCCTCGCGGTCGGCGCCCAGGCGGATGCGCTGGATGGTGGCCGAGCGATGGTCGGTGATCTGGAACATCTGCTGGCGGGTAAGGGTGACCTTGACCGGCCGGCCGATGGCGCGAGCGGCCATGGCGCCGATCAGGGCGTCGGCATAGATCGGCAACTTGCCACCGAAGCCACCACCGATATAGCGCGCCACGATGCGCACGTTTTCCTTGGGCAGCTGCAGGGTATTGGCCACGCAACTCTGCGCCTGCTCGACGAACTGGGTGGAGCAATAGATGGTCACCCGGTCGCCGTCCCACTGGGCGAGGCTGGCGTGGGGCTCCATCTGCGCATGGATGTGGTAGGGCGTGGTATAGCGCTCGTCGAGCTTGATCGGCGCCCGGGCAAAGGCGGCGTCGACATCGCCCGAGGCGGTATCGGTGGGCTGATCGGCATCCGGCGGCTTGACCGCCTGGCCGAGGTTGGCGGCGAGATCGAAGACGCCCGGTTCGGCCGCGTAGTCGATCTCCACCAGAGCCGCCGCCAGGCGCGCCTCCTCGAAGGTCTCGGCCACCACGAAGGCCACCGGCTCGCCGAAATAGCGCACCTGGTCGCTGTCGAGGTAGGGCTTGGGCCGGGTGAAGCGACCGCTGTTGTCCGGCTCGCGGGCGGCCTGGCGCGGCGCGTTGCGATAGGTCAGCACGCCGAGCACGCCCGGCGCGCCCTCCGCGGCCGAGGTGTCCAGCCGGCTGATGCGGCCCTTGGCGATGGTGGCGCCGACGATGAAGCCGTAGGCGACGCGATCGTTGCGGAATTCGAAGCTGTAGGGCGCCTGGCCGGTGACTTTGAGCAGGCCGTCGACGCGGTCGATGGGCTTGCCGATCAGGCCGCCGCGATTCTCGTCGATCAGGTTGCGGCCGGCGGGTTCGTTCATTTCCATGCTGCTGTCCTCAGGCCTGTTGGCGAGCGTCGGCCACGCCGGCGCGCAGGATGCGGCGGGTCAGCTCGAGCTTGAAGTCGTTGTGGCCATAGCCACGGGCACCGGCGAGCAGGGCATCGCCCACGGCAGCCAGGTCACTGTCCACGGCCTGGCCGGCAAAGGCTTGGTCGGCCGCTGCCACCCGCCAGGGCTTGTGCGCCAGGCCGCCGAAGGCCGCCCGACCGCTGCGGATGCGCGGGCCGTCCAGCTCGACGATGGCGGCCATGGACACCAGGGCGAAGGCATAGGAGGCACGGTCGCGCACCTTGCGATAGACCTGGATGCCGGGCGGTGGCGGCGGCAGGGTCACCGCGGTGATGAGTTCGCCGGGTTGCAGCACCGTCTCGATCTGCGGGGTGTCCCCGGGCAGGCGATGGAAGTCGGCAAGGGGGATGCGCCGGGTGCGGCCATTGGCTTCGCGGGTCTCCACCGTGGCGTCCAGCACCCGCATGGCCACCGCCATGTCGGAGGGATGCACGGCGATGCACTGGTCGCTGGCGCCGATCACCGCGTTCATCCGATTGAAGCCGCCCAGGGCCGCGCAACCACTGCCGGGCTGGCGTTTGTTGCAGGGCATGGCGGTGTTGTAGAAGTAGGAGCAGCGGGTGCGCTGCAGGAGATTGCCGCCGGTGGTGGCCTTGTTGCGCAACTGCGCCGAGGCACCGGCCAGCAGCGCGCGGGAGAGCACCGGGTAGCGCTCGCGCACCCGGGCGTCGGCGGCCAGGGTGGAGTTGCGCACCAGGGTACCGATGCGCAGGCCGCCGTCCGCGGTGGCGCTGATCTGGTCCAGCTGCAGGCGATTGATGTCCAGCACCTGGCTGGGGGTCTCGATCTCCAGCTTCATCAGGTCCAGTAGATTGGTACCGCCGGCGATGAAGCGACTGCCGGCCCGCGCACCCTGGCGGCTGGCATCGGCTTCGGTCTGCACGCGCTGATAGTCGAAGACTCTCATGCCTGGCCCCCCGCCATCTGGATGGCCGCGACGATGTTGGGATAGGCACTGCAGCGGCAGAGATTGCCGCTCATGCGCTCGCGGATCTCTTCCTCGCTCAGCCGCATCGGCCCGTCGAGGCGCGTCGAGACGTGACTGGGCATGCCGGCCTTGACCTCGTCCAGCAGGGCCACCGCCGAGCAGATCTGCCCCGGGGTGCAATAGCCGCACTGGAAACCGTCCTTGGCCAGGAAGGCCGCCTGCATGGGATGCAGGCGCTCGGCGTTGCCCAGGCCCTCGATGGTGGTGATGGTGTCGCCTTCGTGCATGGCCGCCAGGCTCAGGCAGCTGTTGATGCGCTGGCCGTTCACCAGCACCGTGCAGGCGCCGCACTGGCCATGGTCGCAGCCTTTCTTGGTGCCGGTGAGGTGCAGGTTCTCGCGCAGCGCATCAAGCAGGGTGGTGCGGCTGTCGACCCGGAGCCGGCGCGCCTCGCCATTGATCTGCAGGGTCAGCGGCAGCAGTTGCGGCAGGCGGGCGGCGATGGCCTGGGGCGTCAGGGGCGCGCCACCGCTGGCCTGGGCGAAGCCATAGCCGGGTATGGCGCTGGTCGCTACCAGCACCGCGGAGGTGCCGAGGAACTGACGCCGGGACAGGCGCCAGCGTGCATCGGAGTCGGAAGCCATGGTCGGATTCTCATCGTTGGGGGCACATCACGGGAGTTCTGATGACTGCCCCAGAACCTATGGGGTTCAGGCCACTGGGCCGCTGGCGTAGCGAAGCGCCATACCAGATGTGTCCTGACCAGGGCGAAACCCTCTGACACGGGCTTTCCAACGCTTCGCTGAACAACCTTCAACGTGACGTTGAATACCGCTGGGCAGGGGTGCTGAACCGCTTCCGGTCGGGCGCAGTCCCTTACCTGAGGTGGCCTTTCGCTGTCACCGCCTGATTCCGACCACGGGGGCAATCTGCACCCCGCGGCTTTAACCGTGAGGTCCGCCATGAACGCCACCCCCGCGCGCCAGCTCCAGCCCCTGGCCGAACCCGAGTCCCATACCATCGCCCTGACCCTCAACGGCAAGCAGCTGCAGCTGGCCGTGGAGCCCTGGACCACGCTGCTCGATCTCTTGCGCGACCACCTCGATCTGACCGGTACCAAGAAGGGCTGCGATCACGGGCAGTGCGGCGCCTGCACCGTGCTGGTCAACGGCACCCGCATCAACAGCTGCCTGGCCCTGGCGGTCATGCAGGACGGCGCCGAGGTCACCACCATCGAGGGCCTGGCCCAGGGCGACCAGTTGCACCCCATGCAGGCCGCCTTCGTCGCCGAAGACGCCTTCCAGTGCGGCTATTGCACTCCGGGGCAGATCTGCTCGGCGATCGGCATGCTCAAGGAGGGCCATGCCCACAGCGAGGCCGAGGTGGCCGAGCAGATGAGCGGCAACCTCTGCCGCTGCGGCGCCTATCGCAACATCCGCGCCGCCATCGAGCGGGCGCGTCCGGATTGCCAGCAAGGGGAGGGCCGCGAATGAACCGCTTCGGTTATGCCAAGCCCAACGCCGTGCCCGACGCCATCCGCCAGCATGGCCCCCAGACCCATTTCATCGCCGGTGGCACCAACCTGCTGGATCTGATGAAGGAAAACGTCGAGCGCCCCGAGCAGCTGATCGACGTCAACGGCCTACCCCTGCGCGAGGTCGAGACCACCGCCGAAGGCGGTCTGCGCATCGGTGCCCTGGTCAAGAACGCCGAGGTCGCCTATCACCCCCAGGTACAGCGGCGCTATCCGCTGCTGGCCAAGGCCATCCTCGCCGGCGCCTCGCCGCAACTGCGCAACATGGCCTCCACCGGCGGCAACCTGCTGCAGCGTACCCGCTGCTACTACTTCTACGACGTGGGCACCCCCTGCAACAAGCGTGAGCCCGGCTCCGGCTGCGGCGCGCGCGAAGGGCAGAATCGCATCCACGCCATCCTCGGCCACAGCGAGCAGTGCATCGCCACCCATCCCTCGGACATGTGCGTTGCCCTGGCCGCGCTGGAAGCCCGGGTCGAGGTAAGCGGTCCGAACGGCGAGCGCGTCATCGACTTCGCCGACTTCCATCGACTGCCCGGCGACACCCCCGAGCGCGATACCAACCTCGCCGCCGATGAACTCATCACCGCCGTGACCCTGCCGGCCGACAGCCTGGCGGCCAACAGCGCCTACCTGAAGATCCGCGACCGCGCCTCCTATGCCTTCGCCCTGGTCTCGGTGGCAGCCGCGCTGGAACTGGACGGCGAGCGCATCAAGCAGGTCCGCGTCGCCCTGGGCGGCGTGGCCCACAAACCCTGGCGCCTGCCCGAGGCCGAGCAGGCCGTCATCGGCCAGGTGGCGGACAAGGCCACCTTCGGCCAGTTGGCCGATCGCCTGCTGCAGGGCGCCCAGGGCTTCGCCCACAACGCCTTCAAGATCGAACTGGCCCGGCGCGCCATCGTGCGTGCCCTTACCGAAGCCGCCGGAGGTACCCTGCAATGACCGTCGTCCATCTGCAAAAAGCCGTTCCCCGCGTCGACGGTCCGCTCAAGGTCACCGGTCAGGCGCTCTATGCCGGCGAATTCAGCGTTCCTGATCTGGCCTTCGGCTTCGTAGTCAACGCCACCATCACCAAGGGCCGCCTGCTTGGCCTGGACGTCAGCGAAGCCCTGGCCCAGCCGGGTGTGCTCGAGGTGCTCAGCCATCTCAACCGACCCAAGATGGCCAGCTACGACGAGAGCTACACCGACATGGACGCGGCCGACGGCAAGCCCTTCCGGCCGCTGTACAACGATCGCATCCTCTACAGCGGCCAGCCCATCGCCCTGGTGGTGGCCGAGACCTTCGAGGCCGCGCGCCACGCCGCCTCGCTGATCCGTGCCCAGTACAGCGAGGAAGACCACGCCACCGACCTGGCCCAGGCCCGCGACCAGGCCCACGAAGCGCCCATGGAATTGCCGGACAACCGCGGCGACGCCCCGGCGGCCTGGGCCGCGGCGCCCGTGCGGATCGAGGCCGAATACCATTCCGCGGCGGAATTCCACAATCCCATGGAGATGCATGCCTCCACCGTCATCTACCACAAGGACGGCAAGCTGACGGTGCATGACAAGACCCAGGGCGTGCAGAACAGCGCCCAGTTCGTCAGCAACATCTTCGGCCTGGGCGAGGGCGACGTGAAGGTCATCTCGCCCTTCGTTGGTGGGGCCTTCGGCTCCGGTCTGCGTCCCCAGTACCAGCTGGTGCTGGCGACCATGGCCGCATTGCAACTCAAGCGCTCGGTGCGGGTGACCCTGACCCGCCAGCAGATGTTCACCTTCGGCTATCGCCCCGAGACCTACCAGCAGCTCAAGCTGGCCTGCGACAGCGACGGCAAGCTGCAGGCCATCGATCACAGCGCCCTGGGCATCACCTCGCGCTTCGAGGACTTCACCGAAATGGTGCTGGTCTGGTCGGCGTCGCTCTATGCCTGCCCCAACGTCAAGCTGGCCTATCAACTGGCCGCGCTGGACGTCTACACACCGTTGGACATGCGCGCCCCGGGCGCGGTGCTGGGCGTCTATGCGCTGGAAAGCGCCATGGACGAACTGGCCTATGCTGCCGACATCGATCCGCTGGAATTGCGCATCCGCAATTTCACCGACACCGATCCGGCCAAGGGCAAGCCCTATTCCAGCAAGGAACTGCTGGCGTGCTATCGCCAGGCCGCCGAGCGGTTTGGCTGGGAGCAGCGCAGCATGGCGCCACGCTCCATGCGCGACGGCAACCAGCTGGTGGGCTGGGGCATGGCCACCGGGGTCTGGGAAGCCATGCAGCAACCCGCCACCGCCAAGGCGGTGATGAACATCGACGGCAGCCTGGTGGTGGCCAGTGCCACCTCCGACATCGGCACCGGCACCTACACGGTGATGACCCAGATCGCCGCCGAGAACCTCGGCCTGCCGCTGGACAAGGTCACCTTCAAGTTGGGCGATTCCACCCTGCCCAAGGCACCCCTGGAGGGCGGTTCCTTCACCGTGTCCTCGGTGGGTACCGCCGTCAAGCTGGCCTGCGACCAGTTGCGCCAGCAACTGCTGGATGCGGCCAAGGAAATGGATGACTCGCCACTGGCCAAGGCGGAGCTGGAGCAGGTGGTGTTCGCCGATGGCGGCATCAGCCTCAAGACCGACTCGGCCCAGCGCGTCGACTTCACCGCCATCCTCAAGGCCTCTGGCTCGCCGTCCATGGAAACCCTGGCCAGCGCCGAACCGGCGGAGGGGCGCGACGACTACGCCACCGGTACCCACTCGGCGGTGTTCGTCGAGGTCAAGGTCGACGAAGACTTCGGCAGCGTCCAGGTCAGTCGCGTGGTCACCGCGGTGGCCGCGGGTCGCATCCTCAACCTCAAGACCGGCGAGAACCAGGTGGCCGGTGGCATCGTCTGGGGCATCGGCATGGGCCTGCAGGAAGAGGGGATGATGGATACCTCCGAAGGTCGCTGGATGAATCACAGTCTCGCCGAGTACCACTTCCCGGTGCAGGCCGACATCCAGCAGCTGGAGGTGATCTTCGTCGAGGAGAAGGACGAGATCGTCAATCCGCTCGGCGCCAAGGGCATCGGCGAGATCGGTATCGTCGGCGTGGCCGCGGCCATCGCCAACGCCATCTTCCACGCCACCGGCAAGCGGGTCCGCGATCTGCCCATCACCCTGGACAAGGTATTCGCCGACGAGTTGGTGCACTGACCAGAGCTTGTTGGGCTTCGACGATGGAGCCGCCTCAGCCCAACATCCACGCCAGACCACCCCCTCTCCCTCTGGGAGAGGGCTGGGGTGAGGGATAGCAAGCACACCGTTGAGCCCGGTGACGCTGGACTTCACTCCGCTCAACCCAACCTACCCCAACCCGTCGCTACTCTCTGAAACGAAAAAGGCCCGCCTCCAAGAGGCGGGCCTTTTTCAGGCAGTCGGTAAAAAGATCCTTCGACTCACTCGGCGTGCGACGCGCCTTCGTGTTCGATCTGCTCCTTGTATTCCAGGGCAGCGGCTTCGCTCTGGTAGACGCCGACCAGTTCCCCTTCCTGCTTCACGTCCCACAGATGCATGCCCAGGCCACGGGCTTCGCGGGACATATGGTCTTCGTCACGTTCGGTTACGGTAATGGTCATGCTGTATCTCCTTGGTCGAGCCCGCGCTACGGCAGGGCTTGAAAACCCATACTAGAGCGTTTCGCTTCCGGACCAAGGCGTATCTCGGCAACAAGTCGTTACAACTTCTGCGACAATCTGTCGCGCCTGTGGTTGTCGTCTCGCGGCGTTGGTATCGCGGCCATGGGCCGCTCCTACACCTTTACGGAATTTGTAGGAGCGGCCCATGGCCGCGATAGGAGAAGAGGCACACTGCCTGAAGAAGGCTGCTGGATACCCACTCGCCTGTCACCAGGGGCAGCCATCACACCTGCGTGGGCGCATAAAAGAAAACGCCCTCCGAAGAGGGCGTCTTTGCCAGTGCCTGGATCAGTTGGCGCCCTTCACCGTGCGCCCGTTGACCGTGCCTTCCTTGAGGCTGGTCTGGTATTCCTTGCCGTCGCTCTCCTGCTGGTAGAGACGCACCAGCAGATAGTCCCAGTCCTTGGCGAACCACAGCTCGGTCTTGCGGCTGCTCTTGGTCGGGTCGCGCACGCGCTCGACCTTGATGGTGTCGAGCAGGCCCAGCGGGGTGCGGATGCGCTCCGGGCCGATGACGCGGAAGTCATAGGTGTCGATGCTGTCGCCGTCGACGATCTGGTAGCTCATGCTCTTCTTGCCGTCGGCCACGTCCTGCTGCAGCTTGAGCTGGTAGGTGGACTTGTCCAGCAGACCGCGATCCAGGGTCAGGCTGACCGGATCATCCTTGTCTTTGCCGGTGACCTTCTTGCCGGCCCAGTCGAAGGTCAGCTCGCTCTCGCGGCTCTTGCCCAGGCCGCTGCGCTTGTACTGGTAGGTATCCGGCAGAAAGGCTTCGCCTTCGCGGCGGAAGGTGCTGGATTCGTTGAGACCGGCGACCAGCATGGAGGCTTCGAACTTCAGCTCCCAGCGGCCATCGGCTTCCTTCTGCAACGAGCGCTCGGCCGAGCCGCTGACCGGCATCTGCTTCCAGTCGGCGGTGTAGCTGGCCGTGAACGGCTGCAGGTCGAAGGCGAAGGCCGAGGCGCTGCAGAGGGTGGCCAATAGGAACAACAGACGTCGCATCAGTTTCTCCTTGGATCAGGAAGGGGAGGCCGTGGCCGTCAGCGACGGCAACTCGGCCCCGGTAGGCGGCAGCGCCTCGCCGTCCAGCTCGGCACCCAGGGTACCCAGCTGCAGACGGCCTTCGGCGAACAACCGCACGGCCACAGGATAAAGGAGGTGTTCGGCGGCGTGTACCCGTGTCGCCAGGCTCTCCGCAGTATCTTCGGAACGTACCGGCACCCGCGACTGGAGCACGACCGGACCGCCATCCAGCTCTTCGGTGACGAAGTGCACGCTGCACCCATGCCAGGCATCGCCGGCATCGAGGGCGCGCTGATGGGTGTGCAAGCCCTTGTACAGCGGCAGCAGCGAGGGATGGATGTTGAGCAGGCGACCCTGGTAGCGCCGCACGAAGCCCGGCGTGAGGATGCGCATGAAACCGGCCAGCACCACCAGGTCGGCGCCTTGGGCGTCGATGGCGGCCGCCAGGGCCGCATCGAAGCCTTCGCGATCGGCATGCTCGCGGTGATCGATCACCTGGGTGGCGATCCCGGCCTGCCGGGCCCGCTCCAGGCCATAGGCATCGGCGCGGTTGGCGATCACCGCCGCGATCCGCACGGGCGGCGTCGCGGCGTCGATCAGGGCTTGCAGGTTGCTGCCGTGGCCGGAGATGAGCACCACCACGGCGCAGTCGGCAGGACTCATCCGTGTTGTTTCAGATTGTTCAGCACGACCTGGTCGGCGCCGGCGGCGGCCTGTTCGATGCGGCCGATGACCCAGGGCTGCTCACCCTCGGCACGCAGCACCTGCAGGGCGGCTTCGACCTGCTCCTGGGCCACGCAGATGACCATGCCCACGCCGCAGTTCAGCACGCGGTGCATCTCGGTCTCGTCGACGTTGCCCTGCTGCTGCAGCCAGTCGAACACCGCCGGACGCTGCCAGCTGGCCACGTCGAGCACCGCCTGGGCGCCTTCGGGCAGCACGCGCGGGATGTTGTCCAGCAGACCGCCGCCGGTGATGTGGGCCATGGCCTTGACCGCGCCGGTGTCCTTGATCAGCTTGAGCAGCGGCTTGACGTAGATGCGGGTGGGCGCCATCAGCAGCTCGGTCAGCGGCTGGCCGTCGAGCTGGATGTTCTCGATGTCGGCACCGGCCACCTCGATGATCTTGCGGATCAGCGAATAGCCGTTGGAGTGCGGACCGGAGGAGGGCAGGGCGATCAGGGCGTCGCCGGTAGCCACCTTGGAACCGTCGATGATCTCGGACTTCTCCACCACGCCGACGCAGAAGCCGGCCAGGTCGTAGTCTTCGCCTTCGTACATGCCGGGCATCTCGGCGGTCTCGCCGCCCACCAGGGAGCAGCCGGCCTGTTCGCAGCCGGTGCCGATGCCGGTCACTACCTGGGCAGCGACGTCGACGTTGAGCTTGCCGGTGGCGTAGTAGTCGAGGAAGAACAGCGGCTCGGCGCCGCAGACCACCAGGTCGTTGACGCACATGGCGACCAGGTCGATGCCGATGCTGTCGTGCTTGGCCAGGTTCATGGCCAGGCGCAGCTTGGTGCCGACACCGTCGGTGCCGGAGACCAGTACCGGCTGGCGATAGCCTGCCGGGATCTCGCACAGGGCACCGAAGCCCCCCAGGCCGCCCATGACTTCCGGGCGGGCGGTGCGCTTGGCGACGCCCTTGATGCGTTCTACCAGAGCCTCACCGGCGTCGATGTCTACACCGGCGTCCTTGTAGCTCAGCTGGGGTTGTTTGCTCATGAATCCTGGCCTTTGGCTAATGGCGAAACGAGCCGGCTGGCGCCAGCCGGCAATGAGGCGGGCGATTTTACCAGAAGCCGTGCCAAAGCACGCGGCCCGCCGCGGCCTCCGGTCCGGGCGGCGATGGCACCCGGCCAGCCTGCCGTGGTCTGAGCCAGATCGCCTGCCCGTTCGCCGGGCTGGCAGTCTCCACCGCTACCTTCTGCGCAGCCCGCGACCCAGTGCCCTTGCTCGCGGGTCAGGCGGCTTTTAAGGTATGCCCCTTGCCCCTTCTATGGAATTGCCATGCGCCGTCTCGTCCTTCCGTTGCTCGCTTCGCTGCTGGTCCTGAGTCCGCTCGCCCGCGCCGAGGTGGTGGACAACCTCTACCAGGTCCGCGAGCCGGTGACCTCGCAACAGCCGGACGAGCGCAATGCCGCCCTCAAGCGCGCCCTGCAGGTCCTGGCCGGGCGCCTGACCGGCAACCCCCAGGCCGGCCAGACCCCGGCGCTGGCCAGCGCCCTGGCGGCGCCCGAATCCCTGATCAGCCAGTACGGCTACGACGCCGGTCCGCCAGAGGTGCTGGTGGTCAACTTCGATCCGGCCGCCACCGAGCGGGCCCTGGGTCAGGCGGGTCTCTCGGTATGGGGCGCCAATCGTCCGGTGGTGATGATCTGGTGGCTCAACGACGCCGACAGCGGGGCGACCCTGGTCGGTGACGGCCAGCCCGCCAGCACCGGGGTCCAGCGCGGCGCCCAGCGCGCCGGTCTGCCGATCCGTCTGCCGCTGGCCGACCTCAACGAACAACTCGCCGGCACCGCCGCCAACATCGACGCCAGCGATCCGACCGCCCTGCGCCAAGCCTCCGAGCGCTACGGCGCCAATGCCCTGCTGGCCGTCCACGCCAAACCCCAAGGCAATGGCTGGCAGGCCCAGTGGCGCCTGTGGAACAACGGTGCCGCCGATCAGGGCAGCAGCCAGGCCGCCGATCAGGATGCCCTGGCCGCTGCGGTGCTGCAGGATGTCGCCGCGCGCCTGTCAAAGAAATTCGTCTCCCGCCCGGGCACGACCCAGCCGCTGACCCTGGTGGCCGACAATTCCAACTTCGAACGCTATGCCCAGCTGCAGAAGGTACTGGAGCCCCTGTCGGGCCGGCTGGTCAAGGTCGACGGCACCCAGCTGACCTACGACCTCACCGCCAATCCGGACCAGTTGCAGGCGCAACTCGGTCTTGCCGGTCTGCAGCCCGCTACGGCGCCGGCCGCTCCGGCACCGGCGACCCCGGCTGCACCCGTCGATGCCACGGCTGCTCCGACACCGCCCGCGGCCCAGCCGGCGCCAGCCGCGCAACCGGCGCGAACCACCCTGTATTTCCGCTGGCCATGAGGGCTGACACCCAAGACTGAAGCGGCTGCTGCGAGGGGCCCGGGATTTGGTTAGACTTGGCGCCCTCGCGAAACTGCCAAGAGCCGTTCGAGCCGGCATGATGCCTTTACAGCTGCCCCTGGGCATTCGTCTGCGTGACGACGCCACCTTCGTCAACTACTACCCTGGCGCCAATGCCGCGGCGCTCGGCTATGTCGAGCGTCTCTGCGATGCCGACGCCGGCTGGACGGAAAGCCTGATCTATCTCTGGGGCGGCGCGGGTGCCGGTCGCAGCCACCTGATGCAGGCCGCCTGTCACCGCCTGGAAGAACTGGGCGAGCGCGCCATCTACCTGCCCATGGGCGAACTGGCCGACTACGGCGTCGAGCTGTTCGACAACCTCGAACAGTGCGAGCTGGTCTGCCTCGACGATCTCGACGCCCTGGCCGGGCAGCGGCGCTGGGAAGAGGCGCTCTTCCATCTGTTCAATCGCCTGCGCGATGCCGGCAAGCGACTGCTGATCTCCAGTACCGCCTCGCCGCGGCAATTGCCGGTGCAGCTGGCCGATCTCAAGTCGCGCCTGACCCTGGCGCTGGTCTTCCAGTTGCGCCCGCTGTCCGACGAAGACAAGCTGCGCGCCCTGCAACTGCGGGCCTCCCGCCGCGGCCTGCACCTGACCGACGAGGTCGGTCGCTTCATCCTCTCGCGCAACACCCGCAGCATGGACGCCCTGTTCGACATGCTCGAACGCCTGGATCAGGCGTCGCTGCAGGCGCGACGCAAGCTCACCATTCCCTTCGTCAAGGAAATCATGGGCTGGTAGCCGCGCCGGCTCCCGCTATTGCTGCAGGCGACCCGCCAGGGTCGCCAGGCGCTTGCCCAGAGCCCGGCACAGCGCCGTCTCCTGCTCGTCCAGCGCGCGCTTGCCATCCGCCCCGGCGAAATGACTCGGCCCATAGGGCGTACCGCCCCCCTTGGTTTCCAGCAGGGCGCTTTCGCTGTAGGGCAGGCCGGTGATGAGCATGCCGTGGTGCAGCAGCGGCAGGGCCATGGACAGCAGGGTGCTCTCCTGGCCGCCGTGCAGACTGGCGGTGGAGGTGAAGACGCCGGCGGGCTTGTCCACCAGGGCGCCGGTCAGCCAGAGGCTGTTGGTGCCGTCGAGAAAGTACTTCATGGCGGCGGCCATGTTGCCGTAGCGCGTCGGACTGCCCAGGGCGAGGGCCGCGCAATCGCGCAGGTCGTCGAGGGTGGCGTAGACCGCGCCCTGCTCGGGTACCGCCGGAGCGACGGCGGCGCACTCGGCGGAGACCGCCGGCACGGTACGCAAGCGCGCGGCCATGCCGCCCATCTCCACCCCGCGGGCGACCTGGCGGGCCATCTCGGCGGTGGCGCCATGGCGGCTGTAGTAGAGCACCAGGACATAGGCTTCGGGGGTCATTGCAGGATCTCCAGGACACGCTCGGGGGGACGACCGACGACGGCGCGTTCGCCGCGCACGGCGATGGGTCTTTCGATCAGCTTGGGATGAGCGGCCATGGCCGCGATCAGGGCTGCGTCGTCCAGCGCCGGATCGGCGAGGTTCAATTCGCGATAGGCGTCCTCGCCGGTGCGCAACAACTGACGCGCTTCCAGGCCCAGCTTGGCGAGCAGCGCGCGCAGGCTGGCGGCATCCGGCGGCGTTTCCAGGTAGGGCACCACGGACACGGCTAGCTCGCGGCTTTGCAGCAGCTCCAGGGCCGCCCGCGATTTCGAGCAGCGCGGATTGTGATAGAGGACGATTTCACTCATGGGCTGATCCATAGAAGGTAAGATGCCCATTGTAGCGGGTTGGCGAGGACTGCCGCGCCAGCCCTTGACCGTGCCTTTCGAGGAACCGCCAATGCCGGCCCGCTTGCGTGAACTGCTGTCCTTCGTTCGCTACCTCGCCGACCGCTTCATCGAAGACCGCGCCCCCAACAATGCCGCGGCTCTCACCTATACCACCCTGTTCGCGGTGGTTCCGGTGATGACCGTCACCTTCGCCATGCTCTCGGCGATACCCGCCTTCCAGGGCACGGAAGTGCAGATCCAGGCCTTCATCTTCCGCAATTTCGTGCCCTCCACCGGGGCGACCCTGGAAGAGTACCTGCGCAACTTCATCGAGCAGGCGCGGCACCTGACCTGGCTGGGCGTGGCCCTCCTGGCGGTGACGTCCTTCTTCATGCTGGTGACGGTGGAAAAGACCTTCAACGACATCTGGCGGGTACGCATTCCGCGGCGCGGGGTCTCCAGCTTCCTGCTCTACTGGGCGGTGCTCAGCCTGGGGCCCCTGCTGCTGGGCGCCGGCTTCGCCATGAGTACCTACCTGGCCTCGGTGGCCCTGGTGTTCGGCTCCTACGGCATGTCCGGCGCCCAGGCACTGCTCAAGGTCACGCCGCTGCTGTTCAGCATCGCCGCCTTCACCCTGATGTACGCCGCCGTGCCCAACACCCGGGTCCCGCTGCGCCACGCGCTGATTGGTGGGGCACTCACCGGGGTGCTGTTCGAGGCGGCCAAGAGTCTGTTCGGCCTCTATGTCTTCTATTTCCCCGGCTACCAGCTGATCTATGGCGCCTTTGCCACGGTGCCGCTGTTCTTGGTGTGGATCTATGTCTGCTGGCTGATCGTGCTGCTCGGCGCGGAGGTGGTCTGCAGCCTGTCCACCACCCATCACTGGCGCCGCGCACCGCTGCCGGCCTTCTTCATCCTGCTCGCCGTGCTGCGCGCTTTCCTGGAACGGCAGCAGAGCGGTTCCAGTCTGCACCTGGGGCGGCTGCACCAGGCGGGCTGGAAGCTGCCGGAGCATGAATGGCATGCGGTGCTGGCGTTCCTGCAGCAGGAACGCCTGGTGTGCCAGAACGACAGCGGCCACTGGGTGCTCTGCCGCGACCTGCATGGCTATGCGCTGCTGGATCTGCTGGATCGTGCGCCCTGGGCACCGCCGGCGCCGGATTGCTGGCCGCCTGCCGAACGCTTTCCCGGTGACTGGTATCCACAGCTGCAGGACGCCTTCACGCGGCTGCAGGCACAGCGTCATGAACTGCTCGCCGGGAGCGTGGCCCAGTGGCTCAAGGTTGCGCCGGCGCTGGAAGAACGAGGAGCCCAACGATGATGGCAAAATCGGCACGTCATGGCCTGATCAGTGGCCGCGTCCAGGGCGTCTACTATCGCGAGAGCACGCGGCAGGAGGCGCAGCGACTGGGCGTCACCGGCTGGGTGCGGAATCTGGCGGATGGCCGGGTGGAATGCCACCTGGAAGGTTCGGTCGAAGCCCTGGCCCAGCTGGAACTCTGGCTCTGGCAGGGGCCGGCAGCGGCCGAGGTGACCGGGGTGGAGCTGGAGGAGGTGGCCTGTACAGGCCTGACCGACTTCCAGGTCAGGCGCACGGACGCCTGACCTGGAGCGGTAGCTCTCAGCGGGCCTTGAGGAAGCCTACGATCTCGGCCAGGGCGACGTTCTGGCTGTCGCTGTCGGTACGGCCCTTGTATTCGACCAGGCCTTCGTTGAGACCGCGCTCACCCACCACCAGGCGATGGGGAATGCCGATCAGCTCCATGTCGGCGAACTTCACGCCAGGGCTGGTCTTCTTGTCACGGTCGTCCAGCAGCACATCGAAGCCAGCGGCCTTCAGCTCGGCATAGAGGCGATCGGTCGCCTCCTTCACCGCGGCGTTTTCGTACTTCATCGGCACCAGGGCGATCTGGAAGGGCGCCAGGGCAGCCGGCCAGCGGATACCGCGCTCGTCATGGTTCTGCTCGATGGCGGCGGCGACCACGCGGGACACCCCGATGCCGTAGCAGCCCATGGTCAGGGTGGTGGGTTTGCCTTCCTCGCCCAGTACCGACAGCTTCATCGCCTCGCTGTACTTGGTGCCCAGCTGGAAGATATGGCCCACTTCGATGCCGCGCTTGATCACCAGGGTGCCCTGGCCATCGGGGCTCGGATCGCCGGCCACCACGTTGCGCAGATCGGCGACCTGGGGCAGCGGCAGATCACGTTCCCAGTTCACGCCGAAGTAGTGCTTGTCTTCCTGGTTGGCGCCGATGCCGAAATCGCTCATCAGGGCGACCGAGCGATCGACGATGCAGGGAATCGACAGATTCATCGGGCCCAGGGAACCGGGGCTGGCGCCGATGGCCGCGCGGATCTCCGGTTCGGTGGCGAACACCAGGGGGCTGGCGACTTCCGGCAGGTTGGCCGCCTTGATCTCGTTGAGTTCGTGATCGCCACGCACCACCAGGGCGACCAGGGTGCCTTCCTCGGCGCCACGCACGACCAGGGTCTTCACGGTCTTTTCGATGGCCAGACCGAATTTCTCCACCAGATCGGCGATGGTCTTGGTGTCGGGGGTATCGACCAGGCGCAGTTCCTCGGTGGCGGCGCCGCGCGCGGTTTCCCGCGGCAAGGCCTCGGCCTTCTCGATGTTGGCGGCGTAGTCGGAGCTGTCGCTGAAGGCGATGTCGTCTTCACCGGAGCCGGCCAGCACATGGAATTCGTGGGAACCGCTGCCGCCGATGGAGCCGTTGTCGGCCTGCACCGGACGGAAGTTCAGACCTAGGCGACTGAAGACGTTGCAGTACGCCTGGTACATGGCGTCGTAGGTTTCCTGCAGCGACGCCTGGTTCAGGTGGAAGGAATAGGCGTCCTTCATCACGAACTCGCGGCCGCGCATCAGACCGAAACGCGGGCGGATCTCGTCGCGGAACTTGGTCTGGATCTGGTACAGGTTGATCGGCAGCTGTTTGTAGCTGTTCAACTCATTGCGCATCAGATCGGTGATGACTTCCTCGTGGGTCGGGCCCACGCAAAAATCGCGCTGATGACGGTCCTTCAGGCGCAGCAGCTCGGGGCCGTACTGTTCCCAGCGACCGGATTCCTGCCACAGCTCGGCGGGCTGGATCGCCGGCATCAGCACCTCCAGGGCGCCGGTGGCGTTCATTTCTTCGCGCACCACGGCTTCCACCTTGCGCAGCACGCGCAGGCCCAGCGGCAGCCAGGTATAGAGACCCGAGGCCAGCTTGCGGATCATGCCGGCACGCAGCAACAGCTGGTGGCTGATCACCACGGCATCGGAAGGGGTTTCTTTGAGGGTGGACAGCAGGAACTGGCTGGTACGCATGGCTAGGCGGTCTGTCGGCATCGAGACGGGACCGGCATTGTACGGCGGGGTGGGGCAGGGCGTACAGGGACGCGGGTGGCGCCGACCGGAGGCCGGAAAAGAACAGCCCGGCGAATGCCGGGCTGCTGGATCGTGCGAGTGACGCTGGCCTCTATTAGAGGATGTTCAGCGGGTACTCGGTGATCAGGCGGAACTCGTTGACGGTGCCGCCGGTGCTGGCGTCGCCACGGTGCCAGGCTTGACGGACGCGGAAGGACAGGTCCTTGGCCGGGCCGCTCTGCAGGACGTACTTGGCTTCGACGTTGGTCTCGCGCTCTTTGTCGCCATCCTGATACAGGCCGGCGTAGGCGGTGCTGCCCTTGGGCGCGTCAATGTCGTGACCGTAGATGTAGCGGGCCATGAAGCTCAAGCCGGGTACGCCCAGGGTCGCCATGTTCAGGTCGTAGCGCGCCTGCCAGGACTTCTCGCCGGAGGCGTTGAAGTCGGAGTACTGGATGGAGTTGGCCAGGAAGATACTGTCGCCACCGTTACCAGTGTTACCACCCTTGCCACCGACGCCGACGTAGTCGAACGGCGCATCGCTGCTCACGCCCTGGTAAGCCAGGGTGAAGGTGTGGGCATCGATGCTGTAGGCGGCTGCCAGCGAGTAGGCGTTGTTGCTGAAGTCGCCCAGCTTGGCGCTGCCGGTGTCCTTGGTATGGTAGTAGTTGAAGTCGAAGGTCAGGGCCTGATTGGCACTCAGCGGCTGCACGAAGTTGACGTTGGCATAGTACTGATTCCACAGATCTTCCAGGCGACCATAGTACAGCGACGCATTCAGCTGATCGTTGATCTTGTACTTGCCACCTACGTAATCGCCGGAGCTGGAAGTAATGCCGGAAGCGTACGTCGAGCCCAGGTTGCCGTCGTGGTAGGTGTTGGTACGGTCACGCGCAGCGGTGATATGGCCAGCTTCCAGGAACAGATTCTCGATCTCTTCGCTGGTTAGCATGAAGCCGGTAGCGGTCTGCGGGAACAGGCGGCTGCCACCCACGGCGAAGACCGGGGAGGTGGGCTGCACGTTGCCGTACTTCAGGACGGTGTTGGAGACGCGCAGTTTGACTGCGGCGCCAGCGGTGGAGTACTCGTCCTTGTTGCGACCGTCGCTGTCGATCTGCAGGTTGCCGGAACCGACGTGGCCGCGGCCGCCGTCCAGTTTCAGGCCCAGGTAGCCGAAGGCGTCCACACCGACACCCACGGTGCCCTGAGTGAAGCCCGATGCGTAGTTCATCAGGAAGCCATGGCTCCAATCTTTACGATCGTTGGCGCCGTTCTTGAGGTCCCGGTTGAAGTAGTAGTTACGGTTCAGCAGGGTCAGCTTGCTGTCTTCGACAAAGCCCTTGGATTCGGACTGCTGGTCGGCGAAAGCCAGTTGAGTGGTCCCTGCGGCTACGGCCAGGGCGAGAATGCTCCACTTCATCGCTTGCATCAGAAATGCTCCTTTGGGTTGAAAGTCAGCCATCGTGTCAGCCGTGGCTGTTTGTTCTAATGGCGGCACATATAGCACCTCTCTCGGAGGGGCGATAGGCTTCATCAAAATTTTGCGTGTGATGAGCGGATTAATCAGGACTCTTAAGAAAGCTCTTTAAGAGTTCCCGTCCGATCGTCGTACCCGGATCGTGATAGCAAAAAGCGTGCACAAACGCTCAATCCCTGAGCCCGCCTGTCTATCGCTGCTCCGCTTCCCGAGCAATGGGCAGTTTCGGAAGGGTTGGTTGCACCTTTGTGACACCAAAGGTTTCACTTGCACAAAGCTGTGCACACTTTTAGTGCCGACAGGTGTTGGCAGGAGATGAGATGTTCCAAATAGACCCACGACTGGCCGGCGATACCCTGGAAGTGGCGTCCTTGACGCTGTGCCAGGTATTGCTGCTGAACGACAGGCGCTATGACTGGCTGGTGCTGGTACCCCGGCGCGAAAGTGTTACCGAGATCCTCGACCTGTCACCCCAGGATCAGGCACAACTGTGGCGAGAGGTGACACTTGTTGCTCAGGTGTTGCGCGACGCGCAGCCGGATCTAAAATTGAACATTGGTGCTCTGGGCAACGTCGTCAGGCAATTGCACCTGCACGTCCTGCTGCGGCAGGAGGGCGATCCGGCCTGGCCCGGCCCGGTATGGGGGCACTCGCCACGCCAGCCCCATACCGCGGAAGCCGGCCATGCCGCAGCGGAACGCTGGCGGGTGCTGCTCGCGGAGGAGACACAGGCATGACCCTTGAGGACCGTATCGCCGACCTGGAAATGCGCCAGGCCTTCCAGGACGACACCATTCAGACCCTCAACGACATCATCGTCGAGCAGCAGCGGGCGCTGGATCGCTGCGCGGCCCAGATTCGCGTCCTGGCCGAGCGCCAGGCCGAGCTGCAAAGTTCGGGTGGCGGTGGTCTGCCGGACGAGGCGCCGCCACCGCACTATTGAGATCCGTTCCGCAGCTGAATCTTGTTGTCGCCCTGACGTACGTGCATAGCTGTCTTTGTTGGCTACTCTAGCCGCACTGCATCTTTGCACTTTTTTGGTGCAGTCCGGCCTCGTCCCCTGTGGAACTCGCTCCGGGAGAGGCCTGTCCTCTGCGGAGCGAAGCCCACAGCACCTTCAGGACGGAGTACGGTTATGGCGTTTTTCACCGCTGCCAGCCAAGCGGATTTCCAACAACAACTCAAGAATGCCCTCGCGGCCCATGTCGAAGGGAATACCCTCGAACAGCTGGAGCGCTTCACCGCCCAGTTCTTCGGCATCGTCCCGCTGGAAGAACTCACTCAGCGTCGGCTCTCCGATCTGGTCGGCTGCGTGCTGTCGGCCTGGCGTCTGCTGGATGTCTTCGATCCCTCCGAGCCGCGGGTCCAGGTCTTTAATCCGGATTACGAACGACACGGCTGGCAATCGAGCCACACCGTGGTCGAGGTGCTGCACGCCGATTCGCCGTTCCTGGTCGACTCGGTGCGCATGGAGCTCAATCGCCAGGGTTACAGCGTCCATACCCTGCAGAACAGCGTTCTCAGCGTGCGCCGGGATGCACAGGGTCGTCTGCTCGAGTTGCTGCCCAAGGGCCAGCAGGGCGAAGGGGTGACCCGCGAAGCCCTGATGTTCCTCGAGATCGACCGCTGTGCCGCAACCAGCGAGTTGCGCACCCTGGAGGCGGCGCTGCAGGAGATCCTCGGTGAGGTGCGCCTGACCGTCGGCGACTATGCCGCCATGAAGGCCAAGGTCGCCGACCTGCTGAGCTGGCTGGATCGGCGTCCGGCCGGCGTGGAGGAGGGCGAGCTGGCCGAGGTCAAGGCCTTCCTCGACTGGCTGCGCGACGACAGATTCACCTTCCTCGGCTACGAGGAATTCACCGTCGAAGGCGACGGCGAGACCGCGGTGCAACGCTATGTGCCCGACTCCCTGCTCGGCCTGTCGCGGCGCCTGCGCGGTCGCCCCGAGACCGCCGAGATCACCCTGTCCGGTGAGCCGCTGCGCTATCTGCGCGAACCGGTGCTGCTGTCCTTCGCCAAGGCGGCCGACCCGAGCCGGGTGCATCGCCCGGCCTATCCCGATTTCGTTTCCCTGCGCGAAGTGGACGCCACTGGCCGGGTGGTGCGCGAGCACCGCTTCATGGGTCTCTACACCTCCAGCGTCTACAACGACAGCGTGCGCGAGATTCCCTATATCCGCCGCAAGGTCGACGAGGTGCGTCGCCGCGCCGATTTCGACAGCAGCGCCCACCTGGGCAAGGAACTGGCCCAGGTCCTCGAAGGGTTGCCGCGGGACGATCTGTTCCAGACCCCGGTGGACGATCTGTTCAGCACCGCCATGGCCATCGTGCAGATCCAGGAGCGCAGCAAGGTGCGCGTCTTCCTGCGCCGCGATCCCTATGGCCAGTTCTTCTATTGCCTGGCCTATGTGCCGCGCGACATCTATTCCACCGAAGTGCGCCAGCGCATGCAGCAGATCCTCATGGATCGCCTGCATGGCACCGACTGCGAATTCTGGACCTTCTTCTCCGAGTCCGTGCTGGCGCGGGTGCAGTTCATCCTGCGCGTCGATCCCCTGCAGCCGCAGGATGTCGATCCGGCGCGCCTGGAACAGGAAATGGTGCAGGCCTGCCGCAGCTGGAAGGACGACTTCGCCAGCCTGATGGTGGACAGCTTCGGCGAAGCCCAGGGCACCTCCATCCTCGCCGACTATCCGCTGGGCTTCCCGGCCGGCTATCGCGAGCGCTTCGCGCCACACCTGGCCGTGGTGGACATGCGTCACCTGCTGGCGCTCAGTGACGAGCGCCGCCTGGCCATGGGCTTCTACCAGCCGCTGACCCAGACCGGCGACAACATCCTGCACTGCAAGCTCTATCACGCCGATACGCCCCTGGCGCTGTCGGACGTCCTGCCGATCCTGGAAAACCTCGGGCTGCGCGTGCTCGGCGAATTCCCCTACGAGCTGCGCCATCGCAATGGCCGCCGCTACTGGATCCATGACTTCGCCTTCACCACCGTGGCCGGCCTGGAGCTGGATCTGCAGCAACTCAACGACACCTTCCAGGACGCCTTCGTCCAGGTGGTGGATGGGCAGGCGGAAAACGACAGCTTCAACCGCCTGGTGCTGACCGCCGGGCTGCCCTGGCGGGACGTCGCGGTGCTGCGCGCCTATGCGCGCTACCTCAAGCAGATCCGCATCGGCTTCGACATCGGCTACATCGCCGCCACCCTCAATGCCCACGTCGACATCGCCCGGGAACTGGTGCGGCTGTTCCGCATGAAGTTCTACCTGGCGCGGCGCATGACCAGCGAAGACCTGGACGACAAGCAGCAGCGCCTGGAGCAGGCCATCCTCAGTGCCCTCGACGATGTCGCGGTGCTCAACGAGGACCGCATCCTGCGGCGCTACCTGGACCTGATCAAGGCGACCCTGAGAACCAACGTCTTCCAGACCGACGCCGCCGGCAAGCCCAAGGCCTATTTCAGCTTCAAGCTCGATCCCAAGGCCATTCCCGAGCTGCCGCGCCCCGTGCCGCGCTACGAGATCTTCGTCTACAGCCCGCGCGTGGAAGGGGTGCACCTGAGATTCGGTAACGTCGCCCGCGGCGGCCTGCGCTGGTCGGATCGCGAGGAAGACTACCGCACCGAGGTGCTGGGCCTGGTCAAGGCGCAGCAGGTCAAGAACTCGGTGATCGTCCCCGTGGGCGCCAAGGGTGGCTTCGTGCCACGGCGTCTGCCCACCGGCGGCTCCCGCGACGACATCCAGGCCGAGGCCATCGCCTGCTACCGCATCTTCATCAGCGGTCTGCTGGACATCACCGACAACCTGAAAGACGGTGAAGTGGTCCCGCCGGCTGCCGTGGTGCGCTACGACGGCGACGACCCCTATCTGGTGGTGGCCGCCGACAAGGGCACCGCGACCTTCTCCGACATCGCCAACGGCATCGCCCAGGACTATGGCTTCTGGCTCGACGACGCCTTCGCCTCCGGTGGTTCGGCGGGTTACGACCACAAGAAGATGGGCATCACCTCGCGGGGCGCCTGGGTCAGCGTGCAGCGCCACTTCCGTGAGCGCGGCATCGACGTCCAGACCGATCCGGTCACCGTGGTGGGCATCGGCGACATGGCCGGCGACGTCTTCGGCAACGGCCTGCTGCGTTCGCGCAGCCTGGAGCTGGTGGCAGCCTTCAACCACCTGCACATCTTCATCGATCCCAATCCGGACGCCGAGCGCAGCTATGTCGAGCGTGAACGGCTGTTCAACCTGCCGCGGTCGAGCTGGACCGACTATGACGCCAGCCTGATCTCCCAGGGTGGTGGCATCTTCCCGCGCAGTGCCAAGCGCATCGCCATCAGTCCCGAGATGAAGGCGCGCTTCGATCTCCAGGCCGATCACCTGACGCCCAACGAGCTGATCAACGCCCTGCTCAAGGCACCGGTGGATCTGATCTGGAACGGCGGCATCGGCACCTACGTCAAGGCCAGCTTCGAAAGCCACGCCGACATCGGCGACAAGGCCAACGACGCGCTGCGCGTGGACGGCTGCGACCTGCGCGCCAAGGTCATTGGCGAGGGTGGCAACCTGGGCATGAGTCAGCTGGCGCGGGTGGAATTCGGTCTGCACGGCGGCGCCTGCAACACCGACTTCATCGACAACGCCGGCGGCGTGGATTGCTCCGACCACGAGGTCAACATCAAGATCCTCCTGGGCGACGTGGTCTCCGCCGGCGACATGACCGTCAAGCAGCGCAACACGCTGATGGGCGAGATGACCGACGAGGTCGGCGAACTGGTGGTCGCCAACAACTACATGCAGACCGGTGCCCTGTCGCTGGCGGAATACCGGGCGCGGACGCACCTGGCCGAATACCAGCGGCTGATCGTCGACCTCGAAGGGCGTGGCAAGCTGGATCGCACCCTCGAATTCCTGCCCAGCGACGAGGTGCTCGCCGAGCGCGCCGCCAAGGAGCAGGGACTGACCCGGGCCGAGCTGTCGGTGCTGATCTCCTACAGCAAGATCGACCTCAAGGAGCAATTGCTGGCCTCTTCGGTGCCGGACGACGAATACCTTGCCCGGGACATGCAGGGCGCCTTCCCGCAGCGCCTGACCGAGCAGTTCCCCGAGGCCATGGCGCGCCATCGCCTGAAACGCGAGATCGTCGCCAACCAGATCGCCAACGACCTGATCAACCACATGGGCATCACCTTCGTGCAGCGCCTGTGCGAATCCACCGGCATGAGCGCGGCCGATGTCGCCCGCGCCTATGTGGTGATGCGCGACGTCCTGCATCTGCCGCACTGGTGGCGTCAGGTGGAGGCCCTGGATCATCAGGTGCCGGCGGAGTTGCAGCTGCGCCTGATGAGCGAACTGATGCGACTGGGCCGGCGGGCGACCCGCTGGTTCCTGCGCAGCCATCGCAGCGGCCTGGATGCCGGCGCCGTGGCGGCCTTCTTCGGGCCGCGCATCGCCGCCCTGGGGGTGCGTCTGGACGAACTGCTGCAGGGCGAGCCGCGCCAGGACTGGGAAGAGCGCTTCCGCGCCTATACCGAGGCGGGCGTACCCGAGCTGCTGGCGCGGGTCGTCGCCGGGACCAACCACATCTATACCCTGCTGCCGGTGATCCAGGCGGCGGAGGTCACCGCCCAGGATCCGCTGGAAGTGGCGGCTACCTGGTTCGCCGCGGGTGATGTGCTGGACCTGGCCTGGTACCAGCAACAGCTCAACCAGCTGCCGGTGGCCAATGCCTGGCAGGCCCTGGCGCGCGAGGCCTTCCGCGACGAGGTGGATGTGCAGCAGCGCACCATCACCATCGCCATGCTCAACCTGAGCGAGGCGCCGAGCGATCCGGAAGCGCGGCTCTCGCTGTGGCTGGAGCGCCATCGCGCAGCCGTGGAGCGCTGGCGGGGTCTGCTGGTGGATCTGCGCAATGCCAGCGGTCAGGACTATGCGATGTACAGCGTCGCCAGTCGTGAACTGGCGGATCTGGCCAGCAGCAGCGCCTGAGGTAGGCGCTGCCCACGAATGGCGTTCGTGGGCAGCGTCGTCTCTCAGGGCATGAAAAAAGGCGGCGTACCCTCGGGTACGCCGCTTTTTTTCATCGTTCGGATTCGATCAGGGCTGGGGCTGCGTCGAGGATGCCTTGAGGGCGCTCAGCCCCTGCAGCAGGGCCTGGTGAAAGCGCTCCGGTGCCTGCATCTGGGGCGCGTGGCCCAGGTCCTCGAATTCCACCAGGGTCGCCCGGGGGATGCGCCGCGCTGCCGCCTTGCCCAGTTCGGGATAATGACCCAGCTGCGCCTTGATGGCGGCCGGCGCGGCGTCCTTGCCGATGGCGGTGGTATCTCGCTGGCCGATCATGAGCAGGGTGGGCATGCGCAGTCGGGCGAATTCGTAGACCACCGGTTGGCTGTAGATCATGTCGTAGATCAGGGCCGAGTTCCAGGCGACCCTTTCCTTGCCGGGGCCGTTGTTGAGACCGGCGAGCATCGTCACCCAGCGTTCGTAGGCCGGGGACCACTGGCCGGCGTAGTAGGTGCTGCGCTCATAGTCGCGGATGCCGTCGGCGGAGGTCTTCAGTTCCCGGGCGTACCACTGGTCGACGCTGCGATAGGGTACGCCCAGGGCCTTCCAGTCCTCGAGGCCAATGGGGTTGACCAGCACCAGCTGTTCGGTGGCCTCGGGATAGAGCAGGGCGTAGCGGGTCGCGAGCATGCCGCCGGTCGAATGGCCGATCAGGGTCGCCCGGGCGATGCCCAGGTGGTCGAGCAGGGCCCGGGTATTGGCGGCCAGTTGCTGGAAGCTGTACTGATAGTGGGCTGGCTTGCTGGATTTGCAGAAACCGATCTGGTCCGGGGCCACGATCCGATAGCCGGCAGCGCTCAGCACCTGGATGCTCTGCGCCCAGGTGCCGGCGCAGAAGTTCTTGCCGTGCAACAGCACCAGGGTCCGGCCGTTCGGTTTTCCGCTCGGCGCGACGTCGAGATAGGCCATCTCCAGCGGCTGGCGCTGGGAGTCGAAGCTGAAGGTCTTGACCGGATAGTCGTAGTCGAAGCCTTCGAGACGTTCGCCGTAGAGGGGCTCGGCCTGACTGAGTGGACTCAGTAGCAGGGCGGCCAGGGGGAGGGCGCGGCGCAAGGACATGGGCAGGATCCTGGGGCTAAACCAGCTCCGACCGAAGGCCGACGGAGAAGATTCCAACCCGCGGCGAGAGAGTGTCGCCGCGCATGTCGCTGTTCAGGCTGCGCGCCGTTTCGCTTCGCCTCCTGCCCAGGGTCTGATAGTCTGAATGACCTTTGTTTCCGTTTCGGCGCACCGCTTTCCCTGCGCTTCTTTCCGATCACATGAGGTTCCCGGTTTGGCGCTCGAGTCACCCTCCAAGACGCAGCCCGACGCTCTGGCCGATTGCGCCAACGAGCCGATCCATATTCCCGGCAGTATCCAGGAACATGGCTTCCTGTTCGCCGTGGAAGAGCCGGATCTGCGCATCGTCCAGGCCAGTGCCAACGTCCGCGAGTACCTCGGGGTCGCCGTGGAGGAGGTGTTGGGTCGCACCCTCGGCGAATTGCTGCCGGAACGGGATCTGCCGGCCATGCTCGGTGCCCTGACCCAGGAAGAGCAGAACCCCATCTATCAGGGCGATGTGACCCTGGGACCGCGGCAGCAGACCTTCGCGCTGTTCATGCACCGCTTCGGCGGGGTGCTGATCGTCGAATTCGAGGCGCCGGTGGACAGCCGCCTTGGCCTCAATACCCTCTATCCCATGGTGCGGGTGTTCATCGAACAGCTGCATCAGGCCGAAACCGTCGACGCCATCGCCAAGCTCGCGGTACGCGAAGCCAAGCGTATTTCCGGTTTCGACCACACCATGATCTATCGCTTCGACGAGGACGGTCATGGGCAGGTGCTGGCCGAGGAGTGCGATCCCGGCGTACCCAGCTATCTGGGCTTGAGATTTCCCGCTTCGGACATTCCGGCCCAGGCGCGTCGCCTGTACCTGGCCAACCGCATCCGGGTGATCGGCAACGCCTACTACCAGCCCTCGCCGTTGCAGCCGCAGACCAATCCGCTGACCGGGCAGCCGCTGGACCTCAGCTTCGCGCAGCTGCGCAGCGTGTCGCCGGTGCACCTGCAGTACATGAGGAACATGGGCACCCTGGCGTCCATGTCCATCTCCATCGTGGTCGGTGATCGCCTCTGGGGCCTGGTGCTCTGCCATGACCGTCAACCCCAGCGGGTGTCCTTCCAGACGCGTACCGCCTGCGAGCTGTTCGGCCGGGTGCTGTCGCTGCAGATCGATGCCGCCGAGACCCATGCGGAATCCGATCGCCGGCTGGCGCTGCGCCAATCCATGGTGCAGATGCTCTCGACCATGGCCGACCGCGACAGCGTCTGCCAGGGACTATTGGAGCTGCCGCAGGTCTTCCTGGATTTCGCCCGGGCGCAGGGCGCCGCCATCATCTCCTCCGACGGGACCGAGCTGATCGGCCAGGTACCGCCGCGCGAGGTGGTGGACAGCCTGGTCGAGTGGCTGTCGGTCAACGTCAAGGACCACTTCGTCACCGACAACCTGGCCAAGGATATCGCCGAGCTCCCCCAGCTGGCCCAGCATGCGGCCGGGGTGCTCGCCGTCCCCATTTCCGAATTGCATTCCCACTACCTGATCTGGTTCCGCAGCGAACTGGTGCAGGTGGTCAACTGGGCCGGCCGGCCGACCAAGCAGGAAGGCAGCGACGGGCGTCTGTCGCCCCGACAGAGCTTCGTGCTCTGGCAGGAGACGGTACGGGGGCTGTCGCTACCCTGGTCGCCGCTGGAGCTGGAAAGCGCCATCGAATTGCGCAACGCGGTGCGCGGGATCGTCCTGCGCAAGGCCGAGGAGATGGCCGAGCTGGCCGAGGAGCTGCAGCGCAGCAACAAGGAACTGGCGGCCTTTTCCTACAGCGTGTCCCACGACCTGCGGGCGCCGCTGCGCCACATCGCCGGCTATGCCGAGCTGCTGGGCGACATCGAGGGCGGCAAGCTGTCGGACCGGGGGCGGCGCTTCCTGGAGAACATCGGTTCGTCGGCACGCTTCGCCGGCAGCCTGGTGGACAACCTGCTGAGCTTCTCGCAGATGGGGCGAGCCGCGATCCGCTATTCCGACGTCAATCTCACCGCCCTGGTGGAAGCCATCCGCGAAGAGATGGCGCCGGACTATGCCGAGCGGCAGGTGGAGTGGCACATCGGCCCCCTGCCTGTCGTCATCGCCGATGCCGCCTTCGTCCATCTCGCCTTGCGCAATCTGCTGGCCAATGCCATCAAATACAGTCGCTACGAAGAGCCGGCGGTGATCGAGATCGGCACCTTGCCGAGCGATTCCGAGGACATCATCTTTGTCCGGGACAACGGCGTCGGTTTCAACATGGATTATGTGGGCAAGCTGTTCGGCGTCTTCCAGCGCCTGCATCATGCCGATGAGTTCGAAGGGGTCGGCATCGGTCTGGCCAGTGTCAGACGCATCATCGAGCGCCATGACGGTCGCGTCTGGGCCGAGGGTGCCATCGGCGAGGGCGCGACCTTCTATTTCGCCCTTCCCAAACAACGACCGTCGCCGGTACACAAAAGGTAGTTCTATTCATGCTCAAACCCATTGTGCTGGTCGAAGACAATCCGCACGATCTGGAGCTTACCCTGGTGGCTCTGGAGCGCAGCCAGTTGGCCAACGATGTCGTGGTCCTGCGTGACGGCGCCGAGGCGGTCGATTACCTGTTGCGCCGCGAGCCCTATGCCGATCGCGAGCCGGGCAATCCCGCCGTGATGCTGCTGGATCTCAAGCTGCCCAAGGTCGATGGCCTCGAGGTGCTGGACCTGGTGCGTGGTACCCCGGAGCTGTGCAGCATCCCCGTGGTCATGCTGACGTCGTCGCGGGAGGAGCCCGATCTGGAAAAGGCCTACGAACTGGGCGTGAACGCCTACGTGGTCAAGCCGGTCGAATTCCGTGATTTCGTTGCCGCGATCAGTGACCTCGGCGTGTTCTGGGCCGTACTCAACGAGCCGCCGCCAGGATCGCGCCGTGTCGCCAGGCGCATTGGCCGTTAGCGAGTGAAGATAAGTGCATCCGTATCCAGTCATCCGCGACCGGCAGATATGCGCGACCCGGCTCCCCTGAGCGAACAGATCCAAGGCCGACGTCCGTTTATGCCCCTCTCGAAACAGATCAAGATCCTCCTGGTAGAGGACAGCAAGCTCGACGCCGAGCTGATCCTGATCGAGCTGGAAAGGCACGGCTTCGAGCTGCAATCCAAGATCGTCTACGAGCGTACCGGTCTCACCCTGGCCCTGAGCCAGCAGACCTACGACATCATCCTTTCCGACATCATCCTGCCGGGCTTCTCCGGCGCCGAGGCGCTGCGCGTGGCGCGGGCGCTGGCACCGGAAACGCCCTTCATCTTCGTCTCGGGCATCTTTGGTGAGGTGCACGCCGTGGAGATGATGCGCCTGGGCGCCAACGACTATGTGCTCAAGCAGAGCATGGAGCTCCTGGCCAAGGCCGTCGAGCGGGCGCTGCTGGTGGTGCACGAGCGCCGCGAGCGGCGCCGCGCCGAAGAAGCCCTGCACAGCCTGGAGGTCAGGTCCCGCCTGGCGATGGACGCCTCCCGCCTGGGCATGTGGGAGTATTTGCCGGCCAGTCGCACCCTGATCTGGGATGAGCGCTGCAAGGCCATGTTCGGGCTGCCGGCCGATGCGGTGGTCGATCTCGAGGTCTTCGAACGGCTGTGCGGCAGCGATGGCCTCGAGCGCTTTCTGCATACGGTCCGCCAGGCGAGCGCCGATGAGCGCGACGACGACTACCGCAGCGAATACCGCATTCGCCTGGACAACGGCGCCCAGCGCTGGGTCGAGACCCGCGGCCAGCCCTTCTTCGACGCCGGCGTCTGCACCCGCTTTCTGGGCGTGATGCTCGACATCACTCAGCAGCGCGATGCCGCGGAAAAGCTCGAGCGGCTCAATGTCAGTCTTGGCGAGCGCGTCGAAGAGC
Source organism: Pseudomonas sp. MOIL14HWK12:I2 (assembly GCF_000510745.1). NCBI lineage: Bacteria > Pseudomonadati > Pseudomonadota > Gammaproteobacteria > Pseudomonadales > Pseudomonadaceae > Pseudomonas > Pseudomonas sp. MOIL14HWK12:I2. The sequence continues at coordinate 246,723 of NZ_AZOA01000003.1, read as the reverse complement.
GTACCCGGGAGCGCGATCGGACCTGGGACCTCACTCGCGATCTGCTGCTGGTGTGCAAGCCCGATGGCACCCTGGTGGCGCTCAACCCGGCCTGGGAAGAAAATCTGGGCTGGTCGCGGGTGGAGTTGCTGGACTCCTCGCTGCTGGCGCTGGTGCATCCCGACGAGCGCTTCATCACCGACAACGAACTCAAGCAGCTGGCCACCGGCGCGACCAGCCAGCGCTTCGTCAACCGCATCCGCCATCGTGACGGCAGCTATCGCTGGATTTCCTGGACGGCGGTACCGGATGCCGGCATGACCTATTGCTCCGGGCGCGACATCTCCTCGGAAGTCCTGGCGATGGAAGAGCTGGCTGCAGCGAACCGCCAGCTGCGCGAGCAGATCGACGAGCGCGAGCGGGTCGAGGCGACCCTGCAGCAGATGCAGCGACTGGAAGCCGTGGGTCAGCTCACGGCGGGCGTGGCCCATGACTTCAACAACCTGCTCACCGTGGTGCTCAGCAGCGCCAGCTTCCTTGAGCGCGACCTGACGCGCCTGGCGGCCAGCGACAAGACCCAGGGGCGGGTGCAGAACATCCGCGAAGCGGGCGAGCGGGGCGCCAAGCTCACCGCCCAGCTGCTGGCTTTTTCCCGTCGCCAGCGACTGGCGCCCAAGCCGGTCAAGCTCAACGAAACCGTCGAGGGCATGCTGGAGCTGCTGCGCAGTACCATGGGCGGCAGTGTCTGGATCGAGACCCACCTGCGCGCCGATTGCTGGCACGCCCTGGTCGATCCGACCCAGATCGAACTCATCATCCTCAACCTGGCGATCAATGCCCGGGATGCCATGGCGGTCGGCGGCACCCTGCGCCTGAGCACCTCCAATCAGACCATCAGCGAGCCGCCGCAGCGTCCCGAGGAACCCGAACCGGGCGAATACGTGCTGCTGGCGGTGCAGGATTCCGGTACCGGGATGAGCGAAGAGGTGCTGGCCAAGGCCTTTGAACCCTTCTTCACCACCAAGGAGGTGGGCAAGGGCTCCGGTCTGGGCCTGGCCCAGGTGTTCGGCTTCGCCAAGCAGTCCGGTGGCGGGGTCCGCATCGAGACGCAGATGGGCAGTGGCACCACGGTGCTGGTCTATCTGCCGCGTACCGAGGCGGAGGATGCCCAGGATCCGATCGGGCTACCGGCCCTGGGTCGCGACGAGCAGGCCGCCGAGCGCCGCATCCTGCTGGTCGACGACGACCACGCGGTACGCAACGTGACCGCTGCCCTGCTGGCCGATCTCGGCTATCAGGTGGTGGAGGCCAGCAATGGCTTCGCCGCCCTGAGTGCGCTGGAGCGCGATCCGCAGATCGATCTGCTGCTGGCGGATTTCGCCATGCCCGGCATGAACGGTGCCGAGCTGGCCCGCCAGGTGCGCAAGCGGCTGCCGCAGTTGCCGGTGGTCTTCATCACCGGCTATGCCGAACTGGGCGAACTCGATCCCGAACAATCCTTCATCGTTCCCAAGCCCTTTCGCGAGGCCGACCTGGCAGCCCGGCTGCAGGCCGCCCTGCGCGGCGAGAAGCCCCAGCCTTCGCCGCTCTGAAGGCCGGCGCCAACTTGAGGTATTTGCGTGTCCTCCATCCGTGAAATGTTGCGCGCCGAGGGCGGTGCCCTGCACGAGCAGGTCGATGCGACCTTTGGCCGCTATGCGCTGCAGACCCGGCTGCATTACACCGCCTTTCTGCAGGCCCATGCCCAGGCCCTGATCGGTCTGGAAGACCTGCTGGAGCGCTCCGGCATCCAGCGCCTGCTGCCCGACTGGGCGGAGCGTCGCCGCACCGGGGTGCTGGCAGAGGATCTGCAGCGCCTGGCCGCCGAGCAGCCCGAACCCGTAGTCCTCGAGCGCCTGCTCGACGAAGGCGAGTGCTGGGGCGTGGCCTATGTCCTCGAAGGGTCTCGGCTGGGGTCGCGAATGCTGGATCGCCATGCCGGCGAGAGTCCCGACGAGGCGGTGCGCGACGCCCGGGCCTATCTGGGCCACGTGCCGCCCAAGGGCGCCTGGCCAGGCTTTCTGCAGCGTCTGGACGAGGCGGGCAGCGATGCGCGCCTGCATCCGGCGATGCTGGCCGGCCAGCGGCTGGCCTTCGAGGTCTTTCTGGCGGCGGGGCAGCGACATGCGCCGGCGGTAGCCGCCCCCTGAGCGGTCTCTAGAGCGCCTGCAGGTAGCCGATCACCTCGGCAGCGCCCAGGCGTTCGAGAATCTCGCTGAGGACCCGGGTACTCGCCACCTCGCTGGGTAGCAGCAACCACTCCAGATCCTGGCCCGGGGCGGGCAGTGGCAGGCGCGCATAGTCGAGCTTCAGCCCCAGCAGCACCTGGATGAAATCGGGGTGGTTCCAGACCGCATTGGGCAGGGCATAGACTGCGAAAGCTTCCTGCAGGCGGTTGATGGCCGCCGGATCCAGGCGCAGGCACTGGATCTGCGCCGGCACCTCCACGGCGATCCCGCGGATGCGGGCGTAGGCGATGATGCTGGCGAAGGCGAGGGTGGTGGTCGTATCGTTTTCCAGGAACAGTCGGGGACCCCGCCAGCTGGCCTGGCGCAGACGCAGGGGCTGTTCCGCAGACAGGTTCGGCAAGGTGCGGTAGAGCGCCGCCTGGAAATCCCGATAGCCGATGATCCGCACCTGCTCGCGCGCTGCGGGCAGGGCGGCCAGTTCCTCCAGCTGTATCGCCGTATCGAGCGTGCTGTCGCCAAGGCGCTGGCAGAGGCCATCGATGGCACGCAGGTCGAGGGCGGCGGCCTGCAGCGTATCGGCGACCACCAGCTGACTGAGCAGGGCATGGGCGTGGCCCTTGATCTCCTGGGTCGGTCCGGACAGGGCGGCGCGGGGCAGGCCGAGCAACAGGTGCAGCGGATGGCCTTCATCCCACCAAAGGCTGTCGGTAGGCGCGGGCAAGGGGACGAAGGCGTCGGCCAGGCGTTCCAGGCAACGCTGGATCCGGCGGCTGGCCAGGGAGGGATGCAGATGCAAGGCCAGCGAAGACCAGGGGCTGCCCAGGAGGTTGGCACTGTTGCTCATGAGGTCTCCGGGGCGGATAGGAACTGCACGACCGAGTCTAGCGTGGCAAAGACCGCGCTATCGTCAAATGATTCCCGAAAGGTAGGATCTTTTGTGCGAGTGACCGCTCGCCTCCGGAGCGAGCGACGTATGGCCGGTGGCAAGCCTGTATAATGCGCGCTTTCCGAATCGCCTGTGAGTCCGCCATGTACGACGCGCTCCGTCCTCTGCTCTTCAAAATGTCTCCCGAAGGATCGCACGATCTGGCGCTGGACCTGATCGGTGCCGCGGGTCGTCTGGGCCTGACCGGGCTCGGCCGGCGGCCGGGTCGGCTACCGGTCCAGGTCATGGGCCTGGAGTTTCCCAATCCGGTGGGCCTGGCCGCCGGACTCGACAAGAACGGCGCCGCCATCGACGGCTTCGCCGGCCTGGGTTTCGGCTTCATCGAGATCGGTACCGTGACGCCGCGGCCGCAGCCGGGCAATCCCAAGCCGCGGCTGTTCCGCCTGGAGCAGGCCGACGCCATCATCAACCGCATGGGTTTCAACAATGCGGGCGTGGATGCGCTGATCGAACGGGTCAAGGCCGCCCGCTTCCGGGGCGTACTGGGGATCAACATTGGCAAGAATGCCACTACTCCGGTGGAGCGGGCGGTGGACGACTACCTGATTGGGCTGGACCGGGTCTATGCCCATGCCAGCTACATCACGGTGAACGTCAGCTCGCCCAATACGCCCGGCCTGCGCAGCCTGCAATTCGGCGACGCGCTCAAGAGCCTGCTGGAAGCCCTGCGCCAGCGCCAGGAAGACCTGGCGGTCCAGCACGGCCGCCGCGTGCCCATCGCCATCAAGATCGCCCCGGACCTGACCGATGAAGAGATCGTGCTGACCGCCCAGGCGATCCGTGATGCCGGGATGGACGCCATCATCGCCACCAACACCACCCTGGGTCGCGAAGGGGTGGAAAATCTGCCCTATGCCGCCGAGGCCGGCGGCCTGTCGGGCGCCCCGGTACGCGAGAAGAGCACCCATGTGGTGCGGGTGCTGGCTGGTGAGCTGGGTGGTCGGCTGCCGATCATCGCGGCGGGCGGGATCCTGTCGGGCGAGGATGCGGCGGAGAAGATCGCGGCGGGTGCCAGTCTGGTGCAGCTCTACAGCGGCTTCATCTATCGCGGACCGGCCTTGATCCGCGAAGCCGTGGATGCCATTGCAGCAGCGCGCCCCTGAGGGGGAGGGGGCTCGCTGGGAGCCCCCGTGGGACCGGGTCCCTGATCCTGGGAGAGGATCTGACTGGAAAACAACCAGAACGCTATGGGAAGCCCTGGGCTTCCGCTAGTGAAATCGAATTAGCCTACGGCTTGAAGTTGATTCATGCGTTGAAGACCGGCGGTGCCTACGTAGCCGTCCCATTGGTCGCTACGGCCCTCACGCCAGCCATTGAGCCAGGCCTGCCGGACGGCGTCCTGGGTGAAGGGGCAGAGGTCCCGCGATTTGCCCACGATGCCGTGCTGATAACCACGCTGGAAAGCTCGTTCCATTGGATCACGCTTGAGTCTTCTCATAGGGTAGTGCCCTCGTAGGTTGACTTGCAGATTGTCCATGGCCCGTTGCAGGCCTGGATGCCAGAGCCGGCGTCCTGACATCCGCCCCGCACCTTCGCGCTGCGGGTGATCAATTACTAACCAATGGCGCTCTGGCTGGGAACGACCTTTTAGCTATAAGCCGTAATCAGTTCGAAATGAAATGGCGATAAACCGCCGCTGGAATGCCGTCACTGCGGCTTGTTGAGACGCAGTCAAACTTTCACGCAAGGGGCTGTCCTCATCGGTCAATCCGACCAAAGGCAGAAAGTTCCTTGCGCTAACCTATGGATTCAACGATGTCCGCGATGCAACAACTCATCCTCACCTGTCCCAAGGGACTCGAGACCCTGCTGCTGGAAGAGGCCCAGGGCCTTGGCTTGCAGGAGGCCCGCAGCCAGACCGCGGCGGTGCGCGGCGAAGCCAGTCTCGCGGATGCCTACCGCCTGTGCCTCTGGTCGCGCCTGGCCAACCGGGTGCTGCTGGTGCTGGCGCGCTTCCCGGTGGAAGACCCTCAGGGCCTGTACCTGGGCGTGCATGGCGTGGAATGGGAAGAGCACCTGGCGCCCACCGGCACCCTGGCGGTGGGCTTCAGCGGCCAGGGCGCGGGCATCGACAACACCCACTTCGGCGCGCTCAAGGTCAAGGACGCCATCGTCGACCGCCTGCGCGAGCGCACCGGGCAGCGGCCCACGGTGGACAAGGTTGCTCCGGATCTGCGCGTCCACCTGCACCTGGAGCGCGGCCAGGCCATCCTCTCGCTGGATCTCTCCGGTCAGAGCCTGCACCAGCGCGGCTATCGCCTGCAGCAGGGCGCGGCGCCGCTCAAGGAAAACCTGGCGGCCGCGGTGCTGATCCGTGCCGGCTGGCCGGCCCTGGCCGCGGCCGGTGGCGCCCTGGCCGACCCCATGTGCGGGGTGGGCACCTTCCTGGTCGAGGCCGGCTTGATGGCCGCGGACATCGCCCCCAACCTGCGCCGCGAGCGCTGGGGCTTTTCCGGCTGGCTGGGCCATATGCCCGCCCTCTGGCAGCAACTGCACCAGGAGGCTGAGGCGCGAGCCACTGCGGGCCTGGCCAGGACGCCGGTCTGGATCCGCGGCTATGAAGCCGATCCGCGGCTGATCCAGCCGGCGCGCAACAACATCGAGCGGGCCGGGCTGTCCGAGTGGATCAAGGTCTACCAGGGCGAGGTCGCCAGCTTCGAGCCGCGTCCGGACAAGGGCCAGACCGGCCTGGTGATCTGCAACCCGCCCTATGGCGAGCGCCTGGGTGACGAAGCCAGCCTGCTGTACCTCTACCAGAATCTTGGCGAGCGCCTGCGCCAGGCCTGCCTGGGCTGGCGTGCAGGGGTCTTTACCGGCGCGCCCGAGCTGGGCAAGCGCATGGGCATCCGCAGTCACAAGCAATACGCCTTCTGGAATGGCGCCTTGCCCTGCAAGCTGCTGATGTTCGAGGTGGAGACCCGCCAGTTCGTCACCGGCAGTCGCAGTGGCGAACGCCCGGCCAATGCCCAGGCGGCGGAGCCGGCCAAGCTCAGCGAAGGCGGGCAGATGTTCGCCAATCGGCTGCAGAAGAATCTCAAGCAGCTCGGCAAGTGGGCCCGCAGCCAGGGCGTGCAGTGCTATCGCCTGTATGACGCCGACATGCCCGAGTACGCGGTGGCGGTGGATCTCTATGGCGATCGCGTGCACGTGCAGGAATACGCACCGCCGCGCTCCATCGACCCGGACAAGGCCCAGGCGCGCCTGCTCGACGCCCTGGCCGCCATTCCCCAGGCGTTGAACATCGATCCGTCACTGGTGGTGGTCAAGCGCCGCGAACGGCAAAGCGGCACCAAGCAGTACGAACGCCAGGCCGCCCAGGGTGAATTCCTGCAGGTGGAAGAAGCGGGCGCCAAGCTGCTGGTTAACCTCACCGACTACCTGGATACCGGGCTGTTCTTGGATCACCGTCCGCTGCGTCTGCGGCTGCGCCAGGAAGCCCAGGGCAAGCGTTTCCTCAATCTGTTCTGCTACACCGGCGCCGCCACGGTGCAGGCGGCAGTGGGCGGTGCACGCAGCACCACCAGCGTCGACCTCTCGCGCACCTACCTGGACTGGGCCCGGCGCAACCTGGCGCTCAACGGCTTTTCCGAGCGGCACCGCCTGGAACAGGGCGATGTCCTGCACTGGCTGGAAAACGATCGCGGCGAATACGATCTGATCTTCGTCGACCCGCCGACCTTCTCCAACTCCAAGCGCCTGGAAGGGGTGTTCGACGTCCAGCGCGATCATGTCGCCCTGCTCGATTCGGCCATGGCCCACCTGAGTCGCAACGGCGTGCTGTATTTCTCCAACAACTTCCGCAAGTTCGAACTGGATGCGAGTCTCGCCGAGCGCTATCGCGTCGAAGAGATCAGCGCCAGCACCCTGGATCCGGATTTCGCGCGCAATCCCAAGATCCACCGCGCCTGGCGGTTCAGCCTGCAATGAGGTCAGCCGCCTGAACTGCCGCTGAACGGGTCGGGCATCGAGCCGTTCAGCCTGTGAACCGGCGCAATCCAGCCTTTTCCCACGAACGCCCCAGCAGCCCATGCCGTCCACAATGGCGGCGCTACGCTGGGTCGTGCCTGGCGGGACGAGGAGGGAAAGGTTCTACGATGCTGGTTTCACTGCAGGCTCTCAGGGCCCTGGCCGCCTGGCTGGTGGTCTTTCATCACTTCATGCAGGTGTTCTTCGATTTCCACGCCGACAGCCTTGGTGGCCATCTGCTCTCCACCCGGGGACAGGTCGGGGTCGACATCTTCTTCGTGCTCAGCGGCTTCGTGATCCACCTGTCCACCGCGGGCCGACCGCTCAGGCGCAGTACCTTCCTCTGGCATCGCATCGCCCGCATCGTCCCGGCCTATTGGCTGTACACCGCGGTGACGGCGCTGATCCTCTATCTCGCCAGCGACGTGATGCCCATCTATGGCGTCGCCGCGCGCGAATTGCTGCTCTCGCTGTTCTTCATTCCCAGCGAGAATCCGGCGGGCTTCGGCCACTATCCGATCCTGCCGGTGGGCTGGACGCTCAACTTCGAGATGCTGTTCTACCTGCTGTTCGCCCTGTCCTTTGGTGTGGCCGAGCGCTGGCGCATCGGGATGGTCAGCCTGCTGGTGATCCTGGTCAGCCTGGTGCTGGCCCGCGAGTCCTTTGTCAGCAGCTTCTATCGCAATCCGATCATCTTCGAATTTCTGCTGGGCGTGAGCCTGGCGGCGCTCTATCGCCGTGGCGCCCTGCGCGGCCCCAAACCCCTGGCCCTGGTGGCGGCCCTGGCGGCACTGACCTGCCTGGTGGCCTTTCCCGCCGATCATCCCTGGCGCCTGCTGACCTGGGGCGTGCCCAGTGCGGTACTGGTCGGCGCCTGCGTGATCCTCGAACCCTGGTTCGCCGGCTCGCGGCTGTGCAAGGCGCTGGGCGACTGGTCCTATTCGGTCTATCTGGTGCACGTGATCGTGCTCTGGCTGGGCGACTACTGGCTGCACCAGCAGTGGGGATTCAGTCCCTACCAGACCCTGGCGGTCTGCCTGCCGGTGATCCTGCTGGTGGCCTGGGCCAGCTACGAGTGGATCGAGCGCCGCCTGTCGCGCACCCTGCGCCAGCTGGGCGAGCGCCTGGCCGGACGGCGTCCGCAGTGGGTGGCCGGTCAGTAGGCCGCGCGTTCCGCCGCGCTGAGCTCGGGCATCAGCGCCCGACCTTTCGCCGAGGAACGCTGCGCCGCTTCCAGCAGGGCCATGAGGGCGCAAGCCTGGGCCGGGCTGACGGGATTGCCGGCGCGACCGGCGAGGGCTTCGACCAAGGCGAGGTAGTAGCGACGGTGATCGCCCGCCGGCGTCGGCAGGGCCTGGCGCTCGCCGCTGGCGTCGATCAGCCAGCCCGGATCCGGATCCTGGCCCCAGTCGGGACCACCGGGGCGCACGCCGGCCTTGAGCGCGTCCTCCTGACGATCCGCCCCTTGCTTGATCCAGCTGGCCGCGGTGCCCTGCGCCAGAAAGCGCGGCACGCCACCGGCGGCCAGCATCCCGGCTCTCAGGGTCACCTGGCGAGCGCCGTAGTCCAGCTGCACCTGGAACCAGTCGTCGGTGAGGGCGCCGGGTCGTTGCCGCACCAGCTGCGCCTGCAGGCGCTCGGGCAGGCCGAACAGGCAGAGCGCCTGATCCAGCAGATGGGGACCGAGATCGAACCAGAGGCCACTGCCGGGCAGCGCGGCTTCGCGCCAGCGCGTCCGCACCTCGGGACGAAAGCGCTCGATACGGGATTCCAGGCTGGTCAACTCACCCAGGGCGCCGCTGGCCAGGACTGCCTGCAAGCCGAGGAAATCGCTGTCCCAGCGACGATTCTGGAACACCGACAGCAACCGGCCGGCCTGTTCGGCTTCCGCGACCAGTTGCCGAGCTTCGGCCAGGGTCACGGTAAAGGGCTTGTCGACCACCACGTGCTTGCCGGCGGCCAGGGCGGCGCTGGCGAGAGGCGCATGGGTCTGGTTGGGTGAGGCGATCACCACCAGGTCGATGGCCGGATCCCTCACGGCCGCCAGGTAATCCGCGGTGACGCGCACCCCGGGCAGATCGGCCTGCACACGTGCGGCATCCCGCGACGCCACCAGATCCAGGGAGAGCCCGGGGATGGAGCTCAGCAGGGGGCCATGAAAGGTCTGACCGACGAAGCCGTAACCGATCAGGGCGACGCGAAAGGGGGAGGGCATGGGGCTTCCTTGTGCCGGGGTGGAAAACAGCGAGGCCGCTCAGGGAGCGGCCTCGGTTGAACGCTAGCGTCTAACGGCGCATCACTTCAACTGGTGATCGTGAGCCAGTTGCTCCCGTTCGAGGAATTCGTCCTGCCGCAGCGAGTCCTGGAATTCTTCGGAATCTTCCAGGGCCAGCGGGTCGTTGAGTTCACCGCCCGACAGCCGCTTCTTTTCCAGCTTGCCGGAGAGGTTGTTGATGGCCCGGTGCAGCTTGTCGGCTGCGCCATCCACCGCCTGTTCCAGGGATTCGGCCTTGTGCGTCACCGAAAGCGGCTGATGGCCCTTGATGCGGGCCTCCATCTGGCACCGCTTGTCCTGGGCGCCCGATTTGCCGGCGTTCTCGTCGTTGAGGTGCACCTCGACGCGAGTCAGGAGTTCGTCGAAGCGATCCAGGCGGTCTTCCACCACGGACGCCACCCAATTCTGCAAACCGGCGCTGCCTTCGATGTTGTGGTCACTGTTGACTTGGACTTGCATGCGGCTTCCTCTTTTTGACGGGCCTGACCATTGGATGAGGCCGGTCAGGCCGAGGTTCAAGGCTGTTCGTCCGGTGTGCGTGTCACCCGATGTTTCCTTCTGGCAGTGTCTAGGGGCGTCGTAAGGTTCGGAACACGACGTTCAGGTCGCGGTCGCTGGCGTTTTGCCCTTGTCCACTGATAATGCGCGACCTTTCATCGTCCGTCGCAGTGGGGATCGTCAATGCCAGATGTGCTCACCCGTGGCCGCAATTTTGCCCGGCGGCTCTGGCTACCCCGTGCGATTGGTCTGCTGCTCAGCCTGAGTTGCATCGTTTCGGTGCAGCTCACCCAGCCGGTGTCTCTCTGGCTGTGGATCCTGCTCTTGGCCAATGCCCTGTGCTGGTCGCCGCTGGCCTACTGGCGCGCCGTCCGCGCGCGCGATCCCTATCGCACCGAACTGGGCAACCTGCTGCTGGACTGTGGCTCGGCCGGCTTCTGGGCGGCGAGCATGGGCTTCAATCTGCTGCCCAGCGCGACGCTGCTCGCCATGACCGGTCTCAACATGCTCGGCGCCGGTGGCCTGGCCTTCTGGCGCCGCGGGCTGCTCGCCCAACTGCTGGGCATCCTGGTCGGCCTCGTGGTGCTGCGCCACCCGGTCGCCATCGAGACCTCCACCGCGCAGATCTATGCCTGCCTGCCGATGATCATCGCCTATCCCTGGGCCCTGGGCCTGGTGAGCTTTCGCCTGGCGCAGCAGTTGTCGCGGCGCCAGCAGGAGCTGGAGCTGATCAGCAAGCAGGATGGCATGACCGGGCTGCACAACAGAACCCACTGGGATCAGTTGGTGCAGCGGGAATTCGCCCGCTGCAAACGCAGCGGCGCCGCGGCCAGCCTGGTGATGATCGACCTGGACAACTTCAAGCTCATCAACGACCGCTTCGGCCATCAGGCCGGCGACGAGATGCTGCGCCAGTTTTCCGGTCTGCTGGCGCGCACCATCCGCACCAGCGATCTCGCCGGTCGTTTTGGCGGTGACGAATTCGGTATCCTCTTGCCCGACACCTCGCCCGAGCGGGCCCTGGACCTGATCCGGCGGCTGCAGGAGCGTCTGCACGACATGCAGGCAGGCGGCCCCGGCGACCGTCAGAACGTACGTGTCGGCCTGAGCTGCGGCATCGCCGGCTTCGACCGCGCCTACGATGACGTCGCCCATTGGCTGCAGGCGGCCGACTTCGCTCTCTACCGCGCCAAGGCGCAGGGCCGCGGGCGGGCGGAGGTGGCCGATCCCCAAGGAGTGCTGGCATGACCCCGGCGATAGAACTGCTCAAGAAGAGCCAGGTGCCCCACGAGGTGCTGAGCTACCACCATGACCCCAAGGCCGCCTCCTACGGCCTGGAAGCCGCCGAGAAACTCGGTCTGGCAGCGGAGACGGTGTTCAAGACCCTGCTGGCGGCAAGCGAGAAACAGGAATTGCTGGTGGCCATCGTGCCCGTCGCCGGCACCCTGGATCTCAAGGCCCTGGCCCAGGCGGCCGGGGTGAAGAAACTGGAGATGGCCAAACCCGACCAGGCCCAGCGCAGCACCGGCTACCTGGTGGGCGGCATCAGCCCCCTGGGGCAGAAGAAGCGGCTGCGCACCTTCATCGACGACTCCGCGGCGGCGTTGCCGAGCATCCATGTCAGTGCCGGGCGCCGGGGGCTGGAAGTCGCCCTGGCACCGGCGGACCTCGCACGCTTGCTGGACGCGCCCTTCGTACCCATTGGCAAGGGCTGAGCGCCTGCCTGTCGGGTAGGGTGGAAAGCCGCGTAGCGTTTTCCACGCGCCATCAGGCTGGTGGTGGACAAGGCTGCGCCGGCGTCCACCCTACGACGGGTTGGTTGCCGAATTTCAGCAGGGTGGAAAACCGCCTGGCGTTTTCCACCCCATCCGCCCGCTAGGCGATCCCGTAGCTCTCGCGCAGTTGCTGCCGATAGCGCTGGTAGGCCGCCTCGTACTCGGCGACCCGCGCCGGGTCCGGTTCGGCGCGGCTGGCCGGGTCCAGGTGCACGCAGCGCTCGGTGAGGCTGTCGAGCGACTCCGGGCGGCCCTGCTCGCGACTCCAGCACCAGGCGGCCTGCAAGGCGCCCCCCAGGGCCGCGGCTTCGCCGTGCACCGGGCAGACCACCGGGGTGTTCATCAGATCGGCGATCAGCTGCCGCCACACCGGGCTCCTGGCGCCGCCGCCGATGAGTCTCAGGGTGTCGCCGGGCATGCCCAGGTCACGCAGCAGATCGAAGCCGTATCTCAGGGCGAAGCTCACCCCCTCGACCACCGCTCGGCACAGGTTGGCGCGGGTCAGGTTGGTGGCGGTAAGGCCGTGCAGGCTGGCGGTAGCGGTCGGCAGCGCCGGGACCCGTTCGCCATTGAGGAAGGGCAGCATCAGCACCCCCTCGGCACCGATGGGTGACTCCGCCACCAGACGGGTGAATTCGACCAGGTCCAGGCCGAGCAACTCGCGGATCTGGCCGCTGGCGTTGGTCAGGTTCATGGTGCAGATCAGCGGCAGCCAGCCGCCGTTGGACGAGCAGAAGCCCGCCACGGCGGGATGGTCGCTGATGCGAGGTTCGTCGGAATACCCATAGAGGGTGCCCGAGGTGCCCAGGCTCAGGGTGATCTGGCCGGCGCGGCTATTGCCGGTGCCCAGGGCGCCCATCATGTTGTCGCCGCCGCCGCTGGAGACCAGCGCCTGGGGATTGATGCCCAGTTGGCTGGCGACCTCCGGCCGCAGCCGTCCGACCGGCTGATCGGCTTCGATCAGCGTCGGCAGGGCGCGCTCCAGGCGCCCACTGGGATCAATGTGGCGCAGCAGTTCCAGGTCGTACTGGCGCGTCCGCACATTGAAATAGCCGGTGCCCGAGGCGTCGCCGTATTCGGCCACGGCGCATCCGGTCAGCCAGAAGTTCAGGTAATCGTGGGGCAGCAGCACCTGGGCGATCTGGTCGAACACCTCCGGGTGCTGCTCCTTGGTCCAGAGCAGCTTGGAGACGGTGTAGCCCGGCGCGATGGCCAGGCCCAGGCGCTCGATGGAGCCCTCGACGCCGCCCAGATGCTCCAGCAGGCGCTGGTTTTCCGGGGTGGACTCGGTGTCGCACCAGAGCTTGGCCGGCCGCAGCACCTTGCCGCTGTCGTCGAGCAATACCAGACCATGCTGCTGGCCGGAGACGCCGACGCCGAGGATGTCCTGGCCATCGCTGCCGGCCTGCGCCAGGGCGGCGCGGGTGGCCGCCACCAGGGCCCGGATCCAGTCCGCCGGATTCTGCTCGCGGCGGCCATTGGCGCCCTCGGTCAGGGGGTGAGGCGCACTGCCTTCACCCAGTACCACCCCGCGCTCGACATCCAGGATCACCGCCTTGGTGCCCTGGGTGCCGCAGTCTATCCCGAGAAACTTCATGCCTGGCCGCTCCTTGTTGTTGTTTGGGCTCGTATTGATCATCGACGCTGCCCAGGCAGCTTTTTGCCAAGGCTAGTCGCCGAGCAGGGTCTGCAAGGTGGCGCTGACCCCATGGGTACGCAAGTTGTACAGCTGCCGCTCGAAGGCGGCAACGAAGGCCGCGGATTTCGGGATGTGCTTACCGAAGATTTCCTCGGCGCCCAGCAGGCGCTCGGTGAGATTCTTCTGATCCTGCACCAGTTCTTCGCAGTAGTTGGCGCGCGGATCGGGAATGCGATAGGTCGCCCCGGTCTCGTCCACGCCCCGCAGATAGACCGCCCAGGCGGCCACCACCAGGGCGGCGCGATCCAGGTCCTTGCCGTCCTCGATCAGGCGGTTGATGGTCGGCACGGTAAATTTGGGAAACTTCGACGAACCGTCCGAGCAGACCCGCTCCAACTGGTCGGCGATGGCGCGATTGGAGAAGCGCTCGATCAGGGTGTCCTTGTACTCCGCGAGATCGATGCCGGGCACCGGGGCCAGCTGCGGCGTCACGTCCTTGTCCATGTAGGTGCGGATGTAGCGCACGAACAACGGATCGGCCATGGTCTCGTGGACGAAGCGGTAGCCCTTGAGGAAGCCCAGGTAGGTCAGCGCCAGGTGGCTGCCGTTGAGCAGCTTGATCTTCATTTCCTCGTAGGGGGTGACGTCATCGGTGAACTGGACGCCGACGTCTTCCCAGGCCGGACGCCCGGCGACGAACTTGTCTTCCAGCACCCACTGCAGGAAGGGCTCGCAGACCACCGGCCAGGCGTCCTCGACGCCGTGTTCGGCCAGCAGCGCCGCGCGATGGGCGGTGCTGGTCATGGGGGTGATGCGATCGACCATGGCGTTGGGAAAGCTGACGTGCTCGGCGATCCAGCCGTGCAGCTCTTCATCCACCAGGGCGGCGTAGGCCAGCAGGGCCTTGCGGGTGACTTGCCCGTTGTGGGGGAGGTTGTCGCAGGACATCACGGTGAAGGGCCCGGTGCCCGCGGCGCGGCGCTTGGCCAGGGCCGCCAGCAGGAAGCCGAAGACGCTGCGCGGATCGCCCGGATGCTGTAGGTCGTGCTGGATCAGCGGCAGCTTGAAGTTGAATTCGCCGGTGCTGTCGTCCATGCAGTAGCCGCCCTCGGTGATGGTGAGGGAGACGATGCGGGTGCTGGGATGGGCCAGCTTGTCGATCAGCGTCTGGGTGCCGTCCTCGGCCAGCAGCATGCCGCTGATGGCGCCGACGACGCGCACCTCGGTGTCCGGCTCGTCGGCCAGCACCACCTGGGTATAGAGATAGTCCTGGCCGGCCAGGGCATCGCGCATGGCGCGGTCTTCGGCGCGCAGGCCGACGCCACAGATGCTCCAGTCCAGATCGCGCCCCTGGTTCAGCAGGGCCTCGGTGTAGATGGCCTGGTGCGCGCGGTGGAAGCCGCCGACGCCGATGTGGACGATACCCTGGCGCAGCTGGCAGGCGGCGTAGCCGGGCTTGGCGATGTAGTCGGGCAGTTGTTCGAGGTGCTGGCGATTGAGTTTCACGATGGCGATCCTGCAAGGCGGTGCCCCGGGCGCGCGTAGGGCGCCGACGGGGCAGGAAAGGGGAGAGGGGTCAGGCGGCTTTGCGCAGCAGCGGCGCCACGGCGCGGCCCTGCTCGTCGAACAGGTGGCAGAAGTCGACGTCCAGGGCCAGGCGCTGGCGTTCGCCGTAGGCAACGGCACAATCACCCGGCACGCGCACGGTCAGCGGCTCCTCGGCCTCGGTGACCATGTGGCAGTAGGTGTCGCTGCCCAGGCGCTCGGCCACATCGCTGATCACCGGCAACTGGCCGTCGGCGGCCAGGCGCAGGTGTTCCGGACGAATGCCCAGGGTCACCGGGCTGCCGACCGCCAGGTCGTCGCCGCGGCGCGGCAGGTGCAGGCGCGGACCGGCCGCCAGCTCTACCTCGACGCCCTGGGCGTCGGTAGCCGCCACCTTGCCCTTGAGGAAGGCCATCTTCGGCGTACCCAGGAAGCCGGCGACGAAGAGGTTGGCTGGATGGTGATAGAGCTCCAGGGGCGAGCCGACCTGCTCGACGCGGCCGCCGTTGAGCACCACCACCTTGGTCGCCAGGGTCATGGCTTCCACCTGGTCGTGGGTCACGTAGATCATGGTGGCCTGCAATTCCTGGTGCAGGCGCGCCAGTTCCAGGCGCATCTGCACGCGCAGGGCGGCGTCCAGGTTGGACAGGGGTTCGTCAAACAGGAAGATCTTCGGCTGGCGGACGATGGCGCGGCCGATGGCCACCCGCTGGCGCTGGCCACCGGAGAGCTGGCGCGGCTTGCGCTCCAGCAGCGGCGTCAGCTCGAGGATGCGGGCGGCATCAGTGACCTTGCGCTCCACTTCCTGCTTGTCGATCTTGGCCAGGTCCAGGGCGAAGGACAGATTCTTGCGCACGCTCATGTGCGGATAGAGGGCGTAGGTCTGGAACACCATGGCCAGGTCGCGCTTGGCCGGCGACACCTCGGTGATGTCGCGACCGTCCAGTTCCAGGGTGCCGCTGGTGACCTCTTCCAGGCCGGCGATGAGCCGTAGCAGGGTGGATTTGCCGCACCCGGACGGGCCGACGAAGACCACGAATTCGCGGTCGTTGATGTCGAGGTCGACGCCCTTGATGATTTCCAGCGAGTCGAAGCCCTTGCGCAGGCTGCGGATTTTCAGATTGGCCATGACAGGAGTCCTCTTGTTCTTATTTCACCGCGCCGAACGACAGGCCGCGGACGAGTTGTTTCTGGCTGATCCAGCCAAAGATCAGGATGGGTGCGCAGGCCAGCGTCGAGACGGCCGACAGCTTGGCCCAGAACAGTCCCTGGGGACTGGAGTAGGAGGCGATCAGCGCGGTCAGCGGGGCGGCGTTGGACGAGGTCAGGTTCAGCGACCAGAAGGCCTCGTTCCAGCAGAGGATCAGCGACAGCAGCATGGTCGAGGCGATGCCGCCCTTGCTGATCGGCAAGAGCACCCGGACGATTTCCTGGTAGGTGGTGGCGCCATCCAGGCGCGCCGCCTCGAGGATGTCCTTGGGGATGTCCTTGAAGTAGGTGTAGACCATCCAGACCACGATCGGCAGGTTGATCAGGGTGTAGACGGCGATCAGCAGCAACCGGCTGTCGAGCAGTTCGAACTGCTTGGCCAGCAGGTAGATGGGCACCAGCACCCCGACCGCCGGCAGCATCTTGGTGGACAGCATCCACAGCAGCAGGCGCTGGGTGTTGCGGGTCTCGTGGAAGGCCATCGAGTAGGCCGCCGGCAGCGCCAGCAACAGACTGAGCAGGGTGGCGCCAAAGGAGATCACCACCGAATTCAGCGCGAAGTGGAAGTAGTCGCTGCGCGCCTGGATGGTCAGGTAGTTCTCCAGCGTGGGCATGAAGAAGAACTGCGGCGGCGTGGCGAAGGCGTCGATCTCGGTCTTGAAGCTGGTCAGCACCATCCAGAAGATCGGGAAGAACAGCACCAGTGCCACCAGCCAGGCGAGCAGGCCCAGCAGCAGGCTCTGCAGGCGCCGGGATTGCTTGAGCGTCAGCATGTCAGGGTCCTCACTGTTGGGTCAGGTTCTTGCCAAGCATCCGCACCAGGATGATGGCGGCGATGTTGGCGATGAGCACGGCGATCAGGCCGCCGGCGGAGGCCAGGCCGACGTCGAACTGCAGCAGGGCCTGGTTGTAGATCAGGTAGGCGAGGTTGGTGGAGGCGAAGCCCGGACCGCCACTGGTGGTGGTGTAGATCTCGGCGAACACCGACAGCAGGAAGATCGTCTCGATCATCACCACCACGGCGATGGGCCGCGCCAGGTGCGGCAGGGTTAGGTGCCAGAAGATGGCGACCGGACCGGCGCCGTCCAGGCGGGCCGCTTCCTTCTGCTCCTGATCCAGCGACTGCATGGCGGTCATCAGGATGAGGATGGCGAAGGGCAGCCACTGCCAGGACACGATCAGGATGATCGACAGGAGCGGGTGGGTGGCCAGCCAGTCCACCGGGGTGGCGCCGAACAGTTTCCAGATCGCGGCGAGGATGCCGGAGACCGGATGGAAGATCAGGTTCTTCCAGATCAGGGCGCTGACCGTGGGCATGATGAAGAAGGGCGAGATCAGCAGGACGCGGACGATGCCGCGACCGAAGAATTCGCTGGCCTCCAGCAGCGCCGAGATCAGCACGCCGAAGACCACGCTGATCAGCAGCACGCTGCCCACCAGCAGCAGGGTGTTGGTCATGCCGGGCCAGAAGCCGGCATCGGTGACGAAGTATTCGAAGTTTTCCAGGCCGACGAAGGCGTGCTCGCCGGGGTAGAGCAGGTTGTAGCGGATCAGCGAGAACCAGATGGTCATGCCTAGGGGCACCAGCATCCACACCAGCAGCAGGGCCACCGAAGGACTGATCAGGAACCAGCCGGGACCGGCGCGACGGCGTTGACGACGGGCGGGAGCGGCAGGGGATTCGACGACGGGCGTCTTGAGGGTGGAGGTCTGCATGGCGATGCTCCGCAAGGCAGTGGGCCGTGACGAGGCGCTGGCGTCTCGCGACGCCAGCGACGGATCAGGCAGGGAAAGCCGCTAGGCCGGGGGCCGCGTGGTACGGACCCCGGGCTCCAGCGCTACTTGGGATAGCCGGCGCGCTTCATTTCCCGGGCGGTGGACTGCTGCGCCGCCTGCAGGGCCTGCTCGACCGACATCTGCCCGGTGAGGGCCGCGGCGAACAGCTTGCCCACCGAGGTGCCGATGGCCTGGAACTCGGGAATGGTCACGTACTGGATGCCCACGTAGGGCACCGGCTTGGCCGAGGGATGGGCCGGGTCGGCGTGCTGCAGCATGTCCAGCGAGACCTTGGCGAAGGGCGCCGCGTCCATGTAGGCCTGGCTGTAGGTGGACTTGCGGGTGCCCGGCGGCACGTTGGCGATACCGTCGGTGTCCGCGACTAGCTTGGCGTAGTCCTTGGAGGTGGCCCAGGTCACGAAGGTCTTGGCGGCGTCCTTGTGCTTGGAGGAGGTGGGGATACCCAGCGACCAGGCATACAGCCAGGACGAGCCCTTGTCGGTGACCTCGCGCGGCGAGCCGGCGAAGCCGACGCTGTCGGCGACCTTGCTCTGGCTCTTGTCCATGGTGAAGGAGCCGGCGACGCTGGCATCGACCCAGATGGCGCACTTGCCGCTGTTGAACAGCGCCAGGTTTTCGTTGAAGCCGTTGCTGGAGGCGCCGGGCGGGCCGTACTTCTTCATGTTGGTGACGTAGTAGTTGGCCGCCGCGGTCCATTCCGGACCGGTGAATTCCGGTTGCCACTTATCGTCGAACCAGCGCGCGCCGAAGGCGTTGGCCATGGTGGTGACCAGGGCCATGTTCTCGCCCCAGCCGGCCTTGCCTCTCAGGCACAGACCGTACTGGTCCTTGTCCGGCTGGTGCAGCTTGCCGGCGAATTCGGCGATCTGGGTCCAGGTGGGCTGGGCGGGCATGGTCAGGCCGGCCTGCTGGAACAGATCCTTGCGGTAGTAGGTGATGGAGCTTTCGGCATAGAAGGGCAGCGCATAGAGGGTGCCCTTGACCGACAGGCCTTCGCGAACCGACGGGAAGAGGTCGTCCAGGTCGTAGTTGGCGGGCAGGTCCTTCATGGGCTCCAGCCAGTTCTGGGCGCCCCAGAGGCCGGTCTCGTACATGCCGATGGTGAGGACGTCGAACTGGCCACCCTGGGTGGCGATGTCGGTCGTCAGCCGCTGACGCAGCACGTTTTCTTCGAGCACCACCCAGTTGAGCTTGATGTCGGGATGCTGGTCTTCGAAGGTTTTGGACAGCCGCTGCATGCGGATCATGTCGCTGTTGTTGACGGTGGCGATGGTGACCGTTTCGGCGGCCTGGAGGGCCAGCGAGAAGGTCAGGCCTGCAGAGAGGGTAACAGCGGACAATAAAAGCGCTTTTGGTGTTGTTTTCATCTTGCACTCCGCGTCCTGTGCAACTGCAGCAGACGCTTTTCTTGTTGTTGTAACCCACCACGCGGCCGGCTGTGACGGCCTTTGCAGCGGAAGCCACGGACCGATTACAGCCCGTTGCCGCCCGGGAAACAAATGCTGGAAGACACCAAAATCGGTATTTTTTTGCACATCCCTGCAGGGCTGCGCGGGACCGCCGCCACGGCCAGGGGCTCTGCCTAGAGGCTTTCCGCCTTGACCTTGGTGATGCCGTCTTCGCGATAAAGCTGCAAGGTTCCTGGCGTGGATTCGATCACCCGCTCGTTTTCGATGAGAAAGGAATAGACCGGCGTCGCGCTGCCCGGCGCGCGCAGGTTGCGGTATTCGTAGACCATCAGGCGATCGAGCTGCGCGACCCGCTGGGGTACGCCGAAACTCTGCCGGAGCTGTTCCTGGGTACGGCCGCCGAATTGCGACGGATCGGCCGGGGGCGGGGTGGGAGCCGAGCTGCAGGCCGATAGGGCGGCGAACAGGAGAAAGGACAGGCGTTTCATGACGGCTCCGCGTGCAGGTTGAAAGGGCAGAGGAGTTGAGCTGCCCGTAGAACCAGACGGACCTGCAAAAACGCGATTCATTCCCCGCGCGGTATCAAAAAGCATACGAAAGGGAAGCCATCCGTCGACATCAATCCAACGGACTAGAATACCCAGCGTTGCTCTTGAGCAAAGGTCTGATGGTCGTTAAGCCAGCGGGCGCTATTGACTGGCTGCCGACTGTCACGCAGCTGGGCGTCAACTTTGGTAGGGATGGCATCGGTACTTAACAGGGGGACCTGAAGGGTGAGGTCCGCCAGCTTGAGCGGGGGTATCGCGGGGAGGGAGGCTGCTTCGCCATTGAGGGCGGCAAAGGTCACGACGACACTGGCCAGAATACGAATTCCCATTCCTTGGGTCTCCTGGTAGATCCGAAGCGCGAATCTACCATTCCACTGCCTATTTGGTTCCCGGTTAGTCCGACGTTAAAGCGCAGTTGTGATCCTGTTCGTCATTCTGTTTTCGAGCGGATCACACGACTGACAAGGCGATGGCGCGTCACTCAGGCGACAGGTACCGCGTCGCGGTGCTTGGCCGCCAGATAGGCGAACAGCGGCGGGCAATCCGACACCAGGCTGACCAGGGTCTGACCGGCGGCGGGCTCTTGCCGCAACAGCACCTTTTCACCCCGGGCGTTAAGATAGAGGGTGTATTCGGGGGTGCTGGACTGGGCGATGAATCCCTCGCCCATCAGCGCACTGCCCAGGGCCATTCGCTGCGGCAGGTTGCAACTGCCCTGCCACTGAAAGGCGCGGATTCCGAGGTTTTCCAGGGTTTCGGCGACGGCGCAGTCGATGCTCAGCGGCGGATGATCGAACAGCGGAAATTCGCGCGACAGCAACTCGAGGTGGCGTTCCAGACATTCGAAATGCTGTCGGGGTATCAGTCGCCGCAATTGCTGCAGCTGACCATTGCCGTGGAATAGCGAAGTTTGTGCGGTCATGGCGTCCTCCCGGTACAACGAGCTCTCACTAGTTCTGACGGTCGCGCGCGGATTTGGTGCGGTCCGCCGCTGCATTTCGCCGTCCTGACTGCCAATACCCGACAGCCTGCGCTCCCGAGATGACACGGCCATTACCAGGGGCCTCTAGTCGGACCTTTGCCGACATCGGCAAAAAGTGGCCAGGGTGCGCCCGCAGCCTGACAGCTGTCTGCTGCAACCCTGGTATGCGCCAGGCGCGCGACTATTCTTTTCCGCAGGCGGAACTGGCACCCTGGCGCCTTTTCCCCGTTCCAGGAGCGCCTATGACCGCCATCGCCCCCGCCATCGCTGAACGCTACCGCGCTGTCCAGGACATCGCCCGGGAGGCGGCGCAGCTCGGCCTCGACTTCTATCGTCGGCGCGCGGCGCTGCAGGTGGACCACAAGGGCAGCGACCTGCAGGACGTGGTGAGCATCGCCGACAAGACGCTGGAGGACCTCATCCGCCAACGCCTGAGCGAACGCTTTCCGGAAGATGGCCTGCTGGGCGAGGAGGGCGGTGCCACCGACCTCTCCGCGCCCTACCTCTGGGTCATAGATCCCATCGACGGCACCGCGCCCTTTCTCAACGGCCTGCACAACTGGTGCGTGTCCATCGGCCTGATGCACGAGGGCGAGCCCTTGCTCGGCGCCATCATGGATCCGAATCACGACGAACTCTTCCATGGCCTGCGCGGGCACGGCGCCTTCGTCAACGACCAGCCGCTGCGCGTCCATGCGGCCACCGAGATCCGCCAGGGCCTGACCGGACTGGGCACCACCCACAGACGCGGCAAGGAACACTTCCTGCCGTTCGTGACCGGCCTGCTGGCCGAAGGCGGGCAATTCTTCCGCAATGGCTCGGGCGCGCTGATGACCGCCTACGTCGCCGCCGGCCGGCTGATCGGCTACTACGAGACCCTGATCCATGGCTGGGACTGCCTGGCGGGCCTGGTCCTGATCCGGGAGGCGGGCGGTCGCCACAACGCCTTCCTGCGCAACGACGGCCTGGTCAATGGCAATCCGCTGCTGGTGGCGGCGCCAGGGGTCTACGACCAGCTCGCCGCCCTGGTCGGACCGTCGCTGGACGGTTGAACGGGAAGAGTCAGGCGCTGGCGGATTTCAACGCCCGGAGGAAGACCTATGACAAACCGAGCCAAGGCAGTGCTGGTGGCGGCAAGCCTGCTGCTACCTGGCGTGGCAGTTGCAGCCGACGGGGGCTGCGCGGCGAAACGCCTGACGCTGGAACGGCAGATCGCCCAGGCTCAGGCGCAAGGCGATGCCGGACGGCTGGCAGGATTGCGGCGAGCACTCGACGCGGTGCAGGCGCACTGCACCGATACCGGCCTGCGCCAGCAGCGGCTGGAAGTTATCCAGGCCCGCAGTCGCGAGGTGGCCGAACGGGAACGGGATCTGCGCGACGCCCAGGCCAAGGGCGACGCCGACAAGATCCGGGTGCGGAGCAGAAAGCTGGCCGAGGCCCGCCGTGAGCTGGAAGAGGCCCGCGCCAAGGCGAGCCGTTGATCGAACTCAGCGCCTTTCCTTGCGATAGATACTCGGCTTCCAGTAGTCCTTGAGCAGCAGATGCAGCGGCCCGCGCCAGCCACGCTTGCGCAACTGCCAGGCGATCAGCACGTTCATGATGCCGTGCCCCAGCAGCAGCACCGAACCATGGCGTTCGGCCAGTTCGATGAGGCGATCGGCCGCCTGGCCGGCACGCACCGAGGAGCTGCCGATGGATTCGGTGTGGGCGGCGAAACCCAGGAACCAGGCGGATCTGAACAACAGGCGCCAGGCCTTGACCGGCAGCCGCGGCGCATCCAGTTCCAGATAGGGCAGATGGGCTTCGGCATAGCGGTCATCGACCGGGCTGCCGGAACGCCCCATCAGGTACTCCAGCGAGCGCACGCAGCGGCCCAGGGGGCTGCTCACCACATAGCCCGCTTCCTGGGCCAGTCGCCGCGTCTCCGCGGGCTCCAGGCCGGCGGGCACCGGGGCTTTCTGGTAGCGCGCGACCCAGTCCTTCATCTCCCGCGGGGTGCAGCGAGCCTTGCTGGAAAGATCGGGTTTGCCGTGACGCACCAGAATGATCTGCATGAAAAGGTTACCTGGGAAAGATGCTCACTAGACCACTGCCCGTGCCGTTCGTCTCGCTGGGTCGTGATGGCATGGGTAGTGGCCAGGTGCCATTCGTACTACTTTGCGTGCCGCTTGGCTTGTTTATCTGGTAGAAGGTGATTGGGTTCACGAGTCTGGAGCCCTGACCGCTGCGCAGCAGGCCGCTTCAAGATGCCATCCGAGGTCCTGCCGGCAATCCGTCGCCCCAGCGACGGCCACGCCTTTCCATCCAGGGACCAGGAAAGCATGAAGACAACACTGTTCGCATTGGCGCTGCTCGGGCTGCAGCTGCTGGGATCCCCGCAGGTCACGGCCGCGGAGGAGGAGCACGTGGCCCTGATCAAGAGCGTCTCGGGCAGTGTCAAGGTGCTGCGCCAGACCGCCAGCCTGGACGCCCAGGCCGGTACCACCCTGCAGGTGGCCGATCGCCTGCAGGCCGGCCCGGACGCCACCGCGGCCATCGTCTTTCTCGACGGTACCTTGCTCACCCTGGGCAACGGCGCTGACGTGCAATTGCGTGACTATCTCTTCGAACCCAAGAGCAGTCGGTACGGTTTCTCGCTGTACCTGACCAAGGGCTCCGCCATCTATTCGTCCGGCAAGATCGGCAAGGTCGCACCCGACACGGTCAAGATCGAGACGCCGACCGCCACCATAGGCGTGCGCGGTACCCGCTTCCTGGTCCAGGCCCAATGACTGCCCTGATCGCTGTCGCGTCCCCTGGTCGTCTGCTGCTGAGCGTGCTGCTGTCCACGCTGCTGCTGGGCGGCTGTGCCAGTCCTCCGCCACCGCAGACGCGGGTGATCCTGATGCCCGACGCCGATGGGCATGTCGGCGCCGTCTCGGTGACCAGCCCGGCGGGCCGCCAGGCCATCGACCAGGGGTTCGCCGAGGTCACGGTGCCCGGCCCGGGTCAGGCACCGACTGCGGCCCAGGCGGTGGCCCAACCCCTCTTCGAACAGCAGCATCGTCAGGTGCTGGCGGCGCAGCCGTCGCCGCCCAAGACCTTCATCCTCAATTTCCTCTCCGACAGCATGGAGCTCACGCCGCAGTCCAAGGCGCTCCTGCCCGAGGTGCTGGAAACGGCACGGCAGCGCATCCCTACCGAGATTTCGGTATTCGGCCATGCGGACGGCTCGGGTGCGCCTTCCTACAACCTCGACCTCTCGGGGCAGCGTGCCCGCAAGGTGGCCGGTCTGCTGCAGCGACTCGATCCCAAGTTGCGCATCAACGTCGAATTCTTCGGCGATACCGTGCCCCTGGTTCCGACCCGTCCCGGCAAATCCGAGCCGCGCAATCGGCGTGTCGAAATCCTGATTCTCTAGGGTCGCGGGCATGAATTCCGTTGCGACCCTGCTGCGCCGGCGCGCGCCCTGGATGTTCCTGGTCAGCCTTGGCCTGTCGCTGGCCTTCGGCCTCGCCGCGCTGTTGCAATGGACGCCACTGCAGTACCTGGATCGCCTGGCCTACGACCAGCTCAGCCGCCTGGCGGCCAGCAACGAGGACGCCCGCGACGTCCAGGTGGTCAGCATCGACGAGGCCAGCCTGGCGGCGCTGGGGCAGTGGCCCTGGCCGCGCTATCGGGTTGCCCAGCTGCTTTCCCGGATCGCCGAGGCCGAGCCGGCGGCGATCGCCGTGGACGTCCTGTTCAGCGAGCCGGACCGTACCTCGCTCAAGGCCCTGCAACAGAGTTTCCAGGACGACTTCGGCATGCACCTGAGCTTTTCCGGTGTGCCGCCGGAGTTGCAGGACAACGACGGCTATCTCGGTTACGTCATGGGGCAGACGGGCGCCGTCGGCGCCCATTTCTTTTTCCTCGATCTGCAGCAACCCGTCGCTGCCGCGCTGCGGCCAGGGGTGGGCTTCAGCGGCGCCCTCGACGCCCTCAGGCTGCCCAAGGCCAGCGGCGCGCTGGACAGTGTGGCCCCCATCGCCAGCCAGACGCGCTTCAGCGGCTTCATCAACAGCCAGCGTGACAGCGACGGCATCCTGCGACGCGTGCCCCTGCTGCTCAGCTATCAGGGCATCATCCATCCGAGTCTGGCGCTGGCCGCCACCCTGCGCGCCCTGGGGCTGAACGAGGGCGTGGTGGAGACCGGCCTGACGGGTCCGATGCTGCGGCTTGGCGACCGCCGCCTGCCGCTCGATCGCGAAGGCCAGGCGCTGCTGCGGCTGCACAGCGCCGCCGAACACTATCCGGAGGTCTCGGCCCTGGCGGTGCTCAGCGGCGCGGTGGCACCGGCCACGCTCAAGGGCAAGGTGGTCTTCGTCGGCGTCTCGGCTGCAGGCTTCAACGACCTGCACGCCACGGCGCTGGGGCAGACCTTTTCCGGCGTCAGGCTGCAGGCGGCCCTGACCCAGGACCTGCTGGACGATGCCCTGGTCCGAATCCCGCAATTCGCCGGCGTGCTGCAACTGGCGTTGTGTCTGCTTGGCGGTCTGCTGCTGTCCGCCGGCTTCTTCTTCAACCGCAGCCAGCGGCGCTTCGTCCTCCTGGCGGCGGCGTCGATCGTCCTGCCGCAGCTGCTGGGCGCCTGGCTGTTCGTTCGCCATGACGTCTTCCTGCCGCTGGCCGCACCCCTGGTGCTGGTAGGGCTGCTCACGGCCCTGGCGCTGGTCACGCGGATCGTGCTGGCGCGCCAGCACGAAGAGCGCTGGCGCCGGCAACTGGAACGCTCGCGCCAGGTCACCATCGAGTCCATGGCGGCGGTGGCCGAAACCCGGGATCCCGAGACCGGCGCTCATATCAAGCGCACCCAGCACTATGTTCGCGCCATCGCCGAGGAGCTGCGCCGTGCCGGCCAGGCGCCGGAATTGCTCACGCCAGACTACATCAAGCTGCTGTTCCTGTCCGCGCCCCTGCACGACATCGGCAAGGTCGGTGTGCCGGATGCCATCCTGCTCAAGCCCGGGCGGCTGACGCCGGAGGAGATGCAGGTGATGCAGCGGCATGCCGAATTCGGTCGGCAGATCATCCTCAGCACCGCCAGCCATCTGGAGGATGACAACTTCCTCGCCCTGGCTGCCGAGATCGCCAGCACCCACCACGAGAAGTGGGATGGCAGCGGCTATCCCAACGGGCTGTCCGGTACCGGCATCCCGCTGGCGGGGCGGATCATGGCGGTGGCCGATATCTACGACGCCCTGATCAGCCGGCGCTGCTACAAGGAGCCGTTCAGCCACGAAGACTCGTTGCAGATGATGCGCGAGATGCGCGGCAGCACCTTCGATCCCCTAGTGCTCGACGCCTTCCTGGCCATCGAACCGCAGATCTGCGCCATCGCCCAGCGCTTTCACGATGAAGGGGTGGGAGGGACCCGGCGCCTGGTTTGACCCCTTCCTCTTCCTGCCGCCTGGCTCCTCGATTCCTGGTGCCTTCTCCCTCTCGCCGGCATCCAACTCGTCCTCCGGCTGGTTTGCCTACTGCTGCACAAGGCGGGGAGGGCAGCCGCTCATTTCTTGAAACATTCCCTCGAAAATCGCCGAATCAGAGCGATGGAAGGCTGGCGTCTGCAAATCCCCGTCCTTGACGGCTTCGCGCGGGCAAAGCATAAGTTTGCGGTCGCTTATGATATTAATTTGCATTTACAGATGCATCCAGGTTGCATAGCCTGCGTTCCGCCGCGCAAGACGGCATCGGATACCGGTCCCTGGAAAATCTCCAGCGAGTCCTTACGTGGGGTACGGACGGGTCGGTGTTTCCCTAGAGGACGACCAACGACATGCAGCTCTTCTCCCTTCGCCTCATCGCGCTTTCCGTCTCCCTGGGCGTGGCGACCCTCGCCCAGGCCGCTCCCGTGGCGTTGTCGCAACCGGCGCAGCCGCTGGCCGATGCCTTGCAGAGCTTCGCGCGCGCCAGTGGCCTCCAGGTGAACTACGATCCCGCCGCCCTGGTGGGCAAGCGGGCACCGGCACTGGCGGGGCGGATGGAGCCGGATGTCGCCTTGCAGCGCCTGCTGGCGGGCAGCGGCCTGGCGGCCTCGGTCAGCGGCTCGGTCGCGACCGTCGCCCCGGTGGCCACCCAGGCCGCTGCCGGCAGCGTGGCCCTGGATACCACCACCATCAGCGCGGACGATGGCTCCCTGACGGGTCGGACGACCACCGAAGGGACCCGCTCCTACACCACCGGCGCCATGAGCACCTCCACCGGCCTGCCGCTGTCCATCCGCGAAACGCCCCAGTCGGTGAGCGTCATCACCCGGCAGCGCATGGAAGACCAGGGCATGACCGATCTCAACGATGTGGTCCGCTACGCCCCGGGCGTGACGCTGAACAAGTTCGGCGGCGACCGCCAGGAATTCCTCTCCCGCGGCTTCCGCATCGACAACATCATGTACGACGGCCTGCCCACCACGGCCGGGACCTTCACCCTCGACACCCTGTCCTCGGCCGACCTGTCCATCTACGACCGGGTGGAGGTGGTGCGTGGCGCCACCGGCCTGATGACCGGCGCCGGCGATCCTTCGGCCACCCTCAATCTGGTGCGCAAGCGCCCGACCGCCTTTCCCCAGGTCAGCGTCACCACCAGCGCCGGCAGCTGGGACCGCTACCGTACCGAGGTCGACGCCTCCAACAAGCTCAATGAAGCCGGCACCCTGCGCGGTCGCGCCGTGGCCGCCTACGAAGACGGCAACAGCTTCCAGGACGTACGCGAGCGCAAGCGCCAGACCTTCTATGGCGTCCTCGAAGCCGATCTCAGCGACACCACCACCTGGACCATCGGCGCGTCCAAGCAGCGCGAAGACAAGACCTCCGACTGGGGCAGCCTGCCCAGCGGCCCTAATGGGGAAGATCTGCACCTGTCGCGCTCCACCTTCCTGAGCGGCGATTGGGCTTACTGGGATCAGGACACCTACACCCTGTTCTCCGACATCACCCACACCTTCGACAACGGCTGGAAGGCCAAGCTGGCGGCGCAAAAGTCGTGGGCCGAATCCGATACCTTTTCCAATTATGTGACAGCTTTCCCGTATACATCTGTCAGCGATCTCGGCACCGCGTCGGGTGCCTATGTGACCGATGTTGATCAGACCAACGTAGACCTCTCGCTAAGTGGTCCCATCACTTTGCTGGGGCGGGAGCACCAGTTGATGACTGGTCTCAGTCGGCGTGAAGACAAGTTCTATCAACGTGGCGGTTATTCCGGCGTTACTCCGGTCGACATTTACAACTTTCAGCCTGGCAGCATAGTCAAGCCGGACAAAGGCAGCCTTTCGCCTTATGCCAGCAAGAACACCACCACGGAGGAAGCGGTATACGCCGCGGCGCGTTTCAATCCACTCGACCCACTGCACGTCATTATTGGCGGTCGGATAAGCTGGTTTGACTACTCAGGGTATATCGCAGGTAGCAATTACAGGACTGATACCGATTACAAGGCGACGCGCGAAGTCACGCCCTATGCCGGCATCGTCTACGACCTGAACGACATCTATTCGGTCTATGCTAGCTACACCGGGATCTTCAAGCCACAGAGCGAACAGGGTAGCGGGGGCTCAGTGCTGGCGCCGACGAAAGGCAAAAGCTATGAGGTAGGAGTAAAAGGTGCTTATCTCGACGGTGCATTGAATGCCTCTGTTGCACTGTTCGAAACTATCCAGGAAGGCCGAGCCTATCAACTGACCCCTCAGCCACAAGAGTGTCAAGAGCAGAGTCGTACTTGTTATGACTCCGCTGGTGAAGTCCGCAGTCGCGGCATTGATGCGGAAATATCTGGCCAACTGGCACCTAATTGGCAGGCGTCTGCAGCCTATACTTTAGTACTGAGCGAATTCACGAAAGACGTTACCTACGAAGACCGCCGCTTCGCACCTGAGCAGCCCAAGCACCTGTTCAAGGCTGCTACTAGCTACCAGTTGACCGGTAACCTGAGCAAATGGCGCATCGGTGCCGATTTGCTAGCCCAGAGCGAGACCTTCAAACGGGTGGGTAACGGTGAAGCAAAGCAAGATAGTTACTCCGTGGTTGGCTTGATGGCGGGCTATCGCTTCAATGACCACTGGGATGGCCGTGTCAACTTTAACAATGTCTTCGACGAAAGATACTGGCAAGGCCTCTCTAACGGCACAGGCATGGGCACCTACGGCGATCCCCGCAACGTCATGCTCAGCCTGAAGTGGACCCTCTGATCCAGCTATCGGCTTAGCCGCTCCTAGCGTCGCCCTTGTCCGGGCCCCCGGACCTGGGCGAAGCTGCGGACTTCCGCCAAGGAGTGCCGCCCATGTCCAGTTCCACCGTCCACCTGGAACGCTATGCCGACCGCCATGCCGAGGGCCTCGCTGCCCTCTATGGCGATCCGGCCGTGGCGCGGCAGGTGCTGCAGCTACCCTATCAGAGCGCCGAACAATGGCGGCAGCGTCTGAGCGGCGAACGCGAAGGGCGGATAGGACTGGTCGCCCTGCAGCAGGGGCGGGTGGTGGGCAGCGCCAGTCTCGAACAGCAGCAGCGCATTCGCCGCCAGCACTGTGGCGCCCTCGGCATGGGCGTGGCCCGGGATTGCCAGGGGCAGGGCATAGGCACCCGGCTGCTGACGGCGCTGCTCGACCTCGCCGACAACTGGATGAATCTGCAGCGGGTCGAGTTGACCGTCTTCAGCGACAACGAGCCGGCCCTGGCGCTCTATCGCAAGCTGGGTTTCGAAGAGGAAGGGCTGCTGCGTCGCTATGCCCTGCGCGATGGGGTGTTCGTCGACGCCTACAGCATGGCGCGCTTCAAACCCTGATCGCGGTGTATGAGAGAAACTTGAGTTCATCACAAGAAACCTGAGTTTGTTTCATGGTTCATGCGCGACGACAATCTCCATCCTGTCAGGTGGAGGTGTGCAATGGTCAAGATTCATTCCCAGGGTTCCGCGCGGCGCGCGCAACAGGGTGACGCGTCCCTGGCGACGCTGGCGTCTCTCGACGATTGCGACCGGACCGCCCTGATCGCCCAGGGGCGCCAGCAGCGTCAGCAGGCTTGGCGCGCCCAGCAGGCCGCGGGTTGTGAGTGGCTCGCGGTAGGCGACTTCGGCTGGGGCGATCGGGTTCTGGCGCATTCGTATCTGGTCGGCGCCGCCGCTCGCACCGAGGCGGAAGACGATCATCTATTCGCCGGTCCCTGTCAGGTCCCGGTATTCACCTCGGACCAGTCCTTTGCCATCGGCTGGGAGCAGCTGTTCGACGAGGTCGCCGAGGCCCAGGCGCTCGGTCTGGTGGCCAAGCCGGTGATCCTCGGACCCCTGAGCTATCTATGGCTCGGTCGCTCGCTCGATCCGGCCTTCGACCGCCTCGAATTGCTGGAAGCGCTGCTACCGGTCTATGGCGAGATATTCGCGCGGTTGGCCGCCCAGGGCGTGGAATGGGTCCAGCTCGATGAGCCTCTGCTGACGCTGGAACTGCCGCTGGCCTGGCGCACCGCCTTCGAGAGGGCCTACAACCTGCTGCAACGCGAACCGCTGAAGAAGCTGCTGGGTGTGCGTCAGGGCGAGTTGCTCGACAACCTGGGGCTGGCTGCCGGTCTGCCGGTGGAGGGGCTGCATGTCGACTGGCCGCGGTCGGTCCAGGCCCAGCAGGGGCTGCTCGATCGGCTGCCGGCCTACAAGACGCTGTCGCTGGGTCTGGTGGAAGACACCGAAGCCGGGCAGATCGGCCAGCAGCGGCGGCTGCAATTCGCCCGTCAGGTCGGCGAGCGCTTGCAGGAACGCCTCTGGCTGTCGCCCGCGGCCTTTTCCGGAGCTGTCGACACGGCCCAGGCCGCGGCACTGACGGCCGAATTCAACACCCTGGTGCGAACCGCACGCCAGGCCGGGGTGGACACGTCGCTAGCGCCCAGGGAACAGCCCTGGTCGGCGATCGAAGCGGCCCTGGCCAAGCTGGGCGCCGCCCAGTCCGGTCTGGTGTCGTCCTGAATCAGCGGTGGGCGGTCAGCAACAGACCGCCTGCGCCGGCAAAGAAGGCCCCGGTGGCCTGATTGAGCCGGCGCACCCCACGGGGTCCGCGGATGAAGCGGCGGATCTGGCGGCCGAACAGGCCATAGATCACGGCCGCGACCAGCTCCGCGAACAGATGGGTGCCACCCAGGTAGACGAATTGCTGGGTCGTCGGCTGAGTGGGATCGATGAACTGCGGAAAGACCGCGGCGAACAGCAGGATCGCCTTGGGATTGCTGATGCCGATGAGGAATTCCTGCAGCATCAGCCGGTGCAGCGCCCGCGGTTGCGCCGCGCCGGTCTCGGCCAGGTCCAGGCCGTCGAAGGCCCGGCTGCGCCAGCTCTTCACGCCCAGGTAGAGCAGGTAGAGCGCGCCGACCCACTTGATGACGGTAAAGGCCGTCTCCGAAGCCAGCAGCATGGCGCCCAGGCCCACCGCCGAAATCACCAGGAAGATCACGAAGGCCACGTCGCGCCCCAGGGCTGCCAGTCCCGCCGTCACCGCGCCATGGCGGATGCCGTTGCCGAGCGAGCAGAAGTTGTTGGGGCCGGGGGTCAGGGCGATGAGCAGGGCGACCGGAAAGAACAGCAGGGCATCGACGAGGTTCATGGCGGTCGCCTGGTGCGCCGCACGGGCGCCGAAGAGGAGGGGAGGCCGACTATTTAAACCGTCTTTCCACGCCTTTCTCCACCAGAATCTTCGCCGAGATTTCCTCCACGGAAAAATGCGTGGTGTTGATGAAGGAGATGTTCTCGCGACGGAACAGACTCTCCACCTCGCGCAGTTCGAATTCGCACTGGGCAAAGCTCGCATAGCGACTGTTGGGCCGACGCTCGTGACGGATCGCCGCCAGGCGCTCGGCATCGATGGTCAGGCCGAACAGCTTGTCCTTATAGGTCTTCAGCGAGGCGGGCAGCTGCAGGCGCTCCATGTCCTCTTCGGTCAGCGGATAGTTCGCCGCGCGGATGCCGTATTGCAGCGCCATATAGAGGCAGGTCGGCGTCTTGCCGCAGCGCGAGACCCCGACCAGGATCAGATCGGCCTGCGCATAGTGGGTCGTGCGGGCGCCGTCGTCGTTTTCGAGTGCGAAATTGACGGCCTCGATCCGCTCCATGTAGTGACTATTGTGCATGATCGAATGTGACTTCCCTACCGAATACGAAGATTCGGCGGAAAGTTCCCTTTCGAGCGGGGATAAAAACGTGGAGAAGATGTCGATCATGAACCCGTTCGACTGGTCCAGAATGGCCCGGATGTCACGGTTGACGATGGTATCGAAGATGATGGGTCGCGCACCGTCCTGGACGGCGGCGGCATTGATCTGCTGTACCATCGCCCTGGCCTTGTCCAGCGTATCCACGTAGGGGCGCGTGACCTTTCTGAAGGTGATGTCCCCGAACTGGGCCAGGAGGCTCTGACCGAGGGTTTCGGCCGTGATGCCGGTACCGTCGGAAATGAAAAAGGCGGTTCGTTGCATGGAGGGACGTCCTGGTGGCGTACGGGGCAGGGATCGCTGCACTGTAACCTACCGCCGTCCACTGTCCATGGGGCGAGCGCCGAGGCGTACTGCTTTCCCACAAAGACACAAGATGGAGAGAAGACCTTGGACGAGTATGTAATTTCACTGGAACAGCTTGGCGTGCACGACGTCGAGCGCGTGGGCGGCAAGAACGCATCCCTCGGCGAGATGATCGCCAACCTGGCCGGCGCGGGCGTCTCCGTACCCGGCGGGTTCGCCACCACGGCCCAGGCCTATCGCGACTTCCTCGAGCAGAGCGGCCTGAACGATCGCATTCACGCGGCCCTCGACGCGCTGGATGTCGACGACGTCGTCGCCCTGGCCAAGACCGGCGCCCAGATCCGCCAGTGGGTCATGGACGCGCCTTTCCCCGAGCGCCTGGACGCCGAGATTCGCCGGGCCTTCGCCGAGATCTCGGCGGGCAACCCCAATCTCGCCGTGGCCGTACGCTCCTCGGCGACCGCCGAAGACCTGCCCGATGCCTCCTTTGCCGGCCAGCAGGAAACCTTCCTCAACATCCGCGGCGTCGACAACGTCATTCGCGCGGCCAAGGAAGTCTTCGCCTCCCTCTTCAATGACCGCGCCATCGCCTACCGCGTCCACCAGGGCTTCGATCACAAGCTGGTCGCCCTGTCCGCCGGCGTGCAGCGCATGGTGCGTTCCGAAACCGGCGCCGCCGGCGTGCTCTTTACCCTGGACACCGAATCCGGCTTCCGCGACGCGGTCTTCGTCACCGCCGCCTACGGTCTCGGCGAGACCGTGGTGCAGGGCGCGGTCAACCCGGACGAATTCTATGTTCACAAGCCCACCCTGGAAGCCGGTCGCCCGGCCATCCTCAGGCGCAATCTGGGCAGCAAGGCCATCAAGATGGTCTATGGCGAAGAAGCCAAGGCCGGTCGCTCCGTGCGCACCGTCGATGTCGAGCCGGCGGATCGCGCGCGTTTCTCCATCACCGACGCCGAGGTCACCGAACTGGCCAAGCAGGCGCTGATCATCGAGCGCCACTATGGTCGCCCGATGGACATTGAGTGGGCCAAGGACGGTGACGACGGCAAGCTCTACATCGTCCAGGCCCGTCCCGAGACCGTGAAGAGCCGCGCCAGCGCCACCGTCATGGAGCGCTACCTGCTCAAGGACAAGGGCCAGGTGCTGGTGGAAGGCCGCGCCATCGGCCAGCGCATCGGCGCCGGCAAGGTCAAGATCATCCGCGACGTCAGCGAGATGGATCGCGTCCAGCCCGGTGACGTACTGGTCTCCGACATGACCGATCCCGACTGGGAGCCGGTGATGAAGCGCGCCAGCGCCATCGTCACCAACCGCGGCGGTCGTACCTGCCACGCCGCCATCATCGCCCGCGAGCTGGGCATTCCGGCGGTGGTCGGCTGCGGCAACGCCACCAGCCTGCTCAAGGATGGCCAGACCGTCACCGTCTCCTGCGCCGAGGGCGACACCGGCCTGATCTACGAAGGCGAGCTGGACTTCGACATCCGCCAGAGCTCGGTGGATGCCATGCCCGAGCTGCCGTTCAAGATCATGATGAACGTCGGCAACCCCGACCGTGCCTTCGACTTCGCCCAGCTGCCCAACGCCGGCGTGGGTCTGGCGCGCCTGGAATTCATCATCAACCGCATGATCGGCGTGCACCCCAAGGCGCTGCTCAACTACGACAGCCTGCCCTTCGAGGTTAAGGAGAGCGTCGACAAGCGCATCGCCGGCTACTCGGATCCGGTCGGCTTCTATGTCGAGAAGCTGGTGGAGGGGGTCTCCACCCTGGCCGCCGCCTTCTGGCCGAAAAAGGTCATCGTGCGCCTGTCGGACTTCAAGTCCAACGAATACGCCAACCTCATCGGCGGCAAGCTTTACGAACCCGAGGAAGAGAACCCCATGCTGGGCTTCCGCGGCGCTTCCCGCTACATCAGCGAGAACTTCCGCGACTGCTTCGAGCTGGAATGCCGCGCCATGAAAAAGGTGCGCGAGGAGATGGGCCTGACCAACGTCGAGCTCATGGTGCCCTTCGTGCGCACCCTGGACGAGGCGGCGCGGGTGGTCGAGCTGCTTGGCGAGAACGGTCTCAAGCGCGGCGAGAACGACCTGCGCGTGATCATGATGTGCGAACTGCCCTCCAACGCCCTGCTGGCGGACGAATTCCTCGAGCACTTTGACGGCTTCTCCATCGGCTCCAACGACCTGACCCAGCTCACCCTGGGCCTGGATCGCGACTCCGGCATCATCGCCCACCTGTTCGACGAGCGTAATCCGGCGGTCAAGAAGCTGCTGGCCAATGCCATCGCCGCCTGCAACCGGGCCGGCAAGTACATCGGCATCTGCGGCCAGGGTCCTTCGGATCATCCGGATCTGGCCAAGTGGCTGATGGAACAGGGCATCGAGAGCGTCTCGCTCAACCCCGACTCCGTGCTCGACACCTGGTTCTTCCTGGCCGAAGGCAACGCCTGAGGCCAGGGATCGCCCCGCCGGCCAGCGGCGGGGTGATCCTTTCCAGGATTAATCCCTCTCATTCCCCACGAAGGTAGCGCCTGCGCCCTGTCTCGGGCCACCTTCGCCGGATCGCCTGGCCACCGTGGTCGCGATCCCTGCAAGAGACCCCAGATGCAGCAGTACGACAGCGATGTGGAACAAGGCCTCATCTATGGCTATCTCCTCGATGGTCGCGGTGGCGGACGACGCCTGAGTCGTCGCGAGCTGGCGGAGGTGGAGCCGAGCCCGAGCGAGGTGCTCTGGCTGCACTGGGACCGTAGCGTCCCCGAAGCTCAGGCCTGGCTCCGCCAATCCAGCGGCCTGAGCGAATTCGCCTGTGACCTGCTGCTGGAAGAGGCGACCCGCCCGCGCCTAGTCAATCAGCCCGACGACAGCCTGCTGCTGTTCCTGCGCGGGGTGAATCTGAATCCCGGCGCCGTGCCCGAGGACATGGTGTCGCTGCGGGTCTTCGTCGACAAACGCCGGGTGATCTCCCTGCGCATGCGACCCATGAAGGCCGCTGCCGAGGTCCAGGAAGACCTGGAGGCGGGCATCGGTGCCCAGAGTGCCGAAGACCTGGTGCTCTACCTCGCCAGCTACATGACCAGTCGGGTCGACGACCTGGTACGTGGTCTCTCCGATCAGCTCGACGGCCTCGAGGAACAGGTCGACCAGGACGAGGGCGGCCTGCCCGATCACGCCCAGGTGCTGACCCTCCGGCGCCGCGCGACCGGGCTGCGCCGGTACCTGGCTCCGCAGCGTGACATCTATGGCGATCTCGCCCGCGGCAAGCCCGCCTGGTTCGTCGAGGCGGCCAGCCAGGGCTACTGGAGCGAATTGCACAACAGCCTGGTGCGCAACCTGGAAGAACTCGAGGTGATGCGCGAGCGGGTCGCGCTGCTGCAGGACGCCGAGCAGCGGGCGACCACCGACAAGACCAATCGCACCCTCTATCTGTTGGCCATCATCACCGGCTTCTTCCTGCCCATCAGCTTCATCACCGGTCTGCTCGGGATGAACATGGGCGGCATGCCGGGTTCGTCATCCGCCTTCGGCTTCGTGGCCGCCTGCCTGGTGATCGGCGCGGTGGCGGTCTTCCAGGTCTGGCTGTTCCGTCGACTGCGCTGGCTGTGACCCGTCCCCACCTCGCTGCGTCAAGAGGAAACGACCAGCGAGGTGCTTATGCACGATCCCTTCGAAGCGTCCCTCAAGGCGCTCCTCAATACCCCGGCCAATGCTCAGGACGAGGAGGGCGACGACCAGGCCCGCTTGCATCGCGTGCTCAAGACCGCCAACCGTCAGGTTGGCGCGGGCGCACTGTTCGATCTGATCGGGCGGCACTGGGCCTCGGCGCTGCTGCTGGCACTGGGCAACGGTGCCCCTCACCTGAAGCCGCGCACGCGCCGTACCGCGCGTCGCGAATCTCTCCCGGAGATCCTGAAGTAGATGGAATTCGATATCTGGACCCAGAGTCTGCTGTCCGCCATGACCACCCTGTGGAGCAAGGTGGCCGGCTTCATTCCCAACGTCTTCGGCGCCCTTGTGGTGATCCTCGCCGGCTTCGCCGTCGCCAAGATTCTCGACACCGTGCTGTCGAAGGTACTCGCCAAGCTCGGCCTGGATCGCGTCCTCGCCGGAGCCGGGGTGACCAAGCAACTGGCCAAGATCGGTATCCGCATGCCGGTCACCACCCTGATCGGCCGGATCGTCTATTGGTTCGTCCTGCTGGTGTTCTTGGTCTCGGCCGCCGAGTCCCTGGGGCTGCAGCGCGTGTCCTCGACCCTGGACGTCATGGCGCTTTATGTGCCCAAGATCTTTGGTGCCGCCCTGGTGCTCATCGTTGGCGTGCTGCTGGCGCAACTGGTCAGCGGTCTGGTGCATGGCGCCGCCGAAGGCGTCGGCCTGGATTACGCGGCCGGCCTGGGGCGCTTGGCCCAGGGACTGGTCATCATCATTTCGATCTCGGTCGCGGTCGGTCAGCTGGAGATCAAGACCGAACTGCTGAACCTGGTCATCGCCATCGTGCTCACCGCCTTCGCCCTGGCGGCGGCCCTGGCCCTGGGGCTCGGCAGCCGTGGGCTGGTGTCGCAGATCCTGGCCGGCATCTATGTGCGCGAGCTCTATGAAGTCGGCCAGTGGGTGACCCTGGCGGACGTCGAAGGCGAGATTGAGGAGATCGGCACCGCCAAGACTCTCATCATGACCGAAGAGGGCGATATCGTTTCGGTTCCGAACCGTCTATTGCTGGAGGCCCAGGTGCGCAGCCGCTGACAGGCGACGCGGAGATGGCTATCATGCCCGCCACTTTTTGGTAGCCAACTCCGTCTTGAACAAGCCTGCCCCTCATGCCTACGACCCGACCACGCTCAGTGACGAAGAGCTGGTCCAGCGCGCGCATGGTGAACTCTTCCACGTGACGCGAGCCTACGAAGAACTGATGCGCCGTTACCAGCGCACCCTGTTCAACGTCTGTGCCCGCTACCTGGGGAACGACCGGGACGCAGACGATGTCTGCCAGGAGATCATGCTGAAGGTGCTTTACGGTTTGAAGAATTTCGAGGGGAAATCGAAATTCAAGACCTGGCTGTACAGCATCACCTACAACGAGTGCATCACTCAGTACCGCAAGGAACGCCGCAAGC
This sequence comes from Pseudomonas sp. MOIL14HWK12:I2, assembly GCF_000510745.1. NCBI lineage: Bacteria > Pseudomonadati > Pseudomonadota > Gammaproteobacteria > Pseudomonadales > Pseudomonadaceae > Pseudomonas > Pseudomonas sp. MOIL14HWK12:I2. The sequence goes on along the minus strand of NZ_AZOA01000003.1, from coordinate 209,306 downwards.
GGCGGCTGGTGGAGGCATTAAGTCTGGATCCGATGGAGGAAGCCTCCGAGGAAAGGGCGCCGAAGCTGGAAGAAAAGGGAGGGATGGATCGCTGGCTGGTCCATGTGGGTCAGGTCGATCGGGAGATCCTGGTGCTGCGCTTCGTCGCAGAGCTGGAGTTCCAGGAGATCGCCGACATCATGCACATGGGCCTCAGCGCCACCAAGATGCGGTACAAGCGGGCACTCGACAAACTGCGTGACAAGTTCGCAGCTGAAGTTGAGGGCTGACCGGATGTGTCAGCCGTAAGTTTTTGAACTTCACGAAAACTTGTTGTCGAAGCCTCCGGAGATTGCCGGAATTAGTACCACTAAAATGGGGATACAAAGGATGAAACTGAAGAGCACCTTGGGCGTCGTGATCGGCTCCCTGCTGGCAAGCGCCTCGCTGAGCGCCCTGGCACAAGGTCAAGGCGCCGTCGAGACCGAGCTGTTCGGCAGCCGTCTGTTCACCGACAGCCAGCGCAACATGACCAACGCTGACCTGTACGGCGGTTCCGTTGGCTACTTCCTGACCGACGACGTTGAGCTGGCGTTGTCCTACGGCGAGTACCACAACGCTCGTGGCGACCACGACCTGGGCCACAAGAACATCAAGGGCAGCCTGGCCGCTCTGGACGCCTACTACCACTTCGGTCAGCCCGGCGTCGGCCTGCGTCCGTACGTATCCGGTGGCTTCGCTCACCAGTCCATCAGCAACCGCGACATCAACGAAGGTGGTCGTGATCACTCCACCTACGCCAACCTGGGTGCCGGCCTGAAGTACTACTTCACCGAGAACCTGTATGCCCGTACCGGCGTACAAGCCAACTACAACATCGACTACGGCGACACCGAGTGGAGCGCTGCTGTAGGTGTTGGTCTGAACTTCGGTGGTTCCACCAAGAAAGAAGTCGCTCCGGCTCCGGCTCCGGCCCCCGTTGCTGACGTCTGCACCGATTCCGACAACGACGGCGTTTGCGACAACGTCGACAAGTGCCCGAACACCCCGGCCAACGTCACCGTTGACGCTACCGGCTGCCCGGCTGCCGCCGAAACCGTTCGCGTCGAGCTGGACGTGAAGTTCGATTTCGACAAGGCCGTGGTCAAGCCCAACAGCTACGCCGACATCAAGAACCTGGCTGACTTCATGCAGCAGTACCCGCAGACCTCGACCACCGTTGAAGGCCACACCGACTCCGTCGGCACCGACGCCTACAACCAGAAGCTGTCCGAGCGTCGTGCCAATGCCGTGCGTAACGTCCTGGTCAACCAGTACGGCGTGCAGGGCAGCCGCGTGAACGCTGTTGGTTACGGTGAGTCCCGCCCGGTTGCTGACAACGCCACCGAAGCCGGTCGCGCCGTCAACCGTCGCGTAGAAGCCGAAGTCGAAGCTCAGGCCAAGTAATCCGCCTGATCCAGACTCCAAAAAAGCCCGCCTAGTGCGGGCTTTTTCATGCTTGGCATTTCTTGTGCCCGACTCCAACCGGGTGCTGCAGGCATAAAAAAACCCCGCCGAGGCGGGGTTCTTCCTGGCGGATCGATCAGCCGCGATCGTCCGGGATGTCGCGCTGGGCGACGCCGGTGTACAGCTGACGCGGCCGGCCGATCTTGTAGGGACCGGACAGCATTTCCTGCCAGTGCGAGATCCAGCCGACGGTCCGCGCCATGGCGAAGATCACGGTGAACATGCTGGTTGGAATGCCGATCGCCTTGAGGATGATGCCGGAATAGAAGTCCACGTTCGGATAAAGGTTGCGCTCGACGAAGTAGGGGTCCTTGCGGGCCAGCTCTTCCAGGCGCATGGCCAGTTCCAGCTGCGGATCGTTGATGCCCAGCTCGGCCAGGACTTCGTCGCAGGTCTGCTTCATCACCGTGGCGCGCGGATCGAAGTTCTTGTAGACGCGATGGCCGAAGCCCATCAGCTTGAACGGATCGTTCTTGTCCTTGGCCTTGGCCACGAACTTGTCGATGTTGGCGACATCGCCGATCTCGTCAAGCATCTTCAGTACGGCTTCGTTGGCACCCCCGTGCGCCGGACCCCAGAGGGCGGCGATGCCGGCGGCGATACAGGCGAAGGGGTTGGCACCGGAAGAGCCGGCCAGGCGGACGGTGGAGGTGGAGGCGTTCTGCTCATGGTCGGCATGCAGGATGAAGATGCGATCCATGGCGCGGGCCAGCACCGGACTGATGGGTTTCTCCTCGCACGGGGTATTGAACATCATGTGCAGGAAGTTTTCCGAGTATCCCAGGTTATTGCGGGGATACATCATCGGCTGACCCATGGAGTACTTGTGCACCATGGCTGCCAGGGTCGGCATCTTGGCGATCAGGCGCATCGCCGAAATCTCGCGGTGCTGCGGATCGGTGATGTCCAGGGAGTCGTGGTAGAAGGCCGACAGGGCGCCGACCACGCCGCACATGATGGCCATGGGGTGCGCATCGCGACGGAAGCCGTTGAAGAAGTTCTTCAACTGCTCGTGAACCATGGTGTGGTTCTTGATGGTGTCCACGAACTGCGCCTTCTCTTGCGCGTTCGGCAATTCACCCTTGAGCAGCAGGTAACAGGTCTCGAGGTAGTCGGATTTCTCCGCCAATTGCTCGATCGGGTAGCCGCGGTGCAGCAGGATGCCCTTGTCACCATCGATATAGGTGATCTTGGACTCGCACGAGGCGGTGGACATGAAGCCCGGGTCGAAGGTGAACACACCAGTGGAGGTGAGGTTGCGAACATCGATCACGTCCGGGCCAAGGGTGCCGGACATAACGGGCAGGTCAACCGGATCCGCTCCCGAGATGATCAACTGCGCTTTCTTGTCAGCCATTAGGCCTCCTTATTTTGCTTTGAAATCATCAATAAACCCTCCACTCAGGGCCTCGCCCACTATAGAGGGATAAATTTGAAAGTCAATTTACGAAAATATCACCCTAAAGGCTCTTTCTGGGCGGATTGTGCGGCGAAAAGACATTAACACGCAGGCTTCTGAATATCAGCTGGCGACGTCGGAATCGGGCATCCGCGTTTGTCATGAGTAGGCTAACTGTCTATAATTCTCGCCCGACCGTACCGGGTCGGCGAGCTGATGCCGAGCGGTCGAGACGCCTCCGACAGGAAGCGTGTAGCAGATGTGGAATCTCCTATAACTAGCCCGACCGCAATTGGGCCCTCAGTGTGAAAGAAGCCGTGAATAGCAAACGACCTGTAAACCTAGATCTCAGGACCATCAAACTACCTATCACAGCTTATACCTCGATTCTTCACCGTATCTCCGGCGTCATCCTGTTCCTCGGCATCGCAGTCATGCTCTATGGCCTGCACCTGTCGCTGGGTAGCCCGGAAGGCTTCGGCCAAGTGAAAGCTTTTCTGGCCTATCCGCTGGTCAAGCTCGTGATCTGGGGTCTGCTGTCTGCATTGCTCTACCACCTGGTCGCCGGCATTCGGCACCTGATCATGGATGGTGGCGCCGGCGAAACCCTGCAGGGCGGCAAGCTGGGTGCGCAGCTCGTGCTGGTCATTTCCGCAGTTCTGATCATTCTGGCAGGGGTTTGGGTATGGTAACCAACGTCACCAATCTTTCGCGTTCCGGTCTCTATGACTGGATGGCTCAACGGGTCTCGGCAGTCGTCCTCGCGGTCTACTTCCTCTTTATCATCGGCTACCTGATCCTTCACCCAGGGCTCACCTTCGAGCAATGGCACGGCCTGTTCTCCCACACCCTGATGCGCATCTTCAGCCTGCTGGCGCTGGTGTCCATCTGCGTTCATGCCTGGGTTGGTATGTGGACCATCTCCACCGACTACCTGACCACCATGGCGATCGGCAAGGGTGCTACCGCCGTGCGTTTCCTCTTCCAGGCGGTATGCGGGTTCGCGATGTTCGCGTTCTTCGTCTGGGGCGTGCAGATCTTCTGGGGTGTTTGATCTATGTCCACAATTCGTCATATTTCGTTTGATGCCATCATCGTAGGTGGCGGCGGCGCCGGTATGCGCGCTGCGCTGCAACTGGCCCAGTCCGGTCACAAGACCGCAGTGATCACCAAGGTCTTCCCGACCCGTTCCCACACCGTGTCCGCCCAGGGCGGCATCACCTGCGCCATCGCCTCGGCCGACCCGAACGACGACTGGCGCTGGCACATGTACGACACCGTCAAGGGGTCGGACTACATCGGTGACCAGGACGCCATCGAATACATGTGCTCCGTAGGCCCGGAAGCGGTCTTCGAGCTCGAGCACATGGGTCTGCCGTTCTCCCGCACCGAGCAGGGCCGCATCTATCAGCGTCCCTTCGGCGGTCAGTCCAAGGACTACGGCAAGGGCGGTCAGGCCGCGCGTACCTGCGCCGCGGCCGACCGGACCGGTCACGCCCTGCTGCACACCCTTTATCAGGGCAACCTGAAGAACAACACGGTATTCCTCAACGAGTGGTACGCCGTGGATCTGGTGAAGAACCAGGACGGCGTCGTGGTCGGCGTCATCGCCATCTGCATCGAGACCGGTGAGACCGTCTACGTCAAGTCCAAGGCCACCGTGCTGGCCACCGGCGGTGCGGGTCGTATCTATGCCTCCACCACCAACGCCCTGATCAACACCGGTGACGGTGTCGGCATGGCGCTGCGCGCCGGCGTGCCGGTGCAGGACATCGAGATGTGGCAGTTCCACCCCACCGGCATCGCCGGCGCCGGGGTATTGGTCACCGAGGGTTGCCGTGGTGAGGGTGGCTATCTGATCAACAAGCACGGCGAACGCTTCATGGAGCGCTATGCGCCCAACGCCAAGGACCTGGCCGGCCGTGACGTGGTCGCCCGTTCCATGGTCAAGGAAGTGCTGGCCGGCAACGGTTGCGGTCCGGACGGCGACCACGTGCTGCTGAAGCTGGACCACCTGGGTGAAGACGTGCTGCACAGCCGTCTGCCCGGCATCTGCGAACTGTCCAAGACCTTCGCCCACGTCGATCCGGTCGTCGCACCGGTGCCCGTGATCCCCACCTGCCACTATATGATGGGCGGCATCGCCACCAACATTCATGGCCAGGCCATCACTCAGGACGCCAACGGCAACGACAAGATCATCGAAGGCCTGTTCGCCGTGGGCGAAGTGGCCTGCGTGTCCGTGCATGGTGCCAACCGTCTGGGTGGCAACTCGCTGCTGGACCTGGTGGTCTTCGGGCGTGCGGCTGGTCTGCACTTGGAGAAGGCGCTCAAGGAAGGCATCGAGCACCGCGGTGCTTCGGAAAGCGACCTGGAAGCCTCGCTGCAGCGCCTGTCCGGCGTCAACGAGCGCACCACCGGTGAAGACGTCGCCAGCCTGCGCAAGCAACTGCAGACCTGCATGCAGAACTACTTCGGGGTGTTCCGCACCGGCGAGTACATGCAGAAGGGCATCGCCGAGCTCGCCGACCTGCGTGAGCGCATCGCCAAGGTCAAGATCAACGACAAGAGCCAGGGCTTCAACACCGCCCGTATCGAGGCGCTCGAGTTGCAGAACCTGCTGGAAGTGGCCGAAGCGACCGCCATCGCCGCCGAAAACCGCAAGGAGTCTCGTGGTGCTCACGCCCGTGAAGACTTCGAAGAGCGTGACGACGAGAACTGGCTGTGCCACACCCTCTATTTCCCCGGTGAAAAGCGGGTCAGTAAGCGTGGAGTCAACTTCGCGCCCAAGACCGTACCGATGTTCGAACCCAAGGTTCGGACTTACTAAAGGTGACCACCATGTTGAAAGTCAGCGTTTATCGTTACAACCCGGATCAGGACGGCCTGCCGTCCATGCAGGAGTTCCAGGTCGATACCGGTGGGAAGGACCTCATGGTGCTGGACGTCCTGGCTCTGATCAAAGAGCAGGATGAAGGCTTCTCCTACCGTCGTTCCTGCCGCGAAGGCGTGTGCGGTTCCGACGGCATGAACATCAACGGCAAGAACGGCCTGGCGTGCATCACGCCGCTGTCGGCCGTGGTCAAGAACGACAAGCTGGTCGTGCGTCCGCTGCCCGGCCTGCCGGTCATCCGTGACCTGGTCGTCGACATGAGCATCTTCTACAAGCAGTACGAGAAGGTGAAGCCGTTCCTGCAGAACGAGACCCCGGCCCCGGCCATCGAGCGCCTGCAGAGCCCGGAAGACCGCGAGAAGATCGACGGTCTGTACGAGTGCATTCTCTGCGCCTGCTGCTCGACGTCCTGCCCGTCCTTCTGGTGGAACCCCGACAAGTTCCTCGGCCCCGCTGCGCTGCTGCAGGCCTATCGCTTCCTGGCCGACAGCCGTGACACCAAGACCCAGGAGCGCCTCGCCGCCATGGACGATCCTTTCAGCGTGTTCCGCTGCCGGTCGATCATGAACTGCGTGGCGGTCTGTCCCAAGGGGCTGAACCCGACCAAGGCCATCGGCCATGTGCGGGCGATGCTGCTGCAGAGCGGTACCTGATCCACGTCCCGCCCGGCCTGTTGTGCCGGGCGGGTTCGTTAGCGACCTTGATAGCTTGATTCAACCAATGTCCATTCAGGGATACCCGGAACACGATCCGGGCATTGGCGCAGCCGTAGTGAGGCCAGGTCTCGCGTCGAGACGGGTCATCGGCTGATGCTATCTCTGCCGAAGGGGTGAACTAGATGCACGAAAGTCAGATGCAGCAACTGTGGGACAGCGCTCACCTGTCCGGCAGTAATGCTGCCTATGTGGAAGAGCTCTATGAGCTGTTTCTGCACGATGCCAACGCTGTGCCGGAAGAGTGGCGCACCTACTTCCAGAAACTGCCTGCGGTCACTGGCAATTCGCCGGACGTCGCGCATTCCGCGATCCGCGACCATTTCGTGCTGTTGGGCAAGAACCAGCGGCGAGCTCAACCGGTCTCGGCCGGTACCGTCAGTTCCGAACACGAGAAGAAGCAGGTTGAAGTCCTGCGTCTTATCCAGGCGTTCCGTCTGCAGGGCCATCAGGCTGCCCAGCTCGACCCCCTGGGTCTGTGGAAGCGTCAGCCGCCTGCCGATCTGCTGCTCAACCACTATGGGTTGACCGACGCCGATCTGGATACCACCTTCCGTACCGGTGAATTGTTCATCGGCAAAGAGGAGGCAACTCTCCGCGAAATCAGGGATGCGCTGCAAGAGACATATTGCCGCACGGTCGGTGCAGAGTTCATGCACATCGTCGATTCCGAGGAGCGCCGCTGGTTCCTGCAGCGCCTGGAAAGCGTCCGTGGCCGCCCGCAATATTCGCCGGAAGTTCGCACCCATCTGCTGGAGCGCCTGACCGCCGCCGAGGGCCTGGAAAAGTACCTGGGCACCAAGTACCCGGGCACCAAGCGTTTTGGTCTGGAAGGGGGCGAGAGCCTGATTCCGCTGATCGACGAGATCATCCAGCGTTCCGGTTCCTATGGCGTCAAGGAGCTGGTGATCGGCATGGCCCACCGTGGCCGCCTGAACGTGCTGGTCAACACCCTGGGCAAGAACCCGCGCGATCTGTTCGACGAGTTCGAAGGCAAGAAGCTCGTCGAGCTGGGCTCCGGTGACGTCAAGTACCACCAGGGCTTTTCCTCCAACGTCATGACCCAGGGCGGCGAAGTCCACCTGGCGCTGGCGTTCAACCCCTCGCACCTGGAGATCGTCTCTCCGGTGGTGGAAGGTTCGGTGCGTGCCCGCCAGGATCGCCGCGGCGATCGCACCGGCGACAAGGTCGTACCCGTGGCTATCCACGGCGACGCCGCCTTCGCCGGCCAGGGCGTGGTCATGGAAACCTTCCAGATGTCGCAGACCCGGGCCTACAAGACCGGCGGTACCCTGCACATCGTCATCAACAACCAGGTGGGCTTCACCACCAACCGCCAGGAAGATGCGCGCTCCACCGAGTACGCCACCGACGTCGCCAAGATGATCCAGGCGCCGATCTTCCACGTGAACGGCGACGATCCCGAGGCGGTGCTATTCGTCACCCAGCTGGCGGTCGACTACCGCATGCAGTTCAAGCGTGACATCGTCATCGACCTGGTCTGCTACCGCCGTCGCGGCCACAACGAGGCCGACGAGCCGAGTGGTACCCAGCCGCTGATGTACCAGCAGATCGCCAAGCAGCGCACCACCCGCGATCTCTATGCGGATGCCCTGACCCAGGCCGGCGTCGTTACCGCCGAGCAGGTCCAGGCGCAGTTCGAAGCCTATCGTGGAGCCCTCGACGAGGGGCGTCACGTGGTGGCCAGTCTGGTCAAGGAACCCAATCGCGACCTGTTCGTCGACTGGAAGCCCTACCTGGGCCATGCCTGGACCGCGCGTCACGACACCGGCTTCGATCTCAAGACCCTGCAGGACCTGGCCAACAAGCTGCTGCAGATTCCGGAAGGGGTCGTGGTCCAGCGTCAGGTCGGCAAGATCCTCGAGGATCGGCAGAAGATGACCGCCGGCGGCCTGCCGCTGAACTGGGGCTTCGCCGAGACCATGGCCTATGCCACCCTGCTGCACGAAGGCCATCCGATCCGCATCACCGGTCAGGACGTCGGTCGTGGCACCTTCTCGCACCGTCACGCGGTGCTGCACAACCAGAAGGACGCCGTCCCCTACGTGCCCCTGCAGCACCTGGCCGAGGATCAGCCGTCGTTCGAGATCTACGATTCCTTCCTTTCTGAGGAAGCGGTGCTGGGCTTCGAATACGGCTATGCCACCACCACGCCCAATGCGCTGGTGGTCTGGGAAGCCCAGTTCGGTGACTTCGCCAACGGTGCCCAGGTCGTCATCGACCAGTTCATCACCAGCGGCGAGATCAAGTGGGGTCGTCTCTGCGGCCTGACCATGCTGCTGCCCCATGGCTACGAGGGCCAGGGTCCGGAGCACTCCTCGGCCCGTCTGGAGCGTTACCTGCAACTGTGCGCCGAGCAGAACATCCAGGTCTGCGTCCCCACCACGCCGGCACAGATCTACCACCTGCTGCGTCGCCAGGTGATCCGCCCGCTGCGCAAGCCGCTGGTAGTGCTCACGCCCAAGTCGCTGCTGCGCCACAAGCTGGCCATCTCGACCCTGGAAGACCTGGCCCATGGCTCCTTCCAGACCGTGATCAACGAGCTGGATCAGCTCGATGCCCAGCAGGTGAAGCGCCTGGTGCTGTGCAGCGGCAAGGTCTACTACGACCTGCTGGAAAAGCGCCGCAGCGAGAATCGCCAGGACATCGCCATCGTGCGTCTGGAGCAGCTCTATCCGTTCCCGGAGGACGATCTGGCCGAGGTACTGGCCGGCTATCCGAACCTCGAGCGCGTGGTCTGGTGCCAGGAAGAGCCGATGAACCAGGGCGCCTGGTACTGCAGCCAGCATCACATGCGCCGCGCCGTGTCCGGTTACAAGCAGGGCCTGGGTCTGGAATACGCCGGTCGCGATGCGTCCGCCGCGCCGGCCTGCGGCTATGCCTCCATGCACGCCGAGCAGCAGGAAAAACTGCTGCAAGATGCTTTCTCCGTTTGATTCGCCACGCGACTACTAGAGATCACTAAGGAAATTCATAGAATGGCTATCGAGATCAAAGCCCCTACCTTCCCGGAATCGGTCGCTGACGGCACCGTCGCCACCTGGCACAAGAAGCCCGGTGAAGCGGTCAAGCGTGACGAACTGCTGGTCGACATCGAGACCGACAAGGTCGTGCTGGAAGTCGTGGCACCTGCCGATGGCGTGCTGGCCGAAATCCTGAAGAACGAAGGCGATACCGTGCTGAGCGAAGAAGTCATCGCTCGCGTGGAAGAGGGCGCCGCTGCCGCCGCCGCTCCGGCTGTCCAGCCGGCCGCTGCCAGCGCTCCGGCCGCCGCCCCGGCTGCCGGTGGTGAAGAGGATCCGATCCTGGCGCCCGCCGCGCGCAAGATCGCCGAAGAGAACGGGATCGACCCGGCTACCCTGGTCGGCACCGGCAAGGGCGGTCGCATCACCAAGGAAGACGCCGTCGCTGCCGTCGAGGCCAAGAAGTCCGGCGCCGCCGCTCCGGCTGCCAAGCCCGCTGCCGCTGCCGCTCCGGTGGTGACCGCCGCTGGCGACCGTACCGAGAAGCGCGTGCCCATGACCCGCCTGCGGGCCAAGGTCGCCGAGCGCCTGGTCGAAGCCCAGTCCAGCATGGCCATGCTGACGACCTTCAACGAGGTCAACATGAAGCCGATCATGGACCTGCGCTCCAAGTACAAGGACATGTTCGAGAAGAAGCACAACGGCGTGCGCCTGGGCTTCATGTCCTTCTTCGTCAAGGCCGCCACCGAGGCGCTCAAGCGTCAGCCGGGCGTCAACGCCTCCATCGACGGCAACGACATCGTCTACCACGGCTATCAGGACATCGGCGTGGCCGTATCCAGCGACCGTGGCCTGGTGGTTCCGGTGCTGCGCAACGCCGAGTTCATGAGCCTGGCGGAAGTGGAAGGCACCATCGCCGACTTCGGCAAGAAGGCCAAGGCCGGCAAGCTGACCATGGAAGACATGCAGGGCGGCACCTTCACCATCTCCAACGGTGGTGTCTTCGGTTCGCTGCTGTCCACTCCCATCGTCAATCCGCCGCAGACCGCGATCCTGGGCATGCACAAGATCCAGGAACGCCCCATGGCGGTGAACGGCCAGGTAGTGATCCTGCCGATGATGTATCTTGCGCTGTCCTACGACCATCGCCTGATCGATGGCAAGGAAGCCGTGACCTTCCTGGTCACCATGAAGGACCTGCTGGAAGACCCGGCTCGTCTGCTGCTGGACATCTGATCCGGCTCTCGCGGTGCGGGGCAGGGGCCACGCACCGCTTCAAGTTTTCCTGCCTGAAGCTGCTCCAAGGGGATTAGTGTATGAGCGACAAATTCGACGTAGTGGTGATCGGCGCCGGCCCTGGTGGCTACGTGGCCGCCATCCGCGCCGCGCAGCTCGGTCTGAAGACGGCCTGTGTCGAGCGCTACAAGGGCAAGGAAGGCAAGGTCGCCCTGGGCGGCACCTGCCTGAACGTGGGTTGCATTCCCTCCAAGGCGCTGCTGGACAGCTCCTACAAGTACCACGAGGCCCACGAGGGCTTTAAGGTCCACGGCATCGACGCGCCGAACGTCACCATCGACGTGCCCACCATGATCGGCCGCAAGGACCAGATCGTGAAGAACCTCACCGGCGGCGTGGCCACCCTGTTCAAGGCGAACGGCGTGACCCTGCTGGAAGGCAACGGCAAGCTGCTGTCCGGCAAGAAGGTCGAAGTCACCGGTCTGGACGGCAACGTCCAGGTGGTCGAGGCCGAGAACGTCATCCTGGCGTCCGGCTCGCGTCCCATCGACATCCCGCCGGCTCCGGTGGACCAGAAGGTCATCGTCGATTCCACCGGCGCCCTGGAATTCCAGAGCGTGCCCAAGCGTCTGGGCGTGATCGGTGCCGGCGTCATCGGTCTGGAACTGGGTTCGGTCTGGGCCCGCCTGGGCGCCGAAGTCACCGTGCTGGAAGCCCTGGACAAGTTCCTGGTCGCCGCCGATGAGCAGGTGTCCAAGGAAGCCTACAAGATCCTCTCCAAGCAGGGTCTGAACATCCGCATGGGTGCGCGCGTGACCGGTTCCCAGGTCAACGGCGAAGAAGTCACCGTGCACTACACCGAAGCCGGTGAAGAAAAGCAGATCACCTTCGATCGTCTGATCGTCGCCGTGGGCCGTCGTCCGGTCACCACCGACCTGCTGGCCTCCGACAGCGGCGTGGAAAGCGACGAGCGTGGCTACATCTACGTCGACGACCATTGCGCCACCAGCGTGCCGGGCGTGTTCGCCATCGGTGACTGCGTCCGCGGTCTGATGCTGGCCCACAAGGCCTCGGAAGAGGGCGTGATGGTCGCCGAGCGCATCGCCGGCCACAAGGCCCAGATGAACTACGATCTGGTCCCCTCGGTGATCTACACCCACCCGGAAATCGCGTGGGTCGGCAAGACCGAGCAGGCCCTGAAGGCCGAAGGCGTCGAAGTCAACGTCGGCACCTTCCCCTTCGCGGTCAGCGGTCGTGCCCTGGCGGCCAACGACACCGCCGGCTTCGTCAAGGTCGTGGCCGATGCCAAGACCGATCGCGTCCTGGGCGTCCATGTGGTCGGCCCGAGCGCGGCGGAGCTGGTGCAGCAAGGCGCCATCGCCATGGAATTCGGCACCAGCGCCGAAGACCTGGGCATGATGGTGTTCTCGCACCCGACGCTGTCCGAGGCGCTGCACGAAGCGGCCCTGGCGGTGAACGGTCATGCGATCCACGCAGTGAATCGCAAGAAGCGGTAAGAGATTTACGGAACCACGGGGTCGCCGACCGCCGTGGGGCCCTGAGGGCTCCACCGCAGGAAGGCGCCTCGGACCCTTGCGAGGGCAGGGGTCACAGGTGGCGCGGTGCCCGCGACCGTCCGGAGGACGGCACGGATAACGCACAGCGTCTAATGCGCAATACCCAACGAAGACGGTAGACAAGCATGAATCTCCACGAGTATCAGGGTAAGCAGCTGTTCGCTGAATACGGCCTGCCCGTTTCCAAAGGCTACGCTGTCGACACCCCCCAGGAGGCCTACGAGGCTTGCGGCCGTATCGGCGGCGACGAGTGGGTCGTCAAGGCCCAGGTACATGCCGGTGGCCGTGGCAAGGCCGGTGGCGTGAAGCTGGTCAAGAGCAAGGAAGAAGCCAAGGAATTCGCCGCCAAGTGGCTGGGCCAGCGTCTGGTGACCTACCAGACCGACGCCAACGGTCAGCCGGTCAGCAAGATCCTGGTCGAATCCTGCACCGACATCGACAAGGAGCTCTATCTGGGCGCCGTGGTCGATCGTTCCAGCCGCCGCATCGTGTTCATGGCGTCCACCGAAGGTGGCGTGGACATCGAGAAGGTCGCTCACGACACTCCGGAAAAGATTCTCAAGGCCACCATCGATCCGCTGGTGGGCGCTCAGCCCTACCAGGGTCGCGACCTGGCCTTCCAGCTGGGCCTGAAAGGTGACCAGATCAAGCAGTTCACCCAGATCTTCGTCGGTCTGGCCAAGCTGTTCCAGGACTACGACCTGGCCCTGCTGGAAGTGAACCCGCTGGTGATCAAGAAGGACGGCAACCTGCACTGTCTGGATGCCAAGATCAACATCGACAGCAACGCCATCTACCGTCAGCCCAAGCTGCGCGCCTTCCACGACCCGTCGCAGGACGACGCCCGTGAAGCCCATGCGCAGAAGTGGGAACTGAACTACGTGGCCCTGGAAGGCAGCATCGGCTGCATGGTCAACGGTGCCGGTCTGGCCATGGGTACCATGGACATCGTCAACCTGCACGGCGGCAAGCCGGCCAACTTCCTGGACGTTGGCGGCGGCGCGACCAAAGAGCGCGTGACCGAAGCGTTCAAGATCATCCTGTCCGACAGCAACGTGAAGGCCGTTCTGGTGAACATCTTCGGCGGCATCGTGCGCTGCGACATGATCGCCGAAGGCATCATCGGTGCCGTGAAGGAAGTCGGCGTGAAGGTGCCGGTCGTGGTTCGCCTGGAAGGCAACAACGCCGAACTCGGTGCCAAGGTCCTGGCCGAAAGTGGCCTGAACATCATCGCGGCAACCAGCCTGACCGACGCTGCCCAGCAGGTCGTCAAGGCCGCGGAGGGTAAGTAATGAGCGTCCTGATCAACAAAGACACCAAGGTCATCTGCCAGGGCTTCACCGGTAGCCAGGGTACCTTCCACTCCGAACAGGCCATCGCCTACGGCACCCAGATGGTCGGCGGCGTGACCCCCGGCAAGGGCGGCTCCACCCACCTCGGCCTGCCGGTGTTCAACACCGTCAAGGAAGCCGTGGAAGCCACCGGCGCCGATGCTTCGGTGATCTACGTTCCGGCTCCCTTCTGCAAGGACTCCATCCTGGAAGCGGCCTTCGGCGGCATCAAGCTGATCGTCTGCATCACCGAGGGTATCCCCACCCTCGACATGCTGGATGCCAAGGTGAAGTGCGACGAGCTGGGCGTACGCCTGATCGGCCCGAACTGCCCCGGCGTCATCACCCCCGGCGAGTGCAAGATCGGCATCATGCCCGGTCACATTCACCTGCCGGGCAAGGTCGGTATCGTGTCGCGTTCCGGCACCCTGACCTATGAAGCCGTGAAGCAGACCACCGACGCCGGCTTCGGCCAGTCCACCTGCGTGGGCATCGGCGGCGACCCCATCCCGGGCTCGAACTTCATCGATATCCTGAAGCTGTTCCAGGAAGATCCGCAGACCGAAGCCATCGTGATGATCGGCGAGATCGGCGGCAGCGCTGAAGAAGAGGCCGCGGCCTTCATCAAGGCCAACGTGACCAAGCCGGTGGTGTCCTACATCGCCGGTGTCACCGCACCGCCCGGCAAGCGCATGGGCCACGCCGGCGCCATCATCTCCGGCGGCAAGGGCACTGCGGACGAGAAGTTCGCCGCCCTGCAGGACGCCGGTGTGAAGACCGTGCGTTCCCTGGCCGACATCGGCAAGGCCCTGGCCGAGCTGACCGGTTGGGAAGTCAAGAAGGCCTGAGCCTGACCGACTGTAAAAAGGCCGCCTTCGGGCGGCCTTTTTCATGGGCGCTGCGATGACGCCTCATCAGCTGCCGGCTGCCTTTTCGCCGGTAATTCGTTAGGATGGCAACCTTCCGCTCCAACGGCCACACCGTGGCCCCACCAAGACCTGCTCCCATGAGGGCGGGCTGCCTCGTTTTCCTCATTGCTGGTACTGCCTTCCATGAAAGCTTTGCAAAGCCGGGATGTCCTGGCCCTTGGATTCATGACGTTCGCGTTGTTCGTCGGCGCGGGCAACATCATCTTTCCCCCGATCGTCGGCCTGCAGGCGGGCGAGCACGTCTGGAGCGCCGCCCTGGGCTTTCTGCTGACCGCGGTCGGCCTGCCGGTGCTGACGCTGATCGCCCTGGCGCGAGTCGGCGGTGGCATGGACGCCCTGAGCAAGCCGCTCGGCCAGACCGCCGCCCGCACCCTGGCCATCGTCTGCTACCTGTCGGTGGGTCCGCTGTTCGCCACGCCGCGCACCGCCACGGTGTCCTTCGAGGTCGGCGTTGCGCCGCTGCTGGGCAATGGTCCGATCCCGCTGTTCCTCTACAGCCTGGCCTACTTCCTGGTGGTGCTGGTGGTCTCGCTCTATCCGGGACGCCTGCTCGACACCGTGGGGCGCTTTCTCGGTCCGCTGAAGATCCTGGCGCTGGCGGTACTGGGCGGTGCGGCGCTATTCTGGCCGGCGGGCGGACCTGTCACGGCGGCGCCGGACTACGCCTCGCGGGCGCTGTCCCAGGGCTTCGTCAACGGCTACCTGACCATGGATACCCTGGGCGCCCTGGTGTTCGGCATCGTCATCGTCAACGCCATTCGTGCCCGGGGCGTGACCGCGCCGCAGCTGCTGACGCGCTACACCATCATCGCCGGTCTGATCGCCGGCGTCGGGCTGGTGCTGGTCTACCTGAGTCTGTTCCAGCTCGGCGCCGGCAGCGGGGTGCTGGTGCCCCATGCCAGCAATGGCGCCGAGGTGCTGCATGCCTATGTGCAGCATACCTTCGGCAGCGTCGGCAGCGACTTCCTGGCGGTGCTGATCACCCTGGCCTGTCTGGTCACGGCGGTGGGCCTTACCTGCGCCTGCGCGGAGTTCTTCAGCGAATTCCTGCCATTCAGCTATCGCAGTCTGGTGGTCCTGCTGGCGGCCTTCTCGCTGCTGGTATCCAACCTGGGGCTGACGCAGCTGATCCAGATCTCGGTGCCGATCCTCACCGCCATCTATCCGCCCTGCATCGCCCTGGTGGTGCTGAGCTTCTTTACCGCCCGCTGGGCGGCGCCCGGGCGCATCCTCGGCCCGGTGCTGCTGGTGGCCCTGGCCTTCGGTATCCTCGATGGCCTGCAGGCCGCGCACCTGACGGTGCCCTATCTGAGTGGTGCCGTGCAGTGGCTGCCGCTGGCCGACTCGGGCCTGGGCTGGCTGTTGCCGGCCGTGGTGGTGGGTCTTGCCGCCCTTGTCCTGGAAAGTCTGAGACGTGGCGGGCGCGCGCCCGAGAGTGAAGCCGAGCCGGATCCTTCGCGCTCCTGAATCGGTCGCCCACAAAAAAGCCCGCAGCAGCGGGCTTTTTTCATATCCGATCGGCTTACGGCTTGGGCTGGGTAGCCGGCGCGGTGCCGTTGGTGGTCCCGGTAGCCGGGCTTACCGAGGTGGCTTCGCCTTTGGATTGCTCCTTGGCAGCTTCGTTGGCAGCTTCGTTGCGCTGCTCGGCAGCCTTGTTGCTCTGCTCAGCGGCTTTGTTCAGGTTTTCCTGGGCTTTCTGTTCGGTCTTGGCAGCATCCTGAGCCTTGTTTTCGGAAGGCTTGTCACAGGCGGCGAGGCCGAAGGCGGCAGTGAAGAGCAGGGCGATGGCAAAGGGCTTTTTCATGTGTTTTCTCCTTATGAACTACACGACAGCCGTTCGAGCGCACCGTTAAAAGTTAAGTTCCGCGTCTAGCTCCAGCATCGCGCAAATTCCTACCTGCATCGCGAACCGAGCGCGCCAAGGTTGAAATGTCACCGCGCGCCCCCATCTCCGCGACATCGCCAGGCATCTGGTGCGTACCTATCGATAGCGGAGTTCGTAGCATGAGTGTGGAGACTCAAAAGGAAACCCTAGGCTTCCAGACCGAAGTGAAGCAGCTGCTTCACCTGATGATTCACTCGCTGTATTCCAACAAGGAAATCTTCCTGCGCGAATTGATTTCCAACGCCTCCGACGCGGCCGACAAGCTCAGATTCGAGGCCCTGTCCAAGCCCGAACTGCTCGAAGGCGGGGATACGCTGAAGATTCGCCTGAGCTTCGACAAGGAGGCCGGCACGGTCACCCTCGAAGACAACGGCATCGGCATGAGCCGCGAAGAGGTGATCGCTCACCTCGGCACCATCGCCAAGTCCGGCACCGCCGATTTCCTGAAGAATCTCAGCGGTGACCAGAAGAAGGATTCCAACCTCATCGGTCAATTCGGCGTGGGCTTCTATTCGGCCTTCATCGTCGCCGACCAGGTGGATGTCTACACCCGTCGCGCCGGCCAGCCGGCCGCCGAGGGCGTGCACTGGTCGTCCAAGGGGGAAGGGGAGTTCGAGGTCGCGACCATCGACAAGCCCGAGCGTGGTACCCGTATCGTGCTGCACCTCAAGCCCGAGGAAATCGAATTCGCCGATGGCTGGCGCCTGCGCAACGTGGTCAAGAAGTATTCCGACCACATCGGCCTGCCCATCGAGCTGCCCAAGGAGCAGCAGGGTGGCGAGGACGAGCAGCCGGCCGCAGCCGAGTGGGAAACCGTCAACCGCGCCAGCGCGCTCTGGACCCGTCCGCGTACCGAACTCAAGGACGAGGACTACCAGGAGTTCTACAAACATGTCGGCCATGATTTCGAGAATCCCCTGACCTGGAGCCACAACAAGGTCGAGGGCAAGCTCGAATACACCTCGCTGCTGTACGTGCCGGCCCGCGCGCCCTTCGATCTGTACCAGCGCGAAGCGCCCAAGGGCCTCAAGCTCTATGTGCAGCGCGTCTTTATCATGGACCAGGCCGACCAGTTCCTGCCGCTGTACCTGAGATTCATCAAGGGTGTGGTGGATTCCAACGACCTGTCGCTTAACGTCTCCCGCGAGATCCTGCAGAAGGATCCGGTGATCGACTCCATGAAGTCGGCGCTGACCAAGCGCGTGCTGGACATGCTGGAGAAGCTGGCCAAGAGCGAGCCGGAGAAGTACCAGTCGTTCTGGGGCCACTTCGGCCAGGTGCTCAAAGAGGGTCCGGCGGAAGACTTCGCCAACCGCGAGAAGATCGCCGGCCTGCTGCGCTTCGCCTCGACCCACAACGGCGACGATGCCCAGAACGTGTCCCTGGCCGACTACATCGGCCGGATGAAGGAAGGTCAGGACAAGATCTACTACCTGACCGGCGAGAGCCACGCGCAGATCAAGAACAGCCCGCACTTGGAAGTCTTCCGCAAGAAGGGTGTCGAGGTGCTACTGCTGACCGATCGCATCGACGAGTGGCTGATGAGCTATCTCACCGAATTCGACGGCAAGCATTTCGTCGACGTCGCCCGTGGCGATCTGGATCTCGGCAAGCTGGACAGCGAAGAAGACAAGCAGGCCCAGGAAGAGGTCGCCAAGACCAAGGAAGGCCTGGTCGAGCGCCTCAAGCAGGCCCTGGAGGCCCAGGTAAGCGAAGTCCGCGTCTCCCATCGTCTGACCGATTCGCCGGCGATCCTGGCCATCGGCGAGCAGGACCTCGGCTTGCAGATGCGCCGGATCCTGGAAGCCAGCGGCCAGAAGGCCCCGGATTCCAAACCGATCTTCGAGATCAATCCGCAGCACCCGCTGATCGAGAAACTCGATGGCGAGCCCGACGAGGACCGCTTCGCCGACCTGTCGCACATCCTGTTCGATCAGGCAGCGCTGGCCGCGGGCGACAGCCTCAAGGATCCCGCCGCCTATGTCCGCCGGTTAAACAAACTGCTGGTGGAATTGTCCGCTTAACAACGAAGAAGCCCGCCTCGGCGGGCTTCTTTCTATCCACCTTCTGGAGGACCCCATGGTCGAAGTCACTGTAAAACCCGTCGCCTACGAAATCGATGGCCAGCCGTTCGAGAGCCAGCTGGTGTATGCCACCAGCGGCAATCCCACCCGCCCGGGCGTGCTCCTGGCGCCCAACTGGATGGGGGTGTCCCATGGCGCCGTCGAGCAGGCCAAGGGCCTGGCCGAGGCCGACGGCCTGGCCTACCTGGTGGTGGATTTCTATGGTCGCAACGTGCGTCCGCAAAACGCCGACGAAGCCCTTGCGGCCATGACGCCGATCCGCGGCGATCGCGCGCTGCTGCGCCAGCGCATGCAGGCGGCCTATGCGGCCCTGGTCGCCCAGGCCGAGACGGCGGCGGTGGATGTCCATCAGATCGCCGCCATCGGCTTCTGCTTTGGTGGCTGCGCGGCGCTTGAACTGGCCCGTGACGGCGCGGCGCTGAGCGCCGTGGTGACCTTCCACGCCAATCTGGATACGCCCAACCCGGCCGATGCCGCCCGGATCACCGGCCCGGTGCTGGTGCTGCATGGCGCCTCCGATCCGCTGGTGCCGGACGAGCAACTCACCGGTTTCCGCCAGGAGATGGATGCCGCCCAGGTGGACTGGCAACTGCTGAGCTATGGTGGCGCGGTGCATTCCTTCACCGATCCCGAAGCCAACAATCCGGGCAAGCAGCAGTACCACCCGGTGGTGGCCAAGCGCGCCTTCCTGGCGATGCACAACCTGTTCGACGAAGTCTTCGCCCAGGGCTGAGGGCTTTCGCGACCTGCCTGCCGGAACCCGGATCGGGACCGGCAGGATCAGCCGCGGATGACTTCCTGGGTGAAGTCCAGCGGACCGCGGCAGCGCCGGCACAGATAGCGCCGTCCCTTGCGCACCAGCGCGTGACGCTGGGCGGTGAATTCGAAGCGGCCGTCGGGGCAGTTGCAGCGATACAGGTACAGGGTGCGTGCCCGTTGCGGCAATTCGTAGGTATGGCAGCGATCCGGCGGCAGGCCATAGACCCCGCGCATGATCAGCTGCCACTCCTCGCCATGGGGGCGGATGCCGCCACCGAACAGCTGATGCGCCACCAGATGCGCCACCTCGTGGGCGACGGTCTGCTCGAGGAAGTGGGCGCGATTTTCCTGATAGAGCTGCCGGTTGAATCTCAGCCGATTCTCGGTGAGATGGGCGACGCCGGCGCGCTGGCCACGCAGGGCCAGGCTGACCTCGGGGCGAGGGAAGCGGCGTTTGAAGAAGGCCTCGGCCTGCCGATAGCAGTCTTCGACCCGGGCTGTGAGTTGTTCAGGCATGGGCAACCTCTGGCGAGGCGGGTGATTATGCCGAAGCCCGTGCCTGCGCCCTAGCGTCCGCGGTCGGCTGGTGGCCGTAGTGCCGCCTCAGCGTATCCATGGCGGCATTGATGGCCTGCAGTCGGCCGGTGCTGCCACCGTGATCGGGGTGATGACGGCTGGCGAGCTGGCGATAGCGGCGGCGGATCTGGCCATAGTCCGCCGAGCGATCGAGTCCCAGCAGGCGCAAGGCCTCCAGCAGTTCGGACTCACCGTTGACCAGGGCCCAGAAGTGATTGAGCAGGTTGGCCACGTCTTCCGGGGTGGTGGTCTCCAGCTGGGTGACATCGAGGTAGTAGGCGCGTAGCGGATCGGCCACCACCAGCCCGGCACGGGCGCGCAGATAGGGGCGCAATTCGATGCGCAGGGCGCTGATGACCAGTTCGGCGCGCTGCTCGGCGCGGAGTTGATCGCGCAGTCGATAGAGGGCGTTGAAGACGCGGAAGTGCAGGCGGAAGAGTTCGTAGTTGTCGGTCACCGGGCGCGGCGGGATCAGCGGTGATCCCGCCCGGCGCAAGGCCTGCAGCAACTCGTACTCCGACAGGCTGGACTGGGCCCTGAGCAGTTCCTGGTGGAGCGCCGTCATGAGCGCCTGGGCTTCGCTCATGGCTGCCGGTCGCCATGGACTGACGTTCGGGGTAGGGCGGCGGACGCTTTGCGCGTAAAATGCCGGCCTTTCGTTTTTTCCTTTCGCGGATTCATCCATGGGCACCCTTTCGGTCAACCAGAACAAGCTGCAGAAACGCCTGCGCCGTCTTACCGGCGAAGCCATCGCCGACTACAACATGATCGAGGACGGCGACAAGGTCATGGTCTGCCTGTCCGGTGGCAAGGACAGCTACACCCTGCTCGACATGCTGCTCTACTTGCAGAAGGTCGCACCGATTCGCTTCGAGATCGTGGCGGTCAACCTCGACCAGAAGCAGCCGGGCTTTCCTGAACACGTTTTACCTCAGTACCTGAAGGAACTGGGGGTCGAGTACCACATTCTGGAACGTGATACCTATTCCGTGGTGAAGGAAAAGATTCCCGAGGGCAAGACCACCTGTTCGCTGTGCTCGCGCCTGCGGCGGGGCATCCTCTATACCTTCGCCGACGAGATCGGCGCGACGAAGATGGCGCTCGGCCATCATCGCGACGACATGGTAGAAACCTTCTTCCTCAATTTGTTCCATGGCGGCACGCTCAAGGCCATGCCACCCAAGCTGCGCGCCGACGACGGGCGCAACGTGGTGATCCGTCCGTTGGCCTATTGCAACGAGAAGGACATCGAGGCCTACGCCGTCTTGCGCGAATTTCCCATCATTCCCTGCAACCTCTGCGGCTCCCAGGAGAACCTGCAGCGCAAGGTGGTCAAGGAGATGCTGCTGGAGTGGGAGCGCAAGACGCCAGGGCGTACCGAGATCATGTTCCGCGCCCTGCAGAACGTGGTGCCCTCGCAACTGGCCGATCGCGAGCTGTTCGACTTCGCCAGTCTCAGGGTCGATGACAGCGCCACGCCGCGCTTCGTCCAGGTGATGAATCTCTGATGCGGGACTACGCCTGGCTGCTCGAATACGCCCTCAATCGCTGCGGCTCCCGAGCGGCCCTGGAGGCACGGCTGCCGCAACCGGTCGACGCTGCCACCCTGGCGTCCGTGGGCGATGACCGCTATCTGTCGCTGCTGACCCGGCGCATCTTTCGCGCCGGACTCAAGCACAGTCTGGTGGACGCCAAGTGGCCGGCCTTCGAGGAGGTCTTCTTCGGCTTCGATCCGGAGAAGGTGGTGCTCATGGGCGGCGAGCGTCTGGAGCGGCTGATGCAGGACGCCCGTCTGATCCGCCACCTGGGCAAGTTGCGCAGCGTGCCGATCAACGCCCAGATGGTGCTGGACTTCCAGCGCAGTCACGGCAGCTTCGGCCAGTTGCTGGCCGAATGGCCGACCCAGGACATTGTCGGCCTCTGGGAGCTGCTAACCAAGCGTGGCAATCAGCTGGGTGGCCTGTCAGCGCAGCGCTTCCTGCGCATGGCCGGCAAGGACACCTTTCTGGCGACCGACGACGTGGTGACGGCACTCAAGGCGCAGAACATCCTCGACAAGGCGCCCACCGCCAAGCGTGATCGGCAGAAGATGCAGGAGGCCTTCAACCTCTGGCAGGAACAGAGCGGCCGCCCGCTCTGCCAGCTGTCGGTGATGCTGGCCCTGACGGTGAATCATTGACCGACGCCCTGGTGCGTGCCCAAGGCCTGCTGCAGCGGGCCGGTCGGGTGCTGTTCATCACCGGGGCGGGGCTGTCCGCCGATTCGGGACTGCCGACCTATCGGGGCCTGGGCGGGCTGTACAACGGCCTCACCGAAGAGGGCATCCCCATCGAGGCGGCGCTCTCGGGCAGCATGCTCCGGCAGCGTCCGGAGCTCTGCTGGCGCTACCTGGCGCAACTCGGCCGGGCCTGCGCTGCGGCCAGGCCCAATGCGGCGCACCAGGCGATCACCGACTTCGGCGTCTGTCACCCCGGCAGCTGGGTGCTGACGCAGAACATCGACGGCTTTCATCGGCAGGCAGGCTTTCCGCCAGAGCGGCTGATCGAGATCCATGGACAACTGGAGCCGCTCGCCTGTGTGAGTTGCGCGCAGACGGTCGCAGATGCCCAAGATCACCTGGCCGGTCCGCTGCCGCCGCGCTGTCCCGCGTGCGGCGGCATCCTGCGGCCACCGGTGGTGCTGTTCGAGGAAGCGCTGCCGGTCATCGAGCTGCAACGTCTGCAGGAGGCGATGGAGGAGGGCTTCGACCTGGTGATCGCGGTCGGCACCACGGCCGCCTTCGGCTATATCCAGGCGCCGATTGGCCAGACCCTGGCGCAGGGTGGTGACCTCATCGAAATCAATCCGGACCGCTCGTCGCTGAGCGGCTTGGCGACCGTTCAGATCAAAAAAAGGGCCGTAGACGTCCTTCCTCGGCTTTTGAGTCACATCGGAGGCTAAAAAAACTTGCCATCTGTGATCCAGGTCGGCAAGGTGTTGAAACTTTGAGAAAACGACACGGTCGTGCCCATGCCAAGGAAACGCTTCGCACCCCTCGTGCCCCTGTCTTTTGTCTGTCTGCTCGCCGCCTGTGCGAGTGCGCCGCAAAGTCCTGACACCGCCGTTGCCCCTGATCAGTCCTCTACCTCTCGGACCTTCCAGACCGCCTCGCTGCATGGTCTGGGTGGTGCTGGCAACGGTTCCGCCGCGGTGGAGACCGAGAGCGCTCAGCAACGTCCGGTCTTCCCCCATACCCAGTCGCCGCATCAACTGGATTGGGATCGCGAGGTCGGTCCGCGCCAGGCGCTGCCGAAACTGGCGGACCAGATCCTCAATCGTGCCACCCAGCTGGTGGGCACGCCCTATCGCCGCGGCGGCAGCACCCTGGCCGGTTTCGATTGCAGCGGTTTCGTCAATTACGTCTTTCGCGAGCGGGCCGGCATGACCCTGCCGCGCTCCACCCGCGAGATCATCGATCTCGAAGTACCGGTAGTCAGCAAGAACGATCTGGAACCTGGCGATCTGTTGCTGTTCAATAGCAACGGCCGTGGCCGGGTCAGTCACACCGGTATCTACATGGGCGAGGGCAAGTTCATCCATTCCTCCAGTCGCCGCAGCGGCGGGGTGCGGGTGGACAGCCTGGACGACCAATACTGGAAGGTGAGTTTCCTGGAAGGCAAGCGCGTATTGCGCTGAGGCGTATCGCCGCGATCTCCGCCGGTGCGCTTCGAGGACCCGTCGAGGCTGCGTGGCAGGCCGACGGTGATCGATGGATAACTAAGGATGTCTCCAATGCCGCATGCGGCTCGCCTCGGATTGTATTGCGCCTTCGTGCTGCTGGCCGCCTGTGCCGGCAGGCCGCCCCAGGCACCCGCACCGGTCGCCCCGGTCGTCTCCCGCCCCCTGCTGGAAAGCCAGGCCCAGGCCGCCAACGATGTGCTCTTTCGGGCCATTGGCCTGGTCGGCACTCCCTATCGCTACGGCGGCAATACCCCGGCGGGTGGCTTCGATTGCAGCGGGCTGATCGGCTACGTCTATCGCGATGCGGCCGGGGTGACCCTGCCGCGTTCGACCCGCGAGATGATCACCCTCGGCTCGCCCAATGTGGCGCGCAATGCCCTGCAGCCCGGTGATCTGATCTTCTTCGCCACCGCCGGTGGCCGTCAGGTCAGCCATGCCGGCATCTACGTCGGGGAAGGGCGCTTCGTCCATGCACCGCGCACTGGCGGGACGGTGCGCCTGGACAGCCTGGCCAAGCCCTATTGGCAGAACAGCTATCTGCAGGCCAAGCGCGTGCTGGTCACGCCGAGTCTCGCCGGCGGCTATTGAACCCCGTTCCGCCCGGGCCGCTCGAATAGGCATCCAGCCCGTGCGGAGCCCATCATGCCCCAGGCGATACGTCTGCCGCCCCAGCCGGCTCGTTGCGAGCTGTGTGGTAGGGCGGCGCCGCTCACCCGCCATCACCTGATCCCTCGCTCGCTGCACGACAAGGCATACGTGCGCAAGAGATTCGACCGCGTCAGCCGGATCACCGCCACCCTCTGGGTCTGCCGACCCTGCCACAACCATATCCACCAGACCTTCGACGAAAAGACCCTGGCGCTGGAATACAACAGCCGCGAGTTGCTGCTCAGCGATGCACGCATTCGCCAGTTCGTCGACTGGCTGGCGGCCAAGCCCGATGGCTTCGTGCCCAAGCGTTGAGTAATACCACCCCTATAGTGCTTGGGTGTGGGAGGTCTTCCTTCCTGTCCTGAGTGCGGGTAATCAGAATCGGTGGTTGCTGGCGACTCACAGCTCTCGCGCCAGGGCGCAGCCGGAATGGAGCAGGATTGTAAAGGCCGCAGTTGACGTGCGGGCCGAAACTGTCGCCTGCATCTCACCTCCAGGGGCGAACGCCACGGGCGCTTGCCGCTGCGATTAGGATGACGGCAACGCCACGGCGGAATCCGCCCGTCCGGTTCGACCTCAAGAGGAGAGCTGATGAGATCCCTGGCCCTGCCCCTGTTGGCGGGGATGCTGCTCCTGTCCAAGGCCGCGCCGGTGCGCGCCGACGAGGCGACCCTGGCGCGGGGCGAATACCTGACCCGGCTGGGCAACTGCCAGGGCTGTCATACCCGTCCCGACGGTGCACCCTTCGCCGGTGGTGTCGCCTTCGATACGCCTTTTGGCCGTCTTTACTCAAGCAATATCACGCCGGATCGCGAGCACGGCCTGGGCGACTGGACGGCGGACGAGTTTCGCCGCGCCTTGCACGACGGGCTGGGGCGCGATGGTGAGCAGCTCTATCCGGCCTTTCCCTATACGGCCTTTACCCGCCTGAGCGACGAGGACATCGCCGGGATCTTCGCCTATCTGCAGATCCAGCGACCGGTGCCCTATGCGCCGCCCGCCAACGGCCTGCGCTTTCCCTTCGATCAGCGCGCGCTGATCCGCGGTTGGAAATGGCTCAACTTCACGCCGGGTCCGTTACCCGTTACTGCCGATGCGCAGGTGGCGCGGGGCGCCTACCTGGCCGAGGCGGTGGGGCATTGCCAGGAATGCCATACGCCGCGGACCTGGAGCCAGGGTCTCGACAGCGGGCGGGCCTATGCCGGGGCGACCCAGCAGGGCTGGACCGCCTGGAATCTCACCGCGGACCCGCGCGGCCTCGGCGGCTGGAGCGATGCCAAGCTCGCCAGCTATCTGCGCGAAGGCCATCAGCGCGGCGAGGCTGTGGCGGCGGGCCCCATGGCCGAGGTGGTGAGCGGCGGTACCCGGCATCTGAACGATGCGGATCTCGGTGCCCTGATCGCCTATCTGCGGACCCTACCAGCGCAGCCCGGAGCGGTGCCGGCGCGTGCCGAGGTGCAGCCACCCGGTGAAACCGGGCCGCTCACTGCTGCCGAGACGGAGAGTGCGGCCTTGCTGCAATCCGCCTGCGCCAGCTGTCATGCGCCGGACGACCAGGGGCCGGCCGGTCCCTATCCGCGCTCCTTCAGCAACTATTCGGCGGTGCGCGATCCGGCAGGGACCAACTTGGTGCGCGTGCTGCTCGACGGGCTCGACCGCCAGGGACGCACCGAGCACGCCTTCATGCCAGCCTATCGGGAGTTGCTCAGCGATCAGCAGCTGGCCGATCTGGCCACCTACATCGGCCGCCGCTTTGGTGGTCACGCCGCCGATATTCGTCCCGAGGACGTGGCGGCGGCGCGCGAACGGGAGCACTAGCGGTGGCGGTCCTCGAACTCAAGGTCAATGGCGAGTCGCGACAGCTCGACGTCGATCCACGCATGCCTCTGCTGGACGCCCTGCGCGACGAGCTGGGCCTCAAGGGGCCGAAATTCGGCTGCGGCCTGGGCGAGTGTGGTGCCTGTACGGTGCTGGCGGATGGCAAGCCGGTGCGTGCCTGTCTGCTGCCGGCGGCGTCCTTTGCCGGTCGCGAGCTGCTGACCCTGGAAGGCCTGGGCACGCCAGCGGCGCCGCACGCGCTGCAACGGGCCTTCATCGAGGAGCAGGCAGCGCAGTGCGGCTATTGCATCCCTGGCATGGTGATGACCGCCCGCGCACTGCTCGAACGCGTGCCCGATCCCAGCGATGCGCAGATCCGCCAGGCGCTGGCGGCCAATTTCTGTGGCTGCGGGACCCACTATCGCATCCTGCGCGCGGTCAAGCGGGCGGCGGTGCTCTTGCGCGACGGGCAGGCCCCGGCATGACGCTGTCCCGCCGCACCTTTCTCGGCGGCAGCGCGGTGCTGCTGCTGGGCTTCAGCCTGCAGCGACCGGTCGCCGCCCAGGTATTGCCCGCACCTACTGACACTGCGAGTCTGGCCAAGACCCTCGATCAGCGCCAACTGGACGCCTGGCTGGCAGTGGATGCCCAGGGCCAGGTCATCGTCTACAGCGGCAAGGTGGAACTGGGTACCGGGGTCAGCACGGCGCTGCGGCAGATCGTGGCCGAGGAGCTCTGCGTGGCCTTTGCCGCCACCCGGTTGATCCAGGGCGATACCCGGCTGACGCCCGACCAGGGCATCACCGCCGGCAGCAAGAGCCTGCAGGTGGGCGGCGCCCAGTTGCGCAAGGCCGCCGCCAGCGCGCGGCAATTCCTGTTTCTGGAAGGAGCGCGGCGCCTGGGGCTGGATCTGGCGGTGGTGGACACGGTGGATGGCCGGGTGGTCTATCGTGGCGATCCCACCGGGCGTTTCGTCAGCTATGGCGAGCTGGTCGGCGGACGGCCGCTGGGGCGGCTGGTCAACCAGGCGGTGCGTACCCGCGCCGTCAAGGACTATCGCCTGGTCGGGACCTCGGTGCCGCGGGAAGACATCCCGGCCAAGCTGTTCGGCAGCTTCGATTACGTCCACGACCTGCGCCTTCCCGGCATGCTGCACGGTTGCGTGGTGCGGCCGCCCTGCATCGGCTCGGCGCGGTTGGCGGGGGTGAGTGTTCGCGGTATCGATGCCAGCGCGCTGCCGGCGGGCGCTCAGCTGGTGTACGAGGGCGCCTTCGTCGCGGTGGTGGCCGAGCAGCCCTGGCTGGCGCGCCAGGGCGCGGCGGCGCTGCGGGTGGACTGGAGCCTGGTGCCGGACCTGCCCCTGCCAGGCGAACTCTATGCCCGGCTGGAAGCCAAGGCCGGACCGGCCGACCTCCAGCAGGAGGCCGGCGATGTCGCGGGGGAGCTGGCGAACGCCGCCCAGCGCCTGGACGCCGAGTATCGCTGGCCCTACCAGAATCACGACTCCATCGGTCCCTCCTGCGCGGTGGCGGATGTGCGTGCCGACGGCGCCACCGTCTGGAGCGGTACCCAGGGCGTCTATCAGCTCCGGGCGGCGTTGGCGGATCTGCTGGCGCTACCGGAAGACAGCATCCATGTCATCTACCAGCAGGCGTCGGGCTGCTATGGCCATAACGGCGCCGATGACGCGGCGGCCGATGCGGCGCTGCTCTCCAAGCTGTGTGGCCGTCCGGTCCGGGTGCAATGGAGTCGCGCCGACGAACACGGCTGGAATCCCAAGGGACCGGCCATGCTGATGCGCCTGGCCGGCGGCCTGAGCGCGGCTGGCGATCTGCTGGCCTGGCGCTTCGCCAACTGGACGCCCACGCATCTGACCCGCCCCAATGGCCAGACCGGCAAGGCGGCTCTGCTCGCCGGGCAACTGGCCTACAACCTGCCGCTCAAGGGTGGGCGGGGTGGTGGCAATCGCAATGCGCCGCTGGACTACGACCTGCTCAATGTCCAGGTGGCGACCCACTGGCTGGAAGCCGGGGATTCGCCGCTGCGACCCTCGGCCCTGCGCGCCCTGGGGGCGGTCGGCAATACCTTCGCCAACGAATCCTTCATGGACGAGCTGGCCCTGGCGGCCGGGGTCGATCCGCTGGAATTCCGCCTGCGCTATCTGCAGGATCCTCGTGCGCGGGCGGTGCTGCAGGCCGCCACGGCCAAGGCCGGTTGGCGACCGTCGGCCCGGCAGGAAAAGACCTGGGACGGCGCCCTGGCGAAAGGTCAGGGCCTGGCCTTCCTGCGCTATGAGAACGAGAACGCCTATGTGGCCGCGGTGGTCGAGGTGGCGGTGAGCGAGGCGGCGGGGATCCGCGTCACCCGGGTGGTGGTGGCCCATGACTGCGGGCTGATCGTCAATCCGGATGGCCTGCGCAACCAGTTGGAAGGCTGCGTGGTACAGGGCATCGCCCGGACCCTCAAGCAGGCGGTGCGCTTCGATCAGCAGGGGGTGACCAGTCTGGAGTGGGGCGCCTATCCGCCGCTGACCTTCAACGAATTGCCCGAGTTGGAACTGGAACTGATCGATCGGCCGGAAGAGCCGGCGGTGGGGGCCGGGGAGGCCACCACCGCCGCCATCCCAGCGGCCATCGCCAATGCCGTGGCGGCGGCGACCGGTCTGCGCCTGCGCGAGGTACCGCTGAATCGCCAGCGTCTGCGCGAGGCGCTGGCCGCCCGCCGCTAGGCGCGTTTCAGCCGCTGCTTGAAGAACAGCGCGGCGCCGGCGCCCAGCACGGCGACCACCGCCGCGCCGATCCACAGCGACTCGTTGCCGGCGAAGCTGAAGTGGTTGGCGCCCTTGGCCGCCAGATAACCCGGGCCCATCATCAGTGGCGCCCAGACGATGGCCGAGAGCACGTTGGCCGACTGGAAGCGCAGCTGGTTCATCGCCATCATCCCGGCCACCAGGGGCACGGTGTTGCGGATCATGGTCAGGAAGCGCCCGCCGAAGACCGCGAAGAAGCCATAGCGGCGGAAGAACAGCCGGGTCCGGGCCACCTGCTTGCGATAGCGGCGAAAGGGCGGGCGGTGGACGATGCTGGGACCGAGCCAGCGGCCGATGACATAGGAGCAGATGTCGCCGAGGATGGCGCCGACGATGGCGGCCAGCACCAGCGGCACCGGCGAGAGCACCCCGGAGCCGGCCAAGCCGCCGACCACCAGCAGCAGCGCCGTGGCCGGAATGAAGACGCCCAGCAGCACCAGGGACTCGCCAAAGGCGAGCAGGCCGACGAGCAGCGGTGCCCAGGCCTGGTGGGTTTCGATAAAGCCAAGCAGCGATTGCGTCAGGGATTCCATGGGAGGCCACTCTTGCCGAAAGTCCTAAGACTACGCGGCGCCCGTGGCCTGCCAGCCGTTTCAACAGCTTGAATCAATTTCCATTGCTGGAAGTGCGCGCGAGCGCGCATAGGCGTCCCGGTCGGACGCCTCAGCCTTCCGCGAGGGCGTCCTGCGCGGCCTGCCAGCGCAGTGCGTGACGCTCGCCGACGACGAAACGATCGCCCTGGAAGTCCCAGCGCTCCACGTCCACGGTCTTCTCCGTTCCTTCGCCGACCAGCAGGCGATTGAAGGAGTTGGGCGAGGTGCCGCGCACGCGCGATGAGAGGGCGGTGCCGGCCTGCACGATCCAGACCTCGCGGGGGAGGGTGGGGTACTGGCGACTCAGCGGCAGCACATAGGGCAGGTGGATATGGCCGCCCATCACCAGATCCAGGCCGGCATCGGCCCAGGTGGCCAGGGCGTGATCGGCATTGTGCTGCAGATTGCTCAGGTCGCTGAGTTCGAGGGCGCCGAAGGGCTGGTGGGCGATGACGATGCGCAACTTGCCCGGGCCTGCGCGGCGCAGGCGTTCGGCGACGCGCTCAATCTGCTCGGTGCTCACCGCGCCATCCTTGTGGCGTCGCGGGGCGGTGGTGTTGAGTCCGACCAGCAGGAGCTCGTCGTTCTCGAAACTGGGCTCGAGGTCCTGGCCGAAATGGCGGCGATAGTTGCCATAGGGCGTCAGGAAACGAGCGAAGACATTGTACAGCGGCAGGTCGTGATTGCCCGGGATCACCAGGGTGCGGGGAATGCCGTAGCTTTCCAGGCGTTCGACGAAGGTCTTGGCGGCGGCGAATTGCTCGCGCCGGGCGCGCTGGGTGATGTCCCCGGAAAGGATGAGGACATCGGCGCCGTGTTCGCGGACATGGGCTTCCAGGGCCGCGACCACGGCGGGTTGCTCGGTGCCGAAGTGGGTATCGGAGATTTGCAGGAGGGTCGTCATGAGGACCTGGTTTCCAACGGATTCCCCTTTACGACCGCAACGGACGCCAAGCTATCCGGCGAAGGCTAGTTAGACTTCGCCGTCGTGGTGCCAGGCGTCATGCAGATCGGAGGCGTTGGCTTCGCCGACTTCGGCGCGGGCCTTGAGCCAGTCCAGCAGCGCGGTACGGTCTTCCGCGGTGGGCGAGGTGTAGCGCTTGTTGGCCATGATGGTGCCTTCGACCCAGGCGTTGTCGAAGCCGCCGATGTAGTCCAGCTTGCGCTCTTCGACGTAGTCGATGAAGTCGCCCAGGAAGGTGTCCAGATCGTCTTCGCTGAGTTCGTTCTTGAAGCTCACCTTGATTTCAAAGGCCAGTTCCTGGAATTCGCCCAGGTACTGCTTCTTGCGCAGGCGACGCTTCATGCGGCTCAAACGGGGATCTTGGTTGGTATCGGTCATGGCGAAGGCCTGGATATCGATGAAAGGGCGGGCATTATCCCTGGCGTCGCCGGGTAATGCCAATGCCGAACGCCCGAGCGGCGGCTTCCTGTGCGGGATTCGGCTGCGACCAGAGCGCGCAGCACGGCAGCCGGCGCTCAGCGGATACGGTTATCGGCAGCCGCCTCAGGCGGCCATGGCCGCGCAGGCGTCGGCGCAGGCTGCGCAGGCCCGGGCGCAGGCCTGGCAATGCTCAGCCTTGTGCTTGCCGCATTCGGCGGCGCAGGCACGGCAGGTGGCCAGGCACAGGGCGCAGGCTTCGGCGATGCGGTCGCTGCCGCGCTGCATGAAGGTGGCGGCCAGGCGGCAGGCGTCGGCGCAATCGCGATCCAGACGGACGCAGTCACGCATCATGTCCAGATTGGCTTCGCCCAGGCAGGCGCTGGCGCAGGTTTCGCAGGCGGCGGCGCAATCGAGGCAGGCCTTGATGCAGGCGGCGAGGGTGGCATCGTTCATCCGGTAGCTCCTGGCGGTGGGTGTCTAGGGTGGACCCGTCCGCGCGACGCCGAGTTCGGGCGGCGCCATCGATTGACGCTCTCCCGGCTAGTCCGTACCCTGCGCCCTTGCACGTGGTGCCCCGCCTGGAGCGGGGTGAAACAGGGAAGCCGGTCGAGCCGGCGCTGCCCCCGCAACGGTAGTTGAGCAGTAGCTGCGCGATGCCCACTGGCCCTGGCCGGGAAGGGGCGCAGCGGATGCCCTTAGGGCATCGGCTCACCAGCCCGGAGACCGGCCACGCTTGCGTTCATCTCGGCGATGCGGAGGGCGTCGCGCGGCGTCGCCACCTGCCTTGCGCGGGCGGCGTCTCTGCCCGTTTCTCCGCCGCGCCCGCACCCGGAGAACCATCCATGACCGACACCCCCGATTCGACCAGCCCCGAGCGCGACGAGCGCCACCGCGCGCGCATGGTGCGCAAGAAGGCGGTGATCGACGCCCGCATCGCCGAAGCCCAGGACGAACGCGGCCTGCTGCTGGTGCATACCGGCATCGGCAAGGGCAAGAGCAGCTCCGCCTTCGGCATGGCGGCGCGCGCCCTCGGCCACGGCATGAAGGTGGGCGTGGTGCAGTTCATCAAGGGCCGCCGCGATACCGGCGAGCAACTCTTCTTCAAGCGGTTCCCGGACGAGGTGCGCTACCACGTCATGGGTGAGGGCTTCACCTGGGACACCCAGGACCGGGCCCGCGACCTGCAGTCGGCGGCCGCGGCCTGGGCGGTGGCGGTGGAGCTCTTGCGCGATCCGGCCATCGGCCTGGTGCTGCTGGACGAACTCAACATCGCCTTCAAGCATGGCTACCTGGAGGTCGACCAGGTGCTGGCCGACCTGGCCGGGCGTCCGGCTCATCAGCACGTGGTGGTGACCGGCCGCGGTGCGCCACAGGCATTGGTCGAGGCCGCCGACACCGTGACCGACATGAGTCTGGTCAAGCACGCCTTCCAGGCCGGCGTCCGCGCCCAGCAGGGCATCGAATGGTAGGCGAGACGCGGCATTGCCCGGCGCTGCTGATCGCCGCCCCGGCCTCGGGTCAGGGCAAGACCAGCGTCACCGCGGCCCTGGCCCGGCTGCACGCCCGCCAGGGGCGGCGGGTACGGGTGTTCAAGTGCGGCCCGGACTTTCTCGATCCGATGATTCTGGCCCGCGCCAGCGGCGCGCCGGTTTACCAGCTCGATCTGTGGATGATCGGCGAGGCCGAGAGCCGGCGCCTGCTGTGGGAAGCGGCGGGGGAGGCGGATCTCATCCTCATCGAAGGCGTCATGGGGCTGTTTGACGGCCAGCCCTCCGCGGCCGACCTCGCCGAGCGCTTTGGCGTACCGGTGCTGGGCGTGATCGACGCCGCCGGACTGGCGCAGACCTTTGGCGCCCTGGCCTATGGCCTCGCCCATTACCGGCCGAGTCTGCCCTTCGCCGGGGTGCTGGCCAATCGCAGCGGCAGTCCGCGGCAGACCCAGCTGATCCGCGGCAGCCTGCCGGCGGGCATGACCTTCTTTGGTAGCCTGCCGCGCGATGCCGGCATCGAATTGCCGAGTCGTCACCTGGGGCTGATCCAGGCCGACGAGGTCACCGACCTGGATCGCCGTCTGGACATGGCGGCCGATGCCCTGGGCGCCAGTTCCGACATCGAATTGCCGCCGCCCGTGGCCTTCGCCGCGCCGGAGCCGACCGCGGTCGAGCCACTGCTAGCCGGAGTGCGGATTGGCGTGGCCCGGGATGCGGCGCTAGCCTTCATCTACCAGGCCAACCTGGATCTCTTGCGCGCCCTGGGCGCCGAGCTGCAGTTCTTTTCCGTGCTGGCCGACACGACGCTGCCGGCGGTGGACAGCCTTTATCTGCCGGGCGGCTATCCCGAGCTGCACCTGCAGACGCTGTCCAACAACCTGGGCATGCGCGCGGCCATCCGCGCCCACCACGCAGCGGGCAAGCCGATCCTCGCCGAGTGCGGCGGCATGCTCTATCTGCTCGACGAACTGACCGACAAGGCCGGCGAATCCGCCAGCCTGCTCGGGCTGCTGCCGGGCAGCGCGCGGATGCAGGCGCGACTCACCGCCCTGGCCCTGCAGTCGGTGGATTTCGAACAGGGCACCCTGCGCGGCCACACCTATCACCACTCCGCCCTGGAGTCACCCGAGACGCCCTGGGCGCGCGGGCTGTGCCCCAACGGCAAGGCGGTGGCCGAGGCGGTCTACCGAGACGGTCGCCTCACCGCCAGCTATATTCACTTCTACATGCCGTCGGCACCCGCCGCGGCCGCCGCGATGCTCAAGCCGTGACCACGACCCCCTATACCCCCGCCGACCAAGCCGCCGTCTACCGAGCCATCGCCGAGCGCCGCGACATGCGCCATTTCTGCGGTGGCGAGGTGCCTCCCGAACAACTGGCCCGTCTGCTGGGCGCTGCGCACCAGGCGCCCAGCGTCGGACTGATGCAGCCCTGGCGCTTCCTGCGCATCAGCGATCCAGCCCTGCGCCAGCGCCTGCACGAATTGGTGGAAGAAGAGCGCTGCGCCACCGCCGAGGCCCTTGGCGAGCGCAGCGACGACTTCATGAAGCTCAAGGTGCAGGGCATCCTCGACTGCGCCGAGGTGCTGGTGGCGGCGCTCATGGACGGCCGCGAAGCCCACGTCTTCGGCCGCCGTACCCTGCCGGAGATGGACCTGGCCTCGCTGTCCTGCGCCATCCAGAATCTCTGGCTGGCCGCCCGCTGCGAAGGCCTGGGCATGGGCTGGGTGTCGCTGTTCGAACCGGAAGCCGTGCGCAGCCTGCTGGAGATGCCGGAAGGCGCCCAGCCGGCGGCCATCCTCTGCTTGGGGCCGGTGGAAGCCTTCTACCCGCGGCCCATGCTGGAAGAGGAGGGCTGGCGCCAGGGGCGGCCGCTGGAGGAACTGGTCTTCGAGAACCGCTGGGGCCAGAAGCCATGATGCTGGCCTTCGCGGTCGTCGGCGGCATGCTGCTCGACCTGCTGCTCGGCGAACCCCGCCGCGCCCATCCCCTGGTCCTGTTCGGGCGCCTGGCCGATAGCCTGGAGGCCCGCTTCAATCCCGGCGGGCGCGGCTGGCGCAGCCATGGCGTGATGGCCTGGAGCCTGGCCGTGTTGCCTTGGGTGCTGCTCACCGCCTTGCTCTGCCAGATCGGCTGGCTGGCCTGGATCATCCAGCCCCTGGCGCTGTATCTGGCCGTGGGACTGCGCAGCCTGGGCGAGCACGCCGAGCCGGTGGCGCGCGCCCTGCAACGCAACAACCTGCCCGAGGCGCGGCGTCGGGTCGGCTATCTGGTCAGTCGCGAAACCAGCGAGCTGGACGAGACCGCCGTGGCCCGCGCCGCCACCGAATCGGTGCTGGAGAACGGCAGCGATGCGGTCTTCGCCGCGCTGTTCTGGTTCGCCCTGCTCGGCGCACCCGGCGTGGTGCTCTATCGCCTGGCCAATACCCTGGACGCCATGTGGGGCTATCGCACGCCGCGCCTGGAGCGTTTCGGCTGGGCCGCGGCGCGCCTGGACGATGTCCTCAACTATATCCCCGCGCGCCTGGTGGCCCTGACCTATGCCGGCCTCGGCCGTTTCTGGAGCGCCATCGAAAGCTGG
Organism: Pseudomonas sp. MOIL14HWK12:I2; assembly: GCF_000510745.1. Classification (NCBI taxonomy): domain Bacteria; kingdom Pseudomonadati; phylum Pseudomonadota; class Gammaproteobacteria; order Pseudomonadales; family Pseudomonadaceae; genus Pseudomonas; species Pseudomonas sp. MOIL14HWK12:I2. The sequence continues at coordinate 174,410 of NZ_AZOA01000003.1, read as the reverse complement.
CGGACCCAGGCGCCGCTGTGGGACAGCCCCAACGCCGGCCCGGTGATGGCGGCCGGTGCCGGTGCCCTGGGCGTGAGCCTGGGCGGTCCGGCCCGCTACCACGGCGAGTGGCACGAGCGCCCGGTGCTGGGCCGTGGCCCGGCGCCGACCTTCCTGGCCATCACCCGCGCCCTGAAATTGGTCCGCCGTGGCGCCTGGTTGTGGACCGCACTGATCGCCCTGGGAGGACTGCTGCTTGCTTGAGCACGGCGGTCGCCTGAGGCGCGCGGCGCGCACCTACGACATTCCCCTGGGCGACTGGCTGGACCTGTCCACCGGCCTGGCTCCCTGGCCCTGGCCGCTGCCGGAGATTCCCGCCAGCGCCTGGGCACGGCTGCCCGAGCCCGACGACGGCCTGGTGGAAGCCGCCTGCGCCTGCTACCGGGCCAGCGCGGCTCTGCCGGTGGCCGGCTCCCAGGCCGCCATCCAGGCGCTGCCGACCCTGCGTCCATCCGCGCGGGTCGCGGTGCTGGCGCCCTGTTATGCCGAGCATGCCCTGGCCTGGCGTCGCGCCGGGCACGAGGTGCTGGAGTGGGACGAGACAGGCATCGCGACCCATCTCGACCAGCTGGACGTGGTGGTGGTGGTCAATCCCAATAACCCCACCGGCGAGCGCCTGTCGCCCGCCCGGTTGCTGGACTGGCACGCCCGGCTCGAACGCCGGGGTGGCTGGCTGGTGGTGGACGAGGCCTTCATGGATCCCACCCCGGGGGCAAGCCTTGCGCCCTTCAGCGATCTGCCCGGCCTGATCGTGCTGCGCTCCTTTGGCAAATTCTTCGGACTGGCCGGGATGCGGCTGGGCTTCGTGCTGGCGGCGCCGAGCCTGCTGGCGCAGCTGGACGAGCAGGTGGGGCCCTGGACGGTGAACGGCCCCAGTCGTTATCTCGCCCGGCAGCTGCTGGCCGATCAGTCGGGCCAGCAGCGTCAGCGCGAGGCGTTGCTCGAGGCCGGCGAGCGGCTGGCCGCGGTGCTCGCTAGCCATGATCTGCTGCCCAGCGGCGGCTGTGCCCTGTTTCAATTGCTGCAGCGCCCGGATGTCGCGGCTCTGCACGAACACCTGGCCCGCCAGGCCATCCTGACCCGTCTGTTTCCCGCGCTTGGCGCTCTAAGATTCGGTCTGCCCGGCGACGAGGCCGGCTGGCAGCGCCTGGACCAGGGCCTCGCCAGCTACCGGAGTCCCCTATGAGTACGCTGATGGTGCAGGGCACCACCTCCGACGCCGGCAAGAGCACCCTGGTGGCCGCCCTGTGCCGCTGGCTCTATCGCCAGGGCGTGGCCGTGGTGCCCTTCAAGCCGCAGAACATGGCGCTCAACAGCGCCGTGACCGCCGATGGCGGCGAGATCGGCCGCGCCCAGGCGGTTCAGGCCCAGGCCTGTGGCCTGGCGCCCCATACCGACATGAATCCGGTGCTGCTCAAGCCCAATACCGATGTCGGCGCCCAGGTGATCATCCATGGTCGCGCCGTCACCAGCATGGATGCCAAGGCCTATCACGCCTACAAACCGGTGGCGCGGGAAGCGGTGCTGGCCTCCCATGCGCGATTGGCCGAGCGCTATCAGGTGGTGCTGGTGGAAGGCGCCGGTTCGCCGGCCGAGATCAACCTGCGCCAGGGCGACATCGCCAACATGGGCTTCGCCGAGGCGGTGGACTGCCCGGTGCTGCTGGTGGCGGACATCGACCGCGGCGGCGTCTTCGCCCATCTGGTCGGCACCCTGGACCTGCTCGAACCCAGCGAACAGGCGCGCGTCGCCGGCTTCATCATCAACCGCTTCCGTGGCGACCTGGCCCTGCTGCAACCCGGGCTGGACTGGCTCGAAGCCCGTACCGGCAAGCCGGTGCTCGGCGTGCTGCCCTATCTGCACGACCTGCACCTGGAAGCCGAGGATCGCCTGGCCACCGGCCAGGTCGCCAAGCAGGGACCGCGCCTGCGGGTGGCGGTGCCGGTGATGCCGCGGCTGAGCAACCACACCGATTTCGATCCCCTGCGCCTGCATCCCCAGGTGGAATTGCTGTTTGTCCGCCAGGGCGAGGAATTGCCCGCTGCCGACCTGATCATCCTCGGCGGCTCCAAGAGCGTGCGCGGCGACCTGGCCTTCCTGCGCGCCCAGGGCTGGGATACGGCCATCGCCCGTCACCTGAGATACGGGGGACGGGTGCTGGGCATCTGCGGCGGCTTCCAAATGCTTGGCGAGCGGATCGCCGATCCCCTCGGGCTGGAAGGCGCGCCGGGTGACAGCGCCGGTCTGGGCCTGTTGGCCATGACCACCGAACTGGCGGCGGAAAAGCAGCTGCGCAACGTGCACGGCTGGCTGAACGACGGCAATGCCGAGGTGGCCGGCTACGAGATCCATGCCGGCGTCAGCCAGGGCCCGGCCCTGGAGCGCCCGGTACTGCGCTTCGCCGATGGCCGCGTCGACGGCAGCCTCAGCGACGACGGCCAGGTGCTGGGCACCTACCTGCACGGCCTGTTCGAGTCGCCAGCCGCCAGCGTCGCCCTGCTGCGCTGGGCCGGCCTGGCCGAGCCGCGGCAGCTGGACTACCACGCCCTGCGCGAACGGGATCTGGAGCGCCTGGCCGATCTGGTCGAACACCACCTGGACACCGGGCGCCTGCGCGCCCTCTGCGAGCTCTAGATGCGCGAATTCATTCTCGGTGGCGCGCGCTCCGGCAAGAGCGCCCTGGCCGAGCGCCTGGCCGCCGAGTCCGGCCTTGCCGTCACCTATATCGCCACTGCCGGTGGCAGCGATGCCGAGCTGGCGCGGCGCATCGAGCGCCATGCCGCCCGCCGGCCGGCGCACTGGGCGCTGGTGGAAGAACCCCTGGCGCTGGCCGAACGTCTGGCGGCCCTGGCGGCGCCGGAGCGCTGCCTGCTGGTGGACTGCCTGACCCTCTGGCTGACCAATCTGCTCCTGCTCGACGATCCCCGGCGCCTCGATCGTGCCTGCGCGGAGCTGCTCGAGCTCGTGCCGCAGTTGCCCGGTCACCTCATCTTCGTCAGCAACGAGACCGGCCTGGGCGTCGTCCCGCTGGGCGCGCTGACCCGCCGTTACGTCGATGCCGCCGGCGAATTGCACCAGGCCCTGGCCGCGCGCTGCGAGCGCGTGGTGCTGACCGTCGCCGGTCTCCCCCTGACCCTCAAAGGAACCCCGCTATGAGCATGCCCTGGTGGCAAGGACCCTGCCGCCAACCCGATACCGCTGCGGCCGAAGCCGCACGCCAGCGGCAGACGGTATTGACCAAGCCGAGCGGTTCGCTCGGTGATCTGGAAGTGCTGGCCATCCAGCTGGCGGCCCTGCAGGGCACGCCGCGGCCGCTGCTGCAGCGCACCGCCATCGCGGTCTTCGCGGGTGATCACGGGGTAGTGGAAGAGGGCGTCTCGGCCTATCCGCAGTCCGTGACCGCCGAGATGGTGCGCAACTTCGTCTGCGGCGGGGCAGCCATCAGCGTGCTCGCCCGGCAACTGGATGCTGCTCTGGAAGTCATCAACCTGGGCACCGTCACGCCGCTGGAAGCGCTGCCCGGCGTCATCGACCTGCCCCTGGGGCGCGGTACCGCCAACTTCACCCTGACCCCGGCCATGACCCATGACCAGTGCCAGGCGGCGCTGCTGGCCGGTCGCGACGCCGTCCTGCGCGCCTGTGCCGGCGGCGCCGACCTGTTCATCGGTGGCGAGATGGGCATCGGCAACACCACCGCCGCCAGCGCCATTGCCAGCGTGCTGCTGGACACCTCGCCGCTGGCCCTGGCCGGCCCCGGGACCGGGCTGGACGCCGATGGCGTGGCGCGCAAGGTGGCGGTCATCCAGCGCGCCCTGTTGCGCCACGGCGACGCCCTGGAGGATCCCTACGAACTGCTGCGCCGCCTGGGCGGCTTCGAGCTGGCCGCCCTGACCGGTGCCTATATGGCCTGCGCCCAGCAGGGCCTGCCGACCCTGGTCGACGGCTTCATCTGCTCGGTGGCAGCCCTCTGCGCCCAGCACCTGCAACCCGATACCCGCGACTGGCTGCTGTTCGCCCACTGTGGCGCCGAGCCCGGCCACGCCGCGGTGCTGCTGGCGCTGGGTGGCGAACCCCTGCTGGATCTCGGCCTGCGCCTGGGCGAAGGCAGCGGCGCGGCCCTGGCCGTGCCGCTGCTGCAGCTGTCCTGCCGCCTGCACAGCGAGATGGCGACTTTCGCCGAAGCCAGCGTCTCCAGTCGCGCCCATGACTGATTGCTGGTTGCTGCGCCATGGCGTCACCGAAGGCCCCGAGGGCTTTCGTGGACGCCTCGATCCGCCGCTGGCGGAACACGGCTGGGCGCAGTTGCGCGCCGCCGTCGCCCCGCAGCCGCCTTTCGAGCTGATCCTGACGTCGCCGCAGCAGCGTTGCGCGCGCTTCGCCGAGTGGCTGGCGGCGGAGCAGGGCGCCGAGCTGGCGGTGGAAGCCGATCTGCGCGAACTGGATTTCGGCGCCTGGGAAGGCCGTACCGCCGCCGAACTCATGCAGGACCACGCGGACGCCCTGGGCCGCTTCTGGGCCGATCCCTATGCCCATACCCCGCCCGGGGGCGAGCCCGTGGCGGCCTTTGCTGCGCGGGTCCTGGGCGCGGTGGCGCGCTGGCGGCCACGGCTGCAGGGCCGGCGCAGCCTGATCGTCACCCATGGCGGCGTCATCCGCCTGCTGCTGGCCCGCCAGCGGGGGCTGCCACCCAAGGACCTGCTGCAGGTCGAGGCGCCCTACGCGACCCTGCAGCCGCTGGCGCTGGAGGAGGGCTGATGCCGCTGCCGCTGCTGATCGCCGTGCAGTTTCTGACCCGCCTGCCGGTGCGCCTGCCCGGCATGCCGCCCGCCGCGGCGGTCGGCCGCTCGGTGCTCTGGTATCCGGCGGTCGGCCTGCTGCTGGGGGCGCTGCTCAGTCTGATCGCCTGGCTGGGGGCGTCGGGCGGTGTCTTGCTGCAGGCGGCCCTGGTGCTGGCCGGCTGGGTGGTCCTCACCGGCGGCCTGCATCTGGACGGCCTGGCCGACACGGCGGATGCCTGGATCGGCGGCTACGGTGACCGCGAGCGGACCCTGGCCATCATGAAGGATCCGGCCTGCGGCCCCATGGGCGTGCTGGCGCTGCTGCTGACCCTGCTGCTCAAGTGGAGCGCCCTGGTGGTGCTTCTGCCCCACGCGCCGGCCGCGCTGTGGCTGGCGCCGCTGGCCGGTCGCCTGGCGTTGCCCTGGCTGTTGCTGACCACCGCCTATGTGCGCCCTGGCGGTCTGGGCGAGCTGCTCAGTCGTCACCTGCCGCGGAAGGTCCTGGTCCGGGTGCTGTTGCTGGGGGCTCTGGGCATGGTCCTGCTACCCCAGGGCCTGACCGCGCTGCTGGTGACCGCCGGGATCGCGCTGCTGGTGCGTCGCGCCCTGCGCCGGCGGCTTGGCGGTACCACGGGCGATACCGCGGGCGCCCTGCTGGAGATCGTCGAAGCCGGGGTGCTGGTCGTGCTGGCCCTGACGCTGGGCTGAAAAATCGGCCCAAGCGTGAGATACCCGGGATTTTGCGATCTCCGTCCTTGAACGACCCGGGTTAACGGGTTAATAAGGCGCCTGGTTGCGCGCCCAGCGAAGCCACCTCGGCACGTGCGGATCCAGAGGGAGTCGTCGTCAGCTGGACAAGGAGCCCCAATGACCGATGCGCCTCACAGCGTCGCCTCGCCCCGGGAAGTCGCCCCCGCGTCGCGGCTCCGCCTCAAGCCTCGCAGCCTGTTCGCCAAGTTCTTTCTGGCGTTCATCCTGGTGGACGCCCTGGGTACCCTGCTGTTCACCCTGCACAGCTATCGCCAGGCGCGCGACGCCAGCAGCCAGAGCATCGACTATCGCCTGATGAGCGCGGCCCTGGCGCTGCCGGAGATCCTCGGCGAGGACTATCTCGCCCAGTTGCAGGACCCCGCCAAGGCTGACCCGGAGCGCTATCAGCGGACGCTTGTCACCCTGGATCGCTATGCCCGCAAGGCCGGACTGGCCTCGCTCTATGCCTTCGTCAAGGAAGGGTCAGACTTTCGCTTCATCATGGATTCGGCCAACGAGGAGGAAATCCGCGTCGGCTACTTCGGCGACTATCGCCAGCTCTACGATCAGGCACCCCCGGAACTCGGTGCGGTGTTTGCCGATCATCAACCGCGTTTCGCGGAGTACCAGGATAACTTTGGCAGTTTCCGTTCCCTGTTCCTGGCCATTCCAGGACAGGACGGGCAAGCAGTCGTCATAGGGGCGGACATGTTCATGGAAGGAATAGCAGCGGCGGAGCAGTCGGCTCTGCTGGATTCGCTGCTCATAGGGGCGATCATCTTCGCGATGGGCGCCCTGGTCAGCCGGATTCTGGCTGGCGCGCTCAATCGCTATCTGGCCCGTCTCGGGCAGGCCACCGAACGCATCGCCGACGGTGACTATCAGCTAGGGCTCAAGGAAGGCCGCGATCCGGTCGGCCGGCTGGGCCGCGCCATGAACCAGATGGGCGCCGCCCTGGCCGCGCGCGAGCGGCGCATCAGCCAGCTGGCCTTTCGCGACATGCTCACCCGCCTGCCCAATCAGGTGCGGCTGGTGCTGGAAATCCGCCAGCGCATCGAGCGCGCCGCGGCCGGACGCTTCGCCGTGCTGCTGTTGGACGTGGCCAACTTCCGCAACATCAACGAATTGCTCGGCCAGGAAGGCGGCGACAAGATCCTGCGCCACCTGGCCCGCCGGCTGCGGGTCGCGGCGCCGGAAGAGAATGGCGTGGCGCGGATCGGCGCCGATACCTTCGTCCTCTTGCTGCCCTGGTTCGACGACGCCTCGGCGGAGGCGGCGCTGCTGTCGCTGCGCAACCTGGTGGAGAAGCCCTTCGTCAGCGGCAACCAGCGGGTGTCCCTGCGCATCACCTTTGGCATCGCCTGCTACCCAGAGCATGGCGGCAGCGCCGAAGCCCTGCTGGCCAACGCCGAGACCGCGCTGCAGGACGCGCGCCGGCGCCAGCTGCCCTTCGCCTTCCATGATCCGGACCAGGAGCGTCAGCGGCAGCTCGGCATCGCCATGCTCGACGCCCTGGACCTGGCCGTGGACCACGATCAGCTGCGGCTCTATCTGCAACCCAAGATCGCGCTGCCCGACGGCCGCGTCGAGGGCGCCGAGGTGCTGATCCGCTGGCAGCATCCGGAACTGGGCCTGCTCAAGCCGGACGCCTTCGTCGGCATCGCCGAACAGAGTCGCAAGATCTGCGACATCACCCTCTGGGTGCTGGAGCGCTGCATGCGCCTGCAACGGGAACGGCAGCTGGGCGCCCTCAAGCTCAACGTCAATCTGTCGCTGCTGGACCTCGAGCACCCGGCCTTCATCGCCCGCATCGGCCGGCTGCTGGACGAGACCGGCGCCATGGCCGCCGGCTTCTGCCTGGAAATCACCGAATCCCGCGCCATGAGCAATCCGGTGCAGGTGCTCGACTGCCTGCGCCAGCTCAAGGCCATGGGTTTCGAATTGTCGCTGGACGACTTCGGCGCCGGGCATTCCTCGCTGGCCTGCCTGAGCAGCTTTCCCATCGACGAGTTGAAGATCGACCGCCAGTTCATCGAGCACTGCCAGCTGCCCGGGGACCAGGAGGTGATCAGGCTGCTGGTCCAGCTGGGCCAGTTGCGTGGCCTGCGGGTGGTGGCCGAAGGCGTGGAAACCCGCCAGGCCCTAGAGGTGCTCACCGATCTGGGCTGCGACCAGATCCAGGGCCAACTGGTGGCCGGTGCCCTGTCGCTGGACGACTTCCAGCGCTGGTACGCCGAGCAGGAACAGGGCCTCTGGGCACTCAGGGCGTAGGCGAGGGCGCAGGCCCTGCCATTCCCGGTGCAGCGAGCAGTGGCGGCAGCCGCTCGATCAAGGCGTCCAGCACCAGGCGTACCCGAACGGGCAACTGTCGCGTGTCGGCCCAGACCGCCTGCAGGGCGATGGGTCGGGCGCGTTCGGCAAAGCTCAGCGCCACCAGCTGACCCTCGCGCAAGGCCTGGGCCACCAGCCAGTTCGGCAGGCGCGTGACGCCGAGGCCGCGGCAGGTCGCCAGCAGCATGGCGTCCAGATCGTCCAGCAGGATCCGGGCGGGCGGTCGGACCTCCAGCATCCGGCCCGCCGGGTCCTCGAACACCCAGCCCGCGCCCTCGACACCACGACTGTAGAGCACAGCCGGCTGCCGGGCGAGTTCATCCAGGGTGCGCGGCGTTCCATGGCGGGCCAGCCAGGCGGGAGCCGCACAGACCACCATGAGATCCTCGCCCAGCCACCGGCTGCGCAGGCCGGGTGTATCGTCCAGCGGACCGCTGCGGATCGCCAGGTCGATGCCTTCTTCCAGCAGGTCCACCTTGCGATCGTTGAAGGACAACTCGAAGTGCAGATCCGGCCAGCGCTCAGCCAGCTCGAACAGGATGGGCGCCAGGCAGCGGCGACCGAGCAGGACCGGCATGCTCAGGCGCAGTCGGCCGCGTGGGGTAGGGCGCCCAGGGGCGAGGTCGTCCTCGGCGCCCTCCAGCTCCGCCAGAATGCGCAGGCAGCGCTGGTAGAACAGCTCGCCTTCCAGGGTGAGTTTCTGGCTGCGCGTGGTGCGCTGGAACAGCGGGACGCCCACCTGCTCTTCCAGGCGAGCGACCGCCTTGCCAACGGCCGAGCGCGATAGGTGCAGCCGTTGAGCCGCGCTGCTGAAGTTGCCGGACTGCACGGCCTGGACAAAGGCCGCAATGCTGCCCAGGGAGTCTGCTCTGATCATGTCGATTGTCGCGCCTGACTATGCAATGTGGAGAATTTATCGCGCAACCGGAGTGGCTGGCTATTCAATAAGCTGGGGGATATCATTCATTGAGGACCTCCCATGCTTCCGTTCACCACCTGGCAATGGCAACTGCACCACTACGGCTCATCCAATCTGCGGCTGGCCCAAGCGCCCCTCTCTCGACCTGGCCCCCATCGGGTCGTGGTGCGGGTAGGGGCGGTGTCCCTCAATTACCGCGACCGCCTGATTCTGGAGAACGGCATGGGCAGCCCGCTGCGGTTTCCCCTGGTGCCGGGATCGGATTTGGCCGGCCAGGTCGTGGCCGTGGGTGAAGGGGTGAGCCGGGTCGGCGTCGGCCAACGGGTGATCAACACCTTCTGGCGTGACTGGCTCGACCAGACCGTGCCCGCTCAGGCAGCCGACGCGGCATTCGGCAGCGCCGATCTGCCTGGGGTACTCAGCCAGTATGTCGAGGTGCACGAGGACAATCTCGTCGCCGCGCCGCGGACTCTGGACGACGTTGCTGCCAGTACCCTGGTGTGCGCCGGCCTGACGGCCTGGCACAGCCTGGTCGAGGTAGGTCGGCTACAGGCCGGTCAGTGGGTGCTGGTACAGGGCAGCGGGGGCGTCTCGCTGTTCGCCGCGCAGCTGGCGCTCAGCCTGGGCGCCCAGGTGATCCTCACCAGTGCCAGTGCCGACAAGCGTGAGCGGGCGCGGGCCCTGGGCATTCAGCAGGTGATAGATCGCACCCAGCCGGATTGGGCCGAGCAGGCGTGGCAGGCGACGGGCGGACGGGGCGTGGACATCGCCGTGGAGGTGGCGGGTGGCGACCTGGGACGGACCCTGGAGGCCCTGGCCCCAGGCGGTGTAATCACCGTGGTTGGCGTTCTGGAAGGATTCCAGCTGCAGATTCCCTGCGCCACGCTGTTCGCGAAACGGGCGCGCATACAGGGCATCGCTGTCGGCAGTCGTAGGGCGCTGGAAGATCTGGTGCGCTGGATCGACCAGGCTGGCATCACGCCGACGCTGGCGGCCGAATACGCCCTGGCCGAGTTGCCGGCAGCGCTGGCCCATCTGGAGCAGGGCGCCTTTGGCAAGGTGGTGGTGCGGATGGACTGAGGCCCAGACAGCACGAAGCCGCCTGGCGGCGGCTTCGGTAGCGGACCCTGATGCTTAGAAGCGATAGGTCAGCTGGGCACCCAGACCGTGGGCGCTGTTGTCGTACTTGGCGCTGTAGCCGGCCTTGGTGGAGGTGGCGGGGCGATTGATCGACACGTCGTCTTCCCAGAGGTAGGCATAGGCGACGTCGATGGTCATGTCCTTGGTCGGCGACCAGCCGGCGCCCACCGAGAAGGTCTTGCGATCGCCCACCGGGATGCGCACGTTGCGGTTGCCGTTGTCGGCCGGCGAGGGGTCGATGGCCATGCCCGCGCGCAGCACCCACTGGGGATTCAGCTGATAGGCCGCGCCAACGGCGTAGGACCAGGTGTCCTTCCAGTTGAGCTCTTCCGTCACGGTCGCCAGGGGCGAACCCAGCACCGGCAGGGTGGGGGTGCCCTCGTTCTCCACGTCGATCGACTTGAGGCGACTCCAGCGGGTCCAGGTGGCACCGGCGTACATCGTCCAGTTGTTGTTCAGTCGGTAGGTGAAGGAGGCGTCGCTGCTTTCCGGCAGGGTGATGTTGAGGCTGGCGTCATACTTGCCGTTGAGCCGGCTGACCAGGGCGTTGGTGATCGGGCTGGCCTGGCTGTTGGCGCCGGTGACCTCGGTGTTGCCCTTGAGCTTGTAGGTGACCTTGGAGTGGTAGGTCAGGCCGAAGGTCAGGTCATCGGTCAGGTCCGCGAGCAGGCCGACGTTGAAGCCGTAGGCGGTGTCGTCGCCGTCGATCTTGACCTGGCCATCCTGGGTGCTGCCGAAGTTGACGTTGCTGTTGAGCTTGCCTTCGATGCGGTTGATGGTCGGACCGAAGCCGATGGAGACCTTGTCGGTGATCTTGTAGCTGACGGTGGGCTGGATGGTGATGACTTCCACCTTGCTCGCCTGACCCTGGTAGCGACCCTGGAAGGCGTGCTCGTAGTTGCTGATCAGCGCATAGGGGACATACACACCCAGGCCGAAGTGCAGGCGGTCATCCACCGGGGTCACGAAGTAGCCGAAGGGCACCACCGAGTTGGGCACCATGTCGCCGTCGTTGCTGCCCTGAACGGCCTGGCCGTTGGCATAGCGGCCGCTGGCGTCCTTGATGTCGATCTTGGCATGGATGTAGGCACCGCCCAGGGACACCTCGCGACCCAGGCGCGACATGCCGGCCGGGTTGCCATAGATGGTGGAGGCGTCCTGCGCGGAGGAAGAGCGTCCGGCGAAGGAAGTACCCATCCCGCTGACACTTTGTTCGTTGATAGCCAGACCGTTCGCCAGGGCATAGCCGGAAGCGCTCGAAACGGCCAATGCAAGTAGGGTCAGTTTTATTGTTTTCATGCTCTTGCAGCTCCATTGAAAGGCGAGAAGCGCTTATCTCCGCGGATTCCCAAGTCCGAGTGAGTACCTGCGCACACTCAGCTTTTAGCAGGCCCTGCTTGCGAATACAAAAAAAACTATTCGGTCACGTTTGGTTCGGGGCGGTCAGCCGGCGTTCATCCGACGAACCCGCCTGGAAAGGCGCTGAATGCCATGCGTTCCGGTACCGGAAAGGCGGGTCGAGCGGCACCGAAGATCGTGCCAGGGTGGCTTATACTGTCGGCTCATCTGTTCGGAGTGCGCCCTTGACTTCTGCCCCTCACTGGATCCGCGACGACGCGGCGCTGGCCGCCCTCTGCGCGCGCTGCCAGACCTTGCCCTTCATCGCCCTCGACACCGAATTCATGCGGGTCGACACCTTCTATCCCAAGGCCGGCCTGATCCAGATCGGCGACGGCGAACAGGCTTACCTGGTCGATCCCCTGTGTATCGGCGACTGGACACCCTTCGCCGCGCTGCTGGAGGACCCGGCCGTGGTCAAGGTGCTGCACGCCTGCAGCGAAGACCTGGAAGTGCTGTTGCGCCTGACCGGCAGCCTGCCCCAGCCGCTGTACGACACCCAACTGGCGGCGGCCTATCTGGGCCTGGCGCATTCCATGGGGTATTCGCGGCTGGTCGCCGAAGTGCTCAAGATCGACATACCCAAGGACGAGACCCGCTCCGACTGGCTGCAACGCCCCCTGACGCCCCTGCAGGAGCGTTATGCGGCGGCCGACGTGACCTATCTGGTCGACGTCTACCTCTATCTCGATGCGCGGCTGGATGACCAGCGGCGGGCCTGGTTGCTGGAGGATGGCGCCGAGCTGGTGGCCAATCTGCGCCGCGTCAGCGATCCCTGGGAAGCCTATCGCGATGTCAAGCTGGCCTGGCGCCTGTCGCGTCAGCAACTGGCGGTGCTGCGGGTGCTCTGCCACTGGCGCGAGGTCCAGGCCCGCGAGCGCGACCAGCCGCGCAACCATGTCCTGCGTGAACGCTCGCTGTGGCCGCTGGCGCGTTTCCAGCCCACCGACAAGCAGGCCCTGGCGCGCATCGACGACATGCATCCGCGTACCGTGCGCCAGGATGGCGATACCCTGCTGGCGCTGATCGCCGAAGGCGCGGCCACCCCGGCAGAGCAATGGCCGGCGCTGCAGTCCGAGCCCTTGCCCCATGAGGCGTCGCCGCTGCTCAAGGCCCTGCGCGCCATCGGCGAACGGGACGCCGAGGCTCTGGGCATGGCGCCGGAACTGATGCTGCGCAAGAAGGTGCTCGAAGCCCTGCTGCGCACCGGCTGGCCCGATGGCGACTATCAGTTGCCCGATAACCTGCGGGGCTGGCGTCGCGAGCGCTTCGGCCAGGCCCTTCTCGATCACCTGCAGGCGCAGCGCACCCCGCCGGCGCCCCTGGAAGACACCCCATGAAATTGCTGTGCTCCATCTACCGAAGCCCGCGCAAGCCGGAAATGTACCTCTACGTCGACAAGCTCAAGGGCCTGACACCTGTCCCCGAAGGCCTGCTCACGGCCTTCGGCCCGCCGGCACTGGCCTTCGAATTCGTGCTGACCCCCGAGCGCAAGCTGGCGCGAGAAGATGTCGCCAAGGTCCTCGAGAACATCGCCAAGCAGGGCTACCACCTGCAGATGCCGCCGCCGGAGTTGGAGCGCGACGACTACATCGAGCACCTGCCCGAAGAACTGCTGCGTCTCAACGATCCGCTATGACCGCCGTCCTGCTGCTGGAAGACGCGCCGGCCGGCTATGTCGATGCCTGGCGCCAGCTGGCGCCGGAGCTGGACCTGCAGGTACCGGCGGACCCGGCCGCGGCCGTGGGTTTGGCGCAGCAACCGTGCTACTGGCTCGGCCAACCCGATCGCGCTGCGGCCCTGCTGCGCCAGGGCGTAAAGCCGCTCTGGCTGCAATCCACCTGGGCCGGCTATGCGCCGCTGCTGGCCGCGGAGCTGCCATGCGACTATCGCTTCAGCCGGGCGGTGGGTCTGTTCGGTCAGAGCATCGGCGAATACGTCCTGACCTATCTGCTGCAGCATGAGCGCCAGGTGGCGACGCGTCAGCTCAGTCAGCGGGAAGGACGCTGGGATACCCGGGCGCCAGGCACCCTCGCCGGACGGCGCCTGTTGCTGGTCGGGGCAGGGGACATCGGCCAGGACATCGCCCGCCTGTTCGCGCCGTTCGGCATGAGCCTCACCGGCGTCGCCCGCAGTGCGCGGACCCTGCCTGGCTTTGCGCGGGTGGTGCCGCTCTCAGAGCTGCACCAGGCGGCGCGGGAGGCCGATTTCGTGGTCAATCTGCTGCCGGACAGCGCCAGCACCCGCGATCTCTACGACGCGGCCTTCTTCGCCGCCGTGCCTGCTGGCGCCTTGTTCATCAATGCCGGACGCGGCACCAGCGTGGTGGATGCCGATCTGATCGCCGGGCTGGAAAGCGGCCACCTGGCTGGCGCGGTGCTGGACGTGTTCCGTCAGGAGCCGCTGCCGATCGAGCATCCCTTCTGGCAGACGCCCAATCTGCACCTCACCGCCCATGTCGCCGGACCCACGCCACCGGCGGCGGCCGTCCGGTTGTTCCTCGACAATCTCCAGCGCCTGCGACAGGGGCAGCCCCTGCGCGGCGCCGTCGAGCTTGCCGCTCAGCCGAAGGTATAGGGGCCGGCCACCGCCAGCTCCTCGACGGTCAGGCGTGGGCTGGGCAGCTCGCGCCCCTGCAGGGACTCCGGCAGGCTGGCCTTGTCGCCCAGCTTGCCAATGGCCACCGCCAGCTCGACCTTGAACGCCGCCGGCACCTTGAGTTCGCGCTGGATGCCTTCGCGGTCGATCCCGGCCATGCCGTGGGCGTGCCAGCCGGCATTGGTCGCCTGCAGCGCGAGGTAGGCCCAGGCCGCACCTGCATCGAAACTGTGGCTGGGGAAGGGGACCTCCTCACCGCTGCTGGCGCGCAGCAGGGTGGTCTTCGACAGGATGATCACCAGGGCCGAGGCGTGTTGCGCCCAGCCACGATTGAATTCGGCCAGCAGACTCAGGAACAGCTCCCAGTGGGCATCGCCACGCCGTGCATAGAGAAAGCGCCAGGGCTGGGCATTGAAGGCGGAGGGCGCCCAGCGCGCGGCCTCGATGAAGCCGAGCAGCGTCTCTTCCTCGATGGCGACCGGTTCGAAGGCGCGCGGCGACCAGCGCTGCACGAATTGCGCGTCGACGGGGTATTGCGGAGTACGGCTGGTGCTGGTCATGGCTTCACCACGGAGGAAAGGGAATCCGGCACGGTAATTCGGCCGGGCGGAGTCGACAAGGGCGCGAACGGTGCTTGGCGCTCGCGGCGTGCGGCACTAGACTGCGCGCCCCCTCTCTTTGCCACGATCCCCGCCATGGCCGCCATCACCCAGCCGTTCTGGAAGCGCAAGACCCTCGACCAGCTCGATGCCCAGGAGTGGGAGTCGCTGTGCGACGGCTGTGGCCTGTGCTGCCTGCAGAAACTCGAAGACGAGGACGACGGCGCCGTCTACTACACGCGCATCGCCTGCAAGCTGCTGGATCTCAAGACCTGCCAGTGCAGCCGCTACGCCGAGCGCACCCGCTTCGTCCCCGACTGCATCCAGCTCACTCCCGCCCAGGCCGACCAGTTCGCCTGGCTGCCGCCCACCTGCGGCTATCGCCTGGTGGCCGAAGGCAAGGACCTGCCGGAATGGCACCCGCTGATCTGCGACGACCCCGAGGCGGTGCACAAGGCCGGCATCTCCCAGTCCGGCCGCATGCTCAGCGAGACCCAGGTCGCTGAAGACGACTGGGAAGACTATCTGATCTTTCGCGCGGGCTGATCCCGGCCTCAGACCACCGCCGGGCTGTTCCGTAGCGGCGTCGTAAGACCCGCCGCCCGATGGCAGCGGACCTCCGCCAACCTGCCTGGCAACAGCGCCTGAGGGTGCTCGCAACCGGTACCCGCCTGGGGACAGCGATCCCGAAAGAAGCAGCCGCTCGGCAGCACCCGGTTGCCCGGCAACTCGGTACGCTGCGCGGCGGCATTGCCGGTGAGCGACTGATCCAGGCGCGGCACCGCCTCCAGCAAGAGCTGGGTATAGGGATGACTCGGGTGTTCCAGCACCTCAGCCGCCGCCCCCAGTTCGACGATCTGCCCCAGGTACATCACCGCTACCCGGTCGGCCAGGTGGCGCACCACCGAGACGTTGTGGGAGATCAGCACGAAGGTCAGGCCGCGCTCGTGCTGCAGCTGGGCCAGCAGGTTGAGGATTTGTGCCTGCACCGAGATGTCCAGCGCCGAGGTGGGTTCGTCGAGGATGATGACGTCCGGATCCGACGACAGCGCCCGGGCGATGGCGATGCGCTGGCGCTGACCGCCGGAGAACTGGTGCGGGTAGCGATCCAGGTATTCGGGACGGATACCGACCTGCAGCGCCAGGCGCTCGGCCAGGGCGCGCAATTCGGCAGAGGAGCTGCGACCCCGCACCACCAGCGGTTCGGTGATCAGCTTCCATACCGGCAGGCGCGGGTCCAGCGAGGACTGCGGGTCCTGGAAGACGATCTGGATGTTGCGTTCGCCACGGGCGGCGCCGGCGAGGGTGCCGCTCACCGGCGCCACCAGCCCCATCAGGACCTGGGCCAGGGTGCTCTTGCCGCAGCCGGATTCACCGAGCACGCCCAGCGTTTCGCCGGGAAAGAGCCGCAGGTCGATGCCGTTGAGGGCATGGGCCTGGCCCTTGTTGCGCCCGAGCCAGTCGCGGCCCACCGGATAGCGAACCTCGATGCCCTTGAGCTCCAGCAAGGGTACGGCGGGCGGAGAAAGGGTGTTCATGCCGGGGTGTCCTCCGCCTGCAGCCAGCAGGCGCTCAGGTGATCGGGGGTGTCCGTCGGCAGCAGCGCGGGGCGTGTCTCGCAGCGCTCATGGCGCCGGCTGCAACGCTCCTTGAAGCTGCAGCCACCAGGCAGCTGGGCCAGGTTGGGCACCTGTCCGGGGATGCTGGCCAGATCGCTGCCCGGCACCGCCTTTTCCGGCAGGCAGGCCAGTAGGCCTTGGGTATAGGGATGCCGGGGGGCCTGCATGACCGCCGCGGTGGCTCCCTGTTCGACGATGCCGCCGGCGTACATCACATAGACGCGGTCGCAGAATTGCGAGACCAGCGCCATGTCGTGGGTGATCAGCAGGATGGCGGTGCCCCGCGCCCGCGCCTTCTCGCGCAGCAGGAGCAGCACCTGGCGCTGCACCGTGACGTCCAGCGCGGTGGTCGGCTCATCGGCGATCAGCAGCTGCGGATCGCAGGAGAAGGCCAGGGCGATCATGATGCGCTGGCGCATGCCGCCGGACAGTTCGAAGGGATAGCGTTCGAGGATCTGCTCGGGATCGGCGATGTGCATGTCCTTGAGCAACTCGATCGCCCTGGCGCGGGCCTGGGCGGCATCCAGCGCGGTATGGCGACGGATCACGTCCAGCAGCTGGCGACCGATGCGTCGCGTCGGATTGAGCGCGGTCATCGGCTCCTGGAAGATCATCGCCGCCTCGCGGCCGCGAACTTCCATCAGCTGGCGCTCGCTCAAGGCGAGCATGTCGTGGCCCACCAGGTTGACGCTGCCGCCGGTGACCCGGTAGCTGCCGGGGGGCAACAGGCCAAGGGTGAGCATGGCGGTGACCGACTTGCCCGAGCCGGACTCGCCCACCACGCCGACGATCTCGCCGGGGGCCACACTCAGGCTGACGCCGTTAAGCGCCTTGGCGCTGCTGCGAAAGCCGGGAAATTCCAGATTCAACTGGTCGATGTGCAGAACGGGCTGGCCCATGTCATTTGCCCTTTTGGCGAGGATCGAGCAGATCGCGGATGCCATCGCCCAGCAGGTTGAAACCGATGGCGGTGACCAGGATCGCCAGGCCCGGGAAGGTCGAGTACCACCACTGGTCGAGGATGAAGTTGCGGCCGCTGGCGACCATCACGCCCCATTCCGCGGTGGGCGGCTGGGCACCCAGGCCGATGAAGCCCAGCGCCGAGGCCATGAGGATGGCGTTGCCGATGTCCAGGCTGAATTGCACCAGCAGCGGCGGCAGGGCGTTGCGCGCCACGTGCCAGTGCACCAGGTGCCACTTGCCGGCGCCGAAGGTGCGTGCGGCCTGGACGTAGGCCAGCTGGCGGATGCTCAGGGTCTGGCCGCGCGCCAGGCGCACATAGAAGGGGATGCGCACCAGGGTGATGGCCAGCATGGCGTTGAACAGGCTCGGCCCGAGGGCGGCGGCCAGGGCCATGATCAGCACCAGCGAAGGCACCGAGAGGATGATGTCCATCAGGCGCATCATCAGGCGATCGAAGGCGCCGCCGACGATGCCCGACAGGCAGCCGAGCAGCCCGCCGATGGCGCAGGCGGCAAAGGCCACGAACAGGCCGACGCCCACCGACTGGCGGCTGCCGTAGATCGCCCGGCTGAGCAGGTCGCGACCTACCTCGTCGGTGCCGAACCAGTGCAGGGCACTGGGTGGCTGCAGGCGGGCGGTGAGTTTCAGCGCGTTGGGCTGATAGGGCGCGAGCCAGGGCGCGGCGACCATGCACAGCAGCACCAGCAGGGTGATCACCAGCCCCGTGAGCATCAGCGGATTGCGGCGGATGCGCCAGGCCAGCCAGGCGGTCTGCTCGCGCCAGCCGGGGCGCGAGGCGGTCAGGGTCGTCATGCTAGTTCACCTTGCCGATGCGGGGATCGACCAGCCGGTAGAGCAGGTCGATGAAGCGGTTGAGCAGGACGTAGATGAAGGACACCACGATGGCGAAGCCCATGACCGCCGGGAAATCCAGCGCCTGGATCGACTTGACCACGTAGGCGCCCATGCCCGGCCAGGCGAATACGGTCTCGGTGAGCACCGCGCCATAGAGCAGGTCGCCCAGGGCCAGGCCGATTACCGTGATGGAGGGAATCAGGGCATTGGGCAGCGCGTGGCGCAGCACCACGGTGGTCTGCGACAGGCCATAGGCGCGGGCGGTACGGATATAGTCCTCGCCCAGCTGTTCGAGCATGGCGCCACGGATCTGCCGGGTGATGACGCCCAGGTTGACGAAGGCCAGGGTCACCGCCGGCAGCAGCAGGTGCCTGACCGCGCTGACGAAGCCGGTGAGATCGCCCGCCAGCAGGGTGTCGATCAGATAGAAACCGGTCACCGTGGGCGGTGGCGTCAGCCCCTGGTCCAGGCGTCCGCCGCCGGGCAGCCAGCCGAGGTGGCCGTAGAACAGCACGATCAGCCCCAGGCCCAGCCAGAAGGCCGGGGTGGAGATGCCGGCCACCGCCAGGGTACGGCTGATGTGATCGATCCAGCGATTGTTGTAGACCGCCGAGAGCACGCCCAGCGGCACACCGATCAGGATCGACAGCAGCAGCGCCGCCAGGGCCAGCTCCAGGGTGGCCGGAAAGAACAGCTGCAGGTCTTCCAGCACCGGCCGATGGGTGCGGATCGACTGGCCCAGATCGCCCTGCAGCAGGTCCCCCATGTAGCGGAAGTATTGCTGGTGGAGCGGCAGGTCCAGACCCAGCTGCTGACGAATACCGGCGAC
This sequence comes from Pseudomonas sp. MOIL14HWK12:I2, assembly GCF_000510745.1. Lineage (NCBI taxonomy): Bacteria > Pseudomonadati > Pseudomonadota > Gammaproteobacteria > Pseudomonadales > Pseudomonadaceae > Pseudomonas > Pseudomonas sp. MOIL14HWK12:I2. The sequence goes on along the minus strand of NZ_AZOA01000003.1, from coordinate 155,592 downwards.
GATTTCGTCACTGGCACGCTCGCCGGCGATCAGCCGCGCCGGATCGCCCGGGATCAGGTGGGAGATGACGAAGGTGATCAGGGACACCCCGATCACCACGATGAGGATATCGGTCAGCTGCTTGCGCAGCAGATGGAAGAAGGCCATGGCATACCTCGCGAGGCGGGTGCCGGAACGCGCCGGCACCCGTCGCCCTTACTTGGACATCGCAGCGAAATCGAAGACCTGCTCGAGCATGGGGTTGAACACGTACCCCTTCACCGCGGCGCGCATCGGCACCGTGTAGGCCTTCTGGTAGAGGTAGGCGTAGGCGGCGTCGCCCACCACGCTCTTCTGGGCTTCCTGGTACAGCGCCTTGCGCTGAGCCACATCGCTGACGCTGGCGGCGTCGCGCAGCAGCTGGTCCACCTTGGGATTGCTGTAGAAGGCGCGGTTGCCCGCCAGCCCCGCATTGGTGCTGTCGAACCAGAAGTTCATGAACATGTAGGGATCGGCGAAGTCCGGACTCCAATTGCCGATGGCGACGTCGAAATCGCCTTTGCCCAGGCGTTCGCGGAAGGTGGCGTTGGCCAGCTTCTCCATCTTCAGGTTGACGCCGAGGGTGCTCAGGCCGGCCTGCAGGGTCAGGCCGATGGGCTCCCAGGCAGGGTCCTTGTCCGAGTAGAGGAATTGCAGCTCCCGCACCTTGGGCGCCTTGCCCAGGGCGGCCTGGGCCGCTTCCAGGTCCTGCCTGGGCATTGGCAGACTCGGGTCATGCCCCCACATGCCGTCCGGGATCGGGCCGTTCATGAGCTTGGCCTTGCCCATGGCGATGCCTTCGACGATGCCCTGGTAGTCGAGGGAATCGACCACCGCCTTGCGCGCATTCACATCGTTCATGGGCGCGCGCCTGTTGTTGAGGTAGAGGTAGGTCACCCGCAGCGAGGGGTAGGCGGTGGTGACGAAACCGGACTTCTGCGCCAGGGCCTTGACCTGGTCTTCGGGCAGGTCCTCGATGATGTCCAGATCGCCCTGTTCCAGTTGCAGGCGGCGTACCGAAGGCTCGGCGATGATGCGGATCACCACCTGCTTGAGCGTGGGTGCCTTGCCGGCGTAATGCGGGTTGGGCTCCAGGGTCAGCGACTGGCCCTTCTGCCAGGCGGCCAGGCGATAGGCGCCGGAGCCGGCGGTATGGCCGGCCAGCCAGGCGTCCACGTCCTTGCCGTGGGTGCTGGCCACCTTGGGGTTGATCACGCTGGCGCCGTCGTGGGCCAGGGCGAAGAGGAAGGGCGCGAAGGGCTTCTGCAGGGTGAATCTGATCGTCTGCGGATCCACCACGGTCACCGTCATGTCCGCCGGGAAGATGCTGGACGGGCCCTGCTTGAGCTTCATCAGGCGCTCGACCGAGAACTTGACCGCCTCGGCGGTGACCTCGCTGCCATCGTCGAATTTGTTGCCGGGCTTGAGGGTAAAGGTCCACACCAGGTTGTCGGGGGAGACGGTCCAGCCGCTGGCCAGGTCGCCCTCGACGTCGGTGCTGCCCTTGCCGTCTTCCACCTTGTAGCGCATCAGGCGCTGGTAGGCCGGGTAGGTCACGGTCCAGTCGTTGTTGTCGAAGGTCACACCCGGGTCGACGGTCTGCAGATCCGCAGGCTTGCCGATGACCAGGGTGTCGGTCGCGGTGGCGGCACTGGCCGGTTGCCAGGCGCCGAGGCCCAGCAGGGAAACCAGGGCGAGCACGCGGGACGCCGATGAAACGCAGGTGCGCGAAGACGAGAACATGCCGGTACCTCGGATTGTTTGGGTTTATGGGTGTTTCGGCAGTGGGCAAGGCGGTCGAGCGAGGGGCTCGCGGCGCCGGATTCGAATGACCCGGTCGCCGGCAGGGTCAGTTCAGCAGGGCGGCGAGCTCCTCCGGGCTGAGATGGTGGTAGTCGATCAGCGCATAACGGCGGGCGTCGGGCAGTTCGAAGTGCCACCACTCGCTGGGGATGAAGGTGAAGCCGGCGCTCTGCATGATGCCGAGCAACAGCAGGCGGTTGCGCTGGGCGGCGGCGGGCAGCGCCGGATTGAACAGGTGCGACAGCTCGCGCATGTCATCGAAGCCGGTACCCATGTCCAGGGCTTCACCGGTCTCGTCGAGCAGGGTCACGTCCACGGCCACGCCGCGGCTGTGGTGCGAACCCTGCGCCGGATCGCTCACGTACTGGGCATCGGGCAGCACCCGCCACAGCAGTTGCTGGGCATAGGGCGGGCGGTAGGCATCCAGCACCTGCAGACGCAGACCGGCCTGTTGCGCCAGCGCGCTGGCGCGGTGCAGGCGGGCGGCGGCATCCCGGTGCAGCAGGCAGTGGGCGTCCTGGTAGAGCACCTTGCCGGCCAGGTTGTCGGCGGTCGCATAGATCAGGTGAATGTCCACGCCGTAGTGGTGGGCGTCGATCTCGACGAGTTCTGGATGGTTCACGGTACGGGGTGCTTCCTTGGGGTGAAGAAGAGGGCCAGGGCTCATTCGAATTGTCCGAAGCGCTGCTGCAGGGCGCGGTTGCTGGCCAGCCGTTGTTCCAGGGCATCACCCGAGCGATCCGCCACCGCTGACACCAGTAGGTTGAGCAGGCAGGCCAGCGGGGCCAGGGAATCCCAGAACTGGTCGACATCCAGGCGCAGCTGCAGCAGGTCGGCGGGGTAATCTCGGGCCCAGGGGCAGTGGTAGTCGGTGATCAGCGCCATGGGCAGCTGAGCATCACGTGCGGCTTCGCAGAGCTTGCGGGTCACGCTGGAATAGGCGCGGAAGTCGGCCACCACCAGGTAGGGACGGGCGAAGCCGCTGTTGAAGATGTCGGCGTAGGTGCCCGACAGGCCGTCGACGTAGAAAGCCTTGGGCCGGATGTACTCCAGCAGGCTGTGAAAACTGCCGAGCACCCCGCGGGTGGTCTGGATGCCGGCGATGAAGACGGCGTCCGCGCCGGTCAGCTGCTGGACCACCTGCTCGAACACCGGGCCGCGGGCCAGCTGGTAGACGTCCTCGATGGCGGCGAGCTCGGCGGCCAGGGAACGGTCCAGTGCATCGCTGCGTCCGCTCTGCTGGCGAAAGGCACTGAAGCGGTCGGTGATGCGCCAGGCTTCCAGGCCTTCGTCTCTCAGGCTCTGCTTGACGTCGTCGAGGTTGCGATAGCCCAGCGAGCGCAGCAGCCGACCCACGGAGATGCCGGTGGTGTTGGTGCGCTGGGCAATGCTGTCGGCGGTCTCGAAGGGCAACTTCTCCGGATTGGCCAACAGGTAGCCGGCGACGCGTTTGCCCGTGGGGGTGAGGTCGGCGAAGGCGCCTTCGAGGGCTTGGAAGAAAAGTGGCTTGGTCACACCAGATAGCCTGCGATGTTATCGAGCTGTCATTAAGCGCTCCGTTGTTCGAAAGCTAACATCGGTTTTCCAGGCGTCGCAAGCGGCGACACGCCGGTTGTTACCCAAGTGTCGCAAAGCGGGATTTGGGGTCGTTAGGAGATAAGCCAGTAGCGGCTCAACGGCTCGGGAGGAGGGTGGCGGCGTCCCGAGCGAGACGCCGCGGCACAGCCGGAGGTCAACCCAGCGGCGACTCCATGTGCGAGGTGCGCTCGACGGCGCCGTAGCGATCGCCGACCGCATGGGCACGTTCCAGCAGGATCTTTAGCTCGGCCAGGTCCTGGGCGATGCGGGTGCCAGGGTCGCGGCGCAGCAGCCGGGCGAACAGATGGCCGAGGCGACCGGCTGGCGGCTCGTAGGCCATGACCGCCGTCACCTCGGTACCGTCGGGCACGTCGGCGAAGCTGACCCAGCCCAGGTTGTTCAGGCCGGCGTAACCGCACGAGCGCCAGCCGATCAACTGGCCGGGAATGTCGTCGGTGACTTCGGCGTCCCATTCGAAACGCCCCATGGGTGCCTTGACCACCCAGTGGGAGTAGCGGTCGTTGAGCACGTCCACGCGTTCGATATGGCGCATGAAGATCGGCAGGTTGGAGAAGTCGCGCCAGAAGCGATAGAGCTCATCGCGAGGGCGGGCGATGACGACCCGGCGGGTCTGGGAGGCCGCCGAATGCCAGGCCAGCGAACGGCGGACGTCGCGTTCGAAACGCACCTTGGTCAGGGTACTCTTGATCGAGCAGTGTCCGCGCAAGCCACGTTTCAGCAGCCAGGCACCGGTGGCGCCGGTCAGCAGGCCGAGCAGACCGCCACGCGCCAGGCCGCGGCTGATCAGCAGACCACCGCCGGCCACGGAGGCCAGGCGTTCGACGCCCTTGATGGCAGCGGCGTCGCGAGGCGGAGGAGCGAGAGGGGGAGTGGGGGCATCTAGGTGCATGGCAGATTCTCCTTTAGCTGTGGAAAAGACCTGCCCAGAGCCCCCGCCGTTCCCTAGCCGGTCAGGCCCAGTACCCGGAAGACGAAGGCGTATTCCAGGGCCACGTCGCGCAAGGCCTGGTAACGCCCGCTCATGCCGCCGTGGCCGGCGCCGAATTCGGTCTTGAGCAGGAGCAGGGGCGCCTGATCGGTCCGCCGCTCGCGCAGCCGCGCCACCCACTTGGCGGCTTCCCAGTACTGCACCCGGGTGTCGTGATAGCCCGCCACCGCCAGGATGGCCGGATAGGCCTGGGCCTTCACGTTTTCATAGGGCGCGTACCCGGCGATGCGTACGCGCACTTCCGGCTCGTTCGGATCGCCCCATTCGTCGTACTCGGTCACGGTCAGCGGCAGATCCGGCTTGAGCATGGTGTTGAGCACATCGACGAAGGGCACCTCGGCGATGGCGGCGGCATAGAGTTCGGGCCGCTGGTTGACGACCGCGCCGATCAGCAGGCCCCCGGCGCTGCCACCGCTGATGACCACCTGTTGCGGGGTCGTCAGGCCCTGTTCCAGCAGATGCTCGGTGCAGGCGATGAAGTCGTCGAAGGTGTTCTGCTTGTGTTCCAGCTTGCCGCTGCGATACCAGGCTTCACCCAGTTCGCCGCCGCCGCGGACATGGGCGATGGCGAAGCGCACGCCGCGATCCAGCAGACTCAGGCGGGCGTGGGAGAACCAGGGATCGAGGCTGTGGCCATAGGCGCCGTAGCCGTAGAGATAGAGCGGCGCGCTCTGCGGCAGGTCGCGACGACCGACCAGGCTGACGGGGATGCGGGTGCCATCGGCGGCGGTGGCCCACAGGCGGCGGCTCTCGTAGGCGTCGGCGTCGAACGGGCCTTCCACCGGGACCTGCTTGAGCACCCGCTGGGTGCCACTGGCCAGATCCAGTTCGCGGATCTCGGCGGGGCGATTGAGCGCCTCGTAGCGCAGGCGCATGACCGGACTGGCGAATTCCAGCACGTCCATGGCATCCAGGCTGTAGACCTCGTCCGGCAGGTCGACGCGATAGGGCGCCTGCCCATAGGGGCGCACCTCCAGTATCGGCAGTCCGGCGGTACGCAGGCTGAGCACCAGGGCGTGGGCGCCGAGGCTGGCATCCTCCAGCATCACCTCGGGGTCGTGGGGCACCAGCAGTTGCCAGTGCGCGCGGGTGGGACTGCTCTCGGCGGCCTGGTAGAGGGCGAAGTTGATGCCGTCCTGGTTGCTGCGGATGTACCAGCCATCGACGCCATGATCGGGAAAGTACTCGTGACCTTCCTCGCGTGGGGCCAGGCAGACGAAGGCCTCGTCCGGCCGGTCCGCGTCCAGCACCCAGGCTTCGCTGGTGGTCTTGCTGTGGGACAGCAACAGCAGCTTGCGCTCTGAGCTCGAACGATAGCAGCCGAGAAAGAAGCGCCCATCGGTCTCGTGAAAGACCAGTTGCGGCTCGGCATCGCCCAGGTGATAGCGATAGAGCTTGTGCGGACGATGGGATTCGTCGCGCTCGCCAAAGAACAGGGTACGGCTGTCGTTGGCCCAGGTCAGGCTGCCGTCGCATTCCTCGAAGGGCAGTTCGGTCACCAGGCCGGTGGCCAGCTCCTTCACATAGAGCCGGTAGGTCTCATCGCCCACCTGATCGAGGCTGTAGGCAAGGCGGGTCTGGTCAGGGCTGATGGTGAAGCGGCCCACGGAGAGAAAGCCGCCGTCGGCGATGGCGTTGCCGTCGAACAGCAATTCCTCGGTCACGGGATCGGGCGTCAGGTCGCCATTGGCCGGGCGGCGGCAGCGATAGTTGCGGCCGTATTCGTCACCGGCCTGGGTACGCTGATAGTAGAGATAGTCGCCGCGGGGGACGGGCAGAGATAGATCCGTCTCGCGAATGCGCGCGCGGATCTCCTCGAATAGCTGCTCGCGCAGGGCGGCCTCGGGTGCCAGTTGGGCTTCCAGGTAGGCGTTCTCGGCCTCCAGGTGCGCCAGCACCTCGGGGGCGTCACGGTTTTCCAGCCAGACGTAGGGATCGTCGCCAGGGGCGCGGCGGGCAATGGGGGCTTGGGTCATGCGGGCTCCTTGGGCGCCGCGCAAAGACACGCGGGCGGGGCAAAACCGCTATCATAGGCTTCTCCTTTCCGCTATCGCCATGGATCGCAATGACCGAGCAAGAGTACCTGATCGCCTGGGCCGTCTACGCCATCGCCGCGCTGCTGTTGTTGGTGGTGTCTTTCAAGGCCACCGGCTGGCTCTGGCGCTGGCTGCGCGAACCCATCCGGCTGGTGGTGGCCGTGCTGCTGGTGACGCCGGCCCTGGTGGACGCCGAGCATGGCCTCTATGCCCCGGCCATCGCCGTGACGGTGCTGGACTTGGTGTTCAAGGTGGGCAACAGTGCCTGGTCGGCGGTGGCCAACCTGGCGGCTGCCGGCACCATCGGCGTGGTGCTCTACCTGATCTTCGTCCTCTGTCGCTGGCTGTACCGCCGCTCCCATCCACGTCCCGCGCCGGTCGTCGGCGAAGGGCCGACGGATGATCCGCAACCGGAATCGCCGATGACCCCACGGACCCCGGCAACCCCAGTCGAGCGCCGCGAACCCCGGGGTCGCAGCGAGCGCGTCGAACCCCGTCTGTAATCCAGGCTTGCGCCCAGGACGTGACCCCTTCAGCATGATTGCGAAGGGCAGCGGCTGCAGCCGCCGTTGAACCAGGCAGCCACCCCGGAGGGACGGACATGTGCGAATTGCTGGGCATGAGTGCCAACGTGCCCACGGATCTGGTCTTCAGTCTCCAGGGCCTCATGCAGCGGGGCGGTCGTACCGGTCCGCATCGGGACGGTTGGGGCGTGGCCTTCTACGAGGGTAGGGGCCTGCACCTGTTCAAGGATGCCCTGCCAGGCGCCGATTCCGAGGTGGCCAAGCTGGTCCAGGGCTACCCGATCAAGAGCCACACGGTGATCGGCCATATCCGTCACGCCAACGTCGGGTCGGTCAATCTGGCCAATACCCACCCCTTCGTACGGGAACTGGGCGGCCGCTACTGGAGCTTTGCCCATAACGGCCAGCTGCAGGATTTCCATCCCGAGCCGCGTTTCTACCGGCCGGTGGGCGATACCGATAGCGAGACGGCCTTTTGCAGCCTGCTGGACCAGGTCCGCGAGCGCTTTCCCGAACCCGTCCCGGTGGAGATGCTGTTGCCGCAGCTGGTGAATGCCTGCGACGGCTTTCGCAAGAAGGGCGTCTTCAATTGCCTGCTCAGCGACGGCGACTGGCTGTTCAGCTTCTGCACCACCAAGCTGGCCCATATCACCCGCCGCGCCCCCTTCGGTCCGGCCCAGTTGCGTGATGCGGAAGTCCATATCGATTTCAAGGCCGAGACCACGCCCAATGACGTCGTCACCATCATCGCCACCGAGCCGCTGACCTCCGACGAGGTCTGGACCCTGCACCAGCCCGGGGAATGGCATCTCTGGTGGGATGGCGAGATCGTCTCCCAGGGCCGCGTCTAGACAGGAAGCCACTACACGATGCTGCGCAGTTATATTCGTCTGCTGTTGTTCACCCTAGCCTTGCTGGTAGGGGTGCAGATCCCCGGCTTCATGCTCGACTACGAGCAGCGCGTGGATGCCCATCGCCTCGAATCCGATCAGGCCCTGAGCGGTTTCAGACGTACCGCGCAGCAGTACTTCGAAGGCAATCTCGACGGCTTGCTGGCGCATTACCGGGCCAGCGAGGATCCGGTCTTTCGCAGCGACGCCGACAGCCTCGGCGTACTGCTGCGCCGTAATGCGCTGTTCAACGAAGAGTGGCAGGCGCTGCAGGGTCCCTGGTACCAGCGGGCCTGGCACATCCTGGTACGGCCCAACAGCGAACTGCGCGACGAGACCCTGCAGCAGTATCGCTATCAGGTAGTGCTTACCCCCGAAGCCATCGGCTGGGGGATAGGGCTGGGCTTGGCCCTGGCGATAACGGTGGAAACCCTCGCGCTCTGGCTTTCGATCCTGCTCTATCCGCGGCGTCCGGCCCGGCGGGTTTCCTAGCCTTCAAAAAAAATTTCACGTTTTCAGGCGTTTAGCTGAAAAAAGGGCTTGACGCTAAAGTCCCGCGCTGTAGAATGCGCACCCACAGCAGGCACGTAGCTCAGTTGGTTAGAGCACCACCTTGACATGGTGGGGGTCGTTGGTTCGAATCCAATCGTGCCTACCAAACAAAACCCGCACTGCTGGCGGGTAAGAAAAAAGGCGATCCGAAAGGGTCGCCTTTTTTCGTTTGGGGTTTTATTGGGGTGGCAGCGGTGAGGGCTTCAGATGAGTCCCGGCGACATACTGCTCGGCCCTGGCCCTGGCCTTTGCCTCGGCGAAGGCGAGGCGCTAGGCGTCTCGCTGCCGGGCGGTCATCGGCCAGGTGAGTGCAACGAACGCCATCCCGCCACCCACCAGTAGCAGCGCTGCACTCAGGCTCCAGTGCTGCGCGACGAAGCCGATCGCGGCCGGACCGATGAGAATGCCGGCATACCCGATGGTGGTGATCGCTGCAATGGCATGGCTTGCAGGCATCCGGGTCTGCCGTCCGGCGGCACTGAAGAGCACGGGGACGATGTTGGAAGCCCCGAGGCCAACCAGCAGAAAGCCTGCGAAGGCAAAGGGCTGGGTGGGTGCCAGGACCGCCATCAGGAAGCCTGCCGCGGCGAGCAGGCCGCCGCCTACGACCACTTTCAGGCCGCCCAACGTCTTAACGATCCAGTCGCCGGTCAGGCGGCCAATGGTCATCGCCAAGGCAAATACCGTGTAACCGAAGCCGGCCTGCGCCCGGTCGACGCCATGCGCATCGATCAAAAACAGGGCGCTCCAGTCCAGGATCGCGCCTTCGCCGAGAAAGATCAGAAAACAGAGCAGGCCGATGAAGGCGACGATCCCACGCGGCAGCGTGAACAACGGGGTATGTCCGGCGTCATGATTGCCGTAGGGCAGCAGACCCTTGATCGAGGCCGCGAGTAGCACGATCAGCAGCGCGCTGAACACCAGGGTCGCCACCAGCGGTTGGATTCCAGCCCCCAGCAGAACGCTCATGCCGCCGGCACCAACGATCCCGCCGACACTGAACAGGCCGTGGAAGCCGGACATCATGTTGCGACCGCTGTCCTTCTCGACCATCACGGCCTGAATGTTGATCGCGACGTCCAGCGCGCCAACGCTTGCCCCGAACAAGGCCAGGGCGATGGCCATGCCGAAGATCGAATCGGCGACGGCAAGCAGCGGCAGCACCAGGGCGAGTGCTACCGAGCTGGTCGCGATCACCGCGCGGCATCCGAAGCGGCTGGCGAGAATGCCGACGATGGGCATCGCGACAATGGATCCCAGGCCCAGGCAAAGCAGGAGAAGGCCAAGCGTCGAATCATCGGCGCCGATCCTCGCCTTGGCGACGGGCACCAGGGGTGCCCACGCGGCCATGGCAGAACCCGCAATGAGGAAGCCAGCGCGGGTCGCCCATTGCTCGATCGCTCCCGAAGGCTGTTGGGCGGCGAGTTGCACGTGTTGCATTGGAGAGGCTCCGGATAAGGTGACAGTAGGGGTGATCACACCTCATACCAGTGTTAGCTGATCATGCATGATTAAGCAAGAACGCGCACAATCGTGCATATCATGACTGTAACTGCGACGTGCGAAGGCCGTGCCTGATCCGGGTGGGTTAGAAACTGGCTGGCATCTAGGTATCGGCAGGACCGGGTAGCTCTGCCTGCGGGGAAGGGGTGGAAGCCTTTGCGAATCCGTGGGCGGGCGAAGTCTCTGCCTGGCGACAGGCTCAGGTGCAGTCGTCCACCGATGACTCTCCTACAGCGGCAGTCTATATCTGGCACCTTGAAGTTCATGCGTCAGCGGCTGTGGACAGGTCTCGCCGAGGCCCGTGCGGGAGGGGTAGGGTTTGGGTCAGCTGGACCAGGTAACAACATCCGCATCGGTGGCGGGTAATGGAAAGGGGCGATCCGAGAGACCGCCCCTTTCGTGTTTGCCTGCTCCGCGCTGGGGTCGAGGCGGACTTGCTAGGTGTCGGGTCGTTTAACAGGGCGACCCTGCGATCGCCCTGTTGCCCCTGCCAAACCATCAGCTGCTCGGGCTAACGGTTTCGGTGAAGGAGCCTGCCGGCTGCAGCCCATGCTTGTTCGCCGTGAAGTCCAGGGCCGTCGAGGCGTAGCGCACGCCATCCTGAACCTGCTTGAGCGTCAGGTTGGCCTCATAGAACTTGTCGCTGGCCAATTGCTTGGCCGCCTGGTCGACGTCCGTCATGGTCTGCTTGAGCGGTGCCAGGGCGATGGCCGTGTCGATATCCACATCGGCCAGGCGCAGGGTTTCTGCAGCACCCTTGGCGTCGCCATGCTTGAGTTTGTTATTGGCATCGGCCACCGCCTTAACTTTTTGCGGGCTGGCCATGTAACTGTCCTGTACTACGGTATCGCCCCAGATGGGTAGCCAGGACGTTATGGTAGTGCTGGTATCGGCCTTGCCCTTGTTATCCTTGACCTGCAATTCGCTCGCGGCTTTTTTCAGCGCGGTATTGTCCGATTGCGCAAGTTTGAGTGCCTGCTGGGCGTCCTTGACATGGGAAACCGCCTGCTTCGTTTGCCCCTGGAAGAGTTCCAGGCGTGCGGCGGAGATGTCGGTAAAGGCCCGTTGTCCCTGGGTGGACAGGGCCTGGAAGCTACCCAGTTCGTTTGCCGAGGGGGCTTGGTTCGCGGCGATGGCCGCAGATGAGCAGGCGGCTACGATGGCGACGACCAGCATGCTCTTTGCCAGTTTATTCTTGACGTTCATTTGCTGCCTCCAGCGGATATGCAATTGAAGTAAGGCTATCGCTCAGGTACCAGAACCAGGTTCTGCAGTGCCTGGAATCGATACTCCGCCGTATCGCTTAACACTGGATTAATAGGTGCGGGGCTTTTCTTGAATAGCCGCTGAACAAGTTGGCACAGCTAACTAGGCGTGATCTTTCCGCGCCTTGATTGAAGTGCGGAATTGATCGGGTCGGGCGTGAGTCTGGTTTGCGCGTTAGAACTTTCCGGAAGTGCGAATAAAGGTTCTGCCGATTGCTCGGGAGGGTGTGACCGCGTGCCTCGGTCGTGATGCCATGGGTTTTCACGTAGACTGGCGGACGATTTTTCTTGGGGCTTCGTTGCTTCGCCAAGGCGCGAGCAGGGGTCCGTTACCGCGAGGAGAGAGTGATGACGCAGGGTGGTGAAGGGCGGCAGATCGGTAAAGGCGGCTGCCTGGGATTGATCCTGCTATCGATCCTGTTCGCGGTCGTGGTCTTCGGCTCCATCATCTATGTCTATCGCCACAATGCGACGCCGGCCAATCGGGCCAACGAGCAGCAGGCCATCGATCAGTGCCTGGCGCGGGCCAATGCCCCGGAAACCTCGCCGGCCGATCGCCAGGCGCTCATGGAAAATTGCCAGGAAATGCAGAAGCAGTTCCTCAAGAAGTACCCCGACGCGGCCCGTTGAGCCGGCGACTGTTCCGCTCGAGGTTGCGCCAGGTCTCAGTTTCTGAAAGGATTTCCGTCCCAAACTTTCCAGTGATCCTTTCGCGTCGCCCGGAATGCCTTGCGGCCCTGCCACTGTGCGGCGGGATTTCCAGCGGTGCGGCTGCTTACTGGCCAATCCCACCATGTGGCCCTTGGTATGGGTCACCACTGAGTTGAGGAGGCGCCATGCCTGTCATTACTCTCCCCGACGGTAGCCAACGTCCATTCGACAAGCCCGTCACCGTAGCCGAAGTCGCCCAGTCCATTGGTGCCGGTCTCGCCAAGGCCACCATCGCCGGTCGCGTCGATGGCCAGCTGCGCGATGCCAGCGATCTCATCGAGCAGGATGCCAACCTGCAGATCATCACCGCGAAGGACGAGGACGGCCTGGAGATCATCCGCCACTCCTGCGCCCACCTGGTGGGTCATGCGGTCAAGCAGCTGTTCCCGACCGCCAAGATGGTCATTGGTCCGGTGATCGACGAAGGCTTCTACTACGACATCTCCTTCGAGCGTCCCTTTACCCTGGATGACCTCTCGGCCATCGAGACGCGGATGCGCGAGCTGATCGACAAGGACTACGACGTCATCAAGAAGATGACGCCGCGCGCCGAGGTCATCGAGGTGTTCAAGGCCCGGGGTGAGGAGTACAAGCTGCGCCTGATCGACGACATGCCCGAGGAGCAGGCCATGGGCCTGTACTACCACGAGGAATACGTCGACATGTGCCGGGGCCCGCACGTGCCCAACACCCGCTTCCTCAAGGCGTTCAAGCTGACCAAGCTGTCCGGCGCCTACTGGCGTGGCGACGCCAAGAACGAGCAGCTGCAGCGCATCTATGGCACCGCCTGGGCGGACAAGAAGCAGCTGGCGGCCTACATCCAGCGCATCGAGGAAGCCGAGAAGCGCGACCACCGCCGCATCGGCAAGCAGCTGGATCTCTTCCACTTGCAGGAAGAAGCGCCTGGCATGGTGTTCTGGCACGCCAACGGCTGGACCGTCTACCAGGTGCTCGAGCAGTACATGCGCAAGGTCCAGCGCGAGCACGGCTACCAGGAGATCAAGACGCCCCAGGTGGTTGATCGCATCCTCTGGGAACGTTCGGGGCACTGGTCCAACTACGCCGAGAACATGTTCACCACGGCCTCGGAAAACCGCGACTTCGCGGTCAAGCCCATGAACTGCCCCTGCCACGTGCAGGTGTTCAACCAGGGGCTGAAGTCCTACCGCGACCTGCCGCTGCGCCTGGCCGAATTCGGTGCCTGCCACCGCAACGAGCCGTCCGGCGCCCTGCACGGCATCATGCGCGTGCGTGGCTTCACCCAGGACGACGCCCATATCTTCTGTACCGAAGAGCAGGTGGAGAAGGAAGCGGCCGATTTCATCAAGCTGACCCTGCAGGTCTATGCCGACTTCGGTTTCACCGACGTGATCATGAAGCTCTCCACGCGCCCGGCCAAGCGCGTCGGCTCCGAAGAGCTGTGGGATCGCGCCGAGAAGGCCCTGGCGGATGCGCTGGATGCCTCGGGTCTGGAGTGGGAATACCAGCCGGGCGAGGGCGCCTTCTACGGGCCGAAGATCGAGTTCACCCTCAAGGACTGCCTGGGTCGTAACTGGCAGTGCGGTACCCTGCAGTACGATCCGAACCTGCCGGAGCGCCTCGACGCCAGCTACATCTCCGAGGACAACAGCCGTCAGCGTCCGGTGATGCTGCACCGCGCCATCCTTGGTTCCTTCGAGCGCTTCATCGGCATGCTCATCGAGCACTATGCCGGTCTGTTCCCGGCGTGGCTCGCCCCGACCCAGGCGGTGGTGCTCAATATCACCGACAAGCAGGCCGATTTTGCCCAGCAGGTCGTCGGCGAATTGAACGCTGAGGGCTTCCGGGCCAAAGCCGACTTGAGAAACGAGAAGATCGGCTTTAAAATCCGCGAGCATACTTTGCTCAAGGTTCCCTATCTCCTGGTCATTGGAGACCGGGAGGTTGAGACACGATCCGTTGCCGTGCGTACCCGTGAAGGCGTTGATCTGGGCTCCATGCCCATCGAGCGTTTCCGCGAGCTGCTCACGCAAGCGGTTTCCCGGCGTGGCCGGCAAGATTCGGAGTAATCACTATCAAGCAGCGTGACATGAGACAAGACAAGCGAGCCGCCCCCCGGGCACCGATCAACGAAAATATCACCGCCCGGGAAGTTCGCCTTATTGGCGCCGATGGTCAGCAAGTAGGCATCGTCTCCATCCAGGAGGCCCTGCAGGCTGCTGAAGACGCCAAGCTGGATCTGGTGGAAATCACCGCCGACGCCGTACCCCCGGTCTGCCGGATCATGGACTACGGCAAGCACGTCTTCGAGAAGAAGAAGCAAGTCGCGGCGGCGAAGAAGAACCAGAAGCAGGCTCAGGTCAAAGAAATCAAGTTTCGTCCAGGGACGGAAGAAGGGGATTACCAGGTAAAACTACGCAACCTGGTACGTTTCCTAACCGAGGGGGACAAGGCCAAGGTCTCGTTGAGATTCCGCGGCCGGGAGATGGCCCACCAGGAGCTGGGCATGGAGCTGTTGAAGCGGGTCGAAGCTGACCTCGCCGAACATGGCGCCGTTGAGCAGCATCCTAAGATGGAAGGACGCCAACTCATCATGGTCATCGCCCCCAAGAAGAAAAAGTAACTACCAGGGCACTGGCAGGCCTTGCTGTTATGCGTAATCACTCAATGCGGAGTATCCGAACATGCCAAAGATGAAAACCAAAAGCGGCGCTGCAAAGCGCTTCGTGAAAACTGCTGGTGGCATCAAGCACAAGCACGCTTTCAAGAGCCACATTCTGACCAAGATGACCACCAAGCGTAAGCGTCAGCTGCGCGGTACGTCGCTGATGCATGCATCCGACGTCCAAAAGGTCGAGCGCATGCTGCGCCTTCGTTAATCCTGGTCAAGAATTTAGAGGAAGTTACTCATGGCTCGTGTTAAGCGTGGCGTTATCGCTCGTCGCCGTCACAAGAAAATCCTGAAGCTCGCCAAAGGCTACTACGGTGCCCGTTCGCGCGTCTTCCGCGTCGCTAAGCAAGCGGTAATCAAGGCAGGCCAATACGCCTACCGTGACCGCCGTCAGAAGAAGCGTCAGTTCCGCGCTCTGTGGATCGCTCGTATCAACGCTGGTGCTCGTATCAACGGTCTGTCCTACAGCCGTCTGATCGCCGGCCTGAAGAAAGCGGCCATCGAGATCGACCGCAAGGTACTGGCCGATCTGGCCGTGAACGAAAAAGCGGCGTTTGCTGCGATTGTCGAGAAAGCTAAAGCTTCGCTGGCTTAAGCCCCCCGGCAATCTCGCGCCCCTGGCGCGAAGCAACGTTATCAATAGGGGAAGAGCCTCATAGCTCTTCCCCTATTTTGTATCTGGAGTCCCTAGATGGAAAACCTGGATGCGCTGGTCTCCCAAGCCCTGGAGGCCGTGCGGCTCACCGAAGACACCAATGCCCTGGAACAGCTCCGGGTCAATTACCTGGGCAAGAAGGGTGAACTGACCCAGATCATGAAGACCCTGGGCCACCTCACGGCGGAGGAGCGTCCCCAGGCTGGCGCGCTGATCAACGCCGCCAAGGAACGTGTCCAGGACGCAATCAACAGCCGCAAGGCGACGCTGGAGCAGGCCGCCCTGGCCGCTCGCCTCGCCGCGGAACGCATCGACGTGACCCTGCCCGGGCGCGGTCAGGCCTCCGGTGGCCTGCACCCGGTCACCCGCACCCTGGAGCGCATCGAGCGCCTGTTCGCCAACATCGGCTATGGCGTCGCCACCGGTCCCGAGATCGAAGACGACTACCATAACTTCGAAGCGCTCAACATTCCCGGCCACCACCCGGCGCGGGCGATGCACGACACCTTCTACTTCAACGCCAACATGCTGCTGCGCACCCACACCTCGCCGGTGCAGATCCGTACCATGGAGAGCCAGCAGCCGCCGATCCGCATCATCTGCCCGGGGCGCGTCTATCGCTGCGACAGCGATCAGACCCACTCGCCGATGTTCCATCAGGTCGAAGGCCTGGTGATCGACGAGGAAGTCAGCTTCGCCGATCTCAAGAGCACCCTGGTGACCTTCCTGCGCGAATTCTTCGAGGAAGAGCTGGAAGTCCGCTTCCGTCCCTCCTATTTCCCCTTCACCGAGCCGTCGGCCGAGGTGGACATCCGCCGCCCGAGCCGTGACGGCGAACCGGCTTCGCGCTGGCTCGAGGTGCTGGGCTGCGGCATGGTCCATCCCAATGTCCTGCGCATGGCCGGCATCGATCCGGAGAAGTACCAGGGCTTCGCCTTTGGCATGGGCGCCGAGCGCCTGGCCATGCTGCGCTATGGGGTCAACGACCTGCGCCTCTTCTTCGACAACGATCTGCGCTTCCTGGCGCAATTCCGCTAGCTGCCAGACGGGAGTCCTATGAAATTCAGTGAACAATGGCTGCGTAGCTGGGTGAACCCTGCGGCTACGCACGAGGATCTGGTTGCCCGGCTGTCCATGGCCGGCCTGGAAGTGGACGGCGTCGAAGCGGCGGCCGGGAGCTTCCAGGGCGTTATCGTCGGCGAGGTCGTCTCCGTCGAGCGCCATCCCGACGCCGACAAGCTCAATGTCTGCCAGGTGAGCAACGGTCAGGAATCCTTCCAGGTGGTCTGCGGCGCGCCCAATGTACGTGCGGGCCTGAAGGTGCCTTTCGCCACCGTCGGCGCCACGCTGCCCGGTGACTTCACCATCAAGAAGGCCAAGCTGCGCGGCGTGGAATCCCACGGCATGCTCTGCTCGGCCAGCGAACTGCAGATCAGCGACGACAACAGCGGCCTGCTGGAGCTGCCGGCCGGCGCGCCGGTGGGCGAGAGCATCCGCAGCTACCTGCAACTGGACGACGCCATCATCGACGTCGACCTGACCCCGAACCGCGGCGACTGCCTGTCCATCGCCGGTCTGGCGCGGGAAGTGGGTGCCCTGTACAACGCCACCGTCGAGCCGCTGCAGGTCGAGCCGGTAGCGCCCGGGCACCAGGAGACCCGTGAGGTCGAGGTGCTGGCTCCCCAGGCCTGCCCGCGCTACCTGGGTCGCGTGGTCAAGAACGTCGACCTGTCCCGTCCAACCCCGGACTGGATGGTCGAGCGCCTTCGCCGCAGCGGCGTGCGCAGCATCGACGCTGCCGTCGACGTCACCAACTACGTGATGCTCGAACTAGGTCAGCCCATGCATGCCTTCGATCTCGACCAGATCAAGGGCGGCATCCGCGTACGCCTGGCCGATGCCGGCGAACGCCTGGTGCTGCTGGATGGCCAGGACATCGAACTGCGCAACGATACCCTGGTGATCGCCGACCACGAACGTGCCCTGGCCATCGCCGGCGTCATGGGTGGCGAGCACAGCGGTGTCGCGGCCGGTACCCGTGATCTGTTCCTGGAAAGCGCCTTCTTCGACACCATCGCCGTGGCCGGCAAGGCGCGGTCCTATGGCCTGCATACAGATTCCTCCCACCGCTTCGAGCGGGGCGTGGACTTCGAGCTGGCGCGCAAGGCCATGGAGCGCGCGACCCGCCTGCTGCTGGACATCGTCGGCGGTGAGCCGGGTCCGGTGATCGAGGCGGTCAGCGCCGAGCACCTGCCGCAGGTCGAGCCGATCCTGCTGCGCGCCGAGCGCATCGAGCGCGTCCTGGGTCTGACCCTGGACGATGCCCAGGTCGAGCGTCTGCTCAGCGGCCTGGGTCTGGCCGTGGCCCGCCTGGAAGCCGGTCGTTGGCAGGTGGGCGTACCCAGCCACCGCTTCGACATCAGCATCGAAGTGGACCTGATCGAAGAGCTGGCGCGCCTCTATGGTTACAACCAGCTGCCGATCCGTTTCCCCCACGCGCGCCTGGCGCCGCAGCCCCTGCCCGAGAGCAAGGGCGAGCTGAGCCAGCTGCGTCGCCTGCTGGTGGCCCGTGGTTACCAGGAAGCCATCACCTACAGCTTCATCGACGAAAAGACCTTCCGTCTGTTCGCCCCTGAGGCTCAGCCGGTGATGCTGGCCAATCCCATCTCCACCGACATGGCCGCCATGCGCTCGTCGCTGTGGCCCGGTCTGGTCAAGGCCGTGCAATACAACCTCAACCGTCAGCAGGACCGCGTCCGGCTGTTCGAGTCGGGGCTGAGATTCGTCGGTCAGCTGGAAGGCCTGGTACAGGAAAACGTACTGGCTGGTGCTGTGTGCGGTTCGCGTCTGCCGGAGAGCTGGTCGTCCGGTCGTGAGGCGGTGGACTTCTTCGACGTCAAGGCCGATGTCGAGGCGCTGCTGGCCCAGTCCGGTGCGGGTTCTGACTTCCGCTTCGTCGCAGGCGAGCATCCGGCCTTGCACCCGGGGCAGACCGCGCTGATCGAAAGGGCAGGGCAGCCAGTCGGCTACCTGGGCGCCCTGCATCCGGAAGTGGCGCGCGAACTGGACGTGGATCGTCCGGTGTTCCTCTTCGAGCTGGTGCTGGATGCCCTGACCACCGGCAGCCTGCCGCGCTTTGGCGAGCTGTCGCGCTTCCCGGAAGTGCGGCGTGACCTGGCGCTGGTGGTGGACGAAACCGTAGCCGCAGGCGACCTCCTGGCCGACATCCGTGAAAACGCCGGAGAAGGTCTGAAGGAGCTGCGTCTGTTCGACGTCTACCAAGGCAAAGGCATTGATCCACATAGAAAAAGCGTCGCCATCGGCTTGACCTTGCAACATCCATCGCGCACATTAACCGATGAAGAAGTCAACGAAACGACGCAGAAAATCCTCGTTTCTCTGGAAAGAAGGTTCAACGCCACCTTAAGGAAATAGCGCATGGGGGCCCTGACGAAAGCTGAGATGGCCGAACGTCTGTTTGAAGAGCTCGGTCTGAACAAACGTGAAGCCAAGGAATTGGTCGAACTGTTCTTCGAAGAAATTCGTCATGCGCTCGAAAGCAACGAGCAGGTCAAGTTGTCCGGTTTCGGCAACTTCGACCTGCGCGACAAGCGCCAGCGCCCCGGACGCAATCCCAAGACAGGGGAGGAGATACCCATCACGGCGCGCCGTGTGGTGACCTTCCGCCCCGGGCAGAAACTGAAAGCCAGGGTCGAGGCCTATGCTGGAACCAAGTCATAACGACGAGCTGCCGGTCATACCGGGCAAGCGCTACTTCACCATCGGTGAGGTGAGCGATCTCTGCCTAGTCAAACCGCACGTGCTGCGCTACTGGGAACAGGAATTTCCCCAGCTGAACCCGGTGAAGCGCCGCGGCAACCGGCGCTACTACCAGCGCCACGACGTGCTGATGATCCGCCAGATCCGCTCGCTGCTGTACAACGAAGGCTTCACCATCGGCGGGGCGCGCCAGCGCCTCACCCAGGGCGACGAGACCCGCGACGAGGGTTCGCAGTACCACCAGCTCATCCGCCAGATGATCAGCGAACTCGAAGAAGTCCTCGTCGTACTGAAGAAGTGAAAAAAAGCTTCCATTAATCAAAGCGTTGCAGTAAGATGCACGCCGTTCCCTAGAGGAACACAGTCGGGGCGTAGCGCAGCCTGGTAGCGCACTTGCATGGGGTGCAAGGGGTCGAGTGTTCGAATCACTCCGTCCCGACCAAATTTACGAGTAGGCTCAAGCACTTAGCGGCTTGGGCCTTTTTCGTTTCTGGGCTCCAATCAAAACAGAATCAAAATCCAAGCAAAATCAGCTGGCGATCTCGCTGATGTCGAGGTCCGGCACGGCATCCGACCAGACCACCTCGGCGTGGTCGCGCTGATAGTTCTTGGTCATGTCCGCGCTGGAGTTTCCGGCGATCTGCTGAGCCTCCCGGCCGGCCCTCTGGTACAGGTGCAGGGACAGCGCCCGGACCTCGTGGAAGCCAGGCATTTCCTCCTCGCCCCATCCCTTGTAGCAGCCTGCAGCGTCCCGCGCGTCCTTGAATGCCCGGGTCAGGAACCGCTCTTCGATCGCGGTCCAGTGGTCCTTGGTGTGGGGCTGCTTCTGCTCCAGCCGCTCCGGCTTCCGGTGGATCAGGTACCTGAGTCTGGCCTACGGCATCAACAACTTCTTCGTACTCGCGCCCAACCAGCCGATATAAAACAGACTTATTACGGACTTCGCGCGCAACACGCCTAAGTACGTGTTCGTGGGGATTACCGAGTTCGCGCAGCAACCGCCGCTGACCATCACTGGTGACAACTACGACCAGGCTAGCGCTGCGGTGGATGATCAGCTAAAGGGTTTCGCCCACGACGTGCGCATCAACATCTCCAAGATCAATTCTGAGGTGCGCGGCGGCAAGGAGCGGCGTATTAAGCTATGAAGGAAGTGCTGGGCGACAGCTATTTCAACCATCGTGCGAATCTGCCTGATCTCGTGCTGCTGATGGACGAATCGCATCGTTTCCTGACAGTTGGCAGTCTGACAGTGGATGTGCTGCAGAATGCCTGGAAGGAGCCTGCGAAGGCATGGAGTTCGCGCGCAACTTTCTGCGCAGCAATCTGGGCATCGATAGCCCCGCGCTGCTGTCGTCACCTTTCCGGCTGGTGGCGCTGGCCTACTTCGGGCACAGCCACAACTATGTGCTGAGCAACGATGAAGCCCGCCAATTGCGCTATTGGGCGTTGATGGCCACTGCCAAGGGCCGCTTCTCTCGAGGCTCCAGCAAAACCATTCTGGATCAGGACGTGGCAAGCATTCGCCATAGTGGTACCCTGAGCAAGCTTATCGACCGGCTGCGCCTGCATTTCGGGCGTCTGGCCATCACCTTAGAGGAATTGGAAAGCCGAAACCAGCGCAGTGCGCCGCTCAAGACCATGTTCCTAGCTTTCTGCGCTGCCGGTACGAAGGATTGGCGCAGCCTTCTGACCGTCGCTTTTGATCATTCTGGTGCCCAGCACCGCTTGCAGTTCCATCACATCTTTCCAAACGCTGTACTGAAGACCAGCTTCACTGCCTGCGAGCTAGATGACATCGCCAATCTGGCCTTCATCTGCGGCAAGACGAATCGCACGATCAGCGACAAAGTCCCTGCGGTTTACCTGCCCTTGCTGGTTGATCAGCTTAGCGAGCCAGCATTCGCTGCACAGTGCATCCCGGTCTAGGCGTCGCTGTTGGAAGTGGAACGCTACAAAGCCTTTTTGCTGGAACAACGCAAAAGGATTGTAGCGGCACTGAATACGCTTGTTGGCTTTACCGATTGAGCGGGTGGATGGTTAGTTATTTGTGAAGCATGGGTAATATGCTCCTCAACTGATAGTAAGCTCGGAAGTGCCGATACCTAGCAAATCGCTCCATAGTCCGCCCGATACTAACCTCGGTTTTTTGACACTATATGGCGACGGTAAAGCTTATGTCGGCCAGCATAAACCCTTTCAATCATAGGGATCTACGAGCCTCATTGACGATCGAATGGTTTTACTCCTGGTTCAGGTCGTCCAAGAGAGTGCTGACAACCGCTTCCTCTGGAATTATGAATCCTTGGGTGTCCATAGCTGTGTGCAGCTCTTTGTCCCATAGCGCCTCGACCCCGTTTATGTCCAAATCGCGCGGTCGCGTCGGCGCTACAATCGCCGCTTCGAGGTAGTCTCTGCATCCGAAGCGCCAAGGGACTGCCTGCCAAGTGCGCATAACATGATTGCCAATCCCGATCCCTGGCCAGTCATAATCGCCGTGGTAGTGCAGACGCGCACCGGCGGCAGCCAATTGGTCGAGTAGAATTCGCTGTGCAGCGGCGGGCATGCCATCGGTGCAGACTAATGGAGCACTATCGGCACCCAGACGGTCGGCGACAATGGCTACTATGTTCGGGTTTTCACATATGTAGATATTCCGACCCTCGACTTGCCAGGAATATGGTTTTCGAACCAATTGCCGCAGTGAGAGGTAGGCGGGCTCGCCGGACCGCCAGGTGTGGGGCGTGTTTGGCACGACAGGCAAGTTAAGAAAGAGAGCCGGGCGGGCCAGTTCGTTGACGAGAATTCCCGCCCTTGACCAGACCTCCCTCAGACGCTCTTCGGCAACACCGCCAGTCTCGGTAGCTTCATCTTCTTTAGAGTTGCCCATACGTTCGTGAACGCGCCACGCTGACAGCACCAGGGTCGCTACAGGGCGGCCGGGATCTAGTGCATGGGCATCGCCCAGTGTGTCGGCGGCAAGTTGCGAGCGAGGCAATCCGTCCGCGGGAAGGCGCCGGAGCACCGCGTCCGTGGAGAGGAGAAGCTGTGTGGCGCGAGTTGGGTCACGTCCAAGACGCTTGAGCAGAGGAATGGCGGTAGCCGTGTTTTGCAGCCAAGCACGTAGAAGAGGGCTGCTGTCGGTCAACACGGAGGCTGTCAGTGCCGACCACTGTTCTGCTAAGGTTTTACGAAGGCTAACCTTCGCAACAATGGGGCCATCCAGTTGTTCTAGCGCATCCTGTAGCGAACTGGCCAGTCCGGCGTCAAGCAGTCGTGCATCGAGATCGGCAATGTCCAGCGTCATTGAGCGCGCTATACGCGAGGGGCGGCCAGTCAGTTGGCAAAGAGCCGAGTACTCTACTGGGGCAAGGTTGCTCAAGTGAGCCGAGGATAGCGACTGCTCGGCATCGGCGAGCTCAAAGCGGCGGCGCAGTCGCTGGCGGAGGGCCTCCAGTTCTGGCCCGCCGAGCAGGCGCTGTAGACGTAAGTCGGGGCTGGTATTCATGCCAAGGGGAATCTGCGATCAGGATCTTCTTCGAGTCGCTTAGCCCGTCCGTCCCAGGTCCAGCGCGAGACGAACACCGCATCGATACCTTCGCGACGCTGTAACTGGCAGATCGACACGCCAGGTAGCTCCGCATAGCAGGCCCACTCCCGCTCGCTGGTGATGACGAAGTCCAGGTCGAATTCCCGCACCAGCCCCATGCAGTGGGCCCGGGCGGTATCGTCTATACCGGCGAAGGCTTCGTCTAGCAACATCAAGCGGGGCGCCAAGGGACTGCCGCCGTGGCCGTAGAAACTGGCAATAGCGGCGAACAGTGGGACGGTCAGGCCTAGCGCGCGTTCGCCGCTGGAGGCCGGTCCAGACAGCTTGCGCCATTGACCATCCTGCTGACGCTGGATGCGGAAACGATGCCAATAGCGATAGTCCAACGCGTGGGCGAGTTGATCGAGAAGGCTTCTACCTGTGCTGTCAGCGTCGGCCAAGGCGCGTTCGGCGGCGATCTGCTGTTGCAGCATGGTACCGACCGCGCGCCGGTCTTCGGTCGACCAGAGGTCGGCGCTGGTATTTAGCAGGCTCTTACGTGCGGCCTCCAGGCCTGCCGGTGCACCTTCCTCGACGGATAGCGACTCCCATAGCAGGCGGTAGCGTACGCCAGTGGTGGTTGGACGCTTGTGCAGTTCGTTGTTTATCGCCTCGACTCGGTCGTCGGCCGCGCGCATTAGGCGCTGGAGCTCGGCGGCGATCTCCGCCTGGAGGTGATTCTCCAACACTTCACGCTCACGCGCCGACAATAGTTCGCTGCGCTGGGCAATATCCTCGGCCAACAGTAGCGCGAGGGTATCGGGGCGCTCGGCACGGTTCTGGTACTGGATTGTTACTGTGATGCCCCAATCGTTGGGTTCCGAGATGGCCTGGTGGTTCAAGGCGCTCAGCCCGCGCTGCAATTCGCTCAGGTCTTCGGCGATCTGTCTCTGTACGCGGGCCCAGGTGGCCTCGTCATCGACGATGTCAGCCAGCGCCTGTTCGATGCGGCGGGCCAGGTTCAGTGCCGGGTCGATGCTCCAATACTCAGGCAATTGCAGGTCAGGCAACGCGGCTGCCAGCAGGCCGCTGGCACTGAAATGGCGAAGGCGCTCGACCGCCGTAGTGCGCTCGTCGCTACGCTCGCTCAGTGTCTGCTCAGTACGCTCGACGTGCGCTACGATCACGGCCAGCCGTTTTTCCGCTTCGCCCAGCGCCGTGCGGCGTGTTTCGGCTTCCTGCTCGGCCTGGATACGTCCGGCGAGCGCGGTGGCCAGTTTGGCCAGCAATTCTTCCACCTGCTGGCCGATGGACTGGCGTAGTGTCTCCAAGCGGACACGGGACTGTTCAGCCTGCTCGTCGGCGACCATCAGGGATTCCTCGGCCTGTTCCAGCACCCTGCGCGCTTCGCCTTCGCGCTGTTGCTGCTGACACTGATCGGGCCATGCGCGCTGCCACTCGCGTGCCGCCTGGACCAGATGCGCCTGGACGTTGGCGAAGTGTTCCAAGGCCTCTTCGGTTTCCGGTAGCAGCTCGGGTTCTGCCGGCAGGCTCAGGTCGGTCGCGTCGTGCTGTAGCTGCTCGCGTGCCGATTGCCATGCGTCTTTGGCTTCATGGCTGCGTGTTTCGGTCAGCACTAACAGCTGCCGGGTCCGATCGACATCACGAGCGGCCTGCAGCGCGACAGCAATCGCATCGTGCAGTAGGCGCTCGGACGGTATGTTTTTCTGTTCCCGTTCGGCTTGAATGCGCTCGGCGGCCAGGGCTTCGCATTGTCGTTCGAGCTTGGCTTGCGCCATGTCGAGTTCGGCGAGGAGGGTGGCGAGTGCTTCCAGTCGTCGTTGTCGTGCCAGTTCCCGTGCACTACGGCCGATGTAGCCTGCCTCGGTTTTTTGCCAGGCGCCTGCCAGTGGCCCCAGACGATAGCGACCATCAGGCGACAGCCAGGCTTCGGCATCGCTTGGCTCCTGCGTGCCGTAAGCCACGCCCGCCAACAGCGCAGTCAGCGTTGCTAGTGCTATCGGGCAGGCCTCGGGCAATGCGGGAATCAGTACAGCGTTTAGGTTGGCACCGTTCACTGGCGCGCGCTGGTGCCAACTGCTATCCAGCAGCGGCGCGCCGTCGCTATCGCTCAATACCCCATTTGGCGACAGCCAGGCATCAAGCAGACCGCTAGCTTCCAGGGCAGCTTCCAGCCCGGCCCGTTGCACGGCATCCAGGCTCGGGTGGAAATCCACCAGGTGCCAGAGCGGCGCGCCGTGCCGTTGCAGACGCACGCCACTGGCCCGGGTGGATGGCTCGGCGGGCAGCGCATCTTCGCCGGCTGTCAGGCGGGTACACTCGTCCTCGATATCGGCGCGCTGCTTGTTCAGGCTAGCGAAGTCACTGTCCAACTCCGCTTGTTGGGCAGCGTGTCGTTGCAACGTTCTCTGCCAGGCGTTGTCCAGTGCCACTTGCGCCGGGTTTTCGCCTTCCGGAAGGGCCGCCCACTCGGCGAGTTGTAGCAAGGGCTGCTCAACATCGAAGCGCAGTTGGATGAGGCTTGTGCAGTGTTCGGACCACGCTTCGAGCAACGCGCTGCCTGCCTGTTCGGCTTGTTGGTCGGCCCGCTCGCGTTCTGCCAGTGCTATGTCCATTTCACTACGAATGGTTCGGACGTGTTCTTGCTTGTCCGCCAGTAACGCCTGGTGTTGGCTAACTTCTGCATGACGCTTACGCAGATGGGCGATGTCCTGGCGCCGATTTCTGACCAACTCGCGCAGGGCTTCTTCAGCAGCCCTATACTCGGACGGATGTGCCGCTAGCGCTTCGGCTTCAAGGCTAAGCAGTGGGTTGATCGCAATGTCTGTTGTTATGGCAAGTGCTTCGGCCGCGTCCAGCGTACGAGTACGCGCCTTGTCTAGCTCCTCGCGAGCCTGAGTGGCTTCAGAGATCCGTCGCTGGCTCAGTTCTACTTCGCGATTGAGTTTGCTACGCGCTTCATCGCGCTGTCGGTTTGCCTTGTGAGCTGCATCTTGCCGTTGGGTGGCATTGCGCTCTTCCAGGGCAAGACGGTTGGCGTCCTGGTTAGTGGGATCGCTCTGCAGAGTATCTACCAGCTCTCGGGCCGCCGAATACTTCAACTTCGCGCCCTCGTGCTCCGCAAAAGCTTCATCCTGCGCACTCTGTGCGCTAACGCGTTCAGCCTGCGCTTGATTGCGGGCCTCGCTAGCGTTGTCGAAGTGGGTTTGAGCCTGGCGTAGTTCGCGTGCCTGGCGCCGCGCCAACATACCGGTATAGATGCGGTAGCGTCGTTCAAACTGGGTGACGGTTTGCTCCAGTAGGCGCGTTTCTTCCAATTGAATGCGGTCTTCCTCCAACTGGTTGAGCGCTTCGGCTACATCGCCCAGCAGCTCGGGTGGTAACGGAGGCAACGACTCACTCAGGGCATTGGACAGACCGGTTTCGTCGGGTTTCTTTGACAGTTGTGGCTGGCGTAGCTGGATCAGCGTATCCATCAGAGCGTCATATCGCCGTGTCCCTAGCTGGAACAGGCGCTCGTCCACGGCACGGCGATACAGCTGATGGTTTTCGAATAGTTGACCTCGTCCACCAAGTGCATCGCGCAAGCGTTCGCGAGTAAGAACCTGGCGCTCGGCAGTGGTAAGCCAAAGATCTTCGCCGATACGTGGGTCTACTGTCGTGCCGTCACCTTCCACGATGAAAAACCAGCTGTCTACTTGAGCCCGGCCATTGACTGCCGACAAACCGACCCCCAGGGTCAGGTAGCGGGGGCGGCCATCGCGCTCGCGTCGCCCGAACTCGATCCAGCTGTAGCCGATACGGCGGGGATAGTTGCCGACCAGGAGGTTCCAGGCCATCTTCTTACCGCTATCGCCGTCGGGCTCGACGCGCGACGAGCGCAATTGTGCGTCCAACAGCAACGGTAAGGTCAGCGACAGCACTTTGGATTTCCCGGTGCCGTTATTACCGCGCAGGAGTAAATGACCGTCGTGGAACCAGAACTCCTCGCTGTCGTAGTGGAACAATTCGACGAGGCCAAGACGTAAAGGCTGCCAGCGTTCGCGCAGCGGTTTGGGCAGTGTGGGGCGGGAGGAGATACTGAATAGGTCGCTGGTCATGCATCAGGCTCGCTTAGAAACAGGGTTTCGGCGCTCTGGGCGTTGCGCACCTCGGTCTGCCCGAGGGAGAAGCGGGCAATGGCGGGCAACGGATGTAGGCCACGCAAATCACGCAGCATTAGGCCCAGACGACATAGGCGAGCGATGGCGATTTCCGCCAGCTCGTGTTCGGCGCCTGGCGCGCGTGCCGATTTGCGCCAATAGCGGCCATATCGCCCAGCGGCCTCGCGCAGGAACAGGGCAATCTCGCTTTCGGTCGCTCGCAATGGGGCACGTTCATCCCGCAGACGCCGGGCCAGGTACTCCGCTACCAGCAGCGTTACATGAGCCTCAGTGCCCTCGGCGGGTATGGCTACATCCGTCAGTTGCCCGCTCTCGTCGATCAGGGCCAGACCTTCTGCGCGTTGCTCGGCGACCAGTCCGGTGGCTTCACACAAGCGGCTGGCGAGAACACCGCGCTGATTGACGAAATAGCTGCGCGTCTCTTCGTCCAGGGTGTCGGTATACAGCACTGGATCGTCGAGCAGGCGTCGCGCCAGGTGGTGGCGTATGGCATCTCGCCTGCCTTGCTCGCTGTCCACCGTAAAGCCAGTCACCAGTGCATGCAACCGAGCCTCGGTATTTCCCGGAGTCTCCTCTGCTCTCCAGGTCGAAGGCCCGCGTACCGCAGCTAGCAGGCCGGCCAGCAAGCGCCGATGAATGTCGTAGAGGGCGTCGGACTGTGGCCCGCTGCCGTCCTGCACGAAGCTCTCTTCCTCGCCAGCGACACGTTCGAGAATGCCATGCTCTAAGAGGGTACGGCACACCAGGACCAACTCGCGTCTTTCGGCAGCGCCGTGCAAGGTGAAGGCGAAACCCAATGTCTCCAATGCCGGGTCGGCAGCTTGTTGTACGATCCGTTCGCCGATTTGTCGCAGGGTAATCTGCGGATCGGCTCGCTCAAGCACTGCAGCAGCTAGGCACAGCAGTACATAGCGACGCCGGTCATAGTCCGGTAGGCCTCGGGTCGGGGCGGACAGGTCGGCTGGGCGCTTGAACAGGCGGGCACCCTCGCGGTCGACATGCAGCGGCCAGCCGGTCTCGCGGGCGAACCATTCGCGCAGACGCTCGGCTTGGCGACGTACAGCCGGGAAATCTGCGTGACCTGGTGGCATGAGTGGGCACATCAGCAGGCTGCGCAGAGCCCGGCGGAATTCGTCTTGCTGCTGCACCTTTTGTGTTTCTCCGACGTGTCGGATGCTACGGCGGGACGAGGGTATGCTCATGATCTGTCCTCGGTGAGCTGGATCGTTAGCAGATGATCCCGACCGGAGAAAACCCCGGCTGCCGTGCAGATTTCGGCGCGGCTGCCTTCAGCCAGAGGTACCAGGCGAATATGCAGCAAACCATCGCCCGTTTGACGCTCGACAGGACTGTTCGGGTCGTGTTGTTCGGCCAGTGCCTCGCCAAGCAATCCTAGAAAGAGGTCGAAGGCATGCGCATCGAGCTCGCCCAGCTCCGATAAGCGTGTCGAGCGGCCGTTCGCCAATCGTCGGCGCGCGGCCTCAACCTGGCGCGACTCCTCTGCCAATTGCTGAGCCATCAACGCCCGATCGCGGCTACGATCGCGCACTTTCGCCAGTGCGCCGCGCGGCGCGGCTTCGCCGTATTCGCGCAAGCGCGGATTGATGATCAGCGGAGGGGCGTCCAGCCAAGAGGTGCTCGCTGGCACGTCGTCCGCATCAGCTACTTCTAGTGAGAAGTGACGTGCTGGATGCAGTGCGAACGCTGTTTGCGCGAGGCGGTGGGCATCGTCGTCGCTGTCGCATGCAGCGAACCACTGTGCCAGCACTCGGAAATCGGCCGACCGGTTACTGCGTCCACTGCGTCGCTCATTGATTGCCGCGATGGCGCTAAGCAGTTGCGGAATTGCTGAGCGCGCTCGAGCACGCAGTAGCTCTGCTTGAGGTGGTTCGTTGCCGGTGGCCAGAAACCAGCCGCGTAATCCTTTCCAGCGCTCGCGCCAGATATTCTGACGACGTTGCGTTTCCTCCGCCTGCTCACGAGCGCCGTCGGGGGCGGCATCACGCGCTTCACGTGTGGCGACTTGGCGTAAGACATAGTCGATAGCGGCGGACAATTCATGCAGCGTGCGGGCGATGGCATCGGAGCGACGGATCAGATCACCCATGAAGCGCTCGAGATAGTCGATCAGCCTTCGCTTGTAAGCGACCAATGCGGTGGCGTCGGCCTGTTGCAGCTCTAGACTACGAGCCACTCCAGCCATGAACGCCTGGGCGTTTTCAGTAAGACCCTCAAACACCCGCACCAGGTCGCGTAGAATCTCGTGTGCCTTGGCGGTGTCAAGGTCGTTGACGGATTGCGCCTCAGCCATCAATCGCTGCAAGGCTCGCAAGCGGCTGTCGATGTCCTCCAGCGCGACTGTCTGCAGTTCTGCACGATGACGTAGGCTCTGTGCGAATGCTATCAGGCCGGCCTCTACTGCCTCGCCACCGCGCGAGAGCCGATAGAGATAGCGTGCTCGATAATAATCGTTGAGCGTGGATACGCGCGTCATGTCCGGCTGTGATTCGAGATTGCCCCAGGCAGCTAGCTGTGCCAGTGCGGCGGCAATCTCTTCCTGAGTAGGTAACGCTCCGTTACCCCAATTCGCCTCGGACAACACTTCGTCAGGCCGCAGTTGCAGCCGGTATTGGCGCTTTGCTGCAGCGAACACCTCCATGATGGAACGATAGAGGGCTGCCTTTTCCGCAGTGGCATGGCGCAACAGATCCGCTGAAGCTTCCGACCAAGATGAGTCGTGAATCACCAAATCTCCCCTCAGTGACCTTCCGTGATCAATGAGGCCATTCTTCAGTCCTCTTCGCTATTTGCCAAGCTTTCCCTTTGAGCCAAATGATTTTGTAGTCGGCGACATGTTTTGCTCTCGTGTCGTTGGTGGCGAAATAGAAGGTAGACCGTGTTCTTGAAATGGCTTTTTTGCAACATGTACCTGCAAGCAATGAGGTCAGCGATTGGGGCTTGGTTGGCGATGCTCTCATCGCTCTAGCGGTCAGGGGCTTTTGTAGGGAATCATTGAAAATCGTCCGACATCATTAGGCGCAGATTGCAGCGAGCACCATTTGACACGCCAAGGGCGGTTCGAGGCGGACCAGCTGGTGGTGACGGCCGGTGCCTGGGCGGGGCGCCTGGCTGTCGAGGTGGGTGAGCCGGTACCCACCTATCCGCAAGGCCTGATGCTGATGGTGACTCACCGGGTGGCGCCCTTCTGCAAGCAGGTACTCGGCGCCACCGGTCGCGCCCTGTCCTTCAAGCAGTTCGACGCCGGCACGGTGGTCATTGGCGGTAAGTTGATCGGTGCCCTGGACTTCGATGCCCGCCATGGCGAGGTCGATATCGCTCGGCTCGTGACCAGCGCCCAGACCGTGACGGATCTCTTTCCGCACCTCAGGCATCTGGGCATCAATCGCGCCTGGTCCGGTATCGAAGCCTTCACCGAGGACGATCTGCCCGTCATCTCAAGCAGCAGTCGCGCCAGTGGCCTGACCTATTCGTTCGGCTACTGCGGCAGCGGTTTCCAGATGAGCCTCGGCACCGGCCAGCGCGTCGCGCAGCTGGTGCTGGGCGAGTCTTCACCCATCGATCTCGCGGCCTTTGCCATCGATCGCTTTCACAGAGATTCCTCAACCCCCAGGCAACCCAAGGAGCCTATATGCAACCCATTACCCGTATCGAAACCAACCAGCGCATGAGCCGGGTCGTCCAGTACAAGGGCGGTATCACCTTCGTCGGCGGCCAGACGGCCAATGATCGCACCCAGGACATCAAGGGACAGACCGCGCAGGTGTTGCAGAAGATCGACGACTACCTGGCCAAGGTCGGCCTGGACAAAACGCGCATTCTCAGCGCCCAGGTATGGCTCTCGGACATCCAGGCCAACTTCGCCGGCATGAACGAGGTGTGGGACGCCTGGGCACCGGAAGGGCAGGCACCCGCGCGGGCCACGGTGGAATCCAGGCTGGCGGCACCGGAATTGCTGGTCGAGATCGCTATCGTCGCGGCGGCAGAGTGAGCTAGGGCGCATCAGCTCGCGGGAGGCGATGCGCCTATATAAAAAACGGCAGTAGAGTACTGCACCATTGACTCGGGTTGCTCGGCAATAGAGACGGGTAAACGCAACGGGAGCCCCGGCACGCCGTCTTAACGCGGCGCAGGGGACGAATGTTCAAGCCGCGGGTGAGGAATGGTGCCTGTTGGGTCCGGCCAGCTATCCCGCTGATCCTTCTGACAAAATTGTCATCCCGCAGTACCCGTTCCTGACCGAACGATCAGGATAAGTTGGCGAGGTCATCTCCTGGACCTCCAATCATGTCGCGCTTTCTTTCTTCCCTAACCCTCACGCTGCTGGGCGCTGCCTTGCTCGGTCAGGCGCAGGCGGCGCTGCCGCAGCACCCGGATCTCGACCTTGCTGCCGCGCAGCGACTGGCACAGGCCGCGCCCTGCAGCGCCGCGCTGGCGGTGCTCGACCGCAGCGGTCAACTGATCCTCCTGCAACGCGATACCCGCGTCGGACCGCACAACGCCGAGGCGGCGCGGCGCAAGGCGTTCACCGCGCTGTCCACCCGTACCCCCTCGCAGGCGCTGGCCGAGCGTGCCCGGCAGAACCCGGACGCGGCCAATCTCGTCACCCTGCCCGAATTGCTGCTGCTGGGCGGTGGCATCCCCCTCTACGAAGGCGACCAGCTGGTCGGCGCCCTGGGCATCGCCGGTGCCGGCGGGGGCGGGGCGGATGAGCGCTGTGCGCTGGCGGCCGCTGAACACCTCAATCTCACCTCCCATCCTTGAAGGAAATCTCCATGAAGACGTTCGTGCTGTTGTCGGGTCTGGCCCTGTCCGGCTTTGCGGTCGCCGCACCCAATCCCCTGAGTGTTCATGTGCTCAACCTGGAAGATGGCAAGCCGTCGGCCGGCGTACATGTGACCCTGGAACGTCAGGTGGGGCAGGGCTGGCAGCCGCTGGCGGAAGAGGTCACCAACGAGCAGGGCCGGGTGCCGGCGCTGTTTCCCAAGGAAAAGACCTTCGAGAAGGGGGAATACCGCGTGGTCTTCAAGACCGGCGACTACTACCGCCAGCAGGGCCGCAGCGCCTTCTTCCCCGAGATCCCGGTGGTGTTCGACGTCACCCAGCCGGAGCAGCACTACCATATCCCGCTGTTGCTCAGCCCCTATGGCTTCAGCACCTACCGCGGTTCCTAGTTCGCTGGCGAGGCGATAGTCCTCTCGCCTGTCCACCGCGCTCGTGCAGGCACAGTGCGGTTGGCGGCAAATTCCAGCCCTGTGACCCTGCCATTCTTGGTGAGGGCCACTCGCGAGCGGTCGAGGCCCTGCGGGAATGGCGGATCTTCGGATCGTTCCAGGCCCTGGGCCGCCTTGGCTCCTACTGGCTCACAAACAAGTCATCTAATTGCTATGGGCACCACATTTGGTACAGGCACCTTAAGTGAGTCCTAAGCGGCAAAACGTAGCGTTGGTAGCGTCATTCATGAGTCTGGCCGGTTACTTTTTTATCGGCGCCGTTGATTATGTATGACTAATTACCTTCGTCATCGCCGATAGGGAGCTGATGGCATGCCACTCGAGCAGCTTTCAAACCGCCTGTACAAGGTCCTTGATGACGCGCGTCCAGGTGGCTCGCCGCTGTGAGCCGGGACTTCGCGCCCCTGCGTAACAGTCAACGGGGCCCGGTGCTCCTGCTGGCCTCCGGACCTTCGGCTGCCGAACTCAACCTGGACGCCTGGCAGGATGTGCCGATCATCACCATGAACGGTGCCATCGCCAAGCTGAGCGGGAGCGGCATCCGTCCGCTCTTTTACGTCTGCAGCGACCTGAGCTTTGCCGAGCAGCAACCTGAGCTCTATGAATGCGGGCTCGAGCAGGCGCAGCGGCTGGCATTGTGGCCGGCGGCGATCGAAAGCCTGGCGGAAAGCCGGCAGGCCAAGGCTCACGCGTTGAAACGAGCGCCCAGTACCCGGCTGGAGCACTACCTCGGGCTGGAGCGCGACCAGGCCGAACGCACGCTCACCCTGCTCAGTCGCCGAGCGCGCGACATTGGCTTCAGCCGGGACATGGACTACGGCATCTTCGATGTCCGGACCGTTGCCTTCATCGCCCTGCAACTGGCCTATCACCTGGGCTTTACCAGGATCTATCTGGCCGGTGTCGACCTCAATGCCCGAGCTCCACGCTTCTACGAAGGCGGCGCGGACGCGAGATCGCCCTGTGGTCTGGACGAGCATCTGCACAACCGTATCCTGCCCGGGCTCAAGGTCATGCAGGACGTCATGACCGCCGCGGGCCGCCAGGTCTTCAACCTGTCGCGCTGCAGCTGCATTCCTGCGCAACTCATCCCACGCGCCGACCTGGCCGCCGTCGAGGCGGGCTGGCTGGGCCAGCGGACCCGTCAGGCCGGTTGAGCGCGCTCGATGTTTCGGTAGCGCATCGAGAGGTCTGGATGGCAGGGACCGCCGGACCTTTGCCTGCTGCGCTCGATCACTGCCAGCCCAGGGTAAGACCCCAGACCACGACGTAGCGCGTGGCCTTGGCCAGGCTCACCACCAATAGAAAGCGCCACAGGGGTTCGCGCATCACCCCGGCTACCAGGGTCAGGGGATCGCCGATCACGGGTGTCCAGCTGAGCAGCAGTGACCACCAGCCCCAGCGCTGATAGGCCGCCTGGATACGCGCCAGGCGCTCCGCCGACACTGGAAACCAGCGGCGTTGGCGAAAGCGTTCGAGATGGGCACCCAGCCACCAGTTCAGCGTCGAGCCGGCGACATTGCCCAGTGTCGCGGCCAGCAGCAGGAGGGGCGTGGCATAGCGCTCGGTGAGCAGCAGCCCGGCGAGGGCCGCTTCCGATTGCAGGGGCAACAGGGTGGCCGCGCCAAAGGCGAGGGCGGCCAGGCCCAGGTAGACGCTCAGGGCTTCCAGGATGGAGCTCCAGCAGGGCAGGCCATGAGGAGGCTGTCTCGGGTCGAGGGGACGCCGCGGAGCATAGCGCGAGGGACCGGAGTATGCCTCCTCGCGATCCTGAGCCCCGGCGCTCACTCCAGCCGCGCGAGCCAGTCCGCGACCGAATCCCCGCTACTGATATCGGGCTGCACCAGGCCATCGATCATGAAGGTCGGCGAGACGTGGATGCCGTTCTGCCGGGCGTACTTGCAGTGCCACTTGACGGCGTGCTGCAGGTCCGGATTGGCGAAGGCATCGGCCAGGGCCAGGCCGCTGTAGCCTTCCAGCCGCGCGATGATGTCATTGGGCGTGGCGTCGCGATTGGGTCCCGTGGCGTGATCCTTGAACTCGAATTCCTCGCGATGGGCCGCCACCGCTGCCAGCACCACCTTGGCGCTTTCCTTGCCGCCTTCGAGGGCGGCGGCGGCCAGCACGCAGCGCACCACGACGCCGGAGAACAGGTGCCAGGGCTGGGATTGCAGGCGGATCTTCAGGGTGATGCGGTCCGGTCCGGCCTGGGCCAGCAGGTCGTCCAGCTTGTTGAAGGCTTTGACCGAAAAGGGGCAGGTGGGCTCGAGAAAGACTTCGAAGGTGCGGGGGCCATGGCCCCAGGTGAGGGTGTCGGCGTACAAGGTAGAACTCCAATGGCGAGACGTTGGGGTTGAGACCGCACGCCGTCCCGGGCGTTTTGCCTCAGTCGGGACGGCGCGGGATGCCTCAGGGAATCAGCCGCCGCCGACGCATGTCCTCCAGGTGCGCGAGCAGGACCTCGTCCGATCTCAGGACCATCTGCCCGAAGCCGGCCTGCCGCGCCTTGGTCACATCGAAGATGGCGTCCTTCTCGACATGGAAGATGAAGTCGCCGAAGGCCCCGGGTGCGATCCGCTCGGGATCGGCCTCGGCCAGTCCTTCCCCTTGCGCCAGCGCCTGCCAGACCGGCTTCAGGGCGGTCAGGCGCTGAGCCAGGGAGATGGGTTGCGGCTCGCCGACGTCCAGCCCGAACCAGTCGGCCAGCTGCGGCCAGACGTGACTCCAGCGAAAGACATCGCCGTTGGTGAGGTTGAAGGCGCCATCGCGCTGCTCTTCGGCGGCCCAGACCGCGGCTTCGCCCAGCAGCGGCGCGGCGGTGACGTTGACCAGGGCGCCGCGATAGGCCTGCTCGGTTCCGGGGAATTGCATGGCGGTACCGGTCGCCTTGCACAGGGCACCGTAGAGACCGATCAGGTTGCCGAGGTTCATGGCCGAGCCCAGCGAGTGGCCGATAACGATGTCGGGGCGCAGGGCGGTCCACCGGATGCCGTCGGCCTCCAGGCTGCGCACGAAGTCTTCATGGCGGAAATAGAGGTTGGGCGGGAAGTGGCGGCTGTCGTCCTCGCGGGCTGGGGTCTTGTACACCCCCAGGTGGGCGCCATAGATCTTGCCGCCCTGGACGAAGGTGATGCGGGCCAGAGGCGCGCCAGCGGTACGCACTGCGGCGACCAGGTTCTCCAGCATGGCGGCGTTTTCGTCCGCCTCGACGCCCGGGTCGGTGTTGGGCTTGAGGGCGCTGTAGAACAGATGGGTCACGCCGGCGAGATCGGCCTTGGCTGCGGCCAGGCTGGCCGGGTCCAGCAGGTCGGCGGTCAGATGAGGAAAGCGGCTGGGTGCCTGTCGCGAGCGGCCGACGGTGGTGATGGACCAGCCGGCCTTGGCGAAGGCTTCCAGTACGGCCTGGCCTATGATGCCGCTGGCGCCGGCGATGAGTAGCTGTCGTTCGGTCATGGGGTCTCCCGATAGCGTGGGTGGGCTGATGAAGGGGAGACCCAGGCAGAGGGCGATTTGTCCCCGTGTCGGGCTGGACGGTAGACGGACGAACGCCGGTGTCCTGCTCGCGCAAGCAGGGCTACTGTGAGAGCACTGCCTGCTGCCGCGGAGGACCTTGCCTTGACCCACCCGTCCCGTACGCCTGCCGTCTTTCAATCCCTGCTCGGCGAACTCGTCACCGCCCTGGATCTGTCTGCCGCCCAGGCGGCAAACCTGCAGGTCCGGGGCAACGACAGCCTGGCCTCCTGCTTTCCGGTCAGCGACCTCGCCACGGCGGCGATCGGGGTCGCCGGCCTGGCCGCCGGCGACCTGCTGGCCGAAGGGGCACCCGGATTGCCGGTGCAGGTGGACCGGCACCTGGCCGCGGCCTGGTTCAAGACATCCCTGCGTCCCCTGGGCTGGGAATTGCCCGCCGTCTGGGATGCGATAACCGGCGACTACCGTACCCGCGACGGCTGGCTACGGTTGCACGCCAATGCGCCCCATCATCGGGAGCGCGCCCTGGCCGTGCTGGGCTGCGCCAATAGCCATGACGCCGTGGCGCAGGCCATGGCGGGCGGGTCGGGCGAAGACCTGGAGACGGCCATCGTCGCGGCGGGCGGCTGCGCGGCGAAGCTGCGCACCCAGGCGGAGTGGCAGGCGCATCCCCAGGGGCAGGCCGTTGGCGCCGAACCGCTGATCGCCCAGGAATGGACAGTCGCGGATATCGCCAGCAATTGGCGGCCCGATCCACAGCGTCCGTTGCAGGGCATCCGCGTCCTCGACCTGACCCGCATCCTCGCCGGGCCGATCGCCACCCGCCTGCTGGCCGGGCTGGGCGCCGAGGTGCTGCGGATCGATCCGCCCGACTGGGACGAACCGGCCCAGGCACCCGAGGTGACCCTGGGCAAGCGCTGCGCGCGACTGGACCTCAGGCGCCCCGCCGATCGCCAGCGATTCGAGGCGCTGCTGACCTCGGCAGACATCCTGGTCCACGGCTATCGCGCCGATGCGCTGGAGCGACTGGGCTACGGCGTCGCTGCACGTCGCGCGCTGAATTCCGGGCTGATCGATATTTCGCTCTGCGCCTATGGCTGGAGCGGTCCCTGGGCGCTCCGTCGGGGCTACGACAGCCTGGTGCAGATGTCCTGCGGTATCGCCGCGGCCGGGCGCGACTGGCAGGGCGGTGAGCAGCCGGTGCCCTTGCCGGTGCAGGCGCTCGACCACGCTACCGGCTACCTCATGGCGGCCGCCGCCCTTCGCGGGCTGGCGCTGCGTCAGCGGGAGCGGCGAGCTATGACGGCGCGACTGTCCCTTGCCCGTACCGCTGTGCTACTGAGTGAGCGACCGGGCGCGAGTGGTGGTCCGGCGTATGGAGGGCCGGAGGAGGGCGACTATAGCGAGACGCGAGAGCCGACCGCCTGGGGTCCGGCGCTGCGCTTGCGGGCGCCGCTGAGGATCGGCGAGGTCGAGTTGCAGTGGCAACGCCCCGCGACACGACTCGGCTCCGCGACCGCGGACTGGAGTCGCTAGCGGCGGCGGAGACATGCCGCAGCCGTCCGCTCTGCCGGATCAGGTGAAATCGCTGGCCGAATGCCGCTCGGCCACTTGCTCGCCCGGCTCACCCCAGGTGCGATTGACACGCCGACCGCGCTGCACCGCCGGCCGGGCGGCGATGGCCTGGGCCCAGCGCTGCACGTGGCTGTAGTCCTGCACGGAGAGGAATTCCGCGGCGTTGTACAACTGCCCCAGCACCAGGTTGCCGTACCAGCTCCAGATGGCGATGTCGGCGATGCCGTACTCCTCGCCGGCCACATAGCTGCGCTCGGCCAGCAGGCGATCGAGCACATCGAGTTGGCGCTTGGCTTCCATGGCATAGCGGTTGATGGGGTATTCGAGCTTTTCCGGCGCATAGGCATAGAAATGCCCGAAGCCGCCACCCAGGAAGGGCGCCGAGCCCATCTGCCAGAACAGCCAGTTCAGCGTCTCGGTGCGACCAGCGTGATCCTTCGGGATGAAGGCGCCAAAGCTGTCGGCGAGATAGAGCAGGATGGCACCGGACTCGAAGACGCGCAGCGGCTCGGCGCCGCGGCGATCCACCAAGGCCGGGATCTTGGAGTTGGGGTTGATCTCGACGAAGCCGCTGGAAAATTGCTCGCCTTCGCTGATGCGGATCAGCCAGGCGTCGTATTCGGCGTCGGCGTGACCGGCCGCCAGCAGCTCTTCCAGCAGGATGGTCACCTTCATGCCGTTGGGCGTGCCCAGGGAATACAGCTGGAAGGGATGCTCGCCGACCGGCAGTTCCTTGTCGTGGGTCGGTCCGGCGATGGGACGGTTGATGCTGGCGAAGTTGCCGCCGGAGGTGGTGGGGGTCCAGACGCGTGGGGGGGTATAGGATTCGGTCATGGTGGCACTGGCCTCAGTCGGCAAGGAGTGGTAGTTCGATCATAACCGAACTTTGCGTCCGGTCTGTTCAATGGCTCGCAAGCTGGCGATAAACCCTGTCTCGCATTCACACGACAGCAGGGCTCAAGGGCGGCTGCTGATCACAGACCTGCTCGACGCCGCAGGACCGAGACGCGACAGGTCGTTCAGGCGTTCTGCTCGGTCAGCCGCTGTACCGTCAGGGTGCGGTACTGACGTGGGGTCATGCCCTTGAGTTGGTGGAAGCGTCGATTGAAGTTGGAGATGTTGTTGAAGCCGGCCTCGAAGCAGATGTCGGTGACCGGCATGCTGCTGTGGGAGAGCATCTCGCAGGCCTTGCTGATGCGCAGGCTGTTGACGAATTCGACGAAGGTGCGACCGGTGGCCTGGCGGAAGAAGCGCGAGAAATAGGTGGGCGTCATGCCCAGGTGTTCGGCCACTTCTTCCTGGGTGAAATCACGCTGGTAGTGATCGAAGATGAAATTCAGCGCCCGGTTGGTGCGATCCACCGCCTGTTCGCTGGCCGTGGCCGGCTCGACGCTGCCGGACAGCAGCTGGTAGCGCTCCGAGGTGGCCAGTGCCTCCATCAGTACTAGGAAATGACCGAGACGGGTGGCGCCGCCGCTCTCGGAGATCTGTTGCAGCAAGGCCTCGGCGCGAGCGATCAGCTGCGGATCCTGGAATTCGATGCCGTAGCGGGCGCGTTCCAGCAGCGGCGCCAGGCCGCTGAGTTCGGGAAACACCGCCGTGGCGTTGTCCACCGTCTCGTTGGTGAAGTTGACCAGCATGTCGCGCTTGGCCACCACCTCGCCCTCGGCGACGCGGCTGATCCAGTTGTGCGGCAGGTGCGGCCCGGTAAGGAACAGGCTGCCCGGATAGAAGTTGCCGATGTAGTCGCCGATGAAGGCGGTCCCCGAACTGGCCACGATCAGGTGCAGCTCGTATTCCTTGTGGAAATGCCAGCGCACCAGCGGGCAGGGAAAACCATGCTCCCGGTAGATCACCGAGTGACCGCTCAGGTCCTCCATCAATTCGTAGGAGGGATTGCGCTTGCGCAAGGACTGACTCATGGACCGCCCCGTCGTTCTTGTTGGCCTTGATCCTGGCCCTGTTCGACGTCCGTCGCAA
Organism: Pseudomonas sp. MOIL14HWK12:I2; assembly: GCF_000510745.1. Classification (NCBI taxonomy): domain Bacteria; kingdom Pseudomonadati; phylum Pseudomonadota; class Gammaproteobacteria; order Pseudomonadales; family Pseudomonadaceae; genus Pseudomonas; species Pseudomonas sp. MOIL14HWK12:I2. Next base: position 116,627 of record NZ_AZOA01000003.1, on the reverse strand, counting down.
CCCCGGGTTCAGCCGGTGCGCAGGATCACCGCCGCGCGCAGCTTGCCGCGGCCGAAGCGACTCATCTTGTCGAACTCGGCGTGGGACACGGGGATGTGCTGGCAATCCAGTTCGCGGCGATGCTGGCTGTGGTCGACATCGGGATCGTGCAGGTAGACGAAATCCTCGTCGCAGTCGGTGACCAGCACCCAGTGCGGCCCCTTGGCCTTGGTCAGGCGGAAGGAGCTGATCAGCACCAGCGGAAAGGCGCCCTGGTCGACCCAATGGGCGATGTCCAGGCGCGTCCGGTAGAGGCGCTCGATGGGCGACTGCTTGACCTCGGCGCTGAAGTCCTCGTGCACCAGGCGCATCACCTCCTTCTTTTCCTCGCTGCGCACGCCGTCGAGAAACAGGGGCCCCCGGGTATTGACCTGCAGCGTGACCTTGAAGCCCCGGCGCAGCGCGGCCAGGGCCAGGCCATGGGGGCCGCAGCCGCCGTGGCCGGCGGTCATGTAGATGGTGGTGGCTTCGCGCCACAGCCGCAGTTCCTCGCGCCGTTCCAGCGGGCGGCCCGGCTGCAGGGCGCCCATGGCCATCAGCAGACTGGCCGGGCCACAGGTGAAATCGGTGGTCTGGCGATAGAAGGGCACCGGGCGGGCCTGGCCTTCGCGCGGCTGGCGGATGCGCTTCTCGAAGCGCAGCGCCTGGCTGTGGTCCTCGTAGTAATCCTCCACCGTGGCGAAGGGCAGATAGCCGTTGCGCTCGTAAAGGGCGATGGCGGCGGCGTTGTCCGGCCGGACCTCCAGGCGCAGGTAGGCGCAATCGCGCTCCACCGCCTCGGCTTCGGCAGCCTCCAGCAGGCGCTGGCCCAGGCGATGACCGCGGGCCTCGGGATCGACGGCGATGGAATAGAGCCGCGCCAGCGAGGTGTTCTGGTGGAACAGTACCAGGGCGTAGCCGGCCACCTGGCGGTCATTTTCCGCCAGGATCAGGACCGCGTTCGCACGGGTGAGCATGTAGTGGAAATTGCGCCGGGAAAGGCGGTCATAGCTGAAGCAGCGGGCTTCCAGATCGACCAGCGCCGCCAGATCGTCCAGCCCGGCGGGCCTGAGCATGAAACTCATCGCGAAGGATTCTCCTGGAGCAGAGCGGGCAGCCTGGCATGGTTAAGCAACGGTTAATAGCACCCGCGTTACAACAGTTGGAGTGGTCCGGCGGCATCCGGGTTTCCGCCGGGACCACGCCCCGCAACCAGGAGGTCCAGTGAGCAAGCTGTATATCGTCGTGGAACGCAAGGAAGACTGGTCGTCCTACTATCCCAGCGAAGACGTCATCACCGCCCAGGAATACCTGGAGCAATCCAACGAACAGGACAATGGCAAGCGCGTGCAGGTGATCAACCTGTGCCGTAGTCAGAAGTACCTCGGCCACGGCTACTACTGCTCGCTGCTCGCCGAAGCCCGCGGGCACAAGGTCATCCCCTCAGTGCGCACCATCAGCGAACTGGCGCGCAAGTCGCTCTACGGCCTGGCCCTGGAGGACCTGGACAAGCTGCTGACCAAGGCGCTGGCCGGTCATCCCTATGGCAGCGCCGATGGCTTCACCCTCACGCTCTACTTCGGCAACACCGACATCGCGCCCCTGCAGGACCTGGCGCGCCAGGTGTTCGAAGCCTTTCCCTGCCCGCTGCTGCTGGTGGAATTCCGCCGCGACCGCGCCGGCTGGCACATTGGCGGCCTCAAGCTGGGCAGCATCCACAAGCTGCACGAGCAGCAGGAAGACCTCTTCGCCAACGCCCTCGACGGCTTCAGTCGCCGCGTCTGGCTCAAGCCGGGGCGCCGTGAGAAGTACCGCTTCGACCTGGCCATCCTGCACGACCCCAAGGAAGCCTTTCCGCCCTCCGATGCCAAGGCACTGAAGAACTTCGTGCGCGTCGGAAAGCACCTGGGGCTGGACGTGGAGCTGATCGAAAAGAAGGATTACGCGCGGCTGGGCGAATTCGATGCCCTGTTCATCCGCGAGACCACCGCCATCGACCACCACACCTATCGCTTCGCCAAGAAGGCCGAAAGCGAAGGCCTGGTCGTGATGGACGATCCACGCTCCATCCTGAGATGCACCAACAAGGTCTATCTGGCCGACCTGCTGCGTGCCCACAAGCTGGACATGCCGGCGACCGAGATCCTCTACAAGGACAATCCCGGCCAACTCGAAGGCCTCGGCGAACGCCTGGGCTTTCCGCTGGTGCTGAAGATTCCCGATGGCTCCTTTTCCCGTGGCGTCATCAAGGTCGAGGACGCCGCGCAGCTGCGCAAGGCCAGCGCCGAGTTGTTCGAGCGTTCGGTACTGCTGCTGGCCCAGGAATTCTTCTATACGGAATACGACTGGCGCATCGGCGTGCTCAACCAGGAGCCGATCTTCGCCTGCCAGTACTTCATGTCCAAGGGGCACTGGCAGATCTATGACCACAGCGCCAGCGCCACCGAGGTCAGTGGCGATTTCCGCACCCTGGCGGTGCAGGACGCGCCCCATGCGGTGGTCGAGCTGGCGGTACGCACCGCCAACCTGATCGGCGATGGCCTCTATGGCGTGGATCTGAAACAGGCGGGCGACAAGCTGGCGGTGATCGAGGTGAATGACAACCCCAACATCGATTGCGGGGTCGAGGACCTGGTGCTCAAGGACGATCTCTACGCCCTGGTGCTGGAGGAATTCATCCGGCGGCTGGAGTCGCAACGCGGCGGACAGCCCTGGTAAGGCGCCAGGGTCGCGGAGCGGGTGAGGGCAGGGCCTCACCCGTCGCTCAAGGCGCGATCAGGCGCCGTGGCACTTCTTGAATTTCTTCTCGCTGCCGCACGGGCAGGGATCGTTGCGACCCACTTCCTTCAGCGGATTGCGCACCGGCTCCTGGGCCGGGCCATGGTTGCAGTGCGGGCCGTGCACATGGTGGGCATGGCCGTGATCGTGGTCATGGTCGTGATTGCAATCGGGACCGTGGACGTGCTGGTTCATCTCATAACTCCGGGATGTAGGCGCCAGGCACGAACTGCCCCTGGCGAGAAAAATGGACACTGCGCCCGAACAGCCAGCCGGTCTTCACCCGACCGCGCAGCCGATAGTTGATCGGCTGGTTGGGGTCTTCCAGCATGCGACCGACGTCCTTCACGTAGCGCCACAGATTGGTCTGCACCGGCACCGAGAAGCTGCGCTGACCGTTGGCCGGCACCGACGAATGCAGGTTGGCGGTCCCCTGGGACAGCAGCAGGTCGTTCAGGTAGACGGTATAGGCCAGACTGCGCACGGGCAGGGCGCTGTCGTTGGGATTCTGGACGCGGAAGTGCAGCACGAAGTCCTGGCTCCACAGCCGGGCGCGGATCAGCTCCACGCCGGTCAGTTCGACCTGGGGCTCCTCATAGTTGCGCCCGATGTAGGTACAACCGCCAAGGCTGCTCAGCAGGACGCCGAGCAGGGTGATGAACAAGGCCTGGCGAAGCATGCGGCACTCCCGTTTTCTGCGCAGTTTAACAAGCACTAAACTAGCTGTATTGTAAAAAACGCCACAGCCCAGCAAAGCTCAGCACTAGCGCGGCCCGCAGAGGATAACATGACGCAGCATTGCACTCCGCCAGCCCTCACCCCAGCGGGAAAGGTAAAGACATACAGCTATCTCCGCTACTCCACCGCAGGGCAGGGAGAAGCCTTCGGCGGCGACTCTGTACGGCGTCAGAACGAGCTAATTAAGCGCTTTTTAGAGCGGAATAACGCGGAAATCGTCGAGTCGATTGAAGACCTCGGAATCTCCAGCTTTCGGGGCAAAAACTCGCGAAATATCAAAACAGCCGCTTTCGCTAAATTCCTTGAAAAGGTGCGTCAGGGTCAGATCGAGAAAGGAAGTATCCTAATTGTCGAGGGTTTCGACCGGATTTCTCGTCAAAATGGTTTCGATACCATCGAAATCATCACGAACATTCTTCGCCAAAAAATCAAGATTCATACGCTTTCGGACGGCAAAACGTATGACATTGAAGACGCTAATCAGCTTGAACAGCTTATTCAGATAGCTGTCATCAACGAGCGAGCGCATAACGAAAGCAAAACTAAATCAGAGCGCAGCCTTTCGAACTGGGAAGGAAAGCGGCAGCGTATCAATAGCGAAAAACAAAACCGCCTAGCTACAGGCGTGTATCCCGCGCTCACCAAAAATTGCCCATTTTGGTTGGCAGTAAACGAAAGTGGAAATTACGAATTTAAGCAACACGCGGTAGAGCAAATAAAAGAGCTTCTGGAGCTGCTATCGCAGCGTGGGGTAGGAGCGAAGAAAGCAGCGAAGCTTCTTAATGAAGCTGGAAACCCCGCGAAAAACTGGAATGCAAACTACATTCGCCACCTTTTGCGGAATGATATGCTGATAGGCCATTACCAGTCTGTTAGAGCCATTTATGACAGCGAAACCTCTGGCATGTAATACGCTAAAAATGGCGAAAGTTGGAGAATGTGTATCCCGCTGTGATAACCGAGAATGAGCTTAACTACGTTCGAAACGTCATGTTCGAGCGTAAAGCAAAAGGCGGTAAAAAGCAGAGCCAGAACGAAAATATTTTTGCTGGTATAGCAAAATGTGCGCATTGCGGAAATTCATTGAGATTCCAAAAGCTGGGTGGCGGCGATACCAAATACCGCTATCTAGTTTGTTTGGGGAGTAACGGGGGCAGTGCGTTGGCGAAAAAAACCCTAAGCACATCGTACAATGCGTTTCTCGCCAATTTTTTAAAGCTAGCAACCACTTCGATTTTGATAAGGTCATTCAAGAAAACAAAAGCCATGACGCTAGCCAGCAAAAAAAATTGCTTTCGATAGCCGGCGAGCTTGAGATTGCCCAGAAAGCAAAAGCTTCGCTATCAAAAATGCTTGATAGCTTGCTTGAGATTGGCAGTGAGATACCGGATACCTATACGACCAAAATCCTAGCAGCAGAGAAAACAGTCAAGCAGCTCGAAAAGGAAAGGGATATAGCTCAATTCGCGATTTTGGAAGAAGAGCGCAGAACAGACCGATTCGCAAAAGCAGACGCCAGCTTTCTTGAGAGCTTGGAAAGCGACGAAATGGTACGTATTAGAACGAATATACTCCTGAGTCAGTATCTACACGCAATCTACTTTCGAAACGGCAAAGTCGAAAATGCGAAAGACAGCTTCTATATCACATTGATTTTCAGAAATGGAACAGTGCTTAGCTTCAATCAGCATTTCGATAAGCTTAAAAAAGCCGCACCGTTGCTTGACGTACCTATCAACGTATTCGAACACGGCTACACAATAGAAAGCTTTGTGCGCGAAAAAACCTTGGACGTTCAAAGGCCATAAAGCTTTTCTGGAAGGGAGCGGAGCGCTCCCTTTTTCAATCGTCCCTCATTACCTTCTCACGTTGATAATTGCAATAATCGCAAAGACTACCGTGCATCTCTATTTCTTCGCGAGTCAGCTCATTGCCACAACGCCAGCAATCACCAACGCGAGCTACAGCTAAGCAGGCTGCGCACCGAGCTTCGTCCTGGACGAATGTATGCTCTCCACATTCATAGCAGTCAGCTAGACCCGGCTCGCCGCCCTGGCTCAAACGAACGTAGTCCCGACCCTCAAATAGCTGTGTGAGCGCAGGCTCGACAAACTCGGTCCATTCGGTTTGCTCGTGACATTTCGTACATACAAAGCTTGTATTCGGCGGGGCTATAGACGGGTCCAAAGGGCGGACAAGCTGACTCTGGCATTCTGGACAGTGCATGAACAGCAGCGAGTCGCGTATTGCTCGGAGCGGCCACTCGACGCCTTCAAGCGCGTCCCAGCAAGCTTTCACCTCTGCGTCATAGAACTCTTGCTGTTCAACAATGAAATACCACACGTCTGCACCCAGGAGATCCACCGGGCTCTCTTTGAGGTGAGTGGGCACGAACTGCCGTAGAAGGTAGAAGGACGCTGAAATCGCTTGGAGCACCTGGGATACGGGCTCCTTTGTATAGTAGTGCTCGACGTCGTTCCTAATCTTCTGAAGCTGCCTTAATAGGGACCAATCGATTCCCTTGATTCCTAGGCCGTCTAGGCGGTTAATCATCTCGTCTACGTCAACAGTGGCGTTGCCTTTGCCCACCCAACCAGGGGAGCCGTCCGCGCTCTTCTGAAGCACTAGCCGAGCTTTCAGTAGGGCCTCATTCGAACCTTCAGGGCTCAGCTCTTGCAGCTTCACCTTAAACAGAAGCAGCAGTCCGGCAGTCAGATTGCGAATGGCGGATAGGGCGCGTGCTTCGTCCCCTTGCTGGGCAAGGCGAAAATCGTCTACCCCCAACTGTATCGAAGAGACTGCATTGGCAAGGATAGACATAGCGGTTCCATTGAATTCAGTGGCCTCCGCAGGATACGACAGCTCTGGAGGATAGGGCAGAAGGGCAGACAACAGGCACAAAAAAAACGCCTCGGCGGCGGCTTCTCTGGCGTCCCTCCTGCTAGACGACTACAACAATGAGAGTAACAACGCCATTTGATTTTTGAAAAACCGTCTCTGAATCGTCTAGATAATCTTTCCATTTAGCGCTTTTTATCTGGGTCGCTATCGCTCTTTGAGTATTCAAATCGTCATAGCCAGAATCGCCGATTCCGCTCATTTTTGAAAGAGCGTTTGCTAATACTTTGCAGTGATACGTTGCGTTCATGAGAAAACAGGTTGTTAGTCTGAATATCATAACCCGCCATTGCGAAATGTCAAAAAGCCCCTAAAAAAAGCCCCTAAAAGGGGCTGTCTCAAACATAGAAAAATTATATTCCAGCTTTCTTTCTAAAAGCTTCTTTCAACTCGCCAAGTTTGTCTTGCACCAAAGGCTCAAGCGCTCGAATCACGGCCTTCTCGCGTCTGCTTCCAGCAAGGTAATCCGCACCCTTCTCTACGAGACGTATGCATGCCTTCAAGTGGTCAAGATTCATTCCCGACATGAAATGGTGCTTACCCTCAGCGTCTTTCCACACCCCATACGACACATTGTGCGGATATTCGATAAAGTAGAGACCGTGCTTGCATTCCCATTCAATCGTTTCTAACTGCTCTTTTTTCATTGCTCACCGTGCCTTACCGCTCTGCTTGAACAGCTTCACTATGCCTCAGCCCGGTTTGCTGACTCCATAGCTTGGGTTGTTTGATTCTGACAAGCGGCACAGGTTAAGGCCCGCGCTCCAGGGGAAGGCCCACGCTCCAGAGGGGAAGGCTCACGCTCTAGGGGAAGGCTCACGCTCCAGGGGAAGGCCCACAGCGGCTACAACGCTATTCAGTCATTTAGATTAGAAGACAGTTACCTTGAACTCAGAACAGCTTTGGCACATGGAAAATGGCAGTATTTCGTTTAATGCAATCCAATAAAAAAGCCCCCATCAAGGGACTTTTTTATTCTGTCAGGATTCAATCGTCTTCATATTCATCTGAAAAAGATGAGACGTATTTGAAATAGGGCGAAACCCCTAGGTTCCAATTCGAATCAATAAACCTAAGATATGACTCAATGACTACATCGTTCTCGGGTATGATTTGTTTGAAATCCTGCGCACCAAAATCCAGCGCCTTATTAAAAACTGCCACGTCAACAGACCAATGGTCTCCCTGGCTGACGTTTCTGCATACTTCTCTCACTTTCCTTGACCAATCATATTTGTTGGTCGGGTGAGCTTTGGTGAATGCAGAATTCAATAGAAAAGTGACTCCCCCTTTTCTTTCAGCTACGAACAATACTGGAGAGAGTCCCCCTTTCATATAAATCGTTTCGAGGACTTCAATGATTCGAGTGTCGTGGTCTGAGTCCCATATCACACAGAGGTCATGAACATTTCCTGTCTCAGTACGTTCGAGACATTCATCGGTCCATTCAGAGCATCGGAGAATCGAATAATGGGAGCCACCACCGATTTTCCCGAGCTGCTGTGGCTCGTCATAGATAGTGGTGAAGAAGGTAGAGTAGGACGGATTGGTAGGCATAGAGGAGTATCTCCGCTTTCGACAGAGTGTGAGTGGCGTCAACCACTTGGGATAGGTGAGGCTTTCGGCCTCACCCGGTTCGCTTGCTACCTTACGCTCACCTATGGCGTTTGGCTACTAGGCTCTCACCCGCCAGAGTTGGGCCATGCTGGCTGTGTAGCTTTGGCTCATTAGCTCGCTCCCCATGCTCAAAACTCTTCAACAGGCATTCGCCGCAGTAGCCACTCCACTCGGTCGGGGCTCTCAGGTCTACCACGCCCTCGGTCTGCGCTTTCCACTTTTGGGCCGTTTTGGCAAGCGTCTTTGTTCCGCCTATCCCCATACCAGCTCTCTACCCTTCCGTGGGGGTAAAAGGCGATAGGCGATAGGCTATGGGTGACAGGTGACTAGGCTTAGGAGTTGACGAGAAATCATTCAGGGTCAATGCTGGAATGTAGTTAATGCCTTGCAGATGAAGGGAATCGAGATGAAGGATATCGGCATGACACTCTCCGACGAAGAAGCCCAAGAAGAGCCTCTAATTGCGCCTCTGAAAAAAGGAATGGACAGAGAGGCGGAAAAGATAAGAGTTCTTTCAGCAATTGCGAGCAATAGTCCAAGTCGAGTAACCGACAGAGTTGCTTGGATTCTGAATCACTACCCCCAGGCCCGAGATTCGGATGTTAAATGCCAAATAATCTATTGGAAAACCTTCCAGTCTGATTTATATGGTGGCGGTGACATTTCGTTCGAAAATTATCCAAAGCTACAAAGACTTCACTCAATTGCACGTGCCCGCGCCGTAGTACAGAATGTACTAGGACTATTCATCGCTTCACCAGAGGTTCGAAAGTACCGGGGAAAACTTGAAGAAGAAGAAAAGCAGCGAGCCCTTGAAGTGAGGCCTTCGCATCCAGTGTACTGCATCTATGCTGATGAAAGCGGTAAAACTGGCAAATACTTGCTTGTTGGGAGTCTTTGGGTTTTACGAAGCTATGAAACAATTAAAATAACGGCTGCAATTAATCAAAAGAAAAAGGAAATCGGATTTAAGGGTGAAATGCATTTCAAGGAAATTAGCAAAGGTAATCTTGAAGCCTACGAAGCACTTTTAGGTGCAATAATCGAAAACTCTTCTTCTATTTCATTTAAGGGTCTGGCTGTTTTAAGAAGTGGTCTCTATAACGTAGACGATACCTTAAATAAACTATTTTACCACATGGTCATTCGTGGTATTACAGAAGAAAATAAGTCAGGGAGAGCCGTGCTCCCTCGAAATCTTCAGTTTAGGAAAGATGCTGAAGAGGCCTCTAAAGACAAACTTTCCATGATGGAAATCGAATTTCAATTGCAAAATGCTTCTAGAAACTTGTTTCACGGAAATGTTTACGTGGACATAGTTGAAGTTGAGGATTCTAGCATTTCGCCTCTCATGCAAATTGCCGACCTTTTCGTAAGCTCAATTTCAAGAGTCCTTAATAAAGAGGAAGGAAAGGAGGGGCCAAAGGATATTTTTGCGAGGAAGTTTCTTGAAGCTTTTGGTGTTGACACCAAAAGTGAAGAGCTAGAGGGGCTAAGCGAATGCGTGAGCTTTTCCTGACCAAGGGTAGGCGTTTCGTATGGAAGCGATACGACGACGAAAAGTCCTAGCGGAAGAGGGTAGGGAAGCCAGCTAGACGCGAAAAGAACGCAGCTTAGGCGGTTTTTCTCACTCCATTTCGATACAGCAGCTCGTCTAAGTTTTGCCAGTGCTAACTATGCTCATGTGTTCGGCTGACGTACTAACGCATAGCGAAGTCTAGGTGTGGTCTAGCTCGCACCATAGCTTTCACAGAATTTTTCAGAAGTAAAAGACGAATCAGCGTGAGCTTGAAAAGCGAGAAGGGGAGCGAGGAATAAAGCTATTTTTAAAAGTATCGGTTTCATATTTATTAATGTTGTTGTATAAATATCGTATCATTTAATTCGAATAAGTAAAGAGTGAATCAAATATCTTGTTTAAAATTTAGTAAATAAAAACCGCCTTATTGGCGGTCCAGAGACTATTTAAAATACAGTTTGATTTCTCTTTCTACATATCGTTTTATTCCATAAATATCCGCTACTCTTGCGTAAAAACGCCTGGGCCAGGCGACCATGCGGACTGGACCCCTCCGGCGCGACGTTGCATCCTGCAGCTCTTGCCGTGACCGAGGAGGTCGTCATGTCCGCCGTGCTCTATGAAATCGCCTTCCAGGGCGAGCTGGTCGCTGGCGCTGATGCGCAGCAGACCCGACAGAATCTGATGCGTCTGTTTCAGGCGGATGAACAGCGCATCGCCGTGCTCTTTTCCGGGCGTCGCATGATCATCAAGAATCGCCTCGACGCCGCTACCGCCGAGCGCTATCGCGCCACCCTGGCCCAGGCCGGGGCGCGGGTCGAGGTGGCGCCCATGGCCGAGACGGCCGAGCCGGCTGTCGCACCCGCCGAGTCGCGGGAAGCGATCCCGCCCGCCACGGCGACCGCCACGCCACCGTCCGCCGAGCGCGGATCCCTGTCGGTCGCCCCGCGCGATGCCGTGATGGCGGCCTTCGTCGACGTCCAGGCGCCGGATTTCGGCCTGGCGCCGGTGGGCGCCGATCTCCAAGACGAGGCCGCACCGGTGGCGCCGCCGCGGGTCGATCTGTCGCACCTGAGTCTGGCGCCGGTGGGCAGCGATCTGGGCCCGGCCTCCGAGCCGCTACCCGTGGCGGTCCCGGATACCGATCACCTGACGCTGGTCAGGGAATAGGCGCGGACGGCATTACAGGAAGCCGGCGCAGCACTTCTTGAACTTGGCGCCACTGCCGCACAGGCAGGCGTCGTTGCGACCCGGCAGCGGGCGTACGGTCGGATCCAGAAAGTACCAGCGCCCCCCGCGCTGGACGAAGCCCGAGCGCTCTTCATGGCGATGGGCGCCGCGGCCATCCTCCCAGCGCGCCACGAAGCTGACCCGCGCATGATCAGGATCGCCCGGCTCGGGGCGATGCTCCAGCACCTGCAACCCCTGCCAGCGACTGCCCAGACTCCAGGCCGTCAGGGCTTCCCTGTCCAGCTGCTCCTGCTGCACAGGCACCGTGGTGGCCACCAGATAGTCGATCAGCCCCAGCACATAGGCGCTGTAGCGCGAGCGCATCAGGCGCTCGGCATCGGGCGCCGGCGTGCCAGCATGAAAGACGCCGCAACAGTCGCCGAGCGGACGATCCGAGCCACAGGGGCAGGGGGCCATGGGTTGCATCTCACCACCAGTACTTGCCGAAATTCTGCGGATTGGCCCAGAACTTGGCATTGAGCCAGTCCGGGACCTGCTTGTAGTCGTGCAGATCATAGCTGAACAGGGTGACCACCTGGCCGTCGCGGGCGAAGCGCTCGCTGGCCTGCAGGGCCAGGGCGTAGAAATCCGTCAGCTGCCATTCGCTGGCGGCCAGGTCCACCAGCACCGCCAGGCGCGAGGTGTTGAGGTTGCGCAGGCCGCCGAGCAATTCGCGCCCCTGGCGCAGTGGCAGATGTTCCAGGCAGTCGGCAAGGATCACCAGATCGTAGCGTTCGGCCAGTAGGCTGGGGTCGCTCAGAGGCACCGCTGCCTGCACCAGCTGGCAGTGCGGATGGGCCTCGGCATAGGCCGCGAGCGCCGGCAGCGGTTCGCGTGCCACACAGAGCAGGCGCCTGGGCTGATGGTGCTCGAGCAGGCTTGCCAGAGCCTGTTGCGGGGTACGGGACGAGAATATGTTTGCCATTAAGGGAACCCTAATCAAATCGCGATTGACTAAGCAACCAGCGTTGTCAAGATGTGTACGCCACCATTAGTCTGACAGCGCCATAAAACGAAAGACGAGCACAACTCGCGGTACCTGGTCTATAGGAGACCCCTTCATGAGCAAGAGCATCGCAAGGACAGCTTTACCCCTCATCCTGGCAAGCACCGTGCTGGCTGGTTGTGCGGGCGGCGTACAGAAATCCGATTGGCCGGTCTGCGCTGCGGTCGGCGCGCTGGTCGGCGGTGCGGCCGGCGCTACCCAGAGCGGTAACGTCGCCGGCATGGCGGCCCTGGGCATAGGTACCACCGCCGGCGCCTATTGCTGGGTGCATGGCAAGGGCAACGAACAGGTCGCCCGCATGGAGCCCGCTCCGGCCCCGGCTCCGGCGCCCGCACCGGCTCCCGCGCCGGCCCCGCTGCCGAAGCAGGAAGTGATCACCGCCCGTGATCTGCACTTCGCCTTCGACTCCGCCGCCATCGATGCTCAAGACCGGGCTCAGCTGGACGGTATCGCCGGTCGTCTGCGTGGCGAAGCCGCCAGCACCCGTCTGTCGATCACCGGCCACACCGATAGCAAGGGTACCGACGCCTACAACCAGCGTCTGTCCGAGCGTCGCGCCAAGTCGGTCAGCAACTACCTGATCCAGGCCGGTGTGCCGGCAGCCAGCATCGTCTCCGTGAAGGGCATGGGCGAGCGTCAGCCGATCGCCACCAACGAGACCGCTGAAGGCCGCGCCACCAACCGCCGCGTCGAAATCCAGATCGACCGCGAGTGATGCATCGGCGGCGGACCCTGGTCCGCCGCCTTTACTTTTTCCGGCTCCAGGCGTTATGGTCCGATCCATCTCGTCCTCCTGCTGGAATCCATGAAAACCCTGTCCCTTACCGGCAAAGTTCTTCTCCTGCTGTTCTGGCTCGCCGCAGCCGCCGCCATCGCTCTGCCTCTCGCTCGTCCTTTCCCCCAATTGCTCGCCCTGGTGGCCCTGGCCCTGCTGCTCCTGCATCTGGGTGAAGTCTTCGCCAGTCGTCGTGCCCTGCGCCTGCGTCGCCATCCCTGGCTCGACCGCCTGAGCCTGCTGATCTTTGGCGCCTTTCATCGGCTGCCGCCGCAGCTGCCGGTGGCCTGAGCGGCCTGCGACCTCAACGTCGGGCGCATCCTGACGACAGGCGCGTTATCATAGCGCCCAAGATCCATTACTGTAGATGCATACAGCGCTCGTCCGTCGGACGTGGCGCTGCTTCGCCATCGCCCGGAACCAGGCATGCTCAGCACCGAACTCAAGACCCAGATCCAGGGCGCCTATACGCGTTTCCTCGAAGCCAAGTCGCTCAAGCCACGCTATGGCCAGCGGCTGATGATCGCGGAGACCGCCAAGGGCCTGGGTGCCATCGCCCAGGACGAGGAGGGGCATCGCGAAGGCGAGCCCGCCGTGGTGGCGGTGGAGGCGGGCACCGGGACCGGCAAGACCGTGGCCTATGCCCTGGCCGCCATTCCCGCGGCCAAGGCGGCCGGCAAGCGCCTGGTGATCGCCACGGCGACGGTGGCGCTGCAGGAGCAGATCGTGCACAAGGATCTGCCGGACATCCTGCGCAACAGCGGCCTGTCCTTCAGCTTCGCCCTGGCCAAGGGGCGGGGTCGCTACCTGTGCCTGTCCAAGCTGGACATGCTGCTGCAGGAGGGCCAGGCGCAGAACGCCACAGCCCAGCTGTTCGCCGAGGATGGCTTCAAGATCGATGTGGACGAGGCGTCCAACGAACTGTTCGGCAAGATGATCGAGCGCCTGGCCGGCAATCGCTGGGACGGCGATCGCGACAGCTGGCCGGAGGCCATCGAGGACGTCCAGTGGTCGCGCATCACCACCGATCATAGCCAGTGCACCAATCGCCATTGCCCGAATTTCCAGCAGTGCGCCTTCTATCGTGCCCGCGAAGGCATGACCAAGGTCGATGTCATCGTCACCAACCATGACCTGGTGCTGGCCGACCTGGCCTTGGGCGGCGGCGCCATCCTGCCCGATCCCCGCGATACCCTCTATGTGTTCGACGAAGGCCACCACCTGCCGGACAAGGCAATCGGCCACTTCGCCCATTTCACCCGGCTGAGATCCACCGCCGAGTGGCTGGAGCAGATCGCCAAGAACCTTACCAAGCTTCTTGGCCAGCACCCTCTGCCGGGCGATCTCGGCCGGCTGGTGGAGCAGGTGCCGGAACTGGCGCGGGAGATCCGCACCCAGCAGCAATTCATGTTCACCGCCTGCGAGGCGCTGGCGGATTTCCGCGCGGGTGAGGACATGGAAGGCCGCGAGCGGCCGCGGCACAGATTCGTCGGCGGGGTGATCCCCGAAGACCTGCGGGAAATGGGTATCGAGCTCAAGAAAGGCTTCGCCAAGCTCACCGACCTCTTCACCCGCCTGACCGAGATGCTCAAGCAGGCCATGGACGGCGAATCCAGCATCGGCCTGGCCAGCTACCAGGCCGAGGAGTGGTATCCGCTGTTCGGCAGTCTGCTGGCGCGTTCCCAGGGCAACTGGGAACTGTGGACGGCCTTTACCTGCGAGGATCCGGAAGACAGCCCGCCCATGGCGCGCTGGATGACCCTCGCCGAAACGGGTTCGCTGTACGACATCGAGGTCAACGCCAGCCCCATCCTCGCCGCGGAGATGCTGCGCCGCCACCTGTGGAACGTCGCCTATGGCGCCCTGGTGACCTCGGCGACCCTGACCGCCCTGGGCACCTTCGACCGCTTTCGCATGAGATCCGGACTGCCGCGTTCGGCAGCCACCGCGGTGGTGCCCAGTCCGTTCCGCCATGCCGAGGCCGGGGTGCTGCGGGTGCCGGATCTTAAGGCCGATCCGCGCAACGCCGCCGAGCACACCGCTGCCATCGTTCGCGAATTGCCGGCCATGCTCGACGGCGCGCGTGGCGCCCTGGTGCTGTTTTCTTCGCGGCGGCAGATGCAGGACGTCTTCGACGGCCTGGAGCGCGACTGGCGCAAGCGGGTGCTGATCCAGGGCAACCTGTCCAAGCAGGAGACCCTGAACAAGCACAGGAAGCGCGTCGACGACGGTGAGGCCAGCGTGCTGTTCGGCCTGGCCAGCTTTGCCGAGGGGGTCGACCTGCCCGGCGCCTATTGCGAGCACGTGGTCATCGCCAAGATTCCCTTCGCCGTGCCCGACGATCCGGTGGAAGCCGCCCTCGCCGAGTGGATCGAGGCGCGCGGTGGCAATCCCTTCATGGAAATCGCCGTGCCCGACGCCTCGCTGCGCCTGATCCAGGCCTGCGGCCGGCTGCTGCGCACCGAGCAGGACAGCGGCACCATCTCGCTGCTGGATCGCCGCCTGGTGACCCAGCGCTACGGCAAGGCCATCCTCAATGCGCTGCCGCCGTTCCGGCGGGAGATCCAGTAATTCGTGGCCATGGCGGTCCGCCGGTGCGGCCGCTCCTACAGGTAACCCTAACCGTAGGAGCGGCCCATGGCCGCGATCCTATCCAAACTCCCTGTCAGCGCTATCGGTAAACACCTAATACCCCCAGGAGCCCCCATGACCGTCCACGGCTACCATGACCTGAGATTCGAATCCGTCCGCGAAGCCTTCGCCGAATTGCTCGCGGCCGGTCAGACCCGCGGCGCGGCGCTGTGCGTCCAGGTCGGCGGTGAAACGGTGCTGGATCTCTGGGGCGGCATGGCCGACAAGGACGGTCAGACGCCCTGGCACACCGATACCCTGCTCAATCTGTTCTCCTGCACCAAGGCCTTCACCACGGTGGCGGCGCTGCAACTGGTGGAGGAGGGCAAGCTGGCCCTCGATGCCCCGGTCGCCGAACGCTGGCCGGAGTTCGCCGCCGCCGGCAAGGCCGACATCACCCTGCGGCAGTTGCTCAGCCACAGATCCGGCGTTTCCGCCTTGCGCGAACGCCTGGCGGGGGATGCCCTGTACGACTGGGACACCATGACCGCCGCGGTCGCCGCCGAGGCTCCCTGGTGGACGCCTGGCACCGCCCATGGCTATGCGCCCATCACCTTTGGCTGGCTGCTCGGCGAGCTGATCCGGCGCGCTGATGGCCGTAGCCCGGGCGAGGCCATCGTCGGCCGTACCGCCGGGCGCCTGGATCTGGATTTCCACATCGGCCTGCCGGCCAGCGAAGACGAACGCGTCGCCCATATCGTGCGTGGAAAAGGCGTGCTGGGCGACGCCGCCGCGCAGCGCCTGCTCAAGACGACCATGAGCGATCCGGCGGCGCTGCCGACCCTGGCCTTTGGCAATCCGTCCGGGGTGCTCACCAGCACCAACAAGGCGGAGTGGCGCCGCTTCCAGCAGCCGGCCGCCAACGGCCATGGCCATGCGCGTAGCCTGGCGGGCTTCTATGCCGGTCTGCTGGCCGGCGATCTGCTGGAATGGGAGACGCTTAGCGAGGCCCTGGTGGAGCACAGCCAGGGCGAGGACCGCACCCTACTCACGCCGACCCGCTTCGGCCTTGGCTTCATGCTCGACCAGCCCGACCAGGCCAATGCCACCTACGGCTTAGGACCCCAGGCCTTTGGCCATCCGGGGGCGGGCGGTTCGACCGGCTTCGCCGATCCGGAGCGCGAGGTGGCCTTTGGCTTCGTCACCAACACCCTCGGCCCCTATGTGCTGATGGATCCGCGCGCCCAGGCCCTGGCGCGCGCGGTGGGGGAGTGCCTGTAAGGGCCTCGCGACGGGCGGCTAGCGGGCGATGGCCGCCTCGATGTCCTTGAATTCGATCACCCGGACATAGGGCGCGATCTCGCCGCTGATAGAGAAGTGCGCGCCGATCACCGTGACTTCGACCCCTTCGTTTTCCACCAGGTACTGCACCACCTCGTGGAAATCGCCATCACCCGCGACCAGGTACAGCTTCTTCCAGCCGCGCTTGGCATGGGAGCGCATCAGGTTGAAGGCCAGGCCGACATCGACGCCCTTCTGGCTCTTGGTGGTGTACTGCTCGCCGGTCACCGGATGCAGGATCGGGCCGCCGCCTGCCGAGGCCGGCCATTCGTGGGCCTTGCTCTGCAGCCAGTAGAGCTTGACCCTGAGACCGGCGCCCTTGGGTGGGGCCGAGCTGAGAAACTTGTTGAAGTTGGTCTGGGCGACGGTGGGCGGATCGCTGTCGCAGTTGAAGTAGTAGGCGTCGCCGATGGGTTCGCCCGCATCCTGCTCGATGAAAAGCCGCAGTTTGAGATAGTCGAATTTGGCGCCATATACCGAACCATTCCAGGCGCTCAGGGCGTAGGCGCCGTCGACAAACCAGGCGACGCCCGTTCGAGTTGTAGTAGCCATCGTATTGCTGGGACCAGGTTTTCTACCGTTGATGGGCGCACACCCGCACGCGGGATACGCGGTGCCTATTGTGGGCTTAATTCCCGGTTTGCGCCTCAGCTAACGCGAAGGAATTCCAGGGGGCGCATGCTAGAGCGCCCGCGAGGGTGAAGGCGTCGCTCCAGGCGACGGGGGAGGCGACCACCAGTTCGGTACGGGCGTCGTGCCAGGCCGCTGGCAGCAGCTTCAGCGCAGAGGCCGGCTGGCACTGGCGTAGTCAGATCGCCGTGCTGTCGCGCCCGTCGCCGGCGTGGGCGGCATCGACGATCAGCGTCGGCTGCAGCAGCCGGATTCGCGGTGCTACGTGGTAAGCACCGTCATCGTTATGTCGCAGGTAGAGCCGCTGGCAGCCCAGGCACCGCCACAGTGTGCTCTGGTTGCAGGGATAGAAACGCGGCGCGATCGGGGCGGCGCTAGCCCAGTAGTGAGTGCCCGTCGGGTGATACTCCGCAAGGGTCGACTCCTCGGGCGCATGGCGCGCCAGGGTGCCGACTCGGGCGAAATCCGCTTCCCGATAGCCCACTGGCCAGGCTGTCCATCCCGACAGATCCCGCTGCTGGCAATGGCAGGCCTGGGTGATGGCTGCAGCGGTGGCGGCCAGTTCCTTCAGGGTCGCGACATCGATGAAGTCGTCCATGCCCAAGCCTCCTGCTGGTCGGGCGACCTTGCGCCCACGGATCTCGATTGTCGCCTGACCTGTATGGATCTGGTCGAGGCGTGGCTCAAGACACGCCACTGGTCGGCGGATACGCAAATTTCGTGACTCCACCGCTTTGCCCGGCGTAGGTTTGCGGCCACAATCTCGAAACTACTTTAAGTTCACTCATGCCGCCGGCTCTGGCCGGGGCATTGATTCACTCTGTCCTCCGGCTCGCCGATGGGAAACTTTGCATGAAGCTGATCAAATCCACCACCCTCATTCTCTGCATGGGCGTATCCGCCTGCAGCTCCTTCCAGGGAAATGGCGACCAGGCCGCCGCCCCCGCCAAGCCGGGCAATGCCCAGGCCAGCACCGCCACCAGTGGCAGCCACTGGTGGTGGCCGTTCGGCGGCAGCGACAAGGCGGCCGAATCAGTCAAGCCGGTGGCCAAGGCCGCCGAGCCCAAGGCTGAAACCAAGGTCGCGGCGAAGGCGCCGGCGGCCAAGCCGGAGCAGGCCGCTGCGGCCGGCGAGAAGGGCAGTCACTGGTGGTGGCCCTTCGGCAGCGAAGACGTGAAGCCCGTCGCCAAGGCGGAAGTCCTCAAGCCGGTACCGGTCAAGGTCAGCAAGGCCTGGCTGGATGAGCACGAGCAGAAGCTGCGCGTCGCCGTGGCCGGCAGCAACGTCAAGGTCGAGCGTCGCGACGATGCCCTGGTGCTGGTGACCCCGGTGGACGGCTCCTTCAACCCGGATCGCGCCGAGATGCTGCTGCCGGTGATGCTCGGCCCGCTGTCGCGTTCGGCCAAGTCGGTGAGCGTGGATGAAGACAGCGCCGTCATCGTGCTCGGCTTCAGCGACAGCACCGGTGCCGCCGCGCTCAACGACAAGATCAGCCTGCAGCGCGCCCAGGCCGTGGCGGCGATCTTCCGCCTCAGTGGCTACAGCGGCAATCGCCTGATCGTACGGGGTCTGGCGGCCGCCCATCCACGTGCCGACAACACCACCGCCGCCGGCCGCGCCGCCAACCGCCGCGTCGAGGTGCTGATCCAGCCGCGCGCCACCGTGCTGGCCAGCCTGCAATCCCTGGCCGCGCGCTAGCTGCAAAGCTTGTCCTGAAGCAGGCGAGCGGGGCGGGACTTGGTTAAGCTAGGTCGACAACGACCTAGCAGGAGACCTTCATGTCACCGTCCCTCGCCGATATGCGTCGCGACTACACCCGCGACGGCCTGACCGAAGCCCAGGCGCCCGCAGATCCCTATGCCCTGTTCGGGCAGTGGTTCGAAGAGGCGGTGCGCACCGAGCAGCCTCCCGTCGAAGCCAACGCCTGCTGGCTGGCCACCGTCGATGACGAGGGTCAGCCGCATTGCCGCGTGCTGCTGCTCAAGGGCGTCGATGCCCAGGGCTTCGTCTTCTACACCAACTACGACAGCGCCAAGGGCCAGCAGATGGCCAGGCAACCCCGTGCGGCCATGACCTTCTTCTGGCCGGCGCTGGAGCGCCAGGTGCGCATCGAGGGGTTGGTGGAGCAGGTCTCTACCGAGGAATCCGACGCCTACTACCGGGTCCGCCCGCTGGGCAGTCGCCTGGGTGCCTGGGCCTCGCCGCAAAGCCAGGTCATCGCCGATCGTCACGAGTTGGAGCAGCGCCTGGCCGCCGTGCAGCAGCGCTTCGCCGACGGTGAGCCGAGCCGCCCGCCGTTCTGGGGTGGTTATCGTCTGATGCCCCAACGCATCGAATTCTGGCAGGGCCGCTCCAGCCGCCTCCATGACCGGCTGGACTACCGGCGCGTGGAAGGCGAGTGGCAGCGCCAGCGCCTGGCACCTTAAGGCGTTCGCAAGGTACCGGCGTTACAGTCGCCGGAAACCTCCCCGGACGCCCTGGGTCAAGGATAATAGCGATCTGCGCCAGTACCGCTGCCCGGTACGGCCAGTGTCTTTCAACTGCCCTTGGAGTTGCCCCATGAACAGAGTCCTTCAGCTCGCCGCCTCCCTGACCGCCGTCGCCCTGCTGGCCGGCTGCGCCTCCGATCAGTCCGGCGACGTCTATTCGCGCGATGAGGCGCGGCAGGTGCAGACGGTCCGGACCGGTACCATCACCGCCCTGCGCCCGGTCACCATCGAGGGCACCAAGTCGCCGGTGGGCGCCGGGGCCGGTGCCGTGGTCGGTGGCATTGGCGGTAGCGCCATCGGCGGCGGTCGTGGCAGCTTCGTCACCGCCATCATCGGTGCAGTGGCCGGTGGCCTGCTGGGTGCCGCCACCGAAGAAGGCTTCACCAAGGCCAACGGGGTCGAGATCACCGTGAAGGAAGACGACGGCGGCTCCCGCGCCTATGTGCAGGCGGTCAACAAGGGCGAGATCTTCCGCGTGGGCGAGCGGGTGCGCATCCTGACCGTCAACGGCACCAGCCGCGTCGCGCCCAACTGATCTGCCGGGCGTACCCGAAGGTACGTCCATGCCCTTCCAGAACGGGCGTCCGAATCGCTAGACTGCGAATCGGATGCCCGTTTGCGTTTTCGCCCGTAAATAGTTGTCGCCTGGGCGCAATGCCGCGCCTGGAGGCCGTCCTACAATCCCCCTCAGTCACCGCCGTGATCGGCAGGAGAACCCCGATGTCCGCTTCTCAACCCAACGTGCAACGCGCCGCCTTCGATGAGGTGATGGTCCCGACCTACGCCCCCGCCGCGTTCATTCCGGTGCGAGGAGAGGGCTCCCGCGTCTGGGACCAGGCCGATCGCGAATACGTCGATTTTGCCGGCGGCATCGCCGTCAGCGCCCTGGGCCATGGCCATCCCGCGCTGATCAACGCCCTGACCGAGCAGGCCGGCAAGCTCTGGCACGTCTCCAACATCTACACCAACGAGCCTGCCCTGCGCCTGGCGCGCAAGCTGGTGGACCACACCTTCGCCGACCGGGTGTTCTTCGCCAACTCCGGCGCCGAAGCCAACGAGGCGGCCTGCAAGCTGGCCCGTCGCTATGGCCATGACGTCAGCGGCGGCAGCCGTTTCGAGATCGTCGCCGCCACCAACAGCTTCCACGGCCGGACCCTGTTCACCGTCAGCGTCGGCGGTCAGCCCAAGTATTCCGATGGCTTCGGTCCCAAGATCGAAGGCATCCGCCATGTCCCCTACAACGACCTGGCCGCTCTCGAAGCCGTGGTCTCGGACAAGACCTGCGCGGTCATCCTCGAACCCATCCAGGGCGAGGGCGGCGTACTGCCGGCCGACCAGGCCTACCTGGAAGGCGCGCGTCGCCTGTGCGATGCCCATGGCGCCCTGCTGATCTTCGACGAGGTGCAGAGCGGGGTCGGTCGCAGCGGTCATCTCTACGCCTACCAGCACTATGGCGTGGTGCCAGACATCCTCACCACCGCCAAGAGCATCGGCGGCGGCTTTCCGCTGGCGGCCATGCTGACCACCGAGAAGGTCGCCCAGCACTTCAGCGCCGGCGTGCACGGCAGCACCTATGGCGGCAACCCGCTGGGCTGCGCCGTGGGCGCCGCGCTGCTGGACATCGTCGCCACCCCGGAAACCCTGGCCGGTGTCGCTGCCCGTCATCAGCGCTTCGTCGCCGGTCTGGAGCAGCTCAATGCCCGCTATGGCCTGTTCCAGCAGATCCGCGGGCTGGGCCTGCTGATCGGCGCCGTGCTCAACGACAGCTGGAAGGGGCGCGCCAAGGACATCGTCACCGCCGCCAACGAAGAGGGTCTGATGATCCTGCAGGCCGGTCCCGACGTGCTGCGCATGGCGCCGAGCCTGATCATCTCCGAGACCGATATCGACGAAGGCCTGGCCCGCCTGGATCGCGCCCTGGCGCGTCTCACCCAAGGCTAATCTCCGGACGCGGGACGCGTACCGCTGGCATCCAGGGATGGATCCGTACACAAGGAGTTCTCATGCTGGTAATGCGCCCTGCGCGCGCGGCGGATCTGCCCCTGGTCCAGCGGCTCGCCGCGGATAGCCCGGTTGGCGTCACCTCGCTGCCCGACAACCCCGAGCGGTTGCGCGACAAGATCCGCACCTCGGAGTCGTCGCTGGCGGCCGAGGTGGGCTTTCATGGCGAGGAGAGCTATTTCTTCGTGCTCGAAGACACCACCAGCGGCGAGCTGCTGGGCTGTTCGGCCATCGTCGCCTCGGCCGGTTTCTCCGAGCCCTTCTACAGCTTTCGCAACGAGACCTTCATCCACGCCTCGCGCGAGCTGAAGATCCACAACAAGGTGCATGTGCTGTCGCTCTGTCACGACCTGACCGGCAACAGCGTGCTGAGCAGCTTCTATGTCCAGCGCCCGCTGCTCGACACCCCCCACGCCGAACTCAACTCCCGTGCCCGCCTGCTGTTCATGGCCGCCCACCCGGAGCGCTTCGCCGAAACGGTGGTGGTGGAAATCGTCGGGCTGGCGGACGATGACGGCGAATCGCCGTTCTGGAACGGGGTAGGGCGCAACTTCTTCGATATGGACTACGCCGCCGCCGAGCGCCTGTCCGGGCAGAAGAGCCGCACCTTTCTCGCCGAACTGATGCCCACCTATCCGCTCTATGTGCCCCTGCTGCCCGACAGCGCCCAGGAGGCCATGGGGCAGGTGCATCCCCGCGCGCAGATCACCTTCGACATCCTCAGCCGCGAGGGCTTCGAGACCGACAACTACATCGACATCTTCGATGGCGGTCCGACCCTGCACGCCCGCACCACGGCCATCCGCTCCATCGCCGAGAGCCGCCTAGCGCCGGTGAGCGAAGGGGCCCCGGCCGGCGAGGAGGCGCCCTGGTTCCTGATCGCCAACGACGGCCTGGAAAACTTCCGGGCACTGGCCACGCCGCTGCGCTGGGCGCCTGGCGAGCCCGTCGTCCTTTCCCCCGAGCAGATCGCCACCCTGGAGATCGCCGAAGGCGACCGGGTTCGTCTGGTAGCGCTGTAGCCGACCCTAGCGTCTTTGGAGGTCCGATGATCGTCCGTCCCGTCACCCGTGCCGATGTGCCCGCGCTGCTGCAGCTGGCGCAGGCGGCCGGCGCCGGTCTCACCACCCTGCCGGCCAGCGAAGAACGCCTGGCGCAGCGGGTGGAAAATGCCGAGCGCAGCTTTCTGCGCCAGGCCGAATCCGCCGATGCGGACTATCTCTTCGCCCTGGAAGAAGACGGCGAGGTCATCGGCATCGCCGGGATCGCCGCCGCCCTGGGCCTGCGCGAGCCCTGGTACAACTACCGGGTCGGGCTGACGGTGAGCGCCTCGCGCGAACTGGACATCCACCGGCAGATCCCCACGCTGTTCCTGGCCAACGACATGACCGGCAGCTCCGAGCTCTGCTCGCTGTTCCTGCGCGCGGATCGCCGCGGCGGCGCGGCCGGGCGCCTGCTGTCCAAGTCGCGCTTCCTGTTCATCGCCGAATTCCGCGAGCTGTTCGCCGAGCGCATCATCGCCGAGTTGCGCGGCATGTCCGACGACCAGGGGCAGTCGCCGTTCTGGGAGGGCCTGGGCCGCCACTTCTTCAAGATGGAATTCTCCCAGGCGGACTATCTCACCGGGATCGGCAATCGCGGCTTCATCGCCGAGCTGATGCCGCGCTTCCCGCTCTATACCTGCTTCCTGTCAGCGGAAGCGCGCCAGGTGATCGGCAAGGTACACCCCGATACCGAAGCCGCCCGCCGCCTGCTGGAGGCCGAGGGCTTCAATTACCAGGGCTACGTCGACATCTTCGATGCCGGTCCGACCCTGGAAGCCGAGACCGCCAAGGTGCGCGCGATCCGCGACAGCCAGCGCCTGGTGCTGGCAGTGGGCACCCCGGGCGATGACGCCGAGGTCTATCTGATCCACAACCGCAAGTGCCAGGACTGCCGCATCACCAGCGCCCGCGCGCGCCTGGCTTCGGGCACCCTGGTGGTCGATATGGCCACCGCCCGCGAATTGCGGTTGATGGCCGGCGCCCAGGTGCGCGCTGTGCGCCTGATGCCCTGAGGAGACCCGATGGATAGCCTGTACATAGCGGGACAGTGGCGCCCCGGCAGGGGCGAGGTGTTCAGTTCGCTCGATCCCTACAACGGCGCCGAGCTTTGGCAGGGCGCCGCCGCGGATGCAGCGGACGTCGACCAGGCGATCGCCGCAGCGCGCCAGGCCTTTCCCGCCTGGGAAAGACGCGGCCAGGCCGCGCGCCTGGAGATCCTGCAGGCCTTCGCCCAGGCGCTGCAGCAACGCCGCTCCGCGCTGACCCGGGCCCTCGCCGAGGAAACCGGCAAGCCGCTGTGGGAAGCCGATACCGAACTTGGCAGCATGATCGCCAAGGTGGCCATCTCCGCCCAGGCCGAGGCGGCCCGTAGTGGCGAGCGCTCGGCCAGCGTGGCGGATGCCCGTAGCGTCACCCGTCATCGGCCGCATGGTGTCCTGGCGGTCTTCGGTCCCTACAACTTTCCCGGCCATTTGCCCAACGGCCATATCGTGCCTGCGCTACTGGCCGGCAACACGGTGGTGTTCAAGCCCAGCGAGCTGACGCCGCGTTTCGCCGCTCTGACCCTGGAGTGCTGGATCGCCGCCGGACTGCCGGCCGGGGTACTCAATCTGGTGCAGGGCGGTCGGACCACCGGTGAGGCCCTGGCCGCGCATCCGGGCCTGGACGGCATCCTCTTCACCGGCTCCAGCGCCACCGGAGCGGCGCTGCATCGGCTCAATGCGGAGCGTCCGCAGCGACTGCTGGCCCTGGAGATGGGCGGCAACAATCCGCTGGTGGTGGCGCCGGTGGCCGATCTGGACGCCGCCGTGGTGACCATCGTCCAGTCGGCCTTTCTCTCCGCGGGGCAGCGCTGCACCTGCGCCCGCCGCCTGCTCGTGCCCCAGGGTGCCTGGGGCGATGCCCTGCTGGCGCGCCTGGTGGCCGTCAGCGCCGGTCTCGGCATCGGTCGCTTTGACGCCGATCCGCCGCCCTTCATGGGCACCGTCATCTCCCTCGCCGCTGCCCAGGCCCTGCTGCGGACCCAGGCCCAGCGTCTGGCGCAGGGCGGTCGGGCACTGCTGGAGCTGCGCCAGCCGGACGCCCAGCGGGCGCTGCTCACGCCGGGGATCATCGAGGTGTCGGACATCGTCGACCTGCCCGACGAGGAGGTCTTCGGGCCGCTGTTGCAGGTCCAGCGCTATGACGACTTCGACCAGGCCCTGGCCCTCGCCAATGCCACCCGCTTCGGGCTGGCAGCCGGTCTGCTGGCCGACGATCCGGCCCTCTACGAATGTTTCTGGCAGGGCGTGCGCGCCGGCATCGTCAACTGGAATCGGCCCCTGACCGGGGCGGCCAGCGCGGCACCCTTCGGTGGCGTCGGTGCCTCGGGCAATCACCGCCCCAGCGCCTACTACGCCGCGGACTACTGCGC
Organism: Pseudomonas sp. MOIL14HWK12:I2; assembly: GCF_000510745.1. NCBI lineage: Bacteria > Pseudomonadati > Pseudomonadota > Gammaproteobacteria > Pseudomonadales > Pseudomonadaceae > Pseudomonas > Pseudomonas sp. MOIL14HWK12:I2. The sequence continues at coordinate 91,560 of NZ_AZOA01000003.1, read as the reverse complement.
CTTCCCGGTCGCCTCGCTGGAAAGCGACGCCCTGACCCTGCCTAGCCAATTGCCTCCAGGATTACCGCTATGAGTCAACTCGCCCCTGCTGCTCGAGAGGTCAATTTCGACGGCCTGGTCGGTCCGACCCACAACTATGCCGGCCTGTCCTATGGCAACGTGGCCTCCCAGGCCAGCAAGCAGCAGTGCTCGAATCCGCGCGAGGCCGCGCGCCAGGGCCTGGCCAAGATGCAGGCGCTGATGGAACTGGGCTTTGAACAGGGCGTGCTGGCCCCCCACGAAAGACCCGACATCGCCTCGCTGCGGCGCCTGGGATTCGCCGGCAGCGATGCCCAGGTGCTGGAAAGCGCCGCACGCGAAGCCTTGCCGCTGCTCCTGTCGGCCAGTTCCGCCTCGGCCATGTGGACGGCCAACGCCGCCACCGTCAGCCCCAGCGCCGACACCCGCGACGGCCGGGTGCATTTCACCCCGGCCAACCTGGCCTGCAAGTTCCACCGCAGCCTCGAACCCAGCACAACAGCGCGCATCCTCCAGGCGATGTTTCGCGATTCCGCGCATTTCCAGCACCATGCGCCGCTGCCCTCGGTGGCCCAGTTCGGCGACGAGGGCGCGGCCAACCACACCCGCTTCAGTCGCGACCATGGCGTTCCGGGCGTGGAATTCTTCGTCTTCGGCCGCAGCGCCTTCGATCCGCGCTATCCCGAGCCTCACCGCTATCCGGCGCGCCAGACCCTGGAAGCCTCCCAGGCCATTGCCCGGCTGCATGGCCTGAGCGAAGAGGGCGTGGTCTTCGCCCAGCAGAATCCGGCGGTAGTGGACCAGGGCGTCTTCCATAACGACGTCATCTCTGTGGGCAACGCCCAAGTGCTGTTCCACCACGAAGACGCTTTTCTCGACAGCGACCGGGTGCTGGACGAACTGCAGGCCAAGCTCGCCCGACGCGGCGGCCAGCTGCAGCGCCTCTGCGTGCGTCGCAGCGAGATCAGCGTCGGCGACGCCGTGCGCTCCTATCTGTTCAACAGCCAGCTACTGGATCGGCCGGGGCAGGGCGCGCTGCTGGTGGTGCCCGACGAGTGCCGGCAGAATCCGGCGGTCTGGGACTATCTGCAGGCCCAGGTCAGCGGCGCGGGCCCGCTGGGCGAGGTCAAGGTCTTCGATCTCAAGCAGAGCATGCAGAACGGCGGCGGCCCCGCCTGCCTGCGGCTGCGGGTGGCGCTCGCCCCTGAGGAGCTGGCCGCGGTGAATCCGGGAGTGCGCTTCACCCCGGCGCTGCATGCCCAGTTGCTCGACTGGGTGGATCGGCACTACCGCGACCGCCTGGCACCGACGGATCTCGCCGATCCCCAGTTGCTGGGCGAGGTCCGCACCGCCCTCGACGAGTTGACCCAGTTGCTGGGCCTCGGCTCGGTCTATCCCTTTCAATTGCCCTGACGTCAGGAGCCCCCATGAGCAACCGTCTCGATCTCATCCTCGAACCCACCGCCGACGAGCAGCAGACGCTGCAGGTCCAGCGCCTGGCCATCCGCCTGGCCGGTCGCGACCTCTGGCTGGAAGCCGATGGCGCCGGTGGCCTCAATATCTTCGCTGACTCCCAGGATGACGAAGAGCAGACCCCGGTCCTGGTGCTGCGCCCTCAGGCCCTCAATGCCCTGGGCCTGTCCATCGCCCTGGAGACCTTCGCCGACGACGGCGATGAGAATCATGTGCATGACGCCGATTGCGGTTGCGGCCACGATCATTGAGTATCTAGCGCGACACGTCGCTCAGCGGAGTAGAGCATGGCTGCATCTGAACGTTATCGGTTGGCGCTTGGCCGCCTGCTGGACCTGACCCTGGCCGGCCGCGAGCCGACCGAGAAGATTCAACTGACTGCCGACGGCACCCGTCTCCACTGGCTGACCGAAGGCGTGCTGGAAGTCACTCCGCCGGTGGCGCGCGACAACCGCATGGACCTGCTGCTCTCGGCGGGCATCCATGGCAACGAGACGGCGCCCATGGAGCTGCTCGACGAGTTGCTCGGCGGCATCGCCAGCGGCGCCCTGCGTCCCGCCTGCCGCCTGTTGTTCATGTTCGGCAATCCCGACGCCATGCGCCGCGGCACCCGCTATGTCGAGCAGGACCTGAATCGCCTGTTCAACGGCCGCCATGCCCAGGCCGAAGGCTCCGAGGCGCAACGCGCCAACGACCTGGAACGCCTGTCCGCGCAATTCTTCAGCAAGCCGGATCGAGCGCGCCTGCACTACGACCTGCACACCGCGCTGCGTGCCTCGGCGCTGCCGCGTTTCGCCCTCTATCCCTGGAGCGCCGGGCGCGAGCATTCCGAAGCCGAGTTGCAGCGTCTCGAAGCCGCCGGTATCGAAGCCGTGCTGCTCTACGACAAGCCGGGCATCACCTTCAGCGCCTATACCTATGCCGAGTGCCAGGCCGAAGCCCTGACCCTGGAGCTGGGCCAGGCGCGGCCCTTTGGCGAGAACAGCGAACTCGATCTGAGTCGCCTGCGGCTGCTGCTCCAGGCGCTGATCGAAGGCCGCGAAGCCGAGCTGCCGCCGCCGGATTCCTCCTTGCTGAGATTCCGCGTGGCGCGCCAGGTGTACAAGTCCAGTCCGCGCTTCCAGTTGCACCTGGCCGACGACGTGGCCAACTTCTCGCCGCTACGCCAGGGTTCGCTGCTGGCCGAAGACGGCAGCGAGCGCTGGATCGTCGACGAAGCCGAGGCGCGCATCATCTTTCCCAATCCCAAGGTCGCCGTTGGCCTGCGGGCCGGACTCATCGTGGTCCCGGCCTAAGGAGCGACCTCATGATCGATCTGCGCAGCGATACCGTCACCCAGCCCACCCCGGCCATGCGTCAGGCCATGCTGGCCGCCGAGCTGGGCGATGACGTCTATGGCGAAGACCCCACCGTTACCCGATTGGAGCAGCGCCTGGCGGGCGATCTAGGCCTGGAAGCCGGACTCTTCGTGCCCAGCGGCACTATGAGTAATCTGCTCGGACTGCTGGCGCACTGCGAGCGGGGCGACGAATACCTGGTCGGCCAGCAGGCCCACACCTACAAGTACGAAGGGGGCGGCGCCGCGGTGCTGGGCTCCATCCAGCCGCAACCCATAGAGATGGCCGCCGATGGCAGCCTCGACCTCGATCTGGTGCGCAGCTACATCAAGGCCGATGACTTCCACTTCGCTCGCACCCGGCTGCTGGCCCTGGAAAACACCATGCACGGCAAGGTGCTGCCGCTGACCTATCTGGCCGCGGCACGCGCCTTCACCCGGGAGCACGGCCTGGCCCTGCATCTGGACGGCGCGCGGCTGTACAACGCCGCGGTCAAGCTCGGGGTACCGGCGCGCGAGATCAGCCAGCATTTCGATTCGGTATCGGTCTGCCTGTCCAAGGGCCTCGGCGCGCCGGTGGGGTCGGTGCTCTGCGGCGATGCCGCCCTGATCGCCAAGGCGCGCCGCTGGCGCAAGGTGGTCGGCGGCGGCATGCGCCAGGCCGGCATGCTGGCAGCGGCCGGTCTGCTTGCCCTCGACCACCAGGTCGAGCGCCTGGCCGAGGACCATGCCCACGCGGCGCAGCTCGGCACCGCCCTGGCCGAACTCGGCTATCAGGTGGAGCCGGTGCAGACCAACATGGTCTACCTCGCCCTGGGCGACGGGGCGCCCGCCCTGCAGGCCTTCCTGGCCGAACGCGGCATCCGCATCAGTCCTGCGCCGCGCCTGCGACTGGTCACCCATCTGGACGTCAGCGCCGCCGATATCGAGGCGGTCATCGCCGCTTTCGCCACCTACCGCCGCCGCTAAGTCTTCCGACGACGTTTTTCCTGCGCAACCGGGGCGACACCGGGGCGCAGGCGTCGATATACTCCCAGACATGCGTGTCCGTTTTCCGCACGTGCCGCGTCTGCGGCGCCCGCTTCGTTCGTCTCGTCTGCGATCCAGGTCGGATGCCCGTCACGCGCGTCGAAAAGCCCATTGTCTGGAATGAATATGAAAAGCGCTGAAATCCGCGAAGCCTTCCTCCGCTTCTTCGAAGAGAAGGGGCACACCCGGGTCGCCTCCAGTTCGCTGATCCCCGCGAACGATCCGACCCTGCTGTTCACCAACGCCGGGATGAACCAGTTCAAGGACTGCTTCCTCGGCATGGAAAAGCGCAGCTACACCCGCGCCGCCACCAGCCAGAAGTGCGTGCGCGCGGGCGGCAAGCACAACGACCTGGAGAACGTCGGCTACACGGCGCGTCACCACACCTTCTTCGAGATGCTGGGCAACTTCAGCTTCGGCGACTACTTCAAGCGCGACGCCATCACCTTCGCCTGGGAGTTCCTGACTTCGCCGCAGTGGCTGGGTCTGCCCCGGGAAAAGCTCTGGGTCACCGTCTACGCCACCGATGACGAGGCCTACGACATCTGGACCAAGGAAGTCGGGGTGCCCGAGGCGCAGATGGTGCGCATCGGCGACAACAAGGGCGCGCCCTATGCCTCGGACAACTTCTGGACCATGGGCGACACCGGTCCCTGCGGTCCCTGCACCGAGATCTTCTTCGACCACGGTCCCGAGATCTGGGGCGGCCCGCCCGGCTCGCCGGAAGAAGACGGCGATCGCTACATCGAGATCTGGAACAACGTCTTCATGCAGTTCAACCGCACCGCCGATGGCGTCCTGCATCCGCTGCCGGCGCCCAGCGTCGACACCGGCATGGGCCTGGAGCGGGTGAGCGCCGTGCTGCAGCACGTGCACTCGAACTACGAGATCGATCTGTTCCAGCAGCTGCTGGCGGCCTCGGCCGAGGCCATCGGTTGCGCCAACGACGACGCCCCCTCGCTCAAGGTGGTGGCCGACCACATCCGTTCCTGCAGCTTCCTGATCGCCGATGGCGTGCTGCCGTCCAACGAAGGCCGTGGCTACGTGCTGCGTCGCATCATTCGGCGCGCCTGCCGCCACGGCAACAAGCTGGGCGCCAAGGGCACCTTCTTCCACAAGATCGTCGCCGCCCTGGTGGCCGAGATGGGCCAGGCCTATCCCGAGCTGGTCCAGCAGCAGGCGCACATCGAGCGCGTGCTGCGCACCGAGGAAGAGCAGTTCGCCAAGACCCTGGAGCAGGGCCTGAAGATCCTCGAACAGGATCTGGCGCAGCTGCAGGGCGATACCATTCCCGGTGACGTGGTGTTCAAGCTCTATGACACCTACGGCTTCCCGGTCGACCTGACCAACGACATCGCCCGCGAGCGCAACCTCAACCTCGACGAGGCCGGTTTCGAGCGCGAGATGGAAGCCCAGCGCGAGCGCGCCCGCTCCGCCAGCGCCTTCGGCGTGGACTACAACAGCCTGGTCAAGGTCGAGGGCGAGACCCGCTTCCTCGGCTACGACACCACCAGCGCCTCGGGCACCATCGTCGCCCTGTACCGCGCCGGCCAGCCGGTGGACAGCCTCGCCGAAGGCGAGGAGGGCGTGGTCATCCTCGACCAGACGCCGTTCTATGGTGAATCCGGTGGCCAGGTCGGCGACACCGGTACCCTGGAAAGCGCCGGCGTTGGCTTCGCCGTGCGCGACACCACCAAGACCCAGGGGGCCTTCCTGCACCATGGCGTGGTGACCAAGGGCAGCCTCAACGTCGGCACCGCGCTGATGGCCCAGGTCGATGCCGGTCGCCGCCAGGGCATCGCCCTGAACCACTCCGGTACCCACCTGCTGCACGCCGCCCTGCGCCAGGTGCTGGGCGACCATGTCCACCAGAAGGGCTCCCTGGTTAACGACCAGCGCCTGAGATTCGACTTCAGCCACTTCGAGGCCATCAAGCCCGAGGAGCTCAAGCGCATCGAGACCATCGTCAACGAAGAGATCCGCAAGAACAGCGCGGTGACCACCGAGGTCATGGCCATCGACGAGGCCAAGGCCCGCGGCGCCATGGCGCTGTTCGGCGAGAAGTACGGCGACGTGGTGCGCGTGGTCGGCATGGGCGGTGAATTCTCCGTCGAGCTGTGCGGCGGCACCCACGTCGCCCAGACCGGCGACATCGGCCTGCTCAAGCTGGTCAGCGAAGGCGGCGTGGCCTCCGGCGTGCGCCGTGTGGAAGCCATCACCGGCACCGCGGCCCTGGCCTACCTCAACAGCGCCGAAGAGCAGCTGCGCGAAGCCGCCAGCCTGCTCAAGGGCAGTCGCGACAACGTGCTGGACAAGCTGGCCGCGCTCGTCGAGCGCAATCGCCAGCTGGAAAAGGAAATCGAGCAGCTCAAGGCCAAGGCCGCCAGTGCCTCGGCCGGTGACCTGGTCGACCAGGCGCAGGACGTCAAGGGCGCCAAGGTGCTCACCGCGCGCCTCGACGGTCTCGACGGCAAGGCATTGCTGGCGCTGGTCGACCAGCTCAAGAACAAGCTCGGCAGCGGCATGATCCTGCTCGGTGGCGAAGCCGACGGCAAGGTGGTGCTGGTGGCCGGCGTCACCGCCGACCTGACCGCCAGGCTCAAGGCCGGCGAGCTGATGAAGCGCGCCGCGGCCGTGGTCGGTGGCAAGGGCGGCGGTCGTCCGGACATGGCCCAGGGCGGCGGCACCGATGCCAGCCAGCTCGAGGCGGCCCTGGCCTGCGCCGCGCAGTACGCCGAGGAAAGCCTCTAAGAGCGCTGCGGGTCGCCGGGGAGGGCGGCCCGCTTCCTCCCTCAACAACTTGAATCAGATTTTTCTGCGGACGGGCAGCAAGCAATGGCATTGATCGTACAGAAATTCGGCGGTACCTCGGTGGGTACGGTGGAGCGTATCGAGCAGGTCGCCGAGAAGGTGAAACGCTTCCATGAGGCGGGCGACCAGATCGTGGTGGTGGTATCGGCCATGAGTGGCGAGACCAATCGCCTGATCGGCCTCGCCAAGCAGATCATGGAGCAACCCGATCCGCGCGAGCTGGATGTCATGGTCTCCACCGGCGAGCAGGTCACCATCGGCCTGCTGGCCATGGCGCTGCTCAAGCGTGGCGTCCAGGCGGTGTCCTATACCGGCAACCAGGTGCGCATCCTCACCGACAGCGCCCACACCAAGGCGCGCATCCAGCAGATCGACGATGCCCGCATCCGCGCCGAGCTCAAGGCCGGCAAGGTGGTGGTCGTGGCCGGCTTCCAGGGCGTTGACGAGCAGGGCAACATCACCACCCTGGGCCGTGGTGGCTCCGACACCACCGGCGTGGCCCTGGCGGCCGCGCTGAAGGCCGACGAGTGCCAGATCTATACCGACGTCGACGGCGTCTACACCACCGATCCGCGCGTGGTGCCCCAGGCCCAGCGCCTGGACAAGATCACCTTCGAGGAAATGCTGGAAATGGCCAGCCTCGGCTCCAAGGTGCTGCAGATCCGTTCGGTGGAGTTCGCCGGCAAGTACAACGTGCCGCTGCGCGTGCTGCACAGCTTTCAGGAGGGTCCGGGCACCCTCATTACCCTTGATGAAGAGGAATCCATGGAACAGCCGATCATCTCCGGCATCGCCTTCAACCGTGACGAAGCCAAGCTGACCATTCGCGGTGTGCCGGATACCCCCGGCGTGGCCTTCAAGATCCTCGGCCCGATCAGCGCGGCCAACATCGAAGTCGACATGATCGTGCAGAACGTCGCGCACGATAACACCACCGACTTCACCTTCACCGTGCACCGCAACGACTACCAGGGCGCCCTGGAGATCCTCAAGCGCACCGGCGTCGAGATCGGCGCTCGGGAGTCCGTCGGCGACACCAAGATCGCCAAGGTTTCCATCGTCGGCGTCGGCATGAGATCCCATGCCGGCGTGGCCAGCCAGATGTTCGAAGCCCTGGCCAAGGAGAGCATCAACATCCAGATGATCTCCACTTCCGAAATCAAGGTGTCGGTGGTCATCGAGGAGAAATACCTCGAACTCGCCGTCCGCGCCCTGCACACCGCCTTCGAACTCGACGCCCCCGCACGCGGCGCCGAGTGACCCGCCAGATGAGGTTCCTGCCACAGGGACCTCATCCGACACGGGTTCTGCGGAACTTTACTTGCATGGACAGAGGTCAATAGCGACTAGAGGGTCCATTCAGGGATCGTTTCGGTTCATACGTGCAGACTGAGTTAAAGCTTAAGGAGAATGGAATGCTTATTTTGACTCGTCGGGTTGGTGAGACCCTGATGGTGGGTGATGAAGTCACCGTGACGGTACTGGGAGTCAAGGGCAACCAGGTCCGCATCGGCGTCAATGCGCCCAAGGAAGTCGCGGTTCATCGCGAGGAAATCTACCAGCGCATCCAGAAGGAAAAGGACCAAGAACCAAACCACTGATTTTTTTTGAATTTTTCTCTTTGCAAACGGGCAAACCTTCGATATAGTTTCGCCCCGTTGCGGTGAGGTGGCCGAGTGGCCGAAGGCGCTCCCCTGCTAAGGGAGTACACCTCAAAAGGGTGTCGAGGGTTCGAATCCCTCCCTCACCGCCATTTGCTTCAAACTGGCTCCGCTGTACTGACCGATTGGTAAGTACCTGATAAACAAGCAAATTTGCTTGACACGTCAGAAACGGAAGCTAGAATACGCAGCTTCAACGCACTCGTAGCTCAGCTGGATAGAGTACTCGGCTACGAACCGAGCGGTCGGAGGTTCGAATCCTCCCGAGTGCGCCAAANAACGCACTCGTAGCTCAGCTGGATAGAGTACTCGGCTACGAACCGAGCGGTCGGAGGTTCGAATCCTCCCGAGTGCGCCAAACATGAAGAAGGGCCTGCAGCGATGCAGGCCCTTTTTTATTGTCTGCGGATTCGTGCCAGTATCCGCGACCGTTGGCCTGGCCAGATTCCGTCCGGTCAGGCCGTGCGTCTTTCGACCTTGCCCGCGAGAGGGTCTCTTCATGCAGTGGGACAGACCGACTCCCCACCTCCTGCCGCTGCGCATCGGTGCCGAGCACATCGACGGCCTGGGCCATGCCAACAACGCCGTGTACGTCAGCTGGCTCGAACAGTGCGCCTGGCAGCATTCGGCGGCCCTGGGCCTGGATCTCGCCACCTTCCAGCGGCTGGATCGTGCCATGGCCGTGGTGCGCCACGAGATCGACTATCTCAGCAGCGGCTATCAGGACGATGAGCTGGTATTGGGCACCTGGCTGGTGGACTGGGATCGTCGTCTGCGCATGACCCGGCAATTCCAGCTGCAGCGTCCCGCCGATGGCGTGACCCTGCTGCGCGCCCGGACGACCTTCGTCTGCATCGAGCTGTCTTCCGGCAAGCCCAGGCGCATGCCACCCGAATTCCTGGCCGGTTATGGCCAGGCACTACCTGGCGAGGACGTCTGAGCATGGAGATCGCCCTGGCGCCCATGGAGGGCCTCGTCGACGACATCCTGCGGGAATTGCTGACCGAGGTCGGTGGACTCGACTGGTGCGTGAGCGAATTCATCCGTGTCTGCGATCGCCTGCTGCCGGCGGCGGCCTTCGCCAAGCTGGCACCTGAGCTGGAGCAGGGCGCGCGCACGCCGTCGGGTACGCCCATGCGGGTGCAGCTGCTGGGTTCGGATCCGGCCTGCCTGGCCGACAACGCGGCCTTCGCCTGCACCCTGGGCGCCCCGGTGATCGATCTCAACTTCGGCTGCCCGGCCAAGACCGTCAACAAGTCCCGCGGCGGGGCGGTGCTGCTCAAGGAGCCGGAGCTGCTCAACCGGATCGTCGAGAGCGTGCGCCAGGCCGTGCCGGCGCACATTCCGGTCACCGCCAAGATGCGCCTGGGCTACGACAGTCCGAACGCCGCCCTGGCCTGCGCCGAGGCCCTGGTCGAGGGTGGCGCGGCGCAACTGGTGGTCCATGCGCGGACCAAGGTCGAGGGCTACAAGCCGCCGGCGCACTGGGAATGGGTGGCGCGGGTGGCCGACCGGGTATCCGTGCCGGTGCTGGCCAACGGCGAGATCTGGACCCTGGACGACTACTGGCGTTGCCGCAGCGTCAGCGGCCAGGCCTCGGTGATGCTGGGGCGCGGCCTGGTCTCGCGGCCGGACCTGGCGCTGCAGATCGCCGCGGCGGTGCGCGGAGAGGAGACCGCGCCGCAGAGCTGGGCCGAGATCCTGCCGCGGGTGCAACGCTTCTGGGTCATGGCGCAACGCAAGCTGGCGCCGCGCTACGCCCCCGGTCGCCTCAAGCAGTGGCTGGGCATGCTGACCCGCAGCTATCCCGAGGCTGCGGCCCTGTTCGCCGAGGTGCGGCGCGAATCCGATTGCGCCCTGATCGACCGCCTGCTCGGCATGGCCGGGCACAATCCAGCCGAACTTGATCTCGATCAAGAACGCCGGCCGCAACTCGTCTAGTCTCTGGGGACTGGTGACGACGGAGCGTCGTCGCTCGAGCACGCAAGGCACTTCAGGCGACCCCGGGTCGCCTTTTTTTCGTCTGGGCGCCCGCCTGGAACTTCGCCTGGGCCACGCGGCCTATGCTGGACCCCCTGCACACCAAGAGCCGACGTGCGCCTACCCTGGACGGTCTTTCTCGCACCCACGCCTGCGGCACTCCTCTTTGCCGGCAAGACCCTGTTCGCCGCCGGACTGGCGCTCTGGCTGGCCTTTCGTTTCAGTCTCGAACAACCGGTCTGGGCCTGCATGACGGTGATGATCGTCTCCCAGCCGCTGTCCGGCATGGTGCTGGCCAAGGGCCTGTTCCGCCTGCTCGGCACCATTGCCGGCACCTGCATGGCGGTGGTGCTGATGGGCTTCTTCGCCCAGACGCCCTGGCTGTTCCTCCTGGCCCTGGCCGGCTGGATGGCCCTCTGCACGGCAGCCTCGACCCTGCTGCGCAACCATGTCGCCTATGGCTTCGTGCTGGCCGGCTATACCGTCGCCATCATCGGCCTGCCCGCCATTGCCCATCCGCTGACCGTGTTCGACCAGGCGGTGGCTCGCTGCACCGAGATCTGCCTGGGTATCGTCGTGGCCTCGGCGGTCAGCGCGCTGTTCTGGCCACAGCGCGTGGAGCAGAACCTGGCCGCCCAGGCGCGGCGCACCTGGGAGCAGGGCGTGGCTGCGGCGCGGGCGGAGCTGGCCGAGGCCCAGGATGCCACCCAGGGTCTGCTGGCCATGCTTGGCCAGGTGGTGGCGGTGGATGCCCAGCGCGACCACGCCTGGTTCGAAGGCCAGCGCGGCCGGCAACGCGCCAGGGCGTTGCGCCTGCTCTCGCGGGATCTGCTCAGCCTGCTGCGCACCGCCCGTGGTGCCATGCGGCAGTGGCGTGGTCTGGACGAGCCGAGAAGGGCCGCTCTGCAGCCCTGGCGCGACGAACTGCTCACGACCCTGGCCGACCCCCAGGCGTCTGCCCTGGAGGCCCTCCTGCAGCGTCTGAGAGAGGCTGCGGGAACCGCCCCGGAGCTGGACAACGATCAGCGCTACCTGCTGGCCCGTTTCGCCATCCTGCTGGACAAGATCCTGCTGGCCGGTCGCGCCCTGGACAGCGTCCACACGGCCCAGCTCAGCGCCGTGGCGCCCTCGGCACTGGCGCGTCATCGCGATGTGCAGACGGCGCTGCTCTACGGCCTGCGCAGCGCCTGTGCGCTGCTGGTCGTCGGCGTCTTCTGGCTGGCCAGCGCCTGGCCCTCGGCGCCGGGTGCCATGCTCATGGCCGGGGTCATCTGCAGCCTGTTCGCCAATCGCGACAACGCCGCCACCATCGGCCTCGGCTTCCTGCGGGGCATCCTCTATGCCGCGCCAGTCGCCATCCTGGTCAGCCAGGTGCTGCTGCCGCAGATCAGCGGCTATCCGCTGCTGTGCCTGGTGCTGGGGGTGCCGCTGTTCTTTGCCGCCCTGGGAATGGCCGGACCGCCGGGCGTGGTGGGGACGGCGACGGCCTTCGCCATCCATCTGCTGGTGCTGGTCTCGCCCAGCAACCACGGCCAGGTGGAGATGGGCGCCTTGCTCAACCAGTTGCAGAGTCTGCTGATCGGCGTCGGTTCGGCCGTGCTGATGTTCCGGCTGATCAGCCTGCGCACCCCGCGGCGCACCAGCCGCCGCATCCTCGAGGCCACCACCTATGACCTGCAGCGCCTGACCACGGTCCCTCTGGCCAATGCCGAGACCTGGTTCGGCGGGCGCATGGCGGATCGCCTGCTGCTGCTGGCGCGACATATCGAGCAGCTGTCGGCCAGCGAGCGGGGGCGCTGGGAGCAGGGGCTGCTTGCGCTGGACCTGGGTAACGAGCTGCTGCATCTGCGCGCCTGCCTGGCAGGTGCCCAGGGCGAGGCGGCCCGGGCGCGGGACGCCTTTCTCGGCCGCTTCGCCGACCAGCTGGAGGTGGGCTTCGGTAACCTGCGGCCGGGCGCGCTGGACGCGGCGGCAGAGCGTCTGCGGCAGGCGCTGCACCAGGCGCCGGACGATGAGCCGCATCGATTGGCGCGCGGCGCCATCGGCCAGCTCCAGCAGACCTGGCGCAGCTGTTGTCTAGAGGCGGTAGCGGAGGAGGGCGCGGATGAATCTGCATGAATGGGCTATCGGCGGGGTCTACCTGGGGCCGCTGTTCGTCTATGGCGTCCTGGCGCTGCTGCTGACGGCGCTGTCGCTGTGGCTGCTGCAGCGCAGTGGCCTGGGCCGCTATCTCTGGCACAGCGCCCTGTTCGGTTGCGCGCTGTTCGTGCTGTGGCTGGCCGGCCTCGTGGCCGTGCTGGCCACCTGAGCCCCATAACAAGAGGATCGACAAGGCGATGCACAAGACCCTGCGTGTGGCGATAACCCTGATCGTGGTACTACTCGCCATCCTGGCCGGCACCTGGCTGTGGCACTTCTATCTCTATACGCCCTGGACGCGCGATGCGCGGGTGCGCGCCGATGTGGTGGTGGTCGCGCCCGACGTATCGGGCTGGGTGACGCGCCTGGCGGTGGTGGACAACCAGCTGGTGAAGCCCGGCGATCTGCTCCTGCAGATCGATCAGCAGCGCTACCAGGCCAACCTCGCCCATGCCAAGGCGGTGGCCGAGACGCGCCAGCAGCAGCTGCGCCTGCGTGAGAGCGAGGCCGCCCGGCGCCAACGGCTGGGCACCAGCGCCATCAGCGCCGAGGATCGCGAGACCGCCCAGGTCAACGTGGCGGTCGCCCGCAGCCAGTACCAGGAAGCCCTGAGCGATGTGAACCTGGCCCAGATCAACCTGGATCGCAGCCGGGTGCTGGCGCCGCGGGAAGGGCGGATCACCAACCTCAGATTCGCCGAGGGCAACTATGTGCAGACCGGCCAGGCGGTGATGGCCCTGGTGGATACCCGCTCCTTCTATGTCATGGCCTATTTCGAAGAGACCAAGATTCCCCACATCCACCCCGGCGATGCGGTACGGGTGCGCCTGATGAACCAGGCGGCGCCCTTGCAGGGGCGGGTGGCGAGCATCAGCAGCGGCATCACCGATCGCAACGCCGCCAGCGATACCCAGTTGCTGGCCAACGTCGAGCCGACCTTCAACTGGGTGCGCCTGGCGCAGCGCATCCCGGTGCGCATTGAGCTGCTGGACGTCCCCGCGGATATCCACCTCAGCGCGGGGATGACGGCAAGCGTTTCGGTGCTCGATGGCGAGGGTCACCACCCGCTGCAGGGCTGGCGTCGGCTCTGGGATTACTGAGGTCTGGAGGGGTACGACTAAAGTCGTCTGGAAGCCTTACCGGGCGGGCCTAGAGTAGAGCTCGACGCTCCCGTCATGCTGTAAGGAACAACAATAATGAATGACAGCACCTACCGGCGGATTGAAGCCAGTCCGCGTTTCCAAGAACTGGTGACCAAGCGCGGGCGCTTCGCCTGGACGCTTTCCGCCATCATGCTCGGACTCTATTCCGCCTTCATCCTCCTGATCGCCTTCGCTCCCAAGGTTCTCGCGACCCGTATCCATGCGGAAACCGCCATGACCTGGGGCATTCCCCTGGGCGTCGGTCTGATCCTTTCGGCCTTCATCCTGACCGGCATCTATGTGCGCCGGGCCAATGGCGAGTTCGATCGGCTCAACGCGGAAATTCTCCGGGAGGTGCAGCCATGAGACGTCTTTCCCTCGCGGCCGGGCTACTGGCACTCTCGCCTTCGCTGTGGGCGGCCGATGCCATCAGCGGCGCGGTCCAGCGCCAACCCCTGAACGTCTCCGCCATCCTGATGTTCGTCGCCTTCGTCGGTGCCACCCTTGGCATCACCTACTGGGCTTCCAAGCGTAACCGCTCCGCCGCCGACTACTACGCCGCCGGTGGCCGCATCACCGGGTTCCAGAATGGCCTGGCCATCGCTGGCGACTACATGTCGGCCGCCTCCTTCCTGGGCATTTCCGCCCTGGTGTTCACCTCCGGCTACGACGGCCTGATCTACTCCATCGGCTTCCTGGTGGGCTGGCCGATCATCCTGTTCCTGATCGCCGAGCGCCTGCGCAACCTCGGCAAGTACACCTTCGCCGACGTGGCCTCCTATCGCCTCAAGCAGAAGGACATCCGGACCCTGTCCGCCTGCGGCTCGCTGGTGGTGGTCGCCCTCTATCTGATTGCCCAGATGGTCGGTGCCGGCAAGCTGATCCAGCTGCTGTTCGGCCTGGACTACACCCTGGCCGTGGTGCTGGTGGGTATCCTCATGGTGCTCTACGTCCTCTTCGGCGGCATGCTGGCCACCACCTGGGTACAGATCATCAAGGCGGTGCTGCTGCTGTCGGGCGCCAGCTTCATGGCCTTCATGGTGATGAAGCACGTCGGCTTCGACTTCAATCGCCTGTTCGCCGAAGCCATCGCCGTGCATCCCAAGGGTGAAGCCATCATGAGCCCCGGTGGTCTGGTGAAGGATCCGATCTCGGCCTTCTCCCTGGGTCTGGCGCTGATGTTCGGCACCGCCGGCCTGCCGCACATCCTGATGCGCTTCTTCACCGTCAGTGACGCCAAGGAAGCGCGCAAGAGCGTCTTCTACGCCACCGGCTTCATCGGCTACTTCTACATCCTGACCTTCATCATCGGCTTTGGCGCCATCCTGCTGGTCAGCACCAATCCGGCCTTCAAGGACGCCGCCGGCGCCCTACTGGGCGGCAACAACATGGCGGCGGTGCACCTGGCCAACGCCGTGGGCGGCAGCATCTTCCTCGGTTTCATCTCGGCGGTGGCCTTCGCCACCATTCTGGCGGTGGTCGCCGGTCTCACCCTGGCCGGTGCCTCGGCGGTCTCCCACGACCTCTACGCCAGCGTGATCAAGAAGGGCAAGGCCAACGAGAAGGACGAGATCCGCGTCTCCAAGATGACCACCGTGGCGCTGGGCGTGGTCGCCATCGCCCTGGGCATCCTCTTCGAGAAGCAGAACATCGCCTTCATGGTGGGCCTGGCCTTCTCCATCGCGGCCAGCTGCAACTTCCCCATCCTGCTGCTCTCGATGTACTGGAAGCGTCTGACCACGCGAGGCGCCATGATCGGTGGCTGGCTCGGCCTGATCACCGCGGTGGCCCTGATGGTGCTTGGCCCGACCATCTGGGTGACCATCCTCGGTCATGCCAAGCCGATCTACCCCTATGAATACCCGGCGCTGTTCTCCATCGCCGTGGCCTTCATCGGCATCTGGTTCTTCTCCATCACCGACAAGTCGGCGGCTGCCGAAGAGGAGCGGGCACGCTTCTATCCGCAGTTCGTGAGATCCCAGACCGGCCTGGGTGCCAGTGGCGCTGTGGCCCACTGACAGCCAGCTGCGACAAGACCAAGCCCGGATCTCTGATCCGGGCTTTTTCGTGCGCTGTCACCTGGGAGGCGGCGAGGGCGGGCAGGGTTAGCTGACGACGTCGGGATTTTCCGCCGCTGGCGCAGGTCCATGGAATAAGCCCGTCGCTTCGTATCATCCTGTTACGGCGGCGGTCGACCCTTGGCATTCATGGAGAATGGCAGATGACTCTCTCGACCATCCTGGTTCTGGTGCTGCTGGTCCTGCTCATCGGCGGACTTCCGGTATTTCCGCATTCGCGCAGCTGGGGCTATGGCCCGTCCGGCATCGTGGGCGCCATTCTGGTCGTCCTGCTGGTACTGCTGCTGCTGGGCATGATCTAGGCCCTGACGGTCGCCTGAAAATGCCCCACAAAGGTGCGTTGGACAAAGTTCTTGCCCAATGCGGTGCAGCGCGGTAACGTCGGCTTTCCGGCCTGCCTTGCCGAGTGCTGTAAACAAAACCGGCGTCTGCGTGAGCAGACGCCGGTTTTGTTTTGCGCGTCAGTTGGCGACCGCGCCGTCCTGGCGGCTGCGCAGATAGAGGTCCAGCACCACCTCGTCGAGGATCGACGAAGCGCCCCAGGGGCGGCTGCTGTTGAGGATGGCGACCACCACCCAGTTGCGCGCATTGGCATCCCGGACGAAGCCCGCCAGGGCCCGTACGTTGTTCAGGGTGCCGGTCTTCATGTGCGCCTGACCGGTGAGCGGCGAATTCTTCATGCGCTTGCGCAGGGTGCCGTCCATGCCCGCCAGCGGCAGCGAAGAGATGAATTCCGGGCCGTAGGGACTCTGCCAGGCGGCGCGCAGGATCTCGGCCATCTCCCGGGCACTGACCCGCTCGGTGCGCGACAGGCCCGAGCCGTTCTCCATGATCAGGTGACTGGCATTGATGCCCTTGCGCGCCAGCCACGAGCGGATGACCCGCAGCGCCGCCTTGCTGTCGTCCGCATCCGCCGAGGTGCGGAATTGCGCCCCGATGGAGAGGAACAGCTGCTGGGCCATGGTGTTGTTGCTGTACTTGTTGATGTCGCGAATGATCTCGACCACATCGGGCGAGAAGGCCCGCGCCAGCACCTCGGCATTGCGCGGCACGCTGCCCTCGCGGGTACGGCCCTTGATGCTGCCGCCCAGTTCCTGCCAGATGGCCCGCACCGCGCCGGCGGTATAGGCCGGGTGGTCGAGCAGCGACAGATAGCTCTGGGCGTTGCAGCCGTCCGGCAGCTGGCCACTGACCACCAGGCTGGTACTGCCATCCGCCTGGGGCACCGGATTGAAGCGCACCTCCGGCCAGGCCGGGCAACCGCTCTTGCCGGTGGCGCGCATCTGGTTGTCGATGTTGACGTTGGTCAGCGGCGGATCCATGGAGACGCTGACCCGGCCATCGGCCGAGCGCACCACCATGCGCACCGACTTGAGATTGACCAGCAGCGAATCCGGACCGACCAGGAAAGTCTTGTTCTCGTCTTCGCCGTCGTCGTTGAAGGCCGGCAGATTGGGCTTCACGAAGCGACCGCGATCCAGCACCAGGTCACCGGTGACTTCCAGCACGCCATTCGCGCGCAGGTCACGCATGAGCAGCCACAGCCGCTCCATGTTCAGCTTGGGATCGCCACCGCCCTTGAGATAGAGGTTGCCGTTGAGGATGCCGTCCTTGAGGGTGCCGTCGGTATAGAACTCGGTCTTCCACTGGTAGGTGGGACCCAGCAGTTCCAGGGCGGCAAAGGTGGTGATCAGCTTCATGGTCGACGCCGGATTCACCGAGACGTCGGCATTGTAATAGTCGTTCTCGCCCGGGCCATCGAGGGGCAGCATCACCAGCGACAGGTCGCTGCCGGGGATCTTGTTGGTCTGCATCGCCTTTTCGATTCGCGGCGGCAGGTAGGAGGTATCGGCACTGACGGGCAGGGAAAAGCCCAGGGCGCAGCAGCTCAGCAGCAGGCCCAGAGATCGGAAGGTCTTTCGCATCGGGACACACACCTTGGCAGGGTACCGGCCTAGTTGAAGAGAAAAGGGGCCGATAGACGTCGGAGTGTGGGCATTATGCAGTAAGGAGGGAGGGGCGAGCCAACCCCGCGGGGCAGGGCGCAGATAAAGAAACGACCGCCGTGGCGGTCGTTTCCGGAAAGGTCGGGATCAGTTGTAGCCCGTGGCGTCCTTGGTGCGGTCCGGACTGTTGGGCGAAGGGGGATTGCGCCCGTCGTCGGTCTTGGCGTGTTCGGTGCGCAGGGGCTTTTCGTCCTTGGGCAGTTCGCGTTCGTCGGCTTTGCGCTTTTCTTCGGCCATGGGATCCTCGTCTACGTGATTGCCGGTCAAGGTGTGACCGGTGCAGGCGTTTCGCCGTTCCCCTGGGGCGAGGAGTGGTCGGCGAAGGCGCCGGCGCTCTGCAGCTGGCGCAGGGCGTCGCCGAGCTGGCGGGCGAAGGTTTCCTCGATGGCGGTCCCGGCCTGATGGCTGGCGGCCAGGGGCAGGAACCAGACCCCCATCCAGGTGCGTACCGAACTGGCATTGCGCACCCGGGTGGACGGATCGCTACCGGGTGCGATCCATTCGGCGGTCAGCACATAGTCGTCCTTGGCGGTACCCGGGACGAGAAAGAAGGTGGCGCCGGTGATCAGGCCACTGGCGATGGCGGCGGCGTAGGAGGTGCTGTTGTAGAGCTTGAGGCGCAGCAGGGCGTCGTCGGGCCTGCCGGGCTCCGGCACCAGGGTGATGCGGTCGAACAGATTGGAGCGTTCCAGGACCTCGCGCAGCCGGGGCTTCAGGCCTTCGCGGGCGACGGCGATCGACGTCGCGTCCTTGGCGTCCTCGACAGTGCCGCGATAGAAGTTGAATTCCACCAGCACATTGGGCCGCTGCGGTTGCTCGCTCAGGGGCGCGCGGAACGGCTGGGAAGAGAGTTCATCGCCGGGAAAGGCGGCGCAACCGGCGAGCAGGAGCAGGCAGAGCAGGGCAGCGAAGGTTTTCACGAGACGCACCTCATCCCTAAGTGGCGATAGCAGAGGCTGGCGGGGCCAACGTCCGCGCAAAAAAAAGCCCAACCGGGGGTTGGGCTTTTTCGAGAAGGCGGGTGATTAGATCACCTGCACCTCATCGGCCTGCAGGCCTTTCTGGCCTTGCACGACCAGGAAGGAAACAGCCTGGCCTTCTTGCAGGCTCTTGAAGCCGTTACCCTGAATGGAGCGGTAGTGAACGAACACGTCCGGGCCGCTCTGGGGGGTGATGAAGCCGAAGCCTTTCTCGTCGTTGAACCACTTGACGGTGCCAGTTTGGCGAGTAGACATGGATTTCTCCTTGAATAAGATGACGTTGTTGTCCGCGAAGGACGACAGTTTTGAAACGAGGAGAAACCCATGCCGCGAAAGCTGGCCCTGATGTACTCCAGGTTCTCGACAGGTCAGCCGCTCCGTGGAGACAGCCTCACCTGACAGCGAAGGATGGTCTCAGACTGGCTTGCGCAAAACAAGACCTTTGAGCAGCTCGATGTTGACTTTACCGACCATGGTCGAAGTGCGGGCTGAAGCGGGCGAACGGTGGTTGAAGGGGGGAGGCGTGGCGCGCTCTGGCACCGGGACCGGTCGATTGTGGCAAAGGCACCGTGCTGAATCGTTTCCCGGGCACGAAAGGGGCGCCGCGCGAAGCGCTGGGCAGCACCCGGCAGGCGCACGTTCATGGGCGCGTTCAGTCTCTTCGGCCAGTGGTAGCGAAACGGTGATGGCCTGCGCAATAAGGATAATGGCCTGGTGCTATTATCTTGTTCGAATCATTACCCCGGACCGCAACGGTCCAAGGACTTACCGTGAAAAATGGGCTTGAAAGCGCAGGACGCGCCTTGGGCCACGGACTCGCCGGATACCGGGTCGAGCTCCGTCGCCTGAACCTCAATGAAATTCTCGTAGCCGTCTACCACGCCCACCAGTCGATCAAGCTGACCCAGCGCATCGTGACCAATGAACAGGCGACCAATCCGTTCTTGCTGAATGCGGTGGTGGCCGCCATGCGGGTCGAGGCTGACACCGTGGGTCTGTTCATCGAGATTCCCCTCGCCGACGACTGCCTTACCGCCTGAGTCGGACGCTTGCCAGAGGCGAGCCAAAGCGATCACCAGGCATCGCCTTCAAGACGCCCGCCGCCTCCACCTGCCGTGAGGCGTTCCTCCTCAAACAGCCTGGTCAGGTCTCCCGCACGGCAGTGTGCCGAGCGGTGGGGGCAAGGCCGATCGGGTCAAGATTCGCACTCACCCTGCTGCCAGCCACGCCTCGTGACCGTTCAGCGACGAAGGGTCGCGACCAAGCGGTGACTCTGCTGATCGCGGTAAAATGCACCGCTTTCTACAGGAGTCTCCACTCATGGCCTTGCTGGGTCGCTTCAACAGCTTGCAGATTTTGCGCAACACCCCCATCGGTCTGTTCCTGGATGCCGGCAATGACGGCGAGGTGCTGCTGCCGCGCCGCTATGCGCCTCGCGACGAACCCTGCGCCGAGGGCGACTGGCTCAACGTCTTCCTCTACTTGGACAGCGAAGACCGCCTGATCGCCACCACCGAGAAGCCGAAGGTGCAGGTCGGCGGCTTCGCCAGTCTGCGCGTGGTGGAGGTCGGCCGGGTGGGGATCTTCCTCGACTGGGGCCTGCCCAAGGACCTGCTGCTGCCGCATTCGGAGGAGAAGCGTCCGCTGCAGGTGGGCGATCATTGCGTGGTGCATGTGCACCTGGATGCCCGGACCCGGCGGATCGTTGCCACCGCGCGCCTGGATCGCTACCTGGATCGTGAACCGCCACGCTACAAGGTAGGTCAGCCGGTACCCCTGCTGGTGGTCGAGCGGACCGACCTGGGCTACAAGGTGATCGTCGACAACAAGCACTGGGGCCTGGTGCATCGCAACGAGGCCTTCAAGCCGCTGCGCCTGGGGCAGCGGGAGCGGGGCTTCATTCGCGAGGTGCGGGCGGACGGCAAGATCAGCCTGACCCTACAGCCCCAGGGAGCTGCCGCCGGAAGCGATCTCGCCGAACAGATCATCGGCCTGGCCAAGGCACGCGGTGGGGTTCTGGAACTCAGCGACAGCAGTCCGCCGGCGCTGATCCATCAGCTGTTTGGTGTCAGCAAGGGCAACTTCAAGAAGGCCATCGGCCATCTCTATCGCCAGGGGCGGATCGTTATCGAGGACGACCGGATTTCTGTACGCGAGGACGCCGCTGGCTAGCGCCGCGCCGCGGGGTCAGATCGCTGTCGTGGCTGGGCTGCACCAGGGACTCGGGGTCGAAGGCGCGCGCCCGCTCGTCCGGCCCGGCTTCGCGCTCCAGATCGCCGACCAGGCGGGTTATGCGGTCGGCCAGCTTTTCGGAACTCAGACTCTCGCGCAACCGCTCGACCATGAGCGGCAGGGCGAAGGGTGAGGGATGGTCCAGGACCACCAGGCGCAGCGGCAGGGCGCCGGTGCGGACCAGCGTCTGCTGCAGGCGATCGGCATCGAGCTCCTGACGCAGGACCTCAGTCTGGGCCTGGCCGAGCAGCAGGTTGTCCGGATCGTATTGGCGAAACACCTGGTAGAAGAGGCTGCTGCTGGCCTGTAGCTGGCGATTGCTCTTGTGCGCCCCCGGATAGCCGGAAAAGATCAGCCCGGAGATACGCGCGATCTCGCGAAAGCGGCGCTGGGCGAGTTCGGCGGCATTGAGGCTGGCCAGGGTGTCGCTGACCAGGTTGTCGGTGGTGAAGAGACTGGCATCGAGCAGCGCCTGCCAGTCCAGGCTGACCGGCGAGACCAGCTCCAGGCCGTAGTCGTTGACGGCGATGGAAAAGGTGCAGGGCCGCCGCTGCGCCAGCCGCCAGGCCAGCAGGCTGGCCAGCCCCAGATGGGCGTGACGGCCGGCGAAGGGGTAGAGGAACAGGTGCGAGCCTTCGCGGGATTCCAGCGTCTCGGCGAGCAGGTAGTGGGCGCTCGGTAGCGCCGACCACTGGCGCTGCACGTCCAGCAGCGGTTGCAGCAGGCGCATCTCCGGGCTTTCGTAGCGCTGCGCCTCGGCATCTTCCAGCAGCGCCAGGACGTGCTTGGCCAGGGTGTCCGAAAGCGGCATGCGACTGCCGCTCCAGCGCGGGATGGCGGCCTTGCGCCCCGTGGCGCGGCGCACGTACACCGTCATGTTTTCCACCCGCACCAGCTCCAGGGTGCGCCCGGCGAAGAGAAAGTGATCGCCGGGCCGCAGGCGGGCGATGAAGCCTTCTTCGATGTTGCCCAGCCGATTGCCACCGCCGCCCTTGGACCAGAACTGCACATTGAGGCTGGTCTCGCTGACGATGGTGCCGATGCCCAGTCGATGCCGCTTGGCCAACTGCTTGTCGGGGACGCGCCAGATGCCCTCGGCGTCGGGCTCGGCGCGGCGATAGTCCGGGTAGGCCGACAGCGAGGCGCCGCCGTTGCGCACGAAGGCCAGGGCCCAGATCCACTCGCCCTCGCTGAGGTCGCGATAGGCCCAGGCGCTGCGGATCTCCGGCAGCAGGTCATCCGGCTCGAAGCCGCCGCCCAGAGCGACGGTCACCAGGTGCTGCACCAGGACATCCAGGGGCTTGACCGGGGCGGTGCGCGCTTCGATCTCGCCCGCGGTGATGGCGCGGCGGGTGGCCGCCGCATCCAGTAGGTCGAGGCTGTAGGTGGGTACCAGGGTGGCACGCGAGGCACGGCCCGGGGCATGGCCGCTGCGGCCGGCGCGCTGCAGCAGGCGGGCGATGCTCTTGGGCGAGCCGATCTGCAGCACCCGCTCCACCGGCAGGAAGTCCACCCCGAGGTCGAGGCTGGAGGTGCAGATCACCGCCTTGAGCTGACCATTCTTGAGACCGCCTTCCACCCACTCACGGGCCTGTTTCTCGATGGAGCCATGGTGCAGGGCGATCAGGCCGGCCCAGTCCGGGCGCGCCTGCAGCAGGGCCTGGTACCAGAGTTCGGTCTGGGCGCGGGTGTTGGTGAAGACCAGGGTGGTGGGGCTGTCCTCCAATTCGCGGATCACCTGCTGCAGCAGGCGCATGCCCAGGTGCCCGGCCCAGGCGAAGCGCTCGACGCCGCCTTCGGGCAGCAGCGTATCCACCTGCAGGCGCTTGTCCTGGCGCCCCTGGACAAGATGGCCCGGGGCGCCGGCCAGCAGCACATCCAGCGCATGGGCCTGGTTGCCGAGGGTGGCCGACAGGCCCCAGGTCTGCAATCCGGGATTCCAGCGGCGCAGGCGGGCCAGGGCCAGTTGCGTCTGGGTGCCACGCTTGTTGCCGAGTAATTCGTGCCACTCATCGATGACCACCAGCCGAACCTGGCCCAGGGCCTCCTGGGCGTCTTCGCGGGACAGCAGCAGCGACAGGCTTTCGGGGGTGGTGACCAGCGCCGTCGGCAGGCGCCGATTCTGCCGCGCACGCTCGCTGCTGCCGGTGTCGCCGGTGCGCAGGCCCAGGGTCCACTCCAGTTCTTCGTCGAGTACCGGGCGCTCCAGGGCGCGCAGGGTGTCCGCCGCCAGGGCGCGCATGGGCGTCAGCCAGAGCACGGTGAGCGGCGGTGGTGCCTGCTTGCGCTTGCTGGGCAGGCCCTTGGCGGTGATCGGCTTGGGGGCGACGAGGGCGTCCAGGGCGGCCAGCCAGACGGCGTAGGTCTTGCCCGAACCCGTGGTGGCGTGCAGCAGGCCGGATTCGCCGGCGGCGATGGCCTTGGCCACCTCGCGCTGAAAGGGAAAGGCCTTCCAGCCCTGGGCGGCCAGCCAGCGACTGCCTGGGCCCTTGCGCGTGCGGGGTGCGGTGGCCATCGTGGCGCTCCTTAGACCGGGTTCGAACGCCCGGTCATCTCGGCCGCCATGGCGGTGGCGTAGCTGTCAGTCATGCCGGCGATGAAATCGATCACCCGCATGAAGGCCTGGTGCAGCGTCCAGGACGGATCGGGCGCGCTGTTGCCCAGCAGGTCGAGGATGCGGCGGCTCTTGAACGAGGGCTCGCGTCCGCGGTGCTGTTCCAGGGCGGCGCCGCAGAAGGCATTGAGCAGGATTTCCAGGGTGGTGTAGGCGCCGATCTCGTGCAGGGTCTTGCGCTTGTCGTGGAAGATCTTTTCCCGGGCCAGGGCCTTGGCGCGCTGCACGCAGAGCTTGGCCGGACCGGCCATGTGCTCGACCAGGTCATCGCCCAGGGTGCCGGCGAGCAGGGCGTCCTGCTGGTCGACGAAGGCGCGGGCGGTGGCATTGGTCAGGTGCTCAATGGCCTTGCCGCGCAGGATGGCCAGCTTGCGCCGCCGCGAATCCTTGGGGCCGAGCTGGCGATAGGTTTCCGGTAGGTCGTCGCCGACCAGGCCCAGCAGCAGGGCCTCGACCTCGGCATAGTCCAGCAACTCCATCTCCAGGCCGTCTTCCAGATCGATCAGGCCGTAGCAGATGTCGTCGGCGGCCTCCATGAGGTAGACCAGCGGATGCCGGGCCCAGCGCTCCGGGCCCAGCAGCGGAAGCTCGAGTTTCTCGGCGATCTGTTCCAGCAGCGGCAGCTCGCTCTGGTAGCAGCCGAACTTGTGCTTCTTGTAGCCGGGCGCCGCGGCATAGCGCGAGGTCCAGGGATACTTGAGGTAGGTGCCGAGGGTGGCGTAGGTCAGGCGGGTGCCGCCGTCGAACTGGTGGTATTCGAGCTGGGTCAGCACTCGGAAGCCCTGGGCATTGCCTTCGAAATGCAGGAAGTCCTGGCGCTCGGCCTCGCTCATGTCGTCCAGCCAGCCGCGGCCGGCGGCCTGGGTGAACCAGTAGCGGATGGCGTCTTCGCCGGAGTGGCCGAAGGGTGGGTTGCCGATGTCGTGGGCCAGGCAGGCGGATTGCACCACCATGCCGAGATCGCTCGGATCGCACCACTCGGGCAGGGCGCCCCTCAGACTCTCGCCCACGCGCATGCCCAGAGAGCGGCCGACGCAGCTGACTTCCAGGCTATGGGTCAGGCGGGTATGGATGTGATCGTTGCTGGTGACGGGGTGCACCTGGGTCTTGCGCCCCAACCGGCGGAAGGCGCCGGAAAAGATGATGCGATCGTGGTCCTTGTGAAAGGGGCTGCGCCCCAGTTCATCCGGGCTGTGCAGGGGTTTGCCCAGCCGTTCGCGGATAAGAAGTGTCTGCCAGTCCAAGGCCGTCCTCGAGCTATCACCGATAAGGGGAGCGCCGGCGGTAGCCGTTCGGCGCTTCTGCGTTCTGACCTCGGCAACATACGATCATCACCGCTCAGTTGGCAAAGCCCGGCAATTGGCTGGCGTCCAGGTCGATCAGCAGCAGGCGCTGACCGCTCTCCAGGAATTGGCTGGCGGTCAGGCAGTACTGGTTGGTGGTGGCATCGCGATAGACCGTCGAAAGCGCCAGGCGTCGCTCGTTCCAGCCTTCGGCCAGCAGGGCATAGAAGTAGGGTCGCCAGGACCAGTTGTGGTTGAGGTAGCGGCGATTCTCGCGCCAGAACATGCCGTTCCATTCCAGGTTGGGGGTGATCTGGGTGCCGGTGCGGTCGCACTGGTAGATGCGCAGTAGCCCGGGAAACGCCTGGGGATCGGGCAGGGCGCTCAGGGGGCCGCCGTGTTCCGCCCAGGGCCTGAGCTGGGTGACGAAGTCGGCCAGTTGCTGGCGCAGCTCCAGCAGCCGGGTCTGCTGGGCCAGCTTGCCATCGACAAAGCGGCTGCGCAGGGCGGCGAAGCGCTGCTGATGTCTGTCGCTGGCGCCCAGCTCGGCGGTGGCCTGAGCGAAGAGGAAGCCCTGCACATAGCGCGCACCGCACTCCAGGGCGAAGTCGAGTTCGGTCTCGGTCTCCACGCCCTCGGCGATCAGCCAGCACCCGGTCTTCTCGGCCATCTGCGCCAGGGCCTTGACCGCATCGCCACGGGTGCCACCCCGGGCCGCGGCCTGGAACAGGCGCATGTCCAGCTTGAGGATGTCCGGCTGCAGATCCAGCACCCGATCCAGTTGCGAATAGCCGGAACCGAAATCGTCGATGGCGATGCGGATGCCGAGTTCGCGATAGCGGGCGACGGCCTGGGTCAGGCTGGGCAGATCGCCAGCGGCCTCGGTGATCTCGTAGACGATTCGGCTCGGGGCGATGCCGGAGCGTTCCAGCTGCGCCAGGCTGGGCAATTCGGCGCCCCTTTCCAGCTGGCTGATCCAGCGCGGCGAGAGATTGAGGCTGAGAAACCAGTCATCCGGTGCGCTGGCAAAGCGCCGCAGCGCATCGTCCCGCAGCGTGCGGTCGAGGTGGAGCAGGTCCAGGGTTGGGGTGCCGGGATCGGCGAACAGGGGGCCGACGGAGGTGTGGCTGCCGTCATCCTGGCGCAGGCGCCCCAGGGCTTCGACGCCGGCGATGCGCCCGGTCGCGGTGTCGATGAAGGGTTGGAAGAAGGCGGTGGGGTGGCCGAAAAACACAGGGCATCCTTATCTTTTGAGTAGCGTTCGGCTTGACCATGCGATAAGGGTGCCAGATGACAGAATGGCTCCCGAGGGAGCCATTCTCTACCTAGCGCGGCGGTGGCAGCGGGTGTTCCGCCTGCCGTTGTTCACGATGGTGAGCCTGCAATCGGTTGACGATCGGGTAGAGGGCCAGACCGATGCGGGCCAGACGGCCCACCGCGCCCAGGCGTTTGCCGAACAACGACAGGAATACCGTGGCGCCGAGCATCAGCGGCTTCTTCGCCGAGCTGGCGACCTTGTCCCGATTGGGCCGCACCAGATCGCCGATGAGGCTGATGGGGTTGTGCAGGGGCTGGGCGTTGTAGATCAGCTGCTGGCGATACATCTCCATGCGCAGCCGGACCAGTTCCTTGCGCTTGGCCTGGCTGGTGGCAGAGGTAAGCGGCTGGTTCATGGCAGTAGGCGCTCCCGGTTGCGGTTGAGTTCTTCCAGGGTGGCATGGAAGGGCGCGGCGCCCTTGACCAGGCTCAGGGCCCGCAGGATGCAGATCGCCAGCGCCACGGCATAGAAGGCGCACAGGCCCAGAGTCGCGGCCATGCGATAGGTATCCCAGAAGGCGATGATGACCGCCGCCGAGACGCCGACCAGCACCAGCAAGCCGAAGATCAGGCTCAGGCCGGTAAAGAGGAACAGCTGGAAGGTCCGGACCTTCTCTTCCTGAACCTCGATGCCCAGCAGTTCCAGATGGCTCTGCAGTAGCCCTACCACCGCGCCGGCGAGACGCTTGACCGATGGCTTGGGCGCCTCGTCAGGCAGCTCCCGTGGAGGAGAGGAGGTGTCCATGGCAGTCCCCCAGGTTTAGCGGCGCGAGGCCAGCAGACCGATCAGGAAGCCGACGCCGGCAGCGATGCCCAGGGCCTTGAAGGGATTGTCGACCACGTACTCCTCGGTGGTCTCCTTGGCCGCGACGCCCTGGCGATAGAGATCGTCCTGCTTGGTCTTGAGGACGTCGCGGGAGCGTTCGAGGCTGGAACTCAACTTGGCGCGCAGCTCGTCCGCCTGCTCACCGGCCATGCTCGCGGTGTGCTTGAGCAGCTGCTCGGCGTCTGCCAGCAGGGTGTGAAATTCGTCGGTCAGTGCCTGCTCGGCCTCGCCCAGATGACGACGGACCCGGTCAGCGTTCTGCTTGTGTGCCTGCTCATCGATGTCAGCGGCAAGCTCGTCTTTGATCACGGGAGGGGTTTTGTCGGTCATGGCGCGCTCCTGGTAGGCGATGGGTATCCGTTTCAGCCCTTTCGAGTGAGCGCCTGGAGCAAAGGTTCCACCGGCCAGAGCCATCCCGGCACGAGCCAGGCGCCTCTATAAGGTGGCCAGGCATGGCACCCGAAACGCAGCCCAAGGCGGACGAATGGTCATACCTTTTCGATTCAGCCTCGCCAAAAGTTCCGTACCGAATACGGATTAGAAGAGCTGGCTCACAAAATCAGGCGCTAGCGCCATTGCTCGTCTTATTCAAGTAAGACGCAAGAACTTTGCTGTTTCTATCACTGTCAGTTGCGTCGTATTTGATCGTCCATGCACTTCTAGACAAATAAGAGGGGGAAGAATGGAAAACGCCATAGATAGACTGACTGCCGCTTTCAGTACTTATAAATGCTCGGTTACGGCGCCTCGCCCTGACGGCAGTATTGTGCTGACGGTGCAGGATCAGCAGTGTGACGATGCGCGAGTGAACCGGGTGGTCAGCGCCCGGCAACTGGGCGAGAGCCAGCTGTTGAAAACGGTGATCGACGAGGTTCGCAAGGACGTGTCGCTGCGGGCCGGTGCGCTGGCGCCGCAATCCATGGCGGTGCTGCGGGCCACGGGCGCCAACATGCTGAGATATTCCGAGTAACACCACGGCTTCAAAGCTTCAGCGCGAGACTTGCAGTACGGATGCCCTCGGCATTCGTTGGTCTCGGACGTTGAAGATTAAAAGATGGCAATCAAGTAGTTAGCGTTAATCCCGCAACGCCTTCGTCAGCTCTTGCACTTCAGCAGACGGCATCCCGCGCAGGGAAGTTGAGTCGCAGGCAGCTGGTACATGGGGCAGGCGACGTCCACCACTCCCCAGGACGGAAAGCCCTGTCCGGCCTGCACGGCAGCCAGCCGCGCATTGGCGATCACACCATTGAGCAGCTCTTCTTCCCGATACAGCGCCTGGCGCAAGGTCGGCGAGCGATAGAGGATGCGTCCGCACCTGTCCAGCAGGGTGAAGGAAAACCGTCCGGTACGATCCGGCAGGGTCGGCCAGACCTTGAGCGGTGCCAGCTGTTCGTCGAGACGGGCGCAGGTCAGCTGATACAGCGAGGTGGGCGCCGGCTGCCGCTCGGGCGCCGCCGTTTCCAGACTGTCGAGCAGCGGAGCGGCGTTCGCCGCCTGCAAGAGACGAGGGGTGGAGCCTTCCATGGTATGCATAGCGCGGATCCCTGCTCAGTTCGCGACGGTCAGACGGGGCGCACCGCCAGTGCCACCGGCCAGCAGGGCCGTGACGCCATGGCCCTCGTCGATGGCGATACCCAGCCGGATGCTGTCGATCAGGCGCGCGAGGCGGGTGTGGTCATGCAATTGCTGCTTGCTGATCAACCGCTTGACCTTGACGCCGCTATCGTCGGACAGCGTCAGGCTGACGCTGCCGTCGAGGCGTTCGATGCGGAAATTGACCCGAAAGTCTTGCTCGAAAGCCGCGGCGATGAGTTGGAAAGGGTTGTCCATGACGTACCTGACTGGCGTGAGCGGGGTCAGTGCCATTGACTTCCAGGGGCGGGGGTAGTTCTGGAGGAGATCCCAGAAGTATGACCGACGGCCCGTTTCAGCCGCTCACCTGAAGTTCGCGCTCGCTCCAGCACTGGGCGAAAGCCGCTTGCCAGTCGGGTAGCGGCTGCCCCAGCACCGCTGCCAGCTTTTCGGTGGACAGCCGCGAATTGATGGGGCGATGCGCCGGGGTAGGGTAGGAACTGCTGGGGATCGGATTGAGACGAGCCTTCAGCTGACCGGTCTCGCGCAGGCGCTGGGCGATCTGCTCGGCGAAGCCGAACCAGGAGGTGGTGCCGTTGGCCGTCAGGTGATAGGTGCCCCAGAGGCCATCGTCCTGGTTGCTGTGGGCCAGCAGGCGCTCGGTGGCGTCGGCGATGGTCCGGGTCCAGGTGGGTGCGCCGATCTGGTCGTCGACGATGTTCAGTTCGTCGCGCTCGCTGAGCAGCCGCACCATGGTGCGCAGGAAGTTGTTGCCCTGCCAGGAATAGACCCAGCTGGTGCGCAGGATGAGGTGGCGTTCGGCGTGTTCGCGCACGGCGTTCTCGCCAGCCAGTTTGGTCCGGCCATAGACATTGAGCGGACAGGTCGGATCCTCTTCCCGATACCGGCCTTCCCTGGTGCCATCGAAGACGTAGTCGGTGGAGTAGTGGACCATGGGGATGCCCAGCTGCTGCGCCGCCCGGGCGAAGACCTGGGGCACCCGCTCGTTGATCAGGGTCGCGGTCTCGGCGTCGCTCTCGGCGGCGTCCACGGCGGTATAGGCGGCGGCATTGATGATGACATCGGGCTTTGCGGCCAGGACGCGGTCATGGAGCGCGTCCAGCTGGGTGAAATCCACCTGGGCCCGGCCGATGACGGTTACCTGGGCCTTGGTGGCCAGCAGTTTTTGCAGCGCCTGAGAGAGTTGGCCGTGTTGACCGGCGATGAAGACGTTCATGTGACTGAGCTGATTCCAGAAGGGCTGGCGCGTCCATGCCTGATTGACAGGGTGGGCGTCGCCACGACAGCCCTGAGCAAAAGCAGGCAGTCTACCCGATGACCGGCAGAGGACAAGGCTAGCCTTTGGCCTGCCCTCTGTCCTGGCTGTCGGCTCTAGCCTGCGGGCTGCCTCTGGCTACCGCCCTCGGCAAGGTGGCGCAAAAATTTGTTTCACGAATACTTGACAATTGTGCGACGGCTGACAGGTCTCCGTTGGTCATTTTCATCCGGAGTTGTGCACAAGTTGTGCTAGCGCTTGTCAAGCCCTCTTTCGCCCGGAGTTTTGTCTGCCGGAAATCCTGCTTTTAAATTAAGTTGTTGATTATGTTGAACTTATTAAAGTGATTAAAAAATGATCAACTTGTTTGAGGAGCCCGCAGAGCAAGGCTCCGGGTTCTTTTCCACCATGTTTTCAACAAAGTTATCAACAGAAGCTGTGGATTGTTCCGTCTCGCTGGGCCTCGGCAACCTTAATCGACGCTGAACGAAAGACCGGTCGGCAGCGTGCTCAGCCGCCTCGGTTTCGCTCAACCGGACAAGGCCAGTTGACGGCTCAGCAGGGCACGCAGCGAAGCCGGCTTCACCGGCTTGGGCAGGAAGTCCAGGCGCGCCTGGCGCACCTTGTCCAGGCATTCTGGGCGGCCATCGGCACTGATGACGATGCCGGGGATGTCCTGGCCAAGGGTCTGGCGAATCCATTCGGCGACATCCGGGCCGGTGTCGGCATCGCTCAGGTGGTAGTCGACGATGAGCAGCCGCGGCACCACGCCCTGGGCGAGCAGGGCCGCGCACTCCTCGCGGCTGCGTGCGGTCCAGACCTGGCAGCCCCAGCGGCCCAGCAAGCTGCGCAGGCCGAGCAGGATGCTGTCTTCGTTGTCGATGCACAGCACCGGATCGCCGGCCAGGGGCTGGGCCGCCTCGCTGGCGGCTGCGGCCTGGATGGCCAGGGCGGGCGCCAGGGGGACCTTGACGCTGAAGACGCTGCCATGGCCCGGCCAGGAGCGTACCGAGAGTTCGTGGCCGAGCACCCGGCAGAGGCGGTCGGCGATCGCCAGGCCCAGGCCCAGGCCCTTTTCCGCGCGGGTCTGGTGGCTGTCCAGCCGCTTGAATTCCTCGAAGATCAGCTCGAGCTTGTCCGCCGGGATGCCGGGGCCGCTGTCCCAGACTTCCAGGCTCACGTGCTGGCCCTGGCGGCGTACGCCGAGCAGTACCCGGCCATGGGCGTATCTCAGGGCGTTGGTGAGGAAATTCTGCAGCACCCGGCGCAGCAGCTTGCTGTCGCTGTTGACCACCAGCCGACTGCTGCGGATGCGCAGGCTGGTGCCCTGGTTCTGCGCCAGGGCCTTGAATTCGACGCCCAGGGCTTCGAACAGGGTGGCCAGGGAGAAGGGCGCCGGGGCCGCCAGGATGCGCCCGTTCTCCAGCCGCGAGATATCCAGCAGATCGGCGATCAGGTCTTCGCTGGATCTGAGGGCGCTGTCCATGTTGCGCACCAGCTCCTGGGCTTCCTGGGCCAGGCCGTCCTGGTGGGCGAGGGCGGCGGTGAACAGGCGCGCGGCGCTCAGAGGTTGCATCAGGTCATGGCTGACAGCGGTGAGAAAACGACTCTTGGACTGGTTGGCCGCTTCGGCGTGAGCCTTGGCTTCCTCCAGGGCCTGGTTGAGCTGGGACAGTTCGCGGGTGCGTTCCTCGACGCGCTGCTCGAGGCCCTCGTTGGCTTCGCGCAGGGCGCGCTCGGCCTCGCGGAAGGCGGTGATGTCGGTAAAGCTCATCACGAAGCCGCGTCCGGGCATGGGGCTGCCGATCAGCTCGATCACCCGGCCATTGGGAAAGGTCCGCTCCGAGGTGTGGGGAATGCCCTGGCGCATCCGCTCCACCCGGCGTGCCACGTGCTCGTCGGGATCGCCCGGGCCACAGAGGCCGCGCAGGGCGTTGTAGCGGATGATCTCGGCAATGGGGCGACCGACCTGGATCATGCCGTCGGGATAGTCGAACAATTCCAGGTAGCGCTGATTCCAGGCCACGAGGCGCAGCGACTGGTCGACCACGCTGAGGCCCTGGGAGATGTTCTCGATGGCGCCCTGCAGGAGCGCCCGGTTGAATTCCAGCACCTCCGAGGCTTCGTCCGCGATGCGCACCACGTCGTCGACCTGCATGTCGCGGCCTTCGATGGCGGCCTTGACCACCGCGCGGGCGGAAGAGGCACCGATCACCCCGGCCAGCAGCCGCTCGGTCTGGGCGATCCATTCGCTGTTGGCGTTCATCCCCGGGTGATAGGTCAGGCCGCTCTGCTCGGCGAAGCGGCTGAAGCTCAGGCGGGCGCGCTCGTCGCCGACGAAACGCGCCGCGAGCAGCCGCAGGTCTTCCAGCTTGACCGCCAGCAGGGCGCGATTGCGCGGTCGGGGCAGGGCGTACTGGGCGATGAAGCGCCCGGCCTGCCAGTATTCCGAGACCCGGGTGCGCGAGAGCAGCGACACCAGGGCGAACAGCAGGAAGTTGCCGGCCAGGGAGACCAGGGCGCCGACGGTGGTCGGTTGCAGCGTCCGCTCCCCCGCGGGCTGCTCGAACCAGGCGAGGCCGGGAAAGGCCTCCAGCGACCATTGCAGACTGGTGGCCACCACTGGCAGCACCATCAGATAGCCCCAGAGCAGGGCGCCGGCGGTGAGACCGGCAAAGACGCCGCGGCGATTGGCGGCCTTCCAGAACAGCGCCCCGACCATGGCCGGTCCGAGCTGGGCGATGGCGGCGAAGGCGATCTGGCCGATGGTGGCCAGGCTGGCGTTGGAGCCCAGCAGGCGATAGCTGCAATAGGCCAGGACCAGGATGACCACGATGCTGGCGCGGCGCACCGTGAGCATCCAGTGGCTGAACACCGCATGGGGACTCTCGACCTGACCGCGGCGCTTGAGCAGCCAGGGCAGCACGATGTCGTTGGAGATCATGGTGGAGAGGGCGACGCAGGCGACGATCACCATGCCGGTGGCCGCCGAGGCGCCGCCCAGAAAGGCCAGCAGGGCCAGCCAGGGACGCTCCTGGGCCAGCGGCAGGCTGATGACGAAGGAGTCGGGCAGCACACCGCCGGGCAGGTGCAACTGGCCGGCCAGGGCGATGGGGATGACGAACAGCGCTGCCAGCGCCAGATAGAGCGGAAACACCCAGCGCGCCAGGTTGACGTCCCGGGTGTCGGTGTTTTCCACCACGGTGACGTGGAACTGGCGCGGCAGGCACATCACGGCGATGAAGGCCACGCCGGTCTGGATCAGCAGCCCCGGCCAGTCCAGGGTTTCGCGCCAGTATTCCTGCAGTTGCGGCGCCTGCTGCGAGCGGGTGAGCAGATCGGTGAAGCCGTCGTGCAGGCCATAGGTGACCCAGAGGCCGACGGCGATGAAGGCGGCGAGCTTGACCAAGGATTCGAAGGCGATCGCCAGCATCATGCCGCGGTGGTGCTCGGTGACGTCCAGGTTGCGGGTGCCGAACAGGATGGCGAAGACCGCCAGCACCAGGGAGACGAACAGCGCGGTGTCCTGGGCGCGGGTGCTCAGGGACTCGGCATTGATGCCGGTCAGCAGGTTGACGCCGATGACGATGCCCTTGAGCTGCAGCGCCAGGTAGGGCAGGACGCCGACCAGGCAGATCAGCGCGACGACGATGGCCAGCGTCTGCGACTTGCCATAGCGGGAGGCGATGAAGTCGGCGATGGAGGTGATGTTTTCCTTCTTGCTGATCAGCACCATCTTCTTCACCAGTTGCGGCGCCAGCAGCAGGAAGAGGATGGGCCCCAGGTAGATGGGCAGGAAGGACCAGAGCTGGTCGGCGGCCTGGCCGACCGCGCCGAAGAAGGTCCAGCTGGTGCAGTAGACGGCCAGCGACAGGCTGTAGACCCAGGCCCGCAGGCGCGGCCTGAGTGGGGGCCGGCGATCGCCGTAGAAGGCGATGGCGAAGAGCAGGGCCAGATAGCCGAGGGTAACGGTGATGATCAGTCCGCTGGGCAGGGACATGGCGACTCCAGACATTCCAGGCGCCCATCGCGCCCGGGCAAAGTGTCGCACCTTGGGGTGCCAGACGTCAGTTCTGGTGCGTTGGGGGATGCCAGTGGGTTGAGCCGGGCGGCCGGCCCTGTTAGGTTGGCGGGCTGATTCAAGAGCGAGAGACCGTCATGTTCCAAGCGCAGCCCATTTCCCTGCAACGTGGTGCGCTGCGCCTGGACCCCCTGGCGGAAGGCGACGTGCTGGAGCTGGTCAGTCTGGCCGAGCGCAATCGCGAAGCGCTGCACTACCTGAGCGGGCCCCTGCGTCCGGACTGGTATCGCCAGGCCCTGGCCGAGCAGCGCGAAGGACGCGCCTTGCCCTTTGCCGTGCGCATCGCCGACCGGCTGGTGGGCACCACCCGTTTCGCCGACTTCCTGCCGGCGCTGCCCGCCGCCGAGATCGGCTGGACCTGGCTCGACAGCGAACAGCATGGCAGCGGACTCAACGGCAACATCAAGTACCTGATGCTGCGCCATGCCTTCGAGCACTGGCAGCTGGTGCGGGTGCAGCTCAAGACCGCCGCGACCAATCTCCGGTCCCAGGCCGCCATCGAGAAGCTGGGGGCGGTCCGCGAAGGCCTGCTGCGCCATCATCGGCGCCTGGCCGACGGACGTCTGGACGACACCGTGATGTACAGCATCACCGATCGCGAATGGCCCGAGGTCAAGGCGCGCCTGGAGGCGTCCTTCAACTAGCGGTGGCTCCTCGACTACCGTTCGTCGGCAGCCGCTGGCAGCGGTAGGGCGGCACCCCCTCTGCGTCGCTTATCTGGCGCCGGTAGTCCAGCGTAGCTGTCTTCCCGGGCCAACAGTTTTCCGCAAAACGGCCGACATGCCTGCTCAATGGCAAGAATTCGCCCGTCTCCTTTTGCGGATCGCTGTATGTCTTCACTGTCGCCTTCCTCTGCGCTGCGCACGCTGCGGGTCGTCTGGCCCTTCGTCATCATCCTGTCCTGCCAGGCGCTGGTCGCCATCGTCAGCCTGCAACTGCTGTCGACGGTGCGCGCCTATGTGTCCGCGGAAAGCCTGTGGAGCAAGAGCCTTGGCAACGCCATGCTGGCGCTCGGCGCCTACCTGGACGAAGGGCGGCCCGAGTTCTATCACGCTTACCTCGCGTCCATCAGCGTCAACGACCTCGACCGGGCGGCGCGGCAGGAACTCGATAGCGGCGGCGACCGCGCCGAAGCGGCGCGGCTGCTGCGCCTAGCCGGCAACAGCCCGGACGACATCGATGGCCTCATCGCGCTCTTCCAGATGGCTCGCCATGTGGAACCCTTCGAAGGGGTGATCGCCCGTTGGCAGATCACCGATCCCTACATGGACGAATTCCAGGCCCTGGCGCGCACCGGCTTCGAGTTGATCAAGCTGCGGGGACCGGGACCGGCGCTGATTCCGCTGAAACGCCAGCTGCTGGACCTGCACGACCGGATGATGCCGGAAACGGTGGCCTTCTCGGAGCGCCTGGGGGTGGCGTCGCGGCAGCTGGTGGCGGCCCTGTTCATCGCCAACGTCTTGGTCGGCGCCTTGCTGGTGCTCCTGGCCATCTGGCGCATGCACAGCCTGGTGCAGCAGCGCTGGCGCTCCGAGCAGGCGCTGCAGGCCGAAAAGGAACATATCCAGGTCATCCTGGCGTCCCTGGGCGATGCCGTGCTGGCGCTGAATGCCCAGGGTCGGCTGCTCTATCACAACCCGGCCGCGGAGCGCCTGCTGGCGTGGCCGGGGCTGGCGGCGGGTACGCCCGTCACCCACCTGTTCGATATCCAGACCGAGGACCAGCCGGCGTCGACCCAGCCGCTGGCCGAACGCCTGCGCAGCCAGGACTGGCTGGCGGGCAATGAGCCTCTGGCGCATCAGCTGGTGCGCATCGACGGCACTCGGGTGCCGGTGGCCCTGACGGTGACCCCCCTGCCGCGGGGCGAGTCCGGCACCGGGGTGGTGCTGGTGATGCACGACCAGACCCGCGAGCGCGCCTTTCTGCATGATCTGGCCTGGCAGGCCAGTCACGATGCCCTGACCGGGCTGCTCAATCGCCGCGAATTCGAGACCCGGCTGGAGCGCCTGCTGGCCCGCGAGAACCTGGCCTGTGCCTCGCTGCTGTTCATCGATCTGGATCAGTTCAAGATCGTCAACGACACCTCCGGGCATTTCCATGGCGATCGCCTGCTGCGCCAGCTGTGCGAATTGCTCGCTCAGCAACTGGGCGAAGAGGATTGCCTGGCACGGCTGGGCGGCGACGAATTCGGCGTCCTGCTGGAAAATCGTACGCCGGCGCAGGTCGAGGCCGTGGCCGAGCGCCTGCGCTGCTGCGTGGGTAGCCTGCAATTCGAAGCGGCCGGACAGGGCTTTCGCGTCGGTCTGAGCATCGGTGTGGTGCACCTGGGAGGTCAGGCCCTGGCGCCCGAGGAGGCGCTGCGCCTGGCCGATCTGGCCTGCTATGCGGCCAAGGACAAGGGGCGCAATCGCATCCAGGTCTTTGCCCCGGGCGATGTGGAGCTGGATCAGCGCCATGGCGAGATGGCCTGGGTGCAGCGCCTGCATCGGGCGCTGGCCGAGGACAGGTTTCGGCTATACGTCCAGCCGATCCTGGGACTGGGCCAGGAGACCGTCGCGGATCGCCACGTGGAGGTGCTGATGCGGCTGGAAGAGGGCGAGCGGCTGATCGCGCCGGGCGCCTTCATCCCGGCCGCGGAGCGTTATGGCCTGATGCCCGACCTGGATCGCTGGGTGATCGCCGCGGCCCTGGCGCGCTTCGCCGAGCTGCCCGACGGGTTGCTCGACACCCTGGCCATCAACCTGTCCGGGCATTCGCTGGGCGAGGCAGGTCTGGCCGATTTCGTCAGGCAGCAGCTGCAGCGCTGGCAGATCGCGCCGGCGCGCATCTGCTTCGAGATCACCGAGACCAGCGCGGTGGCCAATCTGGATGCGGCGCGGTTGTTCATGGACGAATTGCGTGGCCTGGGGGTGAGATTCTCGCTGGACGACTTCGGCGCCGGGATGTCGTCCTTCACCTACCTCAAGCACCTGCCGGTGGACTACCTGAAGATCGACGGCAGCTTTGTCCGCCACCTGCTGGAAGACGCCGTGGACAGTGCCATGGTCGAGGCGATCAACCAGCTCGGCCATCTCACCGGCAAGAAGACCATCGCCGAATTCGCCGAGAACCCCGCGGTGGTGGCGGCGCTGGCCGCCCTGGGGGTCGACTATGCCCAGGGCTACGGCATCGCCCGGCCGCAGCCCTTCACCGAGGACACCTGCCAGGCGCTGCTCCGGCAGGTGTGGCACGAGGCTTCAGGGATGCGCGTCGTCGTCCTTGAAGCGGCGGAAGAGGGTGGCCAGTAGCGCCCCGGAGATGTTGTGCCAGACGCTGAACAGGGCGCTGGGGACCGCGGCCAGCGGCGAGAAATGCGCCGTGGCCAGGGCGGCGCCGAGCCCGGAATTCTGCATGCCGACTTCCAGTGCCAGGGATTTGCGCTGGGCCACTGGCAACTTGCAGAACTTGCCGGTGAGATAGCCGAGCAGGAAGCCGAAGCCGTTGTGCAGGATCACCACTGCCATGATCAGCAGCCCGGATTCCGCGATGCGCGCCTGGCTGGCGGCCACCACCGCGGCAACGATCACCACGATGCTCACCACCGAGGCCAGCGGCAGCACCTCGACCAGGGCGCCGACGCGCTGGCCGAGCAGACGCTGGGCGACCAGACCCAGGGCGATGGGCAGCAGCACCACCTGCAGGATCGACCAGAACAGCCCGCCAAAGGAGATCGGCAGCCAGGTGGAGGCCAGCAGCCAGATCAGCGCCGGGGTCAGCAGGGGCGCGAGCAGGGTGGTCACCGCGGCGATGGCCACCGACAGCGCCAGGTCGCCCTTGGCCAGCCAGGTCATGACATTGGACGCCGTGCCGCTGGGGCAGCAGCCGACCAGGATGACGCCGACGGCGATCTCCGGCGGCAGGTGGAACAGCTGACAGAGCGCCCAGGCCACGCCCGGCATGATGACGAAGTGGGCTACCACGCCCAGCAGCACCCGCCAGGGGTGACGGCCGACGGCGGCGAAATCCTCGACCTTGAGCGTCAGGCCCATGCCGAACATGATCACCCCCAGCAGCGGCACGATGGCCACGCTCAGCGGCTTGAATACTGCGGGGGCGAAGAACGCCAGCAGGGCGGCGAGCAGCACCCAGAAGGCGAAGGTATTGCCGACGAAGCGGCTGAAGGCGGCCAGGGCACGCATGACAAACTCCTTTTTCAGTAGGCAGAAAAAAGGCCGGTCTGCGCCGGCCTTGAGGTGAGCTTAGAGCCCCTGGGGCAATTCTTCACCACCCAGAGCTTCGATCAGCTGTGGCAGGAATTCCGCCAGGGTCATCATCATCAGCACGAAGCTGGCGTCCTGCTGGCCGAGGGCGTCTTCGCCGCCGTCCTGTTCGGCCTGGTCCTGCAGCAGGTCCTCGAACTTCAGGCGCTTGATGGTGACCTTGTCGTCCAGCAGCAGGGCCAGCTTGTCCTGCCAGGCCAGGGCCAGCTTGGTGACCAGCTTGCCGGCGCCCAGGTGGTTCTGGATCTCTTCGCTGGTCAGGTCCTGACCCTTGCAGCGCACCACGCCGCCGTCTTCGCCGGCATCGCGCAGTTCGCACTCGTCGAGGATATAGAGGCCATGGGTGGCGTCACCGGCCTTGACCCAGTCGGTGAAGGTGGCCATGGGGGCCTGCTTGACGCCCAGCGGGCGGACCGGCAGCGAGCCCAGGGCATCGCGCAGGGTGGAGAGCAGGTCCTCGGCGCGCTTGGCGCTGGAGGCGTCGACCAGGATCCAGCCCTGCTTGGGATCGATGGCGGCATAGGTGGTCTGGCGCCGGATGAAGGCGCGCGGCAGGAAGGCCTGGACGATCTCGTCCTTGATCTGCTCCTTCTCCTTCTTGTAGACCTTGCGCATCTGCTGGTTTTCGATCTCGTCGACCTTTTCCTGCACGGCTTCCTTGACCACACTGCTGGGCAGGATGCGTTCTTCCTTGCGCGCGGCGATCAGGAAGAAGCCCTGGCTTTCGTGCACCAGCGGCAGGTCCGGGCCCTTGCCGAAGGGGGCGACGAAACCGTAGGTGGACAATTCCTGGCTGGCGCAGGGACGAGCCGGCTTGGCGGCGAGGGCGGCTTCGAGGGCTTCGGTCTCGAAGGCGACTTCCTGGGTGAGACGGTAGACGAGCAGATTACGGAACCACATGGTGTCACTCCCAAAAACGAAGCGCGCATTATCCGCGTCGCCCGCCCCGGAGGCCAACCCCGGATCGCGATGGTCGTCGGGAATGCGCGCTTTCTTAGGTGCGCCGGAGGGCAGCGCTAAGCCTTTGGAAGTGCTGGGAAAATTTTTTTGAAAAAGGGGTTGCCAGGTCGTAAACCCGTCCGTAGAATGCGCCCCACTTCGAGAGCAAACGGGTGATTAGCTCAGCTGGGAGAGCATCTGCCTTACAAGCAGAGGGTCGGCGGTTCGATCCCGTCATCACCCACCACTCGAGGTAATGCGCAGCGGTAGTTCAGTCGGTTAGAATACCGGCCTGTCACGCCGGGGGTCGCGGGTTCGAGTCCCGTCCGCTGCGCCATTCAAAGGTTGTCTGGTCCTGAACGCCAGCAACCATCGAGAAGCGGCCCTAGTGGCCGCTTTTTCGTTTGGGCGCGATTTTTCTGGTCGGGCTTTCTCGGGTTTTTCCTTCTCTATGTAGCTTGTTTGGGTCGAGGGTTCTTGCCCGTCGGCCTGTTTGCATGCCTGTGGAAAACGCTGCGCGGTTTTCCACGCTACTGATTAATCATGGCCGCGGTGCTCCGCCGATATGGCTGCTTCTGCATTAGGGTTCTGATCGCGGCCATGGGCCGCTCCTACAGGCACGGATACCGCTGTAGGAGCGGCCCATGGCCGCGATCAGGGGTAGGGCAGAAGCGTTCAGCCCCGCACCGCATCCAGCACCGCTTCCAGCGGATGGCGCAGGGGGCGGTCGTCGATGCGCTTGACCTGGCTGCGGCAGGAATAGCCGGTGGCCAGGGCTTCGCCCTGGTCCGCCGGGACGGCCAGGGCGCGGGCCCAGGACTGGTCGTAGATCACCTTGGAGGTCGCCAGGTTGCGTGCCTCGTGACCATAGGTGCCGGACATGCCGCAGCAGCCGGTGCTTTCCGGCTTGAGGCCCAGACCCAGGCGTTCGAACACCTGCTGCCACTGGCTGACGCTGGCCGGGGCGTTGGTCTTCTCGGTGCAATGGCCGAGCAGGCGATAGACCTTGTCGCCGACCACCTTCTGCTCTTTCGGCAACACCTGCAGCAGCCATTCCTGGGGCAGCAGGACCTCGGGCATCCGGGCGATGCCCGGGACCTTGGTGTATTCCTGGCGATAGACCAGGGTCATGGCCGGATCGAGGCCAACCAGCTTGACGCCGAAGCCGGCCAGGCTGGCGAGTTGAGCGGCGTTGCGCCGTGCGGTGCGCTCGAAGGCGCCGAGAAAACCCTGCACCTGCAGCGGCTTGCCGTTGGCGCGATAGGGCGCAAGGAGCACCCGCTGGCCCAGCCGGGCCGCCAGTTCGAGGAAGGCGGCGGTGAGCGGCGTCTCGAAGTAGCGGGTGAAGGCATCCTGTACCACCACTACGGTTCTGGCGCGCTCGTCCTCGCTCAGCGCCAGCAGCCGCTCCGGCGTGGCGATCTGCACCTGCCACCGATGCATGACCGGCACCAGGTCGAAGCGGCTGAGCAGGGGACTGTCGACCATGCCGATGCGCTCGGCGAACAGCCGCTGGATCGGCGTCGCACCCATCACCGCGTTGTAGAGGCCCGGGGCGCGGGCGAACAGCGGCAGGCTGAATTCCAGGGAGCCGATCAGGTAGTCGCGGACGGGGCGCAGATAGCGGCGGTGATAGAGTTCGAGAAAGCGCGAGCGGAATTCCGGCACATTGACCTTGATCGGGCACTGGCCCGCGCAGGACTTGCACGCCAGGCAGCCGGCCATGGCGTCATAGACCTCGTGGGAGAAATCCGCCTCGGCCTGGCGGCCATTGCGCCAGCGCTGCGGCAGGGCCTTGAGCCAGTTCAGCGCACCGCGCGGCGCCGGGGCCAGGACATCGATGCCGGCCTGGCCCTGCAGGCGCAGCCATTCGCGGATCAGGGCGGCGCGGCCCTTGGGCGAATGGATGCGCTGGCGGGTGGCCTTCCAGGACGGGCACATGGCGTCGTCGGGGTCGTAGTTGTAGCAGGCGCCGTTGCCGTTGCAGTGCATGGCGGTGCCGTAGCTCTGCCAGACGCGCTCGTCGAGGGTGCGGTCCAGTTCGCCGCGGAGGGTCACGCCATCGACCTTGAGCAACTCGGCGCCGCTGGCGAGCGGGGTGGCGATCTTGCCCGGATTGAGCTGGTTGTGCGGATCGAAGGCGCCCTTGAGCGCCTGCAGGGCCGGGTAGAGGTCACCGAAGAAGGCCGGCGCGTATTCCGAGCGCACGCCCTTGCCGTGTTCGCCCCAGAGCAGGCCGCCGTATTTCTGCGTCAGGGCGGCCACCTGGTCGGAGATCGGCCGGACCAGCGCCGCCTGGCGCGGGTCCTTGAGATCCAGCGCCGGACGCACGTGCAGCACCCCGGCGTCGACGTGGCCGAACATGCCGTATTGCAGGTTGTGGCCGTCGAGCAGGGCGCGGAATTCGGCGATGAAGTCGGCCAGCCGCTCGGGCGGTACCGCGGTGTCTTCGACGAAGGGCTGCGGGCGGATCTCGCCCTGGACGTTGCCGAGCAGGCCCACCGCGCGCTTGCGCATGGTGTAGACCCGGGTCACGGCATTGCGGCCGACGGCCAGGGTGTGGCCGAGGCGCTCGACGGTAGGGTCCTGGCGCAGGTGCTCGAGGAAGCCCTGGACGCGGGCATCCACTTCCTCGGGATCGTCGCCGCTGAATTCCACCAGGTTGATGCCCAGGGTGGGACGCGCGACGTCTTCGGGGAAATACTCCGCCACGCTGTGCCAGACGATGTCCTGCATGGCCAGCAGCAGCACCTTGGAATCCACCGTCTCGATGGACAGCGGCTTGAGTTCGATCAGGGCGCGTGCGTCGCGCAGGGCATCAATGAAGCTGGCGTAGCGAACGTTGACCAGCACCGAATACTTGGGAATCGGCAAGACGTTGAGTTTGGCCTCGGCGATAAAGGCCAGGGAGCCCTCGGCGCCGCAGAGCACGCTGTTGAGGTTGAAGCGGCCGTCTGCCTCGATCAGGTGCGCCAGGTCGTAGCCGGTCAGGCAGCGATTGAGCTTGGGAAAGCGCGCCTCGATCAGGTCGGCCTGCTGCTCGGCGATGTCCCGTGCGCAGCGATAGACGGCGCCGGTGCGGTCGTCGCGAGCACAGAGGGCGTCCAGCTCGGCGCTGTCCACCGGGCGACTCTGCAGGCGCTCGCCGCCGATCAGGTAGGCATCCAGCTCCAGCACGTGGTTGCGGGTCTTGCCGTAGGTCACGCTGCCCTGGCCGCTGGCGTCGGTGTTGATCATGCCGCCGATGGTGGCGCGGTTGGAGGTGGACAGCTCCGGGGCGAAGAACAGGCCGTGGGGCCGGAGCGCGGCGTTGAGCTGGTCCTTGACCACGCCTGCTTGCACCCGCACCCAGCCCTCGGCGACGTTGATCTCGAGGATCTGGTTCAGGTGGCGGGAGAGGTCGACTACGATGCCGTCGGTCAGGGACTGGCCGTTGGTGCCGGTGCCGCCGCCGCGCGGGGTCAGGACCACGCCCTGGAAGCGCGGCTCGCCCATCAGCCGGGCCAGGCGCTGGACGTCGGCGCTGTCCTTGGGAAAGACCGCCGCCTGGGGCAGGCGCTGGTAGATGGAGTTGTCGGTGGCCATGACCGTGCGGCTGGCATGATCCAGCGCGATCTCGCCCTGGAAGCCGCTGGCGGCCAGGGTGGTCAGGAAGTCGGTGTAGGCGGCGGCAAGGGGCGCCGGGGCCGGCAGGCGGGCGATCATGTTCATCAGGCGGGCTCTCTGGCGGCGGACGGCCGTCTCCTTCAGCGAGCGAAGGAATGGCGTCGACCTTTTCTGGCTATAGTAGGCATTCTCACCACAGCGCGGCGGCGCCACAACCGAAGATTCCGCCGCCTATGCCGGAAGATCCTGAATGAATCACCGTCGCCTGACGCCCTCCATGTCGCTGCTGCTGGCTTTCGAGGCGGCGGCGCGCCATGAGAGCTATACCCGGGCGGCCGAGGAGCTGTCGCTGACCCAGAGCGCCGTCGGTCGCCAGGTGCAGGCCCTGGAACAGTTGCTGGGATTGACGCTGTTTCGCCGCGAGGGGCGGCAGATCGTCCTTACCGATGTCGGTCGCGCCTACAGTCGCGAACTGGGCCTGGCCCTCGGGCAGATCCGCAGCGCCACCTTGCAGGCCATGGCCTTCGCCTCCGGCCAGGGCACCCTGCGCCTGGCGGTGCTGCCGACCTTTGGTTCCAAGTGGCTGCTGCCGCGCCTAGGCGACTTCTATGCCGCCCACCCCGGCATGCTGGTGCACCTGCATTCGCGCATCCAGGCGGTGGACTTCGCCGCCAGCGAGATCGATGCCGCCATCAGCGTCGGCAGCGGGGACTGGCCGGGGCTGCGTGCCCATCCGCTGCAAGCCGAGCACCTGGTGGTGATCGCCAGCCCGGCGACCCTGGCGGAATTGCCGGACGCCACGCCTGCCACCCTGGCCGACCAGCTGCTGCTGGGCGTGGCCAACAATCCCCAAGCCTGGGGCGAGTGGTTCCGGCATCACGAGCTGCCGCATCGGGCGATGCGCCCGGGGCCGAGTTTCGAGCTGACCTCGCACCTGATCCAGGCGGTACGCGCCGGCATCGGCATCGGCCTGGTGCCGCGGGTACTGGTGGAGGACGAACTGGCCCAGGGCGAGTTGCTGGCCTGTGGGCCGGCGCTGGTCAGTCGCCGCAGCTATTACCT
The DNA here is from genome assembly GCF_000510745.1 of Pseudomonas sp. MOIL14HWK12:I2. Classification (NCBI taxonomy): domain Bacteria; kingdom Pseudomonadati; phylum Pseudomonadota; class Gammaproteobacteria; order Pseudomonadales; family Pseudomonadaceae; genus Pseudomonas; species Pseudomonas sp. MOIL14HWK12:I2. The sequence goes on along the minus strand of NZ_AZOA01000003.1, from coordinate 47,840 downwards.
GGTCTATCCGCCGCGCAACGAGGGGCTGCCGTCGCTGCAGGCCTTTCGGCAGTGGCTGCTGGCCGAGATCAATGAAGGAGAGGGACAGCCATGAGCAAGCCGGGACAGCGGGTACTGGCCGCGCTGCGGCAGATGATCCTGTCCGGCGAACTGGGCGCGGGCGAACGCCTGGCGGAGATTCCCACCGCCGAACGCTTTGCCGTGTCGCGCATGCCGGTTCGCCTGGCCCTGCGCACCCTGGCCGAGGAAGGCCTGCTGGAGCGCAGCGGTGCCCGCGGCTATCAGGTGCGGGCGCTGACCGGTGCCGATCTGGAGGGCGCCGTGGAAGTGCGCGGGGTGCTGGAGGGCCTGGCCGCGCGCCAGGCCGCCGAGCGTGGCCTGGACGCGCCGACGCGCGCCCGGCTGGAAGACTGCCTGCGCCGGGGCGATCTGCTGTTCGCCAAGGGGCATGTGCTGCTGGAGGATCTGGAGGAGTACCACGATCTCAACCGGGCCTTTCACCAGGCCATCGTCGCGGCGAGCGGCAATCCGGCCATCGGCCTGGCCCTGGGCCGCCACGAGCATCTGCCCTTCGCCTCGGTGAGCGCCTTGGCGGTGGATGCCGACAATCTCGAGCGCGAATACCGCCGCTTCAACTTCGCCCATCTGCAGCACCATGCGGTCTTCGATGCCCTGGTGCGCGGCCAGGGCGCCCGTGCCGAGGGCATCATGCGCGAGCACGCCCAGGCGACCCTGGGCTATGCACGCTGGTTCGGTGGGGAAGAGGGGGAGGCGGGGGCGGTGCGGGTGTTGGTGTAGGCCGGTTCCCTCACCCCGGCCCTCTCCCAGGGGGAGAGGGGGAGGCTAGGAGGGCTCGGGTCGTTAGAGATCCAGCACCAGTCGCTCGCCCTTGGCGCGGGAGCAGCAGGGGGTGAAGCGGTCGTTGGCGGCGTGCTCGGCCGCGGAGAGAAAGAGGTCGCGGTGCTCGGGTTCGCCGTCAAGCACCGGGGTCAGGCAGGTGCCGCAGAGGCCCTGACCACAGGACACCGGCAGGACGACCCCCATATCGGCCAGCACCTCGACCACGCTGCGCTCGGCCGGTACCTGCACGCGGCGCCCGCTGCGCGCCAGCTCCACCTCGAAGGCCCGTTGCTCGCCCTGGGCGGCGGGATCGGCAGCGAAATACTCCCGATGGATCTGGCCGGGTTGCCAGCCCTGGGCCTGGGCGGCGTCCACCACCGCGGCCATGAAGCCGGCCGGGCCGCAGACATAGAGGTGGTCGTCCGGTGCTGCCGGGCCGAGCAGGTGCTGGAAGTTGGGTCTCAGCGCCGGATCGTGCTGGTCGAAATGCACCCTGACCTGCTCGGCATAGGGCCGCGCCTTGAGCCAGGGGATGAAGGCCGCGTGTTCGCGGTCGCGCACCAGGTAGCGCAGGGTGAAACGCGCGCCCTGCTGATAGAGCTGTTCGGCCATGGCCAGGAGGGGGGTGATGCCGATGCCTCCGGCCAGCAGCTGGGTGCGGCGTGCGCTCGGCACCAGGGCGAACAGATTGCGCGGCTCGCTGACCTGCAGGCGATCGCCTACCTGCAGGCGGTGCATGGCCTGGGAGCCGCCGCGGGAGTCGGGGACGAGCAGCACGGCGATGCGATAGCGGGTCGGGGCGGGTTCGGGCGTGGCGCACAGCGAATAGTGGCGCAGCAGGCCGTCGCCCAGGGCGATCTCCAGATGGGCGCCGGCGGCGAAGCCGGGCAGGGGGCCGCCGTCGGCGCGGGCCAGGTCGAAGGCCAGGATAGTGGGCGCCTCGCGCTGCACGGCGGTGACGATCAGGTCGAGCATGGGAGGTCTCCTAGGCGATCTGCCGGACCGGGATGCCGGTGGCGGCCTGTTCGGCGGCCAGCAGGCGGTCGATGATCTGCCGCGACTGCACGCCGCCGGCATCGATGTTGAGCTTGAGCAGGCCGCGCTTGGGATAGCGCAGGAGGTTCTGCTGCTGGCGTTCGAGCATCTCCAGGTCTTCGCCGAAGATCTTGCCCTGGCCCTCGCGGATGCTGGCGGTGAGCTCGGCATCGTCCGGCTTGAAGTTGCGCGCCATGCCCCAGAAGTACCAGATGGAGGTCTCGGTCTCTGGGGTGATGAAGTCCACCACCACGCTGGCGGCCTTGACCGCCGCCGGGGCGTCGTAGCCGCCATGACCGGCATGGGCCACGCCTACCTCGATCATGACGTGGCTGGGCGGGGTGAAGCGGCAGATCTGCCAGCGATCCACCGGGACGTCATCGGCCAGGCCGTTGCCGCGCAGGGCCATGCGCCAGAAGGGCGGGGCGGAGATGTTTTCCATGTGCCGGCTGGTGATGACCTCGTCGCCTTCGACGCGGGTGGCCGGCGGCGCCTCGTCGATCTCCTTCTGGCCGATGCTGGAGGCGTGGACATAGGTCTCGTGGGTGAGATCCATGAGATTGTCGATCATCAGGCGGTAGTCGCACTGGATGTGATAGAGGCCGCCACCATAGGCCCAGTCCGGGCTCTCGGCCCATTCCAGGCGGGGGATCAGCGCGGGATCGGCCTTGGCCTGGTCGCCCGGCCAGACCCAGACGAAGCCGTGCCGCTCGACGGCGGCATAGGGACGTACCGCGGGAAAGACGCCGACCCGCTGCCCCGGCATGCCCAGGGTCTTGCCGCCGCAGCCCATCTCCAGGCCGTGATAGCCGCAGACCAGGGTGCCGTCGCGGACGAAGCCCAGGGACAGCGGCGCGCCGCGGTGCGGACAGAAATCTTCCAGGGCCACCACCTGGCCGTTGGCATCGCGATAGAAGACCAGGGGTTCGCCGCAGATCTGGCGGCCCAGGGGTTTGTCCTGCACTTCGTCGGGGGTGCAGGCGACGTACCAGGCGTTCTTCGGGTACATGAACGAGACCTCTTGTTGTTGTCTATTGGATCCAATGATCGATTGAGGTCTTTAGGGGTGTCAATGCGGCTGCCAGGTCGTCGAGGGCGATTGCTGCTCGATAATCGCCCGCTAATTGGTCAAAGATACGGGCTCTTACAGGACGGAATAGCCTTGATCGGCCAGCGCTTTCCGGGCAGGACAGAGGCTGGCGCCTGGATTCGATTGGGCAGCGGCATCTTGTGGATTGGATCCATATTTGCCAGCGTTAGCGGGCTGAGATTCCAACAACAAGAACCCAAGGATGCTCGCCATGTCAGTACGCCTCGTTCTCTTTCCGTCCAATCCCGGGCGCGTCCCGCGCGGTCGCCGTCACCTGCTCGATGCGCGAGGTGGGCTATGACCGATCTGCGCGAGATCGTCGACCGGGGGCCCATGCGCGGCTTCCAGTACTTGGCCGTGCTGGTGTGCATCCTGCTCAACATGATCGATGGCTTCGATGTGCTGGTGATGGCCTTTACCGCGGCCTCGGTTTCCCGCGAGTGGGGACTCTCCGGCGCTCAGGTAGGGCTGCTGCTCAGCGCCGGCCTGGTCGGCATGGCGGCCGGTTCGCTGCTGCTGGCGCCGCTGGCCGATCGCTGGGGGCGCCGCCGGCTGATCCTGGTCTGCCTGCTGCTCTCGGGGATCGGCATGTTGCTCTCGGCGCTGGCAGGGTCGCCGCTGCAACTGGCACTGCTGCGCGGCCTCACCGGCTTGGGCGTGGGTGGAGTGCTGGCCAGCAGCAACGTGATCGCCAGCGAATATTCGGCGCGTCGCTGGCGGGGTCTGGCGGTCAGCCTGCAGGGAATGGGCTATGCCTTGGGAGCGACCCTGGGTGGCTTGCTGGCGGTCTGGCTGCTGTCGCACTGGGGCTGGCGCGCGGTCTTCGGCGCGGGTGGCCTCATCACCCTGGGCGCCTTGCCACTGGTGCTCCTTGGCCTGCCGGAATCGCTGGATTTTCTGCTCACGCGGCGGCCGGTCGGCGCTTTGGTGCAGGTCAATCGCCTGGCCCGGCGACTCGGGCAGCCTGAGCTCGCCGCGCTGCCACCGCAGGTGCAAGGCCCCGGCGCCGCCGGCACCGTTGGCCGGCTGCTGGCTCCGGCCTTGCGGCGGACCACCCTGCTGGTGTGGACGCTGTTCTTTCTGGCCATGTTCGGCTTCTACTTCATCATGAGCTGGACGCCCAAGCTGCTGACCACCCTGGGGCTTTCCGAGCAGCAGGGGGTGGCCGGTGGCGTGCTGCTGAGCGTGGGCGGCATCTTTGGCGCCGCCCTGGTGGGTCTGCTGTTCGCTCGCCTGCCGCTGTCCCGGGCGCTGGGCGGCTTCATGCTGACCACCGCGCTGCTGCTGGTGGCCTTCGCCCATATGGGCAGTTCCTACCTGGGTGCCCTGGCCATGGGGCTGCTGATCGGGCTCTTTGCCAATGGCTGCGTCGCCGGACTCTATGCGCTGCCGGCACTGGCCTATGCCGCCGAGGTGCGCGCCACCGGGGTGGGCTGGGGCATCGGGATTGGTCGCCTGGGCGCCATTCTCTCGCCGGTGGTGGCAGGATTGCTCCTCGATAACGGGTGGCCGCCGCTGCGGCTGTACCTGGTCTTTGCTGGTGTCTTCGTCGCGGCGGGGCTGCTGCTCCTGCTGACCCGCCCCGAAGGACGGCCGACGTCAGCGGGTTTGAGCGTGTCCGCGGGCAAGGCGCTGGGCTAGCCGCTTTTGGCAGGGTCATCGTTTTGCCAAAAATAGTTAATTGACTTAACTAGTTCCCTGGCGTAGCTTCAGTGCCATACCCACCCAACAACAAGAGGCACACGCCATGGGCAGTTACGACGGACGCTGGCAGACGGTCAAAGTGGACATCGAGGACGGTATCGCCTGGGTGACGCTCAATCGTCCGGAAAAACGCAATGCCATGAGCCCCACCCTCAACCGCGAGATGGTCGAGGTGCTGGAGACCTTGGAGCAGGACGCCAGTGCCGGCGTGCTGGTGCTGACCGGTGCCGGCGAGGCCTGGACCGCGGGCATGGACCTCAAGGAATACTTCCGCGAGACCGATGCCGGCCCCGAGATCCTGCAGGAAAAGATTCGCCGCGAAGCCTCCCAGTGGCAGTGGAAGCTGTTGCGCATGTACGCCAAGCCGACCATCGCCATGGTCAATGGCTGGTGCTTTGGCGGCGGCTTCAGTCCGCTGGTGGCCTGTGACCTGGCCATCACCGCCGACGAGGCCACCTTCGGCCTGTCCGAGATCAACTGGGGCATCCCGCCGGGCAACCTGGTGAGCAAGGCCCTGGCCGATACCGTGGGCCATCGCACCGCCCTCTACTATGTGATGACCGGCAAGACCTTCAGCGGTCCCGAGGCCGCGGCCATGGGCCTGGTCAACCAGAGCGTGCCGCGCGACCAGTTGCGCGAGGTGACCACCGCCCTGGCCCGCGAGCTGCTGGACAAGAATCCGGTGGTGCTGCGTGCCGCCAAGGTCGGCTTCAAGCGCTGCCGCGAGCTGACCTGGGAGCAGAACGAGGACTACCTCTATGCCAAGCTCGACCAGTCGCGCCTGCAGGATCCGGAAGGCGGGCGGGAGCAGGGGATGAAGCAATTCCTCGACGACAAGAGCATCAAGCCCGGTTTGCAGACCTACAAGCGCTAGATCGCCACCGCCCCACATACAACAACAAGAGGTAGCGTCATGGTCGAGGTATCCCTGCTCATCGGCGGCGCCAGCCGCCCGGCCGGCGACGGTCGCAGCTATCAGCGTTGCCATCCGGTGACGGGTGCGGTGGTCTCCACGGTGGCCGCCGCCACCCTGGACGATGCCGACGCCGCGGTGGCCGCGGCTCAGGCCGCCTTTCCCGCCTGGGCGGCGTTGCCGCCGGGCGAGCGCCGCCGCCGTTTGCTGGCGGCGGCCGATGGCCTGGCGGCGCGCAGTGGCGAATTCGTCGCCCTGGCCGGGGAGACCGGAGCCATGGCCAACTGGTACGGCTTCAACGTCCACCTGGCCGCCAACATGCTGCGCGAGGCGGCGGCCATGACCACCCAGATCCAGGGCGAAGTCATCCCTTCCGACGTTCCCGGCAGCTTCGCCATGGCCTTGCGCCAGCCCTGTGGCGTGGTGCTGGGTATCGCGCCCTGGAACGCGCCGGTGATCCTGGGGACCCGCGCCCTGGCCATGCCCCTGGCCTGCGGCAATACCGTGGTGCTCAAAGCGTCGGAGCAGAGTCCGGGCGTGCACCGGCTGATCGGCCAGGTGCTGCAGGACGCCGGGCTGGGCGACGGCGTGGTCAATGTGGTCACCAACGCCCCGGAGGATGCCCCGGCCATCGTCGAACGGCTGATCGCCAACCCGGCGGTGCGGCGGGTCAACTTCACCGGCTCCACCCGGGTCGGTCGCATCGTTGGCGAGCTGTCGGCGCGCCATCTCAAGCCCGCCGTGCTGGAACTGGGCGGCAAGGCGCCGCTGCTGGTGCTGGAAGACGCCGACCTGGATGCGGCGGTCGCCGCGGCAGCCTTTGGCGCCTACTTCAACCAGGGGCAGATCTGTATGTCCACCGAGCGCCTGCTGGTCGACAGCCGCATCGCCGACGCCTTTGTCGAGCGCCTGGCGGCCAAGGTGCGCACCCTCAAGGCGGGTGATCCCAGTGCAGCCGACTCGGTGCTGGGCTCGTTGATCGACGCCAGCGCCGGCACCCGCATCAAGGCCATGATCGACGACGCCGTGGGCAAGGGCGCCCGGCTGGTCTGTGGTGGCCAGCTCGACGGCAGCATCCTCCAGCCGACCCTGCTGGATGGCGTCACCGCCGAGATGCAGCTCTATGCCGAGGAATCCTTCGGACCGGTCGCGGTGGTGATCCGTGCCGAGGGCGACGAAGCCCTGCTGCGCCTGGCCAACGACTCCGAATTCGGTCTCTCGTCCGCCATCTTCAGCCGCGACACCGCTCGCGCCCTGGCGCTGGCCCAGCGGGTGGAGAGCGGCATCTGCCATATCAATGGCCCCACGGTGCACGACGAGGCGCAGATGCCCTTCGGCGGCGTCAAGTCCAGCGGCTACGGCAGCTTCGGTTCGCGCGCCTCCATCGACCACTTCACCCAGTTGCGCTGGGTGACGCTGCAGACGGGGCCACGTCACTACCCGATCTAGCGTCCGCAGTCCCTAGCTCCTGTTGCAACAACAATAAGAGGCGCCTCCGGGCGCCAGCCCAGAGGAGAATTCAAGGTGAGTCACGTCACGCAAACCCGCGCGCCCGCCGATCAGCCGCTGCGCTATCGCCCGGTGACCCTGGGCCACCCCGGGGTCACGGTGGAAGAGCGCGGGGGGCTGCTCTACATGGCCTCCCAGGAAGCCCTGACCCCACCGCCGCCGCGGCTGCTGGATCGCCTGCTGCACTGGGCCGAAGTGGCACCGGACCGCACCTTCTTCGCCGCGCGGGAGGCCGGCGGCGCCTGGCGCGAATTTTCCTATGGCGAGATGCTACAGCGGGTACGTCAGCTGGCCGCCGCGCTGCTGGAGTTCGGCCTCTGCGCCGAGCGCCCGCTGGCGATTCTCTCCGGCAACGACCCCGAGCACCTGCAACTGGCCATGGCGGCACTCTATGCCGGCATTCCCTTCTGCCCGGTGTCACCCGGCTATGCGCTGCTGTCCCAGGACCACGCCAAGCTGCGCCATGTCTGCGGTCTGCTGCAGCCGGGGCTGGTATTCGTCAGCGACGGCCCGGCCTTCCAGAAGGCGCTGGATGCCGTACTGCCCGCCGACGTACCGGTGATCGCGACCCGTGGCCAGGTGCAGGGTCGCAGCACCCTGGCCTTCGCGGCGCTGCTCGCCCGCGGTGAACTGGCCGCCGCCGAGCGCGCCTTCGCCGCCACCGGGCCGGACAGCATCGCCAAGTTTCTTTTCACCTCAGGTTCCACCAAGCTGCCCAAGGCGGTGACCACCACCCAGCGCATGCTCTGCGCCAACCAGCAGATGCTGTTGCAGACCTTTCCGGTGTTCGGCGAAGAGCCGCCGGTGCTGGTGGACTGGCTGCCCTGGAACCACACCTTCGGCGGCAGCCACAACCTGGGGATCGTGCTCTACAACGGTGGCACCTTCTACCTGGACGAGGGCAAGCCGACGCCCCAGGGCTTTGGCGAGACCTTGCGCAACCTGCAGGAGGTATCGCCCACTGCCTACCTCACGGTGCCGCGCGGCTGGGAGGAGCTGGCCAATGCGCTGGAGCGCGACGCCAGGTTGCGCGAGCGCTTCTTCGCCCGCATGCGACTGTTCTTCTTTGCCGCGGCGGGGCTGTCGCAAAGCGTCTGGGATCGCCTGGATCGCATCGCCGAGGCCCACTGCGGCGAACGCATCCGCATGATGGCCGGCCTGGGCATGACCGAGGCCTCGCCCAGTTGCACCTTCACCACCGGCCCGCTGTCGGTGGCCGGCTATGTCGGGGTGCCGGCACCGGGCTGCGAACTCAAGCTGGTACCGGTGGACGGCAAGCTGGAAGGGCGCTTTCGCGGTCCGCACATCATGCCCGGCTACTGGCGCGATGCCGCCCAGACCACCGCCTGCTTCGACGAGGAAGGCTTCTACTGCTCGGGCGATGCGCTCAAGCTGGTCGATCCGGCCAATCCGCAACTGGGCCTGATGTTCGACGGTCGCATCGCCGAGGACTTCAAGCTCTCGTCCGGGGTCTTCGTCAGCGTCGGTCCCCTGCGCAATCGCGCGGTGCTGGAGGGGACGCCGCTGGTGCAGGACGTGGTGGTGGCGGCGCCGGATCGCGAATGCCTGGGGCTGCTGGTCTTTCCACGCCTGGCGGACTGCCGGCAACTGGCCGGGTTGGACGATGGGGTCGATGCCGCCACGGTACTGGCCAGCGCCCCGGTGCAGGACTGGTTCGCCGCCTGGCTGGGGCGCCTCAATCGCGAGGCCTCGGGCAACGCCAGCCGCCTGGAATGGATCGCCCTGCAGGAAGAGCCACCATCCGCCGACCGCGGCGAGATCACCGACAAGGGCTCGCTCAACCAGCGCAGCGTCCTGGCCCATCGCGCCGAGCGGCTGGACGCCTGCTACCGGGGAACGGCGCCGCTGTTGATCAGGGCGTAATTCGGCGGCTGGGGTCGCCCTCACCCCAGCCCTCTCCCAGAGGGAGAGGGGGCGTTCAGTGCCACTGCGCGATTTTCGTAGGTTGCGGTTGAGCGTAGCGAAGCCCCACAAGGGGGTGAGTGGCTGACGACATCCCTCACCCCAGCCCTCTCCCAGAGGGAGAAGGAGCGTTCAGTGCCACTGCGCGACTTTCGTAGGTTGCGGTTGAGCGTAGCGAAGCCCTACAAGGGGGGCTGACGATCCCAGCCTCTTCCGTGGGAGAGGGGCGTTACGCGAGGGCGGCGGAGACTGGCGCCAGGGGCCGCCGGCCCTTATGGCCGATCACTCATCCTTGCGTGGCTTGCGCTTCGCCTGATCCGTGCCGTACAGGGGCTTGCCGCCCAGGCTGCGGGTGAGTTCATCCGCGGCTTCGCGCAGGACCTCGTACAGGGTCTGGGCGCGTTCCAGGCTGAGGCGATTGGCCGGTCCCGAGATCACCAGAGCACCCAGCAGCTCTTCCTGGGCGTCATAGATGGGCAGGGCGACGGAAGAGGCGTGCGGATCTGTGGCACCGCAGGAGTAGAAGGGGATGATCCCCGCCTTGGCCACCGCGTAGGGCGTCTGCAGGGCCTGGGCACCGGCCGCCTGGTCCATGGGACGCATGTCGCCGGGTTGGAGGTGCAGACGCAGGCGATGCGGGGAATTCACCCGGTACTGACAGAGTCGGTAGGCGCCGTGTCGTACATAGAAGGAGGCGGTTTCGCCACTCTCTTCGGTGAGCTGATGCAGACGCGGCATGATGTGGCGGCCGACATCGTGGGAGTCCTGGTAGACGGCATTGAGGCGCACGACCTCGCTGGCCAGGATGTAGTTGCCATCGGCGAGCCGGGTCACCAGGCCGTATTTTTCCAGGGACACCACCAGGCGCATGATGGTGCTCTTGATCAGACCGGTGCGATTGGCCAGTTCGGCGAGACTCAGGGCGGCATCGCCGATGCGAAAGGCAGTGAGAACGGTCAAGACGCGATCAGCAGAGGCAACGCCGGAAACGCCTGGGCGAGGACGGTTGGTGTTCAAGCGAGTGTTCCTAAAGGGCAGCTATCGCCCCATTATCCGCGAGCGCCCGGTGTGCGCCTAGTGAGTCACTCACACCGGTCAGCTGTCCAGGCGCTGCTATCCGCCTTTATTGATAGCTAGACATTTCAATGGCAATGGCCCACCCGCCCCGAGCTGAGCGTCCACCAATGCCCCGATCATGCCGTCAGGGCATTGCATTGCTTTGCTTGCGCCGCCGCTCAGATCACCGTGCTGCGTTCCTTGATCTCCTGACGCAGGAGCCGGTCGTTCTCGGAGTAGTCCAGGCTCTCTCCCCCGGGAATGCCGAAGAGGTATTGCACCCTCGTTTCCAGGCAACGAATGACCAGGCGGCGGCCCTCATCATGGGTCCTGTATTCCTTTTTGAAGTGGGAAGGGCGTTCCGGGCTGGCGAGTGAAGCTGTGGGAATTCATGAGCGATCCTTTAAAAAAGAAATGTCATTTCAAATTATATTTTTTGACGGTTTCAGGAGCCTGGCTCACGCTGACCGTTAGGCCGTAAAAGGCTTGATAGGACTTTTTTGGTTACGAATTTTCGGCAGCGTAGCCAATGCCCTGTCTCGTTTACGAAATGGCATTCCATTATCTTGCTTCAACGGGTGCCGGCCGAGAGATCTTCCTTGCGGCCGGAAACGCTATTCCGTGATCAGTCAACGCCGGCAGCGTCGCCTTGGACGCCGCTGCCGCGCGTGACGCCTGGCCACGTCAAATCCAACAAAAACAATAGAGAGCTATCCATGACCAAGACCGCGAGTGCTGTGCTTGCCTCTTTCCTGGCGCTGTCCCTCAGCTCCTTCAGTGCGCAGGCCGCCTGGCCGGAAGACCGGCCGATCGAATTCCTGGTCGCCTATGCCCCCGGTGGCAGCACCGATGTCATGGCGCGCGCGATGCAGCCCTATCTGGAGAAGCGCCTGGGCGCGAAGATCGTCATCGTCAACCGCCCCGGCGCGGCGGGCGAGATCGCCTACACCATGCTGAGCAAGGCGAAACCCGATGGCTACACCTTCGCCTTCATCAATACCCCCGGCTTCCTGAGTACCCGCGTGCAGCGCAAGGTCGGCTACGACCCGGCGAAGATTCGCCCGGTGGCGCGCATCGTCGACGATCCCACGGTGCTGGCGGTGCCCAAGGATTCCTCCTACCAGACCCTGGCCGACTTCACCGCGGCCGCCAAGGCAGCGCCCGGCAAGTTCTCGGTCGGCACCTCCGGCGTCGGGACGGATGACCACCTGATGATGGTGGAGCTGCAGCAGCTGACCGACATCAAGCTCACCCACGTGCCTTTCAGTGGCGCTTCCGAATCCCGCACCGCCCTGATGGGCGGCCATATCAGCGCGGCCGGGCAGAACATCAGCGAGATGAACGCGGACGACGACTTCCGCGTGCTGGCGCAATTCTCCGCCGAGCGCATGCCGCAGCAGCCCAATCTACCCACTGCCAGGGAGCAGGGCGTCGACCTGGTCATGACCTCCGAACGGGGCATCGCCGCCCCGTCCGGGGTGCCCGAGGCCATCGAGCAGCGGATGGCGCAGGCGGTGAAAGAGGTCATCGAGGATCCGGCCTTCGTCAAGCAGGCCGGGGACCTGTCGCTGCCGCTGGCCTATCTGTCCGGCGAGGATTGGGCCGCCCAGATGCCGGCGCAGCTCGCGGGTTACCAGAAGCTGTGGAGCGTCTCGCCATGGGTGCAGTGACACGCGCGGCGCGCGGTAGCCGCCCCGACCTGCTCGCCAGTGCCATCTTCATCGGCCTGGGGGCGCTGGTGCTCTGGTCGTCGAAGGATCTGCCGTTCGGCAGCGCGGCCATGATGGGGCCGGGCTATCTGCCGGTGTTGGTCGGCTCGCTGGTGATCATCCTCGGCGTGGTCATCGGTCTGCTGGGCCTGTGGCAGCACGCGGAATCCATCGGCGCCGTACAGCTCAGGCCTTTATTGATCCTGTTGGCTTCCGTCGGCGGCTTCGCCCTGGCGGCCGAGTATGCCGGCTTCATCGTCGCGGCGGCCGGGCTGGTGATCTTCGGCAGCATGGCCGACCGCGAGTGGCGGCTGCGCGAGGTGCTGATCTCCAGCGTGGTGCTGACCCTGTTCGGCGTGCTGGTCTTCATCTATGGACTGGATGTCCAAATGCGTGTGGGGCCTTTCTGATGGAGATCTTCGACGCGCTCTACCTGGGCTTCTCCGAAGCCATGAGCCCGACCAACCTGGCGTTCTGCCTGATCGGCGCCCTGCTCGGAACCCTGATCGGCGTGCTGCCCGGCATCGGGCCCACGGCGACGGTGGCGATCCTGCTGCCGATCACCTATTTCCTGCCACCGCTGGCCGCCCTGATCATGCTCGCCGGCATCTTCTACGGTGCGCAATACGGCGGCTCGACCACGGCGATCCTGGTCAATCTGCCGGGCGAGGCCTCGGCGGTGGTCACGGCGCTGGACGGCCATGCCATGGCCAAGCGCGGACGGGCGGGAGCAGCGCTTGCCACCGCCGCCCTGGCGTCCTTCTTCGCCGGGACCGTCGCCACCGTGGCCCTGGCGGTGGCCGGCCCGGTGCTGTCGCGCTTCGCCCTGTCCTTCGGGCCGGCGGAATACGTGGCGCTCACCGTCTTCGGCCTGCTGGCGGCGACCATCCTGGCCAGCGGATCGGTGATCAAAGCGGTCGGCATGGTCTGCCTGGGACTGCTGCTCGGCATGGTGGGCATGGATGTCAGCAGCGGCACCACGCGCCTGACCTTCGGTTCCACCGATCTCTACGACGGCATCGACTTCGTGGTGATCGCCGTGGGCCTGTTCGGCATCGCCGAGATCGCCGTCAACCTCGAATCCCGCGAGGCCCGCGGCACCCTGGCCGGCAAGATCACCCGGCTGTGGCCCACCCGCGAGGACTTCCGCAGGGCCTGGCCGGCTACCCTGAGGGGCACGGCATTGGGGACCTTCCTCGGCGTCCTGCCGGGCGGCGGTGCGACCCTGAGCGCCTTCAGTGCCTATTCGCTGGAAAAGAAGGTCTCCAAGACACCGGAGCAATTCGGCACCGGGATGGTGGAAGGCGTCGCCGCGCCGGAGTCGGCCAACAACGCCGGCGCCCAGTCGTCCTTCATCCCGCTGCTGACCCTTGGCATTCCGTCCAACTCGATCATGGCCATGATGCTCGGCGCCATGATGATCCACGGCATCACCCCGGGGCCCTCGGTGATCACCAACCAGCCCGCGCTGTTCTGGGGCCTGATCGCCAGCATGTGGATCGGCAACCTGATGCTGCTGGTCATCAACCTGCCGCTCATCGGCGTCTGGGTGCGGCTGCTGCAGGTGCCGTATCGGCTGCTGTTCCCGGCCATCCTGCTGTTCTGCTGCGTCGGGGTGTACAGCGTCAACAACCGCGGCTTCGATGTCGCCCTGGTGATCATCTTCGGCTTGCTGGGCTATCTGTTCCGCAAGGCCAAGTGCGAGCCGGGTCCGCTGCTGCTGGGTTTCGTCCTCGGCCCCTTGCTGGAGACCAACCTGAGACGCGCCCTGCTGATTTCCCAGGGGGATCCGTCCGTGCTCGTCCAGCGGCCGATCAGCGCCACCCTGTTCGCCGCCTCGGCCATCCTGCTGGTGATGATGGTGTTGCCGGCGTTTCGCCGGAAGCGGGAAGAGGCCTTCCAGGAGGAAGAGGCCTGAGCGGGGAGGGGGCGACGGGCTGAGCTCGCCGCCCCCTCGGCGTGCTAGCGACAGGCGACGTCGAAGGCCTGGGCGATGGTGTCGAGCAAGGCGCTTTCGGAGTCCTGCTTGCGGCGCGCCATGGCGAGTTGGCGCGTGGGCGCGGCGGTGCCGAGGGAGACCTCCCTTATCTCATAGGGCCCCAGGTGTTCCGGGCGCAGTCGCGGCAGCACCGAGACGCCCAGACCCAGGCCGACCATGGCGATGATGGCGTCGGCGCTGGGGACATCGAGCAGGGCCTCGCACTGGGGCACCAGGCCATCGACGAAGCGCGCCGCCAGGCGACCGACCACCAGCTTGCGATCCAGCCTGATCCAGGGATAGCGCCGCAGATACGCCTCGGGCTCCAGGGGCGCGAGCTGCGCTGGCACCACCAGTACCAGCGGCTCACGGAGCAGGTCATGCCAATGCAGCCGGGCCGAGCCGCCGCCTGGTGGTCTGATCAGGATGGCGGCATCCAGGCGATCCGCTTTCAGGGCGGCGATCAATTCGGGCGTATTGTGCCGCTCCAGTTGCAGGGTGATGCCGGGAGCGCGTTGCTGCAGTTCGGCGACCGCCTTGGGGAGCAGGGTGGTCAGGACCGAACCCGTCACCCCGAGACGGACGCGACCGGTCAGCGGCTGGGCGCGCTGATTGCGCAACTTCTCGAGATCGGCCAACGGCCGGGCCATGGTGTCGATCAATTGCCGGGCGAACCCCGTGGCTTGCACCGCCCGACCCGAGCGATCGAACAGTGACTGGCCGAAGTAGGCCTCGAGCTGCTTGATCTGCAGGCTGACAGCGCTGGGGGTCAGGCTCACCGCCTCCGCGGCGGCGGCGAAGGAGCCGCGCTCCACTGCCGCCTGCAAGGTCAGGAAGGCTTCGATCTTCATGAGTTTTTCTCGTCTTTGGATCGACGAAGAATAACTTTTCTTGGCGGGTCGGGCGCCTAAGATGGCCAAAACGACCAGGCCAGCGGCATGAACCAGACGAGCAGACTGCAAGACTATCCCTTGGCGTCCCACACCCTGCCCAAGGGCAGCGGCGGCTACCGGATACCCCGACGCCTGCAGGCGATTCTGTCCCTCGATGATTTCGAGGTGGCCGCTCGCCGCCACCTGCCCACGCCGCTGTTCGCCTACGTCAGCGGTGGCGCGGAAGAGGAAAAGTCGCTGCACGGGAACCGCTCGGGATTCGATCGCTATGCTTGGGTCCCGCGCGTCTTCACCGATACCTCGGCGCGCAGCCTCGAAACGACTCTCCTGGGGCAGCGCTACAGCGCGCCCTTCGGCATCGCGCCCATGGGCATCAGTGCCCTCACCGCCTTCGAGGGTGACCTCATCCAGACCCGGGCGGCCAGGGAGGCCAATATCCCGGCGATCATGAGCGGCTCCTCCCTGCTGCCGATGGAGGCGGTGGTGCAGGAAAATCCGGACGCCTGGTTCCAGGCCTATGTGCCGGGCGAGGATGCCAGGATCCTCGCTCTCCTCGAGCGAGTGCAGCGCGCCGGTTTCAAGACGCTGGTGGTCACCGCCGACGTACCGGTGTCGGCCAATCGGGAGAATCTGATTCGCGCACGCTTTTCCACGCCGTTGAAGCCGGATCTGCACCTGGCCTGGGAGGGCATCACCCACCCGCGCTGGCTGCTGGGTACCGCCTTGCGCACCCTGCTCCGGCGGGGCATGCCGCACTTCGAGAATTCCGGCGTCGGCCGTGGCGCGCCCATCGTGTCGGCCAATGTGATGCGCGATTTCGGCGCCCGCGATCATTTGAGCTGGCGGCATCTGGCGCTGATCCGCCGCCACTGGCCGGGCACCCTGGTGGTCAAGGGCATCCTCGATCCGGCGGATGCCGTGCGCGCCCGGGAATCCGGTGCGGATGGCGTCATCGTCTCCAACCATGGCGGGCGCCAGCTGGATGGCAGCCTGGCTCCCCTCGCCATCCTGCCGCAGGTGGTCCAGGCGGTCGGTTCGGATTATCCGGTGATGATCGACAGCGGCTTCCGCCGTGGCGGTGACATCCTCATGGCGCTCGCGCTGGGGGCGAAGTTCGTCTTCATCGGCCGGCCGATGAACTACGCGGGCGCCGTGGGCGGCCAGCCCGGCATCAAGCATGCGATCGGCATCCTGGCCACCGAACTGTCGCGCAACATGGCGCTGCTGGGGATCCAGAGTCCCGGCGAGGTCCGTCGCGACAGCCTCAGGATCGTGCGGTAACCACGGCCGATCTGCTATTTGATGATAGGCGGTAGGTATCCTTGGCCGTGCCGCTGAACAGCGCTGCTCGGTCATCCTTGTCCCAGCCCTGGGTCAGGCGCTTGAAGGCGTTCCAGAGCACCCCGTAGGAAAACATGCCCTTGTCCACGGGGAAGTTGCTTTCGAACAGGCAGCGCTCGGCGCCAAAGGCTTCCACGCAGGTCAGCACATAGGGCCGCCACAGGTCCGCCAGCTCCGCTGAGCTGGGCGGCGTGGCTCTCTCGTCGAAGGCGAAGCCACCGACCTTCATGCCCAGGCCACCCAGTTTCAGGCGCAGGTTGCTGCACCTGGCCAGTTCCCTGATGGCCAGGGACCAGGTCTGGAACACCTCCTGGCGTTGGTGCGCATAGGGTCCGGCGCCGAGCGGGCCGCCGAAATGATCGAGGACGATCAACTGGTCGGGGAATCTGCGGGTGAGGGCCAGGACCTCGTCGAGCTGGGTGTGGTACGCCCAGATGTCGAGCGAGAGGTCATGCCGGGCAAGACAGGCCACGCCTTCGTGGAAGCGCTCGTCCGTGAGCACCTTGGCCGGCGGTGGTCGCGGATTGGATACCAGGCGCGGATCGCCATGCCAGGCAGTGGCGTTGCGGATGCCGCGCAGGCGTCCGCCGCTGCGCGCCTGCATTTCTTCCAGAACCGGGACGATCCCCTCGCCCTGGCGGAGGTCGGCGCCGGCGACGATGGCGGCGCAGAGCCGGCTCTCGCCATAGAGACCGCTGGCGCTCTGGGCCGCTATTCCGGCCGCGAATTCCACTTCCCCCACAGCGTCGAAGGGCGCGGCCCGGTCCGCGCTGTACATCGACCGGCACTGCACATAGACCGAGGCCAGGATGCGATGGCCGCTACCGGTGTCCGCCAGGTACTCGGGCAGCAGGTAGCGCTGGCCGGGTCGGTCCCAGAGGTGGTGATGGGCGTCGATGATGGGCAGCTCGGGCTCCAGGATCGGTTCCTGGACCTGGGCCAGCCAGGCCTCGCGGACCGGGGCGTGGGGGGAAGCCGGAGCCTCAGCCATGGCGACGGCTCCGGAGAAGGCTTTTGGATAGTGAGGGGCGAGTCAATTCTGCATGCCCCAGCGGCGCACCGTGAGCACCTCGATGCTGCGGAACACCAGGCCTTCCACCACCAGGCCGATGATGATGACCATCAGCAGGCCGGCGAAGACATTGGAGGTCTCCAGGGCGTTGCGGTGCTGGAAGACGTACCAGCCCAGGCCACCCGAGTTGCCGGAGACGCCGAACACCAGCTCGGCGGCGATCAGGGTACGCCAGGCGAAGGCCCAGCCGATCTTCAGGCCGGCGAGGATCGAGGGGACCGCCGCCGGGATCAGGACCTTGGCCACCAGGCGGATGCCGCGCAGCCCATAGTTGCGCCCGGCCATGCGCTGGGTCTGGCTGACCGAGAGGAAGCCCGAATAGGTGTTGAGCGCCACCGCCCAGAGCACCGAATGGACGATGACCAGCATCAGACTCTGCACGCCGAGCCCGAACCAGAGCATGGCCAGCGGCAGGATGGCGATGGCCGGCAACGGGTTGAACATGGCGGTGAGGGTGGCGAGGATATCGGTGCCCACCCGGGTGGATACGGCCAGGGTGGTGAGCAGCATCGCCAGGGCGATGGCCAGGCCATAGCTCACCATCAACACCTTGAGCGAGCTGAGCACGGCGAGGGGCAGGGCGCCATTGACCAGATCGGTCCACAGCGCGACGACGGTGTCGCTGAAGGTCGGGAACATCAGCGGGTTGTCCAGGTAGCGGGCATAGACCTCCCAGATCAGCGCCAGGGCGATCAGCACCAGGGTGCGGCGCACGCCGGCCAGGGCGAACAGGCGCTCGGTCAGGCCCAGGCGCCGGGCGATGTCGCCGACCTGGCCGGGGGCGACGGGGGTGTATTCGAGGTCCGGGCGCGGTTGCAGGATGACGGCGGGCTTAGTCATGGGCGGTCTCGCTGGCGTTGGGGCCGAACAGCATCTGGCTGATGCGATTGTGGAAGGCGGTGAAGCCGGCGGCGCCCTGCTGACGGAAGCCGTACTGGCTGGCATCGAGCTCGGCACGGACCTGGCCGGGATGAGGGCTGAGCACCAGGATGCGCGAGCCGAGCAGGATGGCCTCCTCGATGGAGTGGGTGACGAACATCAGGGTGAAGGGCGACTGCTCCCAGAGCCCGAGCAGTTCCTCCTGCATGCGCCGCCGGGTGAGGGCGTCGAGGGCGGCGAAGGGTTCGTCCATCAGCAGGATGGCCGGCTCCATGGCCAGGGCGCGGGCGATGGCCACGCGTTGCTTCATGCCACCGGAGAGCTGGTGCGGATAGGCATCGACGAATTTCTCCAGGCCCACCTTGACCGCGGCGGCCCGGGCGCGGTCGCGCAATTCGCCGGCGGGGAAGCGCCGGGTTTCCTGGAGCGGGAAGAGGATATTGCCGAGTACGGTCTTCCAAGGCATCAACTGGTCGAATTCCTGGAACACCATCATGCGATCCGGACCGGGTTCGCGGACGTCCTGGCCCTGGAGGCGGATGTGGCCCGCCGCCGGTTCGAGAAAGCCCGCGACGCTCTTGAGCAGGCTGGATTTGCCGCAGCCCGAGGGGCCGAGCAGGATGAAGCGGTCGTATTCGCGGACCGCGAAGGACACCTGGTGCGTCGCGGTGATCAGCTGTTCGCGGGTCTTGTATTGCAGGGTCACGTTGTCGACCTGCAGCAGGCAGGCAGGGCTATCCGGTACGGCGGTGGGTGCGGAGGTCGGTACGGCGTTCATGTCAGTTGCCCTCGCCGGTGGCCACGGGATCGAAGAAGACCTGCTGCCAGCGTTGCGGTGCTTCCTTGAGAGCACCGCTGCCGACCATGAAGGTGGCCAGAGTCATGACGCCGATGGGCTGCACCGACCATTCGCCACTGACGCCACGCAGCATCTCTTCCACCTGATCGAGACTCAGGCTGGAGGGCTCCGACTGCAGGAAGAGTTCGGCAGCCTTGCGCGGCTCGGCCTTGATGAAGTCCTGGGCCTGGCCGATGGCGGCGACCACGGCGGCGCTGAGTTTCGGGTTGCGCTTGACGAACTTGCCGGTGGTGGTCAGCACCCCGCTGGTCATGCGCAGGTCGAGTTCCTTGGAAAAGTCGAAGAGCTTGGTGACCTTGGCGTCCTTGGCCAGCAGATAGCTGTAGGGGTTGGGGCCGATGTAGCCGGTGATCCCGGCCTTGTTGAGCAGGCTGGCGGTGGCGTCGGGATGGGGCAGGGCCACCATCAGGTTGTCCAGCCGGTGTGCCTGGCCCGGGCCGAAGGTGCGCTCGGCGGCCATCTGCAGCAGCAGGGCCTGCTGGCCGGTGGGAGAGCTCACGGCGATCTTCTGGTCGGCCTTGAAGTCCTTGAGTGATTTGATCGAAGGGTCGTTGACGAACAGGGCGTTGTCGCCGGCGACAAGGGCGCAGAGCGCGCGGATATCGAGTGACTTCTGTGTCTTCTGCCAGGCCACCAGGGTACCGGGCAGGCCGTAGCCGCCGATGTCTATGTTGCCGCTGATCAGGGCGTCGTTGATGGCCGGCGAACCGCTGATGCGCTTGATCTCGAACTGGGTGTCGGGCTGTCCGGCGGCCTTGGCCTGCTCGCGAAAGAAGCCCAGCTTGTCCGCCAGGGTCACGGGCAGATAGGCGTAGCCGTACTGGATGGCCAGGGTGACCTGGCTCTGTTCGGTCTGGGCCTGAGCGGGGAGGACGGTAGCCAAGGTGAGGCTGGCGGCCAGACCCAGGACGCGGGCGAGCTGACGCAGGGCGGGACGGGACGAGCGGCCGGACGGGTGCAGCATGGCGTTCTCCTTGTTATTTTTGAAATGCCATTTCTTTTAAGGAGTATTTAGAAAAGCCTTGCCTGTCAAGCAGACTTGAGGATGCAGCCTTCGTCAGCTGAAAACTTTTGCTTGCAATTGGCCTTGAGTGTTTTATTTTTGCAACGGCATTTCGTTAAAAATAAAATTGCATAGCCCTTTTTGCCGAGGGGCTTCAGCCTCTCTCAGGTGCCTGGTCATGAGCTTTTTCGCTGCGCCGCCGACTATCCAAACCTCTGTCTTCACCCGCCTGCCCGATCGCTATCGCCAGCCGAAGCGCACGGCCTGGGCGGATGCCAACCGCCAGGGCAGGGCGATCGATTCCTTCCTCGAAGGGCCTTCCTTCGATCGACAGGGCAATCTCTATGTCACCGACATCCCCAATGGGCGCATCTTCCGCATCGATCCCCAAGGGGAGTGGGAACTGGTCTGCGAGTACGACGGTTGGCCCAATGGCCTGAAGATCCATCGTGACGGGCGCATCTTCATCGCCGACTACAAGCGCGGCATCCTGCTGCTCGATCCGCTGCGCGGCGAGGTGGAGACGCTACTGGGCAGCGCCGGCTCGGAAGGCTTCAAGGGGGTCAACGACCTGGTGTTCTCGCCGGCCGGGGATCTCTACTTCACCGACCAGGGCCAGACCGGCCTGCAGTATGCCAGCGGCCGGATCTATCGCCTGAGCGCCGACGGCCAGCTCAGCTGTCTGTTGAACACGGTGCCCAGCCCCAATGGCATCGTCTTCGATCCGCGGCTCAACCACCTGCTGATCGCGGTGACCCGGGCGCAGCAGATCTGGCGTATTCCCCTGGGCAACGGCTCGCTGATCGGCAAGGTCGGGGTCTTCGCCCAGCTCCACGGTGGCCTCGGTGGTCCGGACGGCCTGGCGCTGGATGAGGAGAGCAACCTCTATATCGCCCATACCGGTTTCGGCTCGGTCTGGCAGCTGTCGCAGGTGGCCGAGCCCCTGGCGCGGTTGAAATCCTGCGCGGGCATCAGCAACACCAACCTGGCCTTCGGCGGCCCCGAGGGGAGCAGTCTGTTCATCACCGAATCCGAGACCGGCAGCATCCTGCGGGTGGAGACCAGCGTACGGGGCCTACCCCTGTTCTCTCATCTGTAAACAGCGCTCCGGCGCCCTTGTCAGCTCCACAATAATTACAACAGAGGTTATCCATGAGTCAGACCCCGCTGGGCGGCCAGCCGCCCTTGACCGATGCCGAAGGCGAACAGGTATTGCATCGCGCCCTGTGGCGCATCCTGCCGTTCATCTTCGCCTGCTATGTGATCAGCTACCTGGATCGCACCAACGTCGGCTTCGCCGCCATCAGCATGAACAAGGACCTGGGCCTGACGGCAACCATGTTCGGCTGGGCTGCGGGTCTGTTCTTCTTCGGTTATTTCATCTTCGAGATTCCCAGCAACCTGCTCATGCAGCGCTTTGGCGCGCGGATCTGGATCGCCCGGATCATGATCAGCTGGGGCCTCATCTCCATGGCCACGGCCTTCGCCACCGGCCCGGTCAGCTTCAGCATCCTGCGCTTCCTGCTCGGGGTGGCCGAGGCCGGCTTCACCCCGGGGGTCTACCTCTACTTCACCTACTGGTTCCCGGGGAAGTGGCGCGCCAAGGCGACCGCCGCCTTCCTGTTGGGCATCCCCACCGCCAACATCATCGGCTCGCCGCTGTCGGGCTTCCTGCTGGACATCCATGACTTCATGGGGTTGAAGAACTGGCAATTCCTGCTGGTGGTGGAAGCCTTGCCAGCGGTGCTGCTGGGTATCCTCTGTCTTTTCGTGCTGGTGGATTCGCCGGCCAAGGCGCGCTGGCTGTCGACTCGCGAGCGCACCTGGCTGACCGAACGACTGGCCCGCGAGCAGCGCGAGATAGGCGCGGCCCATGGCTCCACCCTGCGCGCTGCCCTCACCAATCCCAAGGTCTTCGTGCTGGCCGCCATCAACTTTTGCGGCATCGTCGGCTCCGTGGGGATCGGGATCTGGATGCCGCAGATCATCAAGAGCCTGGGCATGCAGAACACCACCGTGGGACTGGTGGCGACCATCCCCTATATCCTCGGCGCCGTCGCCATGACCCTCTGGGCGCGGCAGGCCAACCTGAGTGCGCACCGACTGCCCTATGTGGCCGGCGCTCTGGGGCTGGCCGCTTGCGGTCTGGTGGGCGCTGCGCTCTCGGCCGATCCGCTGTTGCGCATGAGTTGTCTGAGCGTGACGGTGGCCAGCATCCTATCCTTCCAGGCGACCTTCTGGGCCATTCCCTCCAGCTTCCTGACCGGTAGGGCGGCAGCGGGTGGCTTGGCGCTGATCGTCTCCATCGGCAACCTCGGCGGCTTCGTCGGGCCCTTCGCCATCGGCCTGGTCAAGGATGCGACCCAGAGTTACTCCGGACCCTTCTATGTGGTGGCCTCGGTACTGGCGCTGGGTGTCGTCATGATGCTCTGGCTGGGCGACCCGAGTCGCCGGGCGCCGGTGAAGCCAGTTGGTGGGACCGGGTTGGAGCCTGCGGGTCGCACCTGATTCAGGGGCGAGCCAGGAAGGGGGCGGCGATGAGCCGCCTTCTGCTTTTGTGGCTGGCTGCTCTTGGGCGAGAGGCCAGCGCTCCGGATAGGACCGGGCAGGAGATGCTGGCGGGATGCCGGCAGCTGGCGTCCTCGAACGTTGACGCCTCTCGATGGCGCGTCTCTTCGCAGCAAGGGGGCTGGCCGCCTTGCCCTATGCTCCTGACACGTCGCGAGGCTGGTTGGCTTGAGTCGTCGAGGTGCGACCCTCCTGTCCCGGTTACTGCGCGACCTGTCGTGCCCGTCCAGAAGGGACACGTTGAGTTCGACGAGCGCCAATGGACCCGACGCGCAATAAAAAAGGCAGCACCAGGCTGCCTTTCTTCATTCGGGATACGGACTAGGGGAGGGCGCAACCCTTCTTCTTGAGCGATTCCAGCACCCAGCTACGGTCGTTGGTGCCTTCGGCGATCTGCCGCATCTGCTTTTCTTCCGCCGCGTGCTTGGCGGTGGCGCGGTCATAGACCTCGGCGACCTGGTCGTAGGGCACGCAGAGCAGGCCGTCGTCGTCGCCGATGATCAGATCGCCCGGCTCGATGACCATGCCGTCGATGGCAATGGGGACGTTGATCTCGCCCGGGCCATCCTTGTAGGGGCCGCGGTGGGAGATGCCGGCGGCGAACAGGGGGAAGTCACCCGCGCCGATGTTGGCGGCATCGCGGATGGCGCCATTGATGACGATGCCGGCCACGCCACGCTTGAGGGCATAGGCCACCATCATCTCGCCGATCAGGGCATTGGTCAGGTCGCCACCGGCATCCACCACGATGACGTCGCCCGGCTCGGCGATGTCCAGGGCGTAGTGCAGCATGAGGTTGTCACCCGGGCGCGCCTTCACGGTCAGCGCCGGGCCGGCCAGCACGCCCTGGCGGTGCATGGGACGCAGGCGCGAGCCGCCGGCGGTCATGCGGTTCATCGAGTCGCTGACATTGGCGACCGGAACCTCACGATAACGCGCGACCCATTCGGCTGCGACCTTGCGTTGGGCATTGAGAACTCTGAATCCGATGGTCATGGGCATTTCTCTTGTGGGCTTTGTTGGATGCCGCTGGAGCGGGTGTCGAATTTCAGAATGGCATTTCTTTTTTAAACATTCAACGGTCGGATGGGTGGCAGGAAATTCCAGGTTACGTTCAGTATTGCAACGCTATTCCATTATGCTAAGGTCAAGGCCTGCTCATCTGGCTGTCCGCTCGACGGACGACGTCATAACAACAAGGGATAACCCACATGACCCGCACCCTGCTCCTCACCGGTCCCGAACTCGCGCCCGACGCCATGGCCCTGGCTGCCGCCCACGGCATCCGCGTGGTACCCACCCAGCCCTACATGCCCCATGACGAGCTGGTCGCGCTGATCCGCCAGGAACAGCCCGACGCCATCATCGTCCGCCAGGGCAAGCTGACCCGCGAGATGATCGAGGCCTCGGCCAAGCTCGAGATCATCGCCAAGCACGGCGTCGGCTACGACACCATCGATCTGCAGGCGGCGGCCGACCGAAACATTCCGGTCACCATCGCCCTGGGCGCCAATGCCCAGTCGGTGGCCGAGCACGCCTTCGCCCTGATGTTCAGCGTGGCCCGGCAGACCCCCTGGCTGAACGCACGGATGCATGCCGGGCACTGGGACAAGGCCCAGGCCAATGGCACCGAGTTGTTTGGCAAGACCCTCGGCCTGGTGGGCCTGGGTTCCATCGGCAGCGTGCTGATGGACCTGGTGGCGCCGCTGCGGATGCAGGTGCGGGTCTACGATCCCTACCTTCAGAGCCTGCCGGTGCGTGACCACGTGCGCCGGGAGGAGAGCTTCGATAACCTGTTGGCCGAGTGCGACATCATCAGCCTGCATTGCCCGCTCACCGAGGCCAATCGCCACCTGTTCGGCGCCGCCCAGTTCGCCCGGATGCGTCCCGGCAGCCTGCTGATCAATACCGCCCGCGGCGAGTTGATCGACACCCAGGCGCTGGTCGCGGCGTTGCGCGACGGCCAGATCGGCGGTGCCGGCCTGGATACCTTCCACCCCGAGCCGCCGCCGGCCGACAGCGCCCTCTGGGGCCTGACCAACCTGGTCGCCACGCCGCACGTGGGCGCCAACACCACCGAGGCCCGCGACCGGGTCGGGCTGGTGGCGGTGCAGCAGGTACTCGATCGCTGGAACGGCAAGGCGGTGGAAACCCGTGCCGTGGTCAATCGTCACCTGATCGCGGCCTGATCCTCGCGTCAGGGCGGGCGGTCTCCTTCCCGGAGCCGCTCGCTACGTCTATCTCCACAACAATAAGACGGAGAGCCTGCATGACCTCTTCCACGTCCGAAATCAGTGAACTGGAACGCGCGACGATGCGCCGCGTCGCCTGGCGCCTCCTGCCGTTCCTGATCGTCTGCTACCTCATCGCCATCATCGACCGTGGCAACATCGGCATGGCCTCGCTGCAGATGAACCAGGATCTCGGCCTGACGCCGGCGATCTTCGGTTTCGCCAGCAGCCTGTTCTTCTTTTCCTATTTCCTGGTGGAGGTGCCGAGCAACCTGGCGCTGCAGCGCTTCGGTGCGCGCATCTGGATCGCCCGGATCATGATCACCTGGGGCCTGATCTCGGCCGGTACCGCCTTCGTCCAGGGCGCCAACTCGCTCTATGTGATGCGCTTTCTGCTGGGCGCCGCGGAAGCCGGCTTCTTCCCCGGTGTGCTGCTGTACCTCACCTACTGGCTGCCCTCCAACTATAGAGCGCGCATGGTCGCCATCTTCATGGTGGCGATCCCGGGCGCCAATTTCCTGGGTTCGCCGCTCTCGGGCTTGCTGCTGAGCCTGGACGGCTGGATGGGCATGCGTGGCTGGCACTGGCTGTTCATCCTGGAAGGTATCCCGGCGGTGCTGCTGGGTATCGCCTGCCTGTTCGTGCTGACCGACCGCCCGGAGCAGGCCAAATGGCTGAGCGACGAGCAGCGCAGCTGGCTGACGCTCAAGCTGGCCGAGGAGCGCAATCGCAAGACCAGCATCGGCCATATCTCGCTGTGGCAGCTGCTCAAGCACAAGGATATCTGGGTGATGGCGCTGATCTATTCCGGCGCCTCGGCGGCCGGTAGCACCATGAGCGTCTGGGCGCCGCAGTTGCTCAAGTCCTTTGGCCTGTCCAACCTGGAGGTCGGCCTCACCAATGCCATTCCCTATGGCCTGGCCTCGGTGGCGATGGTCCTCTGGGGCCGCAGTTCGGATCGCACCGGCGAGCGTCGCTGGCACACCTCGCTCACCATGCTGTTGATCGCCGTGGGCCTGCTGGCGGGCATGTTCACCTCGTCCCTGGCCGCCACGGTGATCCTGCTGAGTCTGGTGCTGATCGGGGCCTATTCGATGAAGGGGCCGTTCTGGGCACTGGCCTCGGGCTGGCTGTCGTCGTCCACCGCCGCCGCCGGCCTGGCCGCCATCGGTGCCCTGGCCAACCTCATCGGCGGCGGGGTGATGGTCAACGTCTATGGCGCCATCCATGGCGCCACCCACAGCCATGCCCTGGCGGTACTGCCGCTGGCCACCCTGTGCGCCATCAGTGGCCTGCTGGTGCTGGTCATGGGCCGCAAGGCCGCGCGCGCCAAGGCAGATGCCCAGGCCGTAGCGACCAACGCCGGTTAAAGCTGATCGCTGCCGGCCCGTCCGGGCCGGCAGCCTTTCAAGGAATCCATCATGACCTTCAATCGTCGGCGCTTCCTGAAAGCGAGCGCCCAGGCGAGTGCCGCCCTGTGCCTTTTCGATGCCCTCGGCGTCCAGGCCGCCACTCCGTTCTCCAGTATTCAAACGGCACCGAGACTCAAGGCGCCGGCCGGCAGTGTCGACTGTCACATGCACCTCTATGACGACCGTTACCCGGCGGCGCCGGGCGCCAAGCTGCTCCCACCCAATGCCTCCCTGGACGACTATCACCAGCTGCAGGCGCTGCTGGGATTGCAGCGGATGGTCATCGTCACGCCGTCCACCTACGGCACCGACAATCGCTGCATGCTCGACGGCCTGGCGCGCAGCCAGGGCCAGGCCCGCGGTGTAGCTGTCCTCGACCGGAGCATCACCGATGCCGAGTTGCAGGCGCTGCACAAGGCCGGGGTGCGCGGGATCCGTTTCAACCTCAGCTATGGGGGCGCCGACCTGGCCGATCTGGAGCCCCTGGCGGCGCGGGTCGCCGAACTGGGCTGGAATGTCCAGGTGGTCGCCACGGGCAATCAGCTGACAGAGCTGGAGAGTCGGCTGCAACGGCTGCCGGCGCGGTTGGTGATCGACCACATGGGCCATGTGCCTCAACCGGAGGGGATGAATTCGGCGACCTTCGCCGTGGTGACTCGCCTGCTGGACGGCGAGCGTACCTGGGTGAAGCTGTCGGGCCCCTATATCAGGTCGCGCAGCGGTGCGCCGGACTACGCCGATGTGGGCGCGGTGGCCCGGGAGCTGGTGCGTCGCCATCCGGAGCGGCTGCTGTGGGGTAGCGACTGGCCGCATCCCACGGTCGCGACCGGCAACAAGCCGGACGACGGGCGCATCTTCGAGCTGCTGGCCGACTGGGCGCCGGATGAGCAGATACGCAACGCCATCCTGCGCGATAACCCGGTCAGTCTGTACGGTTTCTGACGCTCATCGTGATGTTGCCGGAGCTGATGTAACTGAACATCTGCTCGGATAGCCCCCTCTCCCCTCGGGAGAGGGTTGGGGTGAGGGCGCCCCCTTGCCACCAAGTCTCCAGTGGAAAAGGCTGCGCCGTTTTCCACGCTACGTGATGTATCCCCGTAGCGACAATACAGTTGCTCCTATAGGGGTAGTGCTCTTGTAGGAGCGGCAACGATAGGGGGCGCATACCTGAGTGATGGCGGGAGGCAGAGGACACCCGGATAGGCGTGGCGTACTACCCCAACTCCCCATTGAGCTTGCGCAGCAGCCGCAACAGCTCGGCCCGCTCGGCGTCGTCCAGCGGGGCGCTGGCGGCGCGGTCGCTGGCGGCGGCGCGTTCCTTGAGTTCGCCGACCAGGGCGCGGCCCTGCTCGGTGAGGTGCAGGGCATAGGCGCGGCGATCCTGGGTGCCGCGCACCCGCTCGGCCAGACCCTGGCGTTCCAGCTTGTTCAGCAGTAGGACCAGTTGCGGCGGCTCGATGGCCAGGCGCCGGGCCAGGTCGGCCTGCATCAGGCCGGGCTCCTGCTCGAGGATCACCAGGGCGGTGAACTGGGCGGGGCGCAGGTCATAGGCGGCCAGGCTGTCCACCAGGTGCTGGAACATCCTCATCTGGGCGCGGCGCAGGGCATAGCCTACGGCGGTGTCCAGCCAGGGGGTGGCGGCAGGGTCCAGGGGCGTGGCGTCGTCGGGGGAACTCATCGGCGGGAAGGGCTTCCGTCGGAGATGGCGAGGGGAGGGTATCGAGGGGTCATTCTAGTCCAGATCCTGGCGGGCGCGGCGATGGCGATAGGCGAACTGGGCGCGGCTCAGGCCGAGCAGGCGCGCCGCGGCGGCCATGTTGCCCTGGCTGCGCGCCAGGGCTTCGTCGAGCAGCTCGGCTTCCAGCTGCGCCAGCGGCAGCGGGCGTTCGCCGTCCACGCCCAGGCGCTCCAGCCAGCCGGTGGCAGGCGGCGCCTCGTCGACGAGCTCGGCCGGCAGCGGCTCGCCGCGAAACAGGTGGGGCAGGTCGATGAGTTCGCCCGGATCGCTGGCGATCACCCCGCGCTCCACCAGATTCTGCAATTCCCGCACGTTGCCGGGAAAGTCGTAGCGCAGCAGGGCCTTGAGGGCGCGCATGGTCAGGCCTACCGGCGGCCGCTCGTAGGCGGCGCAGAAGCGCCGCAGGAACAGGTCCACCAGCAGGGGCACGTCGTCGCGCCGGTCACGCAACGGCGGAATGCCGATGGGATAGACGTTGAGGCGATAGAAGAGGTCTTCGCGGAATTCGCCGCGACGTACCGCCTCGCGCAGATCCAGGTTGGTGGCGGCGATCACCCGGACGTCCACCCTGAGCGTGCGGCTGCCGCCGACCCGCTCGATCTCGCGCTCCTGGAGCGCGCGCAGCAGCTTGCCCTGGCCGGGCAGACTCAGGCAGGCGATCTCGTCGAGGAACAGGGTGCCGCCCTGGGCCCGTTCGAAACGTCCGGCGCGGGACTGGTTGGCGCCGGTGAAGGCGCCGCGCTCCACGCCGAACAATTCGGCTTCGATGAGATTCTCGGGAATGGCCGCGCAGTTGAGGGCGACGAAGGGGCCGTCGGCGCGGCGGCTGAGGCGGTGCAGGTGGCTGGCGAACAGTTCCTTGCCCACCCCGGATTCGCCGGTGAGCAGCACCGTGGCCGGCGTCGGGGCGACCCGCTGCAGCGCCTGGAACGCGCTGTTGAAGGCCGCTGAGGCCCCCACCAGCGGCTGCTGGCCGTCGGCGGCGTGGGGCAGGGGCGCGGGCAGGCGTTCCGCCGGCGTCAGCGCCGGAGTGCCGTCGCCGGCCGCATTGAGATAGCGCAGGTCTTCCGCCACGTCGGGCCAGCGTTCGGCGTTGCGGCCTTCGACCCGGCAGACGGCATGCCCCATGGCGCGGCATTCCACTTCGCGAAAGATCACCAGGCGGCCGAACAGGCTGCTGACGTAGCCGATGGCATAGCCGATTTCCATCCAGCAGGCCGGATCGCTGCCCTGGCCATGGGCGATCTGGTGCTCGTCGCATTCGGCCGAGTGATGCCAGAGGAATTCGCCGCCATAGCGCCCCTGGTCGACATCGAATTCGAAATGCAGCGGCTCGACCCGCACCAGACCCTCCAGGCCATGCAGCCGGGTACCGGCGGCAAAGATCGCCGCGGCGTCGGCCTGGGGCCAGCGCTTGCGCACCAGCTCGGCGTCGCGCACCCCGGAAAGATAGCCGACCCGGGTCAGCAGGCCGCGGGCGCGTTCCTGCCCCAGGGCGCCGATCAGCTCGCGCCGCAGGGCACCAAAGGCGGAGGCGTGTACCAGCAGCATGCGCTGGTCGTTGAGCCAGATGCGGCCATCGCCGGGGGAGAAAAACAGGCACTCGGCCAGTTCCGCCTGGGTCGGGCTGGCGCTGCCATCCCAGGCGGCACTGTCGCCACGCTGGAAGCCGCTAGCGGCCTGCTGCAGATCGCTGAGGGACAGACGTTCGGAACGGGCCATGGCACGACCTCTCGGGTGAATTGCGCAAATGCGCAATCGAGGAAAAGGTTATACCTCATAACTTTATCTTTTGAGCAAGGCGTTTGCCGGTCGAGCCTGCTGCCTGCGTCCGCTCAAGCCAGCAAGTCCTTGATAGAAAGACTCTTTTTCCTGTCAGCCCGGTCTGGGCACAGCCCTTGCTCCCTTGCCTGTGCCCACCGCGGCCCGATAACAACAAGGAGAAGGCTATGAGCAGATCATCCACGCCGTTCCTGGACGGCGCCCCCTGGCGCGAGCGGATCTTCGATGGCGACTGGATCGCCGCCCAGGGCGGCACCCTGGAGGTCGTCGAACCTGCCACCGGCCAGCCCCTGCACCGCACCGGTCTGGCCAGCGTCGCCGACATCGACCAGGCCTGCGCCAAGGCGGCCCGGGCGCAACCGGCCTGGGCGGCCTGGACCGCCCGGCAAAAGGCCGGGCTGTTCCTGGCCGCCGCCGCGCACCTGGAGATGAATCGCGCCGAACTGGCCCCCCTGATCGCCCGGGAGACCGGTGGCATCCTGCCCAAGGCCGAGCTGGAATTGCGCGAAGCCGGGGTCATCCTGCAGCAGGTCGCCGGTCAGTTGCTGCAGGCCCATGGCGTGGTCCTGCCCAGCGAGCGCGGGGCCCTGTCCTATGCCCGGCGCCTGCCCCATGGCGTGGTGGGGGTGATCTCGCCGTTCAATTTCCCGCTGATCCTTTCCCTGCGCGCCGTGGCCCCGGCCCTGGCCTGCGGCAATGCCGTGGTGCTCAAGCCGGATCACCAGACGCCGGTGAGTGGCGGCATCCTCATCGCCCGGCTGTTCGAGGCCATCGGCCTGCCCCGGGGCGTGCTGCAGGTGCTGCCCGGGCGTGCCGAGGCCGGCGCGGCGCTCTGCGCCCATCCCCAGGTGCGGATGATCGCCTTCACCGGCTCGACCCAGGCCGGACGCCAGGTGGCGGAAAGCGCCGGACGCCACCTGAAGAAGGTGGCCCTGGAACTGGGTGGCAAGAATCCGCTGATCGTGCTCGACGACGCCGATCTCGACCGCGCCGTCGGCTGCGCCGCCTGGGGCAGCTTTTTGCACCAGGGGCAGATCTGCATGGCCACCGGGTTGATCCTGGTGCACCAGCGCCTCGCCGCCGCCTTCACCGAACGCCTGGCCGCCCGCGCCGCCGCCCTGCGCCTCGGTGATCCGCTGGAACCCACAACCCAGCTGGGTCCGCTGATCAATGCCCGGCAACTGCAACGGGTACAGGGCATAGTCGCCGACAGCCTCGCCGCCGGTGCCCGGCTGGAGCAGGGCGGCCGGCACGAAGGGCTGTTCTATGCCCCGACCGTACTGAGCGGCGTCCGTCCCGGCATGCGCGCCTTCGACGAAGAGATCTTCGGACCGGTGGCCAGCGTGGTGACCTTCGCCAGCGAGGCCGAGGCCGTCGACCTGGCCAATCGCACCCCCTACGGCCTGGCGGCCGGCGTGCTCTCCGGCTCCCTGGCCCGCGCCCGGGCGCTGGGCGAACGGCTGGAGTGCGGAATGCTGCACCTCAACGACCAGACGGTGAACGACGAGGTGGTCAATCCCTTCGGCGGCCGTGGCCAGTCCGGCAACGGCGGCAGCGTCGGTGGCCTGTGCAACTGGGACGACTACAGCCAGTGGCAGTGGGTGACCGAGCATAACGAGCCGCCACGCTATCCCTTCTAGCCCCTGTTCCATCCCCCAATAACAACAAGAGGAAAATCCCATGACCCTGAATGGCAAGACCCTGGTCGTCACCGGCGTGGCCTCCGGCATCGGCGCCGAGCTGGCGCGGCTGGCGCGCTTCCAGGGCGCCACCGTGATCGGCGTCGACCGCAACCAGCCCCAGTTCAGCCTGGACGACTTCCACCAGGCCGACCTGGGCGACCCCGACTGCATCGCCGCCCTGGTCAGTCGCCTGCCGGCGCGCCTGCACGGCCTGTGCAACATCGCCGGGGTACCGGGCACGGCGCCCCGGGAGACGGTGGCGCGCGTCAACTACCTCGGCCTGCGCTTGCTCAGCCAGCAACTGGTCGCGCGGCTGGGGCCGGGCGGCGCCATCGTCAATGTCGCCTCCATCCTCGGCGCCGAATGGCCGCAGCGCCTGGAACAGCACCGCGAGCTGGCGCAGATCGCCGACTTCGCCCCGGCCCAGGCCTGGCTGGAGCGTCATCCGGTGGACCGGGCCACCTGCTACCAGTACTTCAAGGAGGCGCTCATCGTCTGGAGCTTCGTGCAGTCCCAGACCTGGCTGCGCGAATTCGGCGTGCGCCTGAATTGCGTGGCGCCGGGTCCGGTGTTCACCCCCATCCTCGGCGACTTCGTCAGCATGCTCGGCGAAGAGCGCGTCGCCCGCGACAGCCAGCGCATGCTGCGCCCGGCGCTGGCCGACGAGGTGGCCGCGGTGATCGCCTTTCTCTG
Source organism: Pseudomonas sp. MOIL14HWK12:I2 (assembly GCF_000510745.1). Classification (NCBI taxonomy): domain Bacteria; kingdom Pseudomonadati; phylum Pseudomonadota; class Gammaproteobacteria; order Pseudomonadales; family Pseudomonadaceae; genus Pseudomonas; species Pseudomonas sp. MOIL14HWK12:I2. Next base: position 15,930 of record NZ_AZOA01000003.1, on the reverse strand, counting down.
CAGCGATGCCTCGCGCTGGATCAACGGCGCCAACCTGCCGGTGGATGGCGGTCTCGCCGCCAGTTACGTCTGACCCGGATCGCCGCGCCGGCCGGTGCGGCGATCGCGTTTTCCCACAACAAGAACAACTCTAGGACGACGTCATGCGCACACGTTTCGGATTCGGTCTGCTGGCCGCGGCCAGTCTCGCCTCCACAGTGGCCCAGGCCTATGACCTGCCCGGTCTCAATCTCGGCTCCACCAGCTTCTACGACGGCGCCCCGGCGCCGGACGGTCCCGGCTGGTACTGGGAGGAGTACCTGATCTACGGCAAGACCAGCCGCTTCAACGACCAGGACGGCCGCAAGCTGCCCCTGCCCAAGCAGGAGCTGACCACCTTCGCCCCGGTCAGCCAGATCATCTATGTCGGCCAGCCGCTGGCCAACGGCGCCATGCCGGGTTTCACCGCCATCCTGCCCTGGCTGGCCCATGCCGATGTCGATGACGGCCTCGGTGGCCAGGCGCTGAGCGCCCGCGAGGGGGTAGGGGACCTGACCCTGGGCGCCTTCCTGCAACTGCCCACCACCGCCCGCCCCGACGGCGGACCGCGCTGGGCGCAACGCATCGAGGCCGAGATCGTCGCCCCCACCGGTCGCTACGACCGCGACCGGGCGATCAATCCGGGCAGCAACTTCTGGTCCTTCAATCCCTACTACGCCACCACCTATTGGCTGACGCCCCAATGGTCGGTGACCGGACGCTTCTGGTACCTGTGGAACGGCAAGAACGACCAGCCGCTGCGCAGCTTCGGCGCGGTCTCCGACACCCAGGCCGGCCAGGCGCTGCACGCCAACTTCGCCACCCAGTACGCGCTGAACGATCGCCTCAGCGTCGGCCTGAGCGGCTACTGGCTGCGGCAGATCACCGACACCCAGGTCGATGGTCACGACGTCAGCGGGCGGCGGGAAAAGGTCTGGGCCTGGGGTCCGGGTTTCACCTACGCCTTTTCCCGGGAGAATCTGATCACCGTCAACAGCTACTTCGAGCAGGACGCCGAGAACCGCACCGAGGGGCGCAAGTTCGTCGTCAACTTCCTGCACAAGCTCTAGTGCTAGCGATCGATGGGAATGCCCCGGTTCGGCGGCGGCGGAGGCGCCGGCGGCTGGGGCTGCTGCGCCTGGGGATGGGGCACCATGTGCCAGGTCTCGTTGCGCGGCCGGCGGTCGATGTAGACCGGCACCGGCTGATAGATGATGCCGGAGCCGCGCACCTCGCTTTCCTGGCGAAAGCTCGAAGAGGACGAAGAGCCACCGACCACGGTGACGTCGTCGACCGGGCGTTGGCGAGTGGCGGCTGGGGCGGGTATTACGGTGACCTCCCGCGGCGCGGCGGCCGGCGGCGGCGTGGCAGGCCGGGGCGGCGGCGTGAAGCCGTTGCTCTCGGGCAGGCTCTGCAGCGGAATGGTGGTGATCTGACTATTCGTCGGGCAGGCGCCCTGGGTATAGGTCGTCCGGCCCTGGTCGTCCACGCACTTGTAGACATCCTGAGCGGCCACGACGCCACTGGCGAGCAGCAGGCCATAGAGCAGCGAACGCATGATGAGGCCCTCCGGGCACTCGAATTGTCACCTGCAGGATACAAGATGCCCGCTACGGCTCCCAGTGCTGCTGTCCGGCTCGACACCAGGCATTCAGCTTATCGTCAGACTGTAAAGACTAGGCCCGGCCCGAGGTGAGGCGTATAACATCCGGAAACATTCTTTTCAGGGCAACGACGCGTGAAGTGGTTCGTGATTGGCGGTTTTTTTCTCTGTGTTTTGTATGTGCACTTTCGCGGCCGGGTGCGCCATCGCTTGCTGCGTCAGCTCAGTGACCATTCGACCTTTTTGGCGCCGCTGAACACCTTCATGTTCCTGACCTCGCGGGTGCCCAACGCGCCCTATCACCCGGTGGAGCGCTTTCCCGAACTCCAGGTGCTGCAGGACAACTGGCAGCTGATCCGCGACGAAGCCCTCGACCTGCTGCGCGCCGGCCAGATCAAGAAATCCGCCGAGCACAACGATGCCGGCTTCAACTCCTTCTTCAAGAGCGGCTGGAAGCGCTTCTATCTGAAGTGGTACGGCGACAGCCATCCTTCCGCCATGCAGCTGTGCCCCAGGACCACCGAATTGCTGCGCGGCATCGGCACGGTCAAGGCGGCCATGTTCGCCGAGTTGCCGCCCGGGTCGCGGCTGGTGCGCCATCGCGATCCCTATGGCGGCTCCCTGCGCTATCACCTGGGCCTGGCCACGCCTAATGATCCACGCTGCTTCATCGAGGTGGACGGCCAGCGCTATCACTGGCGCGATGGCCAGGCGGTGGTATTCGACGAAACCTTCATCCACTACGCCGAGAACACCACCGACCAGGATCGCATCATCCTCTTCTGCGACGTGGAAAGGCCGCTGCGCTATCGCTGGGCAAGCGCCTTCAACCGCTGGGTCAGTGGCACCCTGCTGGCCTCGGCGGCCTCGCCCAATGACGCCAGCGACAAGACCGGCGGCCTCAATCGCGCCTTCCGGCACCTCTATCGCATCCGCCAGCGCGGCAAGGCGCTGAAGAAGCGCAACCGCTTCCGCTACTACCTCGAACAGTGGCTGTTGCTGGCCGCGCTGGTCGGCGTGGTGATCTGGATCTGAGCGATCCCTGCAACCGCAAAGACAGCGGTTCGACTTGACCCCGATACGAATCGCCTCTAATACTGTATGCATATACAGATAGAGGCGATGGCCATGGACAATATCCCTGCAGGTCTGGCGGCATGAGCGGCGGCGCCAGCCTGGCCCGGCTGTTCGAGGAGCGGCGCCTGTGGAAGGGGCAGACCAGTCCCGACGCCCGGCGCAGCGACCAGCCCACCGGGGTCGCCGCCCTGGATGCCCATCTGCCCGGTGCCGGCTGGCCGGAAGCGGCCCTGACCGAATTGCTGCTCGCCGGCCCCGGCCATGGCGAGTTGCGGCTGCTCTGGCCGACCCTGGCGCGCTTGAGCCAGGCCGCCGAGCGCATCGCCCTGATCGGGCCGCCGCTGTTGCCCTATCCTCTGGCCTGGCAGGCGGCCGGCGTGGCGCTGGATGCCCTGGTGGTGATCCGCGCCCAGGGCGCCGAGGTGCTCTGGGCCGCCGAGCAGTGCCTGCGCTCCGGTTGCTTCGGCGCGGTGCTCTGCTGGCCCGAGCGGGCCGACGATCGCCAGCTGCGCCGGCTGCAGGTCGCCGCCGAGAGCGGCCGTACCCTGGCCTTCGCCCTGCGCCCGGCCGCCGCCCTGGACAATCCCTCGCCGGCGGCCTTGCGCCTCGAACTCAGGGCGCCGCTGGAACGGCTGCACATCCGCAAATGCCGCGGCGGTCAGCCTGGCGTGCTCGATCTGGCCGGCGGCGCTTGAGCTTGCCATGCGCTGGGCCTGCATCCTCTTTCCGCAGCTGGCGCTGGATGCCGTGCTGCGCCGTCATCCCCAGCCGGAGCGGCCGCTGGTGCTGCTTTCCGGTCCGCCACAGCGCCGCCTGCTGCAGGCGGTCAATCCGGCCGCGCGGGCCCTGGGGCTGCGCCCCGGCCTGACCCTGGCCGCCGCCCAGGCGCTGACCCGCGACTTCGAGCAGCAGGAATACGACCCGGCGCTCATCGAGACGGCCGAGGCGCTGCTGGCGGCCTGGGGCTACGGCTTCAGCTCCCAGGTCAGTCGCCACTATCCGCGGGCGCTGCTGCTGGAGATCCAGTCCAGCCTGCCGCTGCTGGGGCCCTGGCCGCGGCTGGAGCGGCGCCTGCGCCAGGAGCTCCAGGGCCTGGGCTTTCGCCATCGACTGGCCCTGGCGCCCAATCCGGTGGCGGCGCGGATGTTGACCAATGTCGCCGATGGCCTCATCGCCTCCCCGGACGACCTGCCGTGCCTGCTCGATCGGCTGCCCGTGGAGCGCGCCGGTTTCGCCCCCCAGCAGGCCCAGGCGCTGGTGCGCATGGGCATCCGCCGCCTGGAGCAACTCAAGGCCCTGCCCAGGCCCGCCCTGGCCCGGCGCTTCGCCCCCGAGCTGCTGCAGCAGCTGGATCTGCTGGGCGGCAGTCGCAGCCTGGCGCTGGAGTTCTATCGGCCGCCCGATCGTTTCGTGGCGCGGGTGGAGCTCAATTTCGAGGTGGAATCCCACCAGGCGCTGCTGTTCCCCCTGCGTCGCCTCACCGCCGATCTGGCGGTCTGGCTGGCCAGTCGCGACCGGGGCGTGCAGCGCTTCCTGCTCTGGCTGGAGCACCGCCAGGGTCCGGCGACCACCCTCACCATCGGCCTGCTGGCCCCCGAACGCGATGCCGCCCTGCTGTTCGAATTCGCCCGCGGTCGCCTCGAACAGCTGCAGGTGGTGGCGCCGGTGCTGGCGCTGCGCCTGGAAAGCGAGGAGTTGCCGCTCTTCGTGCCGGAACGCCATGGCCTGTTCGACGAGCGCCCCGCCCAGGCCGTGGGCTGGGAGGTGCTGCGCGAACGCCTGCGTGCCCGGCTGGGCGAGGAAGCGGTGCTGGGGCTCGGCATCCAGGCGGATCATCGTCCCGAGCGCGCCCTGGTCTGGCGCCACGAGCGGCGTCTGGAGACCGCCTTGCCCGGTTTGCGTCCGGGTTGGCTGCTGAGCGAACCGCGTCCACTCGACGGCCAGCCACGCCGGGTCCTCGCCGGTCCCGAGCGCATCGAAAGCGGCTGGTGGGACGGGGGCGATCAGCGGCGCGACTACTATCGCATCGAGGTGGCCGACGGACGCCAGGCCTGGGCCTTTCGCCGCTATGGCGAGGAGGCGCCCTGGTGGATCCAGGGCTGGTTCGCATGAGCGGCTATGCCGAGTTGCACTGCCTGTCGAACTTCAGCTTCCAGCGCGGTGCCTCCAGTGCCCTGGAATTGTTCGAGCGGGCCAAGGCGCTGGGCTACACGGCGCTGGCCATCACCGACGAATGCACCCTGAGCGGCAGCGTCCGCGCCTGGCAGGCGGCGCGCCAGGTCGGGCTGCCCCTGATCATCGGCAGCGAACTGACCCTCGACGACGGTCTGCGCCTGGTGCTGCTGGTGGAGGATCTGCCGGGTTACGAGTGCCTCTGCGCGCTGATCACCCGGGCCCGCCGCCGAGCACCCAAGGGCCGCTACCAGCTGGGTCGCGCGGACCTGCAGCAGCCCTTGCCCGGCTTGCTGGCGATCTGGCTGCCGGGCGGCGAACCCGCGACCGAGGAGGGCGCCTGGCTCAGGAGCGTCTTTGCCGAGCGCCTCTGGCTCGGCGTCGAATTGCTGCGCGGCGCCGACGATGTCGCCCGACTCTTGCAGCTGCAGGCGCTGGGCAGGCAGCTGGGCGTGCCGGCAGTGGCCTGCGGCGACGTGCACATGCACACCCGCGGACGCCGTGCCCTGCAGGATGTGCTCACCGGCATCCGCCATCACCTGCCGGTGGCCGAGGCCGGCTATCACCTGCATCCCAACGGCGAGCGCCATCTGCGCCCACTGGCGGTGCTGGAGGGGCTCTATCCCGCGGCGTTGCGCGCCGAGACCCTGGCGATCGCCGCCCGCTGCCGCTTCGACCTGGGCGAGTTGCGCTATCGCTATCCCCGGGAGGTGATACCCGCCGGCGAGACGGCGGGCTCCTGGCTGGCCGAATTGACCCGCCGCGGCCTGGCCTGGCGCTGGCCGGAGGGGGCGCCGGCAAGGGTCACCGACCAGGTGGCCCGGGAGCTGGCGCTGATCGCCGAGAAGGGCTACGAGAACTACTTTCTCACCGTGCACGACATCGTCGACTACGCCCGCCGCCAGCACATCCTCTGCCAGGGCCGCGGCTCGGCGGCCAACTCGGTGGTCTGCTACGTGCTGGGTATCACCGAGCTGAATCCGCTCACCGGCAATCTGCTGTTCGAGCGCTTCATCTCCCGCGAGCGCGACGAACCGCCCGACATCGACGTCGACTTCGAGCACGAGCGCCGCGAAGAGGTCATCCAGTACGTCTTTCGCCGCTATGGCCGCGAGCGGGCCGCGCTCACCGCGGTGGTCAGCACCTACCATGCCGCCGGCGCCCTGCGCGATGTCGGCAAGGCGCTGGGCCTGCCGGGCGACCAGCTCGACGCCCTGTCCGGGTGCGCCGGGCGCTGGACCGACGAGATCCCCGGCCCCGCGCGCCTGCGCGAAGCCGGTTTCGATCCCGACAGCCCCCTGCTGCAGCGGGTACTCATCCTTGCCGGCCAGTTGATCGGCTTTCCCCGGCATCTCTCCCAGCATCCCGGCGGCTTCGTCATTTCCGAAGCGCCCCTGGCCACGCTGGTGCCGGTGGAAAACGCCGCCATGCCCGAGCGCACCCTGATCCAGTGGGACAAGGACGACCTCGATGCCGTGGGCCTGCTCAAGGTCGACATCCTCGCCCTGGGCATGCTCAGCGCCCTGCGCCGCTGCTTCGACCTGGTCGCCAACTGGCGCGGCCAGCGCTGGACCCTGGCCAGCCTGCCCCAGGAAGATGAGCCCACCTACGCCATGATCTCCCGCGCCGACACGGTGGGGGTGTTCCAGATCGAATCCCGCGCCCAGATGGCCATGCTGCCGCGCCTCCGGCCGCGAACCCTCTACGACCTGGTGATCGAGGTGGCCATCGTCCGCCCCGGGCCGATCCAGGGCGACATGGTGCATCCCTATCTGCGCCGCCGGAATGGCGAGGAAGAGGCCGACTATCCCCATGACGAATTGCGGCCGGCGCTGGAACGCACCCTGGGAGTGCCGCTGTTCCAGGAACAGGTGATGCAGATCGCCATTGTCGCCGCCGAGTATTCGCCGGGCGAGGCCGATCAGCTGCGCCGCTCCATGGCGGCCTGGAAGCGTCATGGCGGCCTCGAACCCCACCGTCAACGCCTGCACAGCCGCATGGTCGAACGCGGCTATCGCCCGGAATTCGCCGCGCGCCTCTTCGAGCAGATCAAGGGCTTCGGCAGCTACGGCTTTCCCGAATCCCATGCCGCCAGCTTCGCCTTGCTGACCTATGCCAGCTCCTGGCTCAAGTGCCACGAGCCGGCCGCCTTCGCCTGTGCCCTGGTCAACAGCTGGCCGATGGGTTTCTACAGTCCCGACCAGGTCCTCCAGGACGCCCGGCGCCACGGCATCGAGGTGCGCGCGGTGACCGTGCAGGCCAGCGACTGGGACTGCCGGCTGGAGGCGGGGGCCGGCCATCAGCCGGCGATCCGCCTGGGCCTGCGCCTGGTGCAGGGACTGGCGGAGGCGGTGGGTCGGCGCCTGGTGGCGGCACGGGGTACGCAGCCCTTTCGCGATGTCGAGGACCTCTGTCGCCGGGCCGAGCTGGATGCCCGGGCGCGCGGACAGCTGGCCGAGGCCGGTGCTCTGGCGGAGCTGGCCGGTGATCGCCATCAGGCGCGCTGGGCCATGGCCGGGGTGGAGCGCCAGCTGCCGCTGTTCGCATCGGCGGACAGCGCCCTGGAGGAACGACCAGCCTTGCCCGCGCCCAGTGTTGCGGAAAACGTCCATGCCGACTACCGCATGCTGGGCACCACCCTGGGGCCGCATCCGCTGAGTCTGCTGCGCGGCGAACTCCAGGCGCGGCGCTGTCGGGATTTCCGGCAGCTGGACGAGATCAAGCCCGGTGCCCTGGTGCGGGTAGCCGGACTGGTGCGCGGACGTCAGCGCCCTGGCACGGCCAGCGGGGTGATCTTCGTGACCCTGGAAGACGAGCACGGCATGCTCAATGTGGTGGTCTGGCGCGCAGTGGGTGAACAGCAGCGTCGACCCCTGCTGCAGGCACGGCTGCTACAGGTCGAGGGGCATCTGGAACGGGAGGCGGGGGTGCAGCACCTGATCGCCGGTCGCCTGACCGATCTGAGTCCACTGCTCGACGAGCTCATGGTGTCGAGTCGGGATTTTCACTAGGACGAAGAGAGGGGAAAAGCGGAGGAGGGAGAGAGCGGGTGGAGCGGGGGGACTGTCTTCCGAAGCGCTCTGGAGCGCCCGGAAGACAAGAATCGACCAACGCAGTCTTAGCTGACGGCGTCTTTCAGGCCTTTGCCGGGCTTGAAGCCAGGCAGCTTGGCAGCGGCGATCTTGATGGTGGCACCGGTCTGCGGGTTGCGGCCTTCGCGAGCAGCGCGCTCTTTTACTGCGAAAGTTCCGAAACCGACCAGGCTGACGCTGTCGCCTTGCTTCAGGGCGTCGGTCACCGCAGTGGTGAAGGCGTCCAGGGCTTTGGCAGCGGTGGCCTTGGGCAGGTCGGCAGACGCGGCAATGGCGTCGATCAGCTCAGCTTTATTCATGTAAAAACTCCATGTGTGAGTATTGGCCAGGCAGTATAGCGGCAGCTTTGCCTTGCGTAGAGCCTTTGTGAGCCTCTACGTGGCCGGTTGAAGCAGCCTTGTTGTTCGGCGCTACAGGATACGCATAGCGGGCGAAAGAGCGATAGGGTATTCGATCAAGCAGGGCCGTGAAAACCTGATCCGCACTGCATTTTCCACGCTTTACAGCCCAGCCGTCGCCTTTTTGGGCAGCGGCGATGGCCGTTTGGTTTCCTCTAGGCGCTGAACGAAAAGTCGCCGAGCGATGGTGAGGCGAGGCGAAAAACCTTGAGGAAGGGGAGTTTACGAGTGGTAAATGAGCATTCCGACCGGGCTGGCGACCCAGAGGTTTTTCAACGAAGCATCACCGAGCGCAGGCAGTTTTCGTACAGTGCCTAAGCTACGCGATCGGGCGATAGATGCGGCTGCAACGGCGGCGTCAGGGGTGGCAATCCATAGGCGGCGCGGGCCGCATCGCAATGGGGATTGGCTTCGCCGTTCTCCCAGGCGGCGGTGAACTCGCGGCAGGTGCTGGAACGGTTCTCGTAGACGGTGCAGCGCGTGCCGCAGCCGACCTCGCCGAGCAGGGCGGCGCAGCGTACCGGCTTCTGCTCGGTACCTTGCATGGCCACCAGATGCGGGCTGATCGCGACGGTCAGGTGGTCGGGCACCAGGCCACCGGCCGACTGGCATTCGCCCCAATAGAAAGACACGCGGAAATGGGCGCAGCAGGCGCCACAGCTGAGGCAGGGATTCTCGGTCGACATGGACGACAGCCATCGCAGAAACCGGCAGCGCCGGCGGGACAGACCGGGATTCTAGGCAAGCCCCGCGAGGCTGCGAAGCCCCTCCCAACGACCGTTCGGCGGCGACCTACGGCAGTGCTTTTCGCGGCCCGGGCGTGACCAGATGTCGCTGCAGCCAGGCGATGAACAGCCGCACCTTGGCCGGCACCAGGCGCCGATGGGGATAGAGGGCATGGATGGCGATGGCCTGGGTGTACCAGGGCGCGAACAGCCGCTCCAGCCGACCTGCCGCCAGGTCATCACCCACCAGGAAATCCGGTTGGCGAATGATGCCATGGCCGTCCAGCGCCGCCTGGTGCAGGACGCTGCCGTTGTTGGCGCGCAGCGGCCCGCTGACCTTGATCTGCAGGCGCTCGTCGTCGCGCCGGAATTCCCAGAGATCGCCGTCGCTGGCATAGCTGTAGAGCAGGCAGCGGTGCTCGCGCAACTCGGCAGGATGCTCGGGGCGACCGTGGCGCTGCAGATAGGCGGGCGCGGCGCAGATGAAGAGCTCGACCGCTCCCAGGGGCTGCGCCACCAGGCTGGAATCGCTGAGGTCGCCGATGCGCACGGCCAGATCGAAGCCTTCCTCGACCAGGCGCACCTGGCGATCGCTCAGCTCCAGGTCGATGGCGACCTCGGGATATTCGTGCAGGAAACTGCTCACCAGGGGCGCCAGGTGACGCACACCAAAGGTCAGGGGCGCACTAACCCTGAGACGCCCGCGGGGCCGTTCGTGGCCTTCCTGCAGGCGCTGTTCGAGGGCCTCCAGATCACCCAGCAGGGGCACCAGTCCTTCATGGAGGGTGCGTCCGGCCTCGGTTAGGCTCAGGGTACGGGTGGTGCGCTGCAGCAGCCGGGTACCGTAATGCCGTTCAAGGGCGGCCAGGTGCTTGGTCAGCACCGAGCGGGACAGCTCCAGCCGCTCCGCCGCCGCGGTCAGGCTGCCCAGTTCGACGATCTTGACGAAGGCCTGCAGAGCTTTCAGGGTATCCAAGGATTGTTTCCATAACGTGCACAGTTCATTCCCAGCGTGCACCTTTATTCGCGTCTTGGAAACAGGACAATGGGGTCATCTTTCCTCAGTTCGAGAATCAGCATGACCGACCGTACCTCTTCCTATGCCCCCCTGTTGCTACGCCTGGCCCTGGGCGCCATGTTTTTGGCCCATGGCCTGACCAAGCTGCTGGTGTTCACCCTGCCGGGCACGGCGGGTTTCTTCGCCTCGGTGGGCTTTCCCGGCTGGCTGGCCTATCCGGTCACCTTCTTCGAGCTGGGCGCCGGCGTGCTACTGATCCTGGGCGCCTGGGTGCGTCCGGTCGCGGCAGTCGCCGCCGTCCAACTGTTCGCGGCGGCGACGGTCCATTTCGGCAACGGCTGGTCCTTTTCCAATCCCCACGGTGGCTGGGAATATCCGGTCTTTCTCGCCGTGACCGCTGCCGCCCTGGCGCTGCTGGGCGCGGGCCAGCTCTCCTGGGATGCACGCAAGCGCTCCTGAATCCTGCTCGAGAGGTCGCCACCATGTCGCTTCCCACCCTGTTCGTTTCCCACGGCTCGCCCATGGAGGCGCTCGACGCCGGTGCGGCGGGAGCGGCCTGGCGCGCCCTGGGGCAGTCGCTGCCGACCCCGGCCGCCATCGTCGTGGTCTCGGCGCACTTCGACACCCGGATACCGGTATTCGGCAACGCCACGTGGCCAGCTACCGTCCATGACTTCTACGGTTTTCCCGAGGCCCTCTATCAGCTGGATTATCCCGCACCTGGCGCTCCGACCCTGGCCGAGCAGCTGGCCCAGGGCCTGCGCGAGCAGGGCTGGGAGGCCGAGACGGGCGAGCAGGGGCTGGATCATGGCGCCTGGGTGCCCTTGAGCTATCTCTATCCCGACGCGCAAATCCCCGTGGTGCCGCTGTCGATGAGCGCCGCCCGTGGACCGGACTACCACTTTGCCCTGGGCCGGGCACTGGCCAGGGTGCTACCGGCGGATACCCTGCTGATCGGTTCGGGCAGCCTGACCCACAACCTCGGTGACTTCCGCCGTGGCGGCGCCGAGTCTCCCGCCTATGTGCGGGACTTCCAGCACTGGATCCAGAGCCGCCTGCGCGAGCGGGATCTGGACGCCTTGCTCGACTATCGGCGTCAGGCGCCGCAGGCCCGTCAGGCCCATCCCACCGACGAGCACCTGTTGCCGCTGTTCGTTGCCCTGGGCGCGGCCGATCCCGAGGGCACCTTCAGCGTTCATCACGACGGCATCGCCCATCGCATCCTGGCCATGGATCTCTACGGCTTCTCCCGCCACTAGCCCCCTGACGACAAAAAGCCCGGATCGATTAACGGATCCGGGCTTTTTGCTATGTCAAAACGACATTCGATCAGCCAAACAACTCGGGTCCATAACCCCACATCAGCACCGTGGTGGCCATCAGCACCTCCAGCACCAGCACCCCAATGGCCAGGGTGGAGCCGGACATGATGAAGCCTTCCCGCTGATCGATATTGAGGAAGGAGGGGATGCCGGTATAGAGCAGGTAGGCCGAATAGGCCAGGCCGACGATCCCGGCGATGGCGCACAGCCACACCAGCGGATAGAAGCCCACCAGGCCGCTCAGCAGCATGGGCGTAGCCACGTAGCCGGCGAACAGGATGCAGCGATTGGCGCTGGGCCGATCCGGATAGCGCCGCGCCAGCCAGTGGATCACGTGCCCCATGGCCACCACCGCCGCCATGATCAGCGCATAGCTGATGACCGCCAGAACCACCGCCGTAGGCAGGTCCAGCACATGGGCCTCACCGCCACCGAAGCGCCAGCCGAAAGTCGTGGTACCCACGAGGGAAGCGACGACGGGAATGGCCGCCAGGAAGGCGACATGATGGGCAAAGAAGTGTCCGACCGTTTCCCCTTCGCGACGAATCTGCTGCCACTCGCGATCGGGATGGGCCAGCAGGCCCCAGACATGATTGATCATGATCCTGCTCCTCACCCGCTGTGGTCGCCGCAAGCGGGCCTCTGTGGATGGCGAACGCTGGGTACAACGCGACTGGCGACTACCTTAGGAGTATAGAAGAGCTCTGGAATGCGTCATGCGAGCCGACGAAGGGCAGCCTGCCTGGAAACGAAGCGACCAATGGTCAAGGGGCACCACCCTGGTGCGTTTCCGGGCCCCTGGCAAGCGGGCAACGCCCGGGCGGCAATACTTGACCACTTGGTCAGGAAATTGCTTGCCCAAGGCATCTGTTACCGGTCAACGAGGTCCGTCATGCCATCTCTCGACATCATCATCGCCGGCGCCGGCATGGGCGGTCTCACCGCCGCCCTGGCGCTGCAACAGGCCGGCCACCGGGTCCGCCTGTTCGAGCGCGCGCAGGATCTGGCCCCCATCGGCGCGGCCCTCTCCATCTGGCCCAACGGCGTCAAGGTGCTGGAGCAGCTGGGGCTCGGGTCCGCCATCGCCGCGGTCAGCGGCGACATGCAGACCATGAGCTATCGCGACCATGAGGGACAGTTGCTTACCCGGTTCAGCCTGCTGCCACTCTATGAGGCCGTGGGCCGACCGGCGCGCCCCATCGCTCGCGCCCACCTGCAGCGCCTCCTGCTCGAAGCGGTGGGCGCCGAGCACGTGACCCTGGGCGTCGGCTGCGAGGGCTTCGAGCAGGATACGGCCGGGGTGACCGTGCTGCTCAACGATGGTCGGCGCGAACGTGCCGACCTGCTGATCGCCGCCGATGGCACCCACTCGCGCCTGCGGGAGCGGGTGGTGGGCCTGGCCATCACCCGCGAGTATTGCGGCTACGTAAACTGGAACGGGCGGGTAAAGATCGCGCCGGATCTGGCCGAGGCCCAGGACTGGGCGCAATTCGTCGGGGCGCATCAGCGGGTCTCGCTGATGCCCATGGGCGGCGATGAATTCTATTTCTTCTTCGACGTGCCCCTGCCCAAGGGCACGCCCAACGATCGCAGCCGTTACCGTGCGGAGCTGGCCGAGCATTTCGCCGGCTGGGCGCCGCCGGTGCAGCGCCTGATCGAACGGCTGGACCCCCAGGGCGTGGCCCGGGTGGAGATCCACGATACCCGGCCGTTGCCGACCCTGGTGCAGGGGCGGGTGGCGCTCCTGGGCGATTCCGCCCATGCCATGGCCCCGGACCTGGGACAGGGCGGTTGCCAGGCCATGGAGGATGCCTGGGTGCTGGCGCGCTGTCTGGACGCCGAACAGGATCCCCTGGCCGCGCTCCAGGCCTATCAGGCCGCGCGGCTGGAGCGGGTAGCCGGCATCGTCGAGCGGGCGCGCAAGCGCTGCGAGATCACCCACGGGCATGAGCCCCTGGCCACCCAGGCCTGGTACGCCGAGCTGGCCCGGGAAACCGGCGAGACGGTGATCGCCGGCCTGCGCAAGACCGCCGAGGGCGGTCCGCTGTGAAATAGCTCTGGGCCGCGGGGACGAATGGCAGTGCCGGGGGTCGAAAGGCCCACGTCCTCGTCGGAGAGTTAGCCCATGCGCCTGCGTCTCGCCCTGACCCTTGCCAGCCTTACCATCACCCCGCTGGCCTTTGCCGCCGACGGCGGCTGTCCCTATCCGCAGACGGTGAAGTTCGCCGGCCCCAACTGGGAGAGCGGCATGTTCACCACCGAGGTGCTGCGCCTGCTGGTGGAAAAGGGCTATGGCTGCCAGACCGACAGCGTGCCGGGCAACACCGTGACCCTGGAAAACGCCCTGGCGCAAAACGACATCCAGGTCACTGGCGAGCAGTGGGCCGGGCGCAGTCCGGCCTGGCGCGCGGCGGAAAAGGCCGGCAAGGTCTTTGCCGTCGGCGAGACGGTCAAGGGCGCCACCGAAGGCTGGTGGGTACCGGAATACCTGGTCAAGGGCGACCCCGCGCGTGGCATCCAGGCCAAGGCGCCGGACCTCAAGAGCGTCGCCGATCTGCCGCGCTACAAGGAGCTGTTCCGCGATCCGGAAGAGCCCGGCAAGGGCCGCTTCCTCAACTGCCCCACCGGCTGGACCTGCGAGATCGTCAACAGCCAGAAGCTCAAGGCCTACAAGCTGACCGACAGCTACACCAACTTCCGCACCGGTACCGGTCCCGCGCTGGATGCTGCCATCGCCACCGCCATGCGCCGTGGCGAGCCGGTGCTCTTCTACTATTGGTCGCCGACCCCGCTGATGGGCCGCTACAAGCTGGTCCAGCTGGAAGAGCCGCCCTTCAGCGAGAAGGCCTGGGAGACCCTGTCGGATCCGAAGAATCCCGATCCGCTGCCGTCGCGCTCGCTGCCGGCCAAGATTACCATCGGCGTCTCCCGCGACCTGCACGACAAGGCACCGGCCCTGGTGGCGCTGTTCGAGAAGGTCGAATTCCCCCTCGACCAGTTCAACGGCATCCTCGCCGGCATGGCCGAGAAACGCGAAGACGCCCAGGTGGTGGCCAAGCGTTTCCTCAAGGAGCATCCGGAGGTCTGGACGACCTGGCTGCCGGCGGAAAACGCCGAACGGGTAAAGGCGGCGCTCTGAGTGCAGTGATAGGGGATAATGGCGGTTTTCCGTGCTGGAGCCGCCCATGACCGTCGCCGCCCTTACCATGTACGTCGAGCCTGCCGAGGTGCGCGACGCCTATCGTCAGCTGGCCGAAGCCGTGGCGCTGCGCTTGGACGAGACGCTCGACCCCGCGCCCGAGGAGCTGTCGACGCTCTGGACGCATCCCGAGCTGCTGCTGGCGCAGACCTGCGGCTATCCCTGGGCCACCCGCTTGCGCGGCCAGGTGCGCCTGGTGGCGGCGCCGCGCTATCGCTTCGCGGGCTGCCAGGCGGCCGAGCACTGCGCCTTCATCCTGGTGCCCGAGACGCTGGAGGTGACCAGCCTGGCCGATCTGCGCGGCAAGCGCGTGGCGCTCAACGGCCTGGATTCCAACACCGGCATGAATCTGCTGCGCCACGCCGTGGCGCCCCTGGCGGAGCGGGCCCGCTTCTTCGGCGAGATGATCGTCAGCGAGAGCCACGCCAACAGCCTGGCACTGTTGCAGCAAGGGCATGCCGATGTGGCCTCGGTGGATGCCGTGACCTACGGCTATCTGCAACGCGCCCAACCCGAGCGGGTCGCCGGCCTGCGCCTGCTGCAACGCACCCGCCCCAGTCCGACGCTGCCCTTCATCACCGCCGCCAGTCGTTCGGATGCGGACGTGGAAGCCCTGCGCGCCGCCTTGAACGACAGCCTGGCCGCCGATCCTGCCCTGGCCGACATCCTGGCCATCGAGGGTGTCACTGCGGTGGACGAGACGACCTATCTACCGCTGCTAGACTGGCGGCGAGAAGCGGTGGAGCAGGGTTATCCGGTTATTGCCTAGGTTGGTTGCGACGGCCCTATCGTCGCAACCAACCTGAAGGATTCGGCCCTGGCATTGTTGCCGTTGCGCTCTGATCAATCGCGGCCATGGCGGTCCGCCGATGCGGCCGCTCCTACGCGAGCATCAGCCCTCTGTAGGAGCGGCCCACGGCCGCGATGAGTAGCCGCTAACGGGTACGCGCGTAGGTTGTTTGCGACGGCTCCATCATCGAAACCCAGCACGAGAGGTTCGGCCTGGCCACTGTTGGGCTTCGCTGCGCTCAACCCAACCTTGTATCTCTCCCGGGTAATGGGATTAGCTACCTCATTACCCGGAGCCGGTTAAGCACCTACCCAACCTGAGCACTCGATGCTGTACCGTAGAGTGTGCCTGCCGGCTCCCTTTCTCTACATCCTGAATGGTATCCAAGCCCCTCTGCGGGAGTGAGGCTGTATGCACAAGGCAAGGAGCGAGAAATGGCGATCATCGGTATCGACATCAGCAAGCACAAATTCGATTGTCTGTGGCTGCGTGACGTCCGCAGCCTGAAGGTGAAAA